>CAXPZW010000057.1:0-5835 GCA_964221845.1 Luminiphilus sp. | reverse complement strand
CCTCCATCAGCGAACTGGGAGTGGCCGAAGTGGTGGAAGAG
Organism: Luminiphilus sp.; assembly: GCA_964221845.1. GTDB lineage: Bacteria > Bacteroidota > Bacteroidia > Flavobacteriales_D > Sanyastnellaceae > CAXPZW01. Next base: position 5,794 of record CAXPZW010000057.1, on the reverse strand, counting down.
AAACGCTTCATGGAGGTGCAGATGGACAAGAAAGTCTACAACGTGGCCGAAAACATCACCACCACCGGCGGCTCGGCCAACGAAGTGCTCGAAAACATCCCTTCGGTCGAAGTAGACATCGACGGACAAATCTCGCTCCGCGGCTCTTCCAACGTCACCGTCTTGATCGACGGCAAACCCTCTGGGCTGACTGGAGGTGACCGAGAAGCCCTGCTCGACCAAATCCCCGCCAACCTCATCGACCAAGTGGAGGTGATCACCAACCCTTCGGCCAAATACGATCCCGACGGCATGGCGGGCATCATCAACGTGGTGCTGAAAAAGAACAAACTGGAGGGTTTCTACGGCAACACCCAACTCTCGTTGGGCACCGGGGACAACTACGACGGTTCGTTGGGCCTCAATTGGCGCAACAGCAAAGTGAACGTGTCCTCCAGCTACAGCTTTCGCTACAACGACCGCTTCAGCCGATCCACCACGGTGCGCGACAATTTTCTGGAAACCGACACCAACCGCTTGGATCAATTTGCCGATGGCGGCCGCTTGGGCACCTCGCATACCATGCGCTTGGGTGCCGATTGGTACTTAACCCCGTCACGTACACTGAGTGTTTCAGGCAACCTCGGTTTGCGCAATCAAGACAACAATGAGGTGGTCGACTTCCGCATCTTGGCTCCCGAAAACGTACTTGAAGAACACTATGACCGAAGCACTTCGGGCATCAACAACCGCGGCAGTTTTGACCTCAATGTCGGTTACCGCGAGGAGTTTGGAAGTCGTGAGCATTTTTTCAAGGCAGACGCCTTTTACAGCCGCTTTTTTGGCGACAACACCAGCACCTTTACCCAGCGCTGGTACGATTTGGACGGTGCTGTCCAAGACACCTTGGTGCCCACTGAAATCAACACCTCCGACAACTTCACCGACGTCTACACCTTTCAAGCCGACTATGAACGCCCGTTAGAAAACGAGGGGCGGTTCGAGACTGGAGTCAAGTCCATCATCCGGACCATGGGCACCGATTTTGTGGCCGGGTTCGAGGATCAAGAAGGCAATTTTGAAAACGACCTGACTCGCAGCAACAATTTTGAATTCGACGAGCAGATCCACAGTGCGTATGCCACTTGGGGACGCAAATTTGGAGACTGGGGCGTGCAGGCCGGTGGCCGCTTGGAGCAGGCCTTGACCACCTCACGCCTGATTACCACAGGCAAGACGTTTGAGAACAACTACCTCAGCTTCTTCCCTTCGGCCAACCTGTCCTATGACTTGTCCGAAGAGAACATCCTGCAATTCAGCTACAGCCGACGCATCAACCGTCCACGAACGCGCCAGCTCAACCCCTTCCCCAACTACACCGATCCACTCAATCTGCGCCAGGGGAACCCCTTTCTGCTGCCTGAGTACACCCATTCCGTGGAGTTGGGGTGGACCAAATACATCAAGCGCAACACGTTCAGCTCAGCGGTATACTACCGCGATGTGTCCAACGTGATTCGCCGGTTCAAACGCGTGGATGACAACGGCGTGTCCACCACCACCTTCGAAAACATCGCAGGCACCCAGAGCTACGGCTTGGAATTGATCGCCGCCTTCCGGTTAGGCCAAGCTTGGAGCCTGAATGGAAGCGCTAATTTCTACCGCACCGTCAGCGATGGCTCCAACCTGGAATCCGACCTGAATGCCGATGCCTTCGGGTGGTTTGCCCGCTTGCGCACCTCCTACAAATGGGGGGACAATTGGGAAGCCCAAGTATCGGGGTTCTACCGTGCCCCCATGATCATCCTTCAGGGTGAATTCAGCGGTATCTTGAGCTCGGATGTGGCTGTCCAAAAGCGCATCTGGGATGGCAAAGGAACCATTGGCCTGCGCCTGCGGGATGCACTGGACACCCGCGAGTTTGAATTCATTACCCAAGGCAGCACCTTCTACCAAGAAGGCTACCGCAAACGCGAGTCCCAAAACCTGTTCTTGACCTTCAGCTACCGCTTTGGAAAATTGGAAGATCGCAGTGGCCGTCGCGACCGCGGTTCGTCTGGTTTTGGCGGTGATGACGGCGGCGGGATGGAAATCGATTAGGAACCCCATACCTTGGGGGCATGCTACGCAACACACTTGTGCTGGCCCTTGCCCTGAGCGCCTTTTGGGGTTGCCGACCTGACGCCGATCCGGATCCCGCTCCCGGTGGCGACTATCCGCGACCGGTGCTGCCGGATGTCCCTTACGACTATTCGCTCGATGCGCTGCCGTCTCATTTTGGTGGAGGTGCACTGGAGTTCTTCGAATACATCCCCAGCAACAACCCGGTGACCAACGAAGGCGCCGCGCTGGGGCGGGTTTTGTTCTACGACCGCCAGCTTTCGGACAACCGGTCGGTATCGTGTGCCTCTTGCCACCACCAGGAAAACGCCTTCACCGATCCACGCACCTTCAGCGAAGGACTGCACGGTGAACTCACCCCGCGCAACTCCATGGCCCTGTTCAACAAGCAGTTTGAGCGCCGCATGTTTTGGGATTTGCGTGCCAATACGCTGGAGGCGCAGGTGCTCCAGCCCATTGAGGACCCCGTAGAGATGGACCTCGCGCTGGAGGAATTGCACAAACGACTGCGCAACCTCGACTACTACCCACCTTTGTTTGAAGCGGCCTTTGGCGACACCGCCATCACCGACGAACGCATCTCACGTGCCTTGGCGCAGTTTGTCCGCTCCATCCTGTCTTACCGCAGTAAATACGACGAAGGTGTCGCCCAAGACTTCGCCAACTTCACCGCATCTGAGCTGAATGGACGAGCGCTGTTTTACGACGGCGAAACCCGTTGCAACCAATGCCACCTTACCGAAAACTTCTACGGTCCGGCCGCTGAAAATAACGGGCTGGATTTGGTGTATGAAGACGAGGGGCAAGCCAACGGCAACTTCAAGATTCCATCGCTGCGTAACATTACACTGACCGCACCCTACATGCACGACGGGCGTTTTGCCTCCCTGGAAGAGGTCATGGAACACTACAACTCAGGCATCCAGCAACACGCCTTCCTCTCGGACCAATTGACCGAAGGATTCGTCACCGGAGGCACGCCGTTGCAATTGGAATTGACGGCGCAAGAAAAGGCCGACATGATTGCCTTCATGACCACCTTGACCGACTACGAAATGATCGTGGACCCCAAGTGGTCCAATCCTTTCCAACCGTAATTTTCTGGAATTAGCCTTGGAAGCCCGCCTTCTTGTGCGCCCCGTCGCAAAAGGGCTTGTTGCCTGATGCACCGCAACGGCACAGCGCTACGTTGCCTTCGAGGACCTCGGTGGTGCCGTCAGGCAAGGTGATGGTGCATCCTCCAGACATCAGAATGGGACCGTCCTTGGCCAGCATAACCGTGTTCTCGGTGCCCGAAGCAGCCGCTTGGGCCGCTTCCTTTTTTAGCTCGTACTTCAACGCACCCGAGGGGCAGCGATCGATTTGAGCGGCAATGCGTTCTGCATCCGCACCCTCAAGATTCACCCACGGGCGTTCCAGCGGTTTGAAAACGCTTTTCAGCTCTTTCCAACAGCGGGTTGAATGCATGCAAATGGGGGCTTCCCAGGTGACTTTGATGTCGTCGTTCTCGTAGTGCTTGAGGCTCATGGCAATTCGAAGGTTTCGAGCACTTCCAGCTCGTCCTTCTTGTAGGGATTGCGCAGGCTGTACTCCGAGGGTTTGATGTAGGAGAACAAAATACGAAGCAGCGTGTTCGGCGCGGTGGAACGGTGACGGATGTACAACTTGAGGTCCACCGGGAATGCGCCCACAGTGGACTTGATCTCCATGGCGGTGCGCCCGAAGGCCACACGTGTGCAGCCGCGGGCGATGGCCTCTCGGATGTATTCGTACAACATGGTGGGGTACACCGCGTACTGGTGGTTGTAGTCGTAATCGAGTCCTACAAAGTGAGCGTCCAGCACCCCGTCGTACTCAAACCCGCTTTGGAAACCCACCATGCTGTCTTCCAGGAAGTAGCCGAACATGAAGTACTTGTCTCCCGGCATGCGGAAGTAATTCTCGAAGGCTTCGGGTGTCAGCTTGCCTAAACGGAATCCAGCACGGCTGTATACCTGGTCATACAGGCGTTCAAATTCAGCGCGGTGGGTACGAAAATCTTCCAGGGTCAGGCGACGGATGGACAGCTCGCGGCTCTTCTTGAGGGCGCCGCGGGCCTTCGTACGGAACTTGGAATTGAGCGCATCCAGATAGTCGTTGAACGACTTCCACTCAGGGCGGATGGGCATCATCATGTTTGGGTCCACCTCAAACTGGCCGTAGTGGTGCAAGCGAAACTGGCGGGCGAACTTGTATGACGGCGGGTAAAAGTCTTTGACGATGATGGCCGAGATGCGTTCACCGTGGGACTTGCAATCGGCCTTGATGCGCTCGATGGCCTCGTGCAGGGCGCGGAACGTATCCTCGGCAGAAACCGATGGACAAAAGCGGAAACCGTGCTCTCCGGTAGAGAAAGCATTGCCACACACCAGCAGGTTGAAGCGCAAAAAAGTACTGTCGCGGCGCAGCCACTTGGTGGCCCACTTGACCACGGTGTTGCTGCTGGCAAAGTTGCTGGAGATGTCTCCGGTTTCAAACGCCGTCAGCTGGAAGGCGGCCACCCCCACCAGTCGCGACTCCTCGTAAAAGCGGACGTAGCGGTAGCTCAGTTCATCACTTAAACTGGCTTCCATGGCCCTGAGGTAATCTGAATGCAAGTAGAGGGTATCGCCGTTGACCAGAGCATTCCAGGCGTCGATGTCCACTTCCGAGAGCTGCTCCACAATGGAGCAGCGCAAGCCACTCGCGGGAATGGGGACCGTCGGCTCCTGAGGCGGACGCGACAGAATGGCTTTGAATTCCTGGAAGGTTTGGCAGGACATAAGGGGGCAAAGATACCGGTCTGTTCGAGCCCGGATGTGGTGGATTTATAAACTTTAACTTGGGAGCGGCAGGGCAAGTTCGCTGCTGGGTTGTTTTTTAAAGTGACTGTGTCTCATACCCCTCCTCCATATCCCGATCAACCCATCGTCTTTTTTGACGGCGTATGCGGGCTGTGTAACTCCTCCATCGATACCCTTTTGCGTGTCGACAAGCAGCACCGATTCCGTGTGGCGCCCTTACAAGGTGAAACCGCTGCAGACCTGATCCCCGATCACGCCTCACGCATGGAATCCATTGTGCTCTTCCACCAAGGACGCGTGTATGAAAAGAGTGCGGCAGTGATGCGGATTGCTCACTTATTGGGTGGGTTTTGGCATGTGATGGGGGTGTTTTGGCCGGTGCAATGGCTGGTAGGTGACCCCGTCTACAACTGGGTAGCCAAACACCGGTATAAGTGGTTTGGCAAGTACGATTCCTGCCGCATGCCTACTCCTGAGGAGCGGGCGGTGTTCCTGCCTTGAACGGCATCCACCGCGCCAACCATCCTTCGGCCATGCGGCCCCAGGTCCCCAGAAAACATCCGGCAAGTAAAAACCCAAGTGCGGGCACTTTGTAGCGCACTACGGCTCCAAGAATGGGCACCGTCAGCCCCACCATCCAGCCGTACAACACCACAAACGACCACACCCACCAGCGCAAGGCCGGTGGCGTTTGTTTCCACCCACCCAAGGCGACGGCCAACAACAGGAGCAAGATTACCACAGTGTTCTCAGCCGCCAAACCGGCATAAAACGCGCCGTTCACTTCGGTAACATCGGGACGGAAGTAGGCATTGTACAGCGCATCCGGAAAGGCCACCACTGCAGACCACATGCCTTCAATGGGCGGAATA
>CAXPZW010000056.1:0-66546 GCA_964221845.1 Luminiphilus sp. | reverse complement strand
CGGGCAGTTCGTTGGTCCATTGGGCCGGGTCCACCAGCCACACGCAGCTCATGGCGTTGAGCTCGGATTCGCGTTCCTCGTATGGGGCGTCAATGGGCACAGGCATTTCCAGCACCAAGTCGCTCTGGATAAAGATGACTGTGTCGGGAATGATTTGGGTCAAGCCGTTGAACTGGTCAATGGTGCCGATCACGTGGATGCTGTCGCGCTCTTGTACCGTGTAATCGAATTGCTGATCCAAGCTGAACACTCCAATGCCGTCCTTGTTGTCGGCCAGGGTAAACTGCAGGCCTTCAGGGCGCAGGTTGTAGCCGTATACGAGTCCACGCAGTTCGCAGTACACGCCGAGTGAGTCGGCCACGCCTTCGGTGTCGTTCTGAGTCACTTCTTGGATGATGTAGACAGGCACGGGTTGGTCGTTGTCTGCTATGTTGACTGTGTGTTCTTCAATGGCCACGTTCACGTTTTCGGTAGAGGTGGAAAGGGAGAGCAATACGGTTTCGGTCTCCTCCTCGAGTTCGTCATCGGTGCTGAGGAAGACCACGTTTTGCAGCGGGGCCCCTCCAGGGTTGAAGGTCAGGCTGACCGGGAGTGGGTTGAGGTAGTCCTCGCCTGCAGTAGCGGTGCCGCCCTCCAGTTCAACCACCACGTCGATGGACACCGACACGTTAGTGGCCGATACGGAAATCACGACTGCTTCGCCTTCGATCACGGTTGTAGTGGTGGTTTCGAAGGTTACTTGGGGTTCGTTGTTGTTGTCGCACGGCACCCACAGGTGGCTGCCCAGACCGTCGATCACATTGGCGTCGTATACGTCCCACTGGCCTTGTCCCACGGTCCAATCGGTGGTGGGTGAGGTGACTTCCAATTTGCGACGCAAGGTGTGCAGCTCCATGCTGCCGCCGGTCACGGCGATGGGAGTGGTACTGTCGTAGCCCAGTTCGCCCATGATGTCGATGTACACGCCGTTCTTGAGCAGGGCCACGGGATCGTTCCCGGAGAACCATGTGACTTGGCTCAGGGCGTCGGCATAGGCTTGCCACGCCGGGTCTGCATCGGGGCTGACCACCACGTAGGTTTCGCCGGCGCCGATGGTTCCGGTCAGGTCGTAGGTGTTGCTGGGCTCGGTAGCTCCGTTGTTGTAGACGTGCAGGGTGTAGGGAGCCAAGTCGATGGGGACATCGGTCGGGTTGATCAACTCCAAGGCCTTGTTGTTGGCCGAACCTTCGCAGTATTCCGAAATGAACAGTTCGTCACAGCCCAATCCGGCCACACAGTCCAAGCGGTTCACGGCCACAAAGTTGGTGCCCTGCTCGGTGCAATCTCCGTCAGAATCCACGCCCGAAATCGGGTCACCCACCTCTACGGTGCCTTCAAACAGACTGCCGGTGTACACCAGCCCGTGCACTTGGTATGCACCCTCGCCCAGGCCACTGAAATCGTAGGTAGGGTCGAAGAACAGTTCGAGGATGGTGCCGGCATCATCGGTGAGCACGTAAGCCACCATGCCGCCTTCACCAGGCGTGGCTTCAAAGCTGAAGTCCAACGATTGGGTCCCGCCCGCAAGGCACATGGCCACCTCGTCTCCAAAGCCCACTGCTGCAATGGTTCCTGCCGAACAGGTCGCTGGGGTGCAATTGGATTTGAGGACGGTCACATAGTTGGTGGATACCGAGGCACAATCGTCGCTGGCGATGTTGTCCAGCAGCTGCCCTGGGTCCAAGGTTTCGGCCACCAACGTGCCGGTGTAGCTCACACCATACACGCGGCATTCGCCGTCGGGCAAGCTCTCGAAGCTGAGCATAGGATCACCAGAGGCAAAGGCGATTTCACCCGCTGCGTCTGTCACCACAAAGAGGTACTCGGCGTCGGTTGTTGAAGAGGTGTAATCAAAGGTGAAGGTCTCGGCAGGTTCGTCGCTGCAGATTTCAATGGGTTCGGTGTTCCCCACTTCAAATACGGTACCTCCGTCGCAACTCTGCACGTTGCTGGCGCCAGGGGTGGGTAATTGGGGCTCGTAGGTGTCTGTGTTGCGCGGGATGCCGCCGTTGGGCACACGAGACATGCTGTCACTGCCCGAGCCTGCACCGGCGCTTTCGTTCACTTGGGGTTGTCCCGGGTTGAGCAGAGCCAAGAGTTCGGGGTCGTCGGAATCGTTGGTGCCGTAAACCAAGGCGTCCAACAGCGATGCATCGGTGACCACACCTGTGATGCTTCCCGGCGTCGCAGCGTAGAGGGCGATGGCTTCAGGGCCGTTTTGCAACGCGTTGGTGCCCATTTCCAAATCGATGTTGGGCACGTTGATGGAGCCGACGACAAAGAAACCAGAGGCATTCAGCGCGTAACCACTAAGATCAAACTCCAAATAGGGCGCGTCGTCGAGTCCGTTGAAGCACACCAGTACCAGTCCGTCCAGCGAAGTCCCAGGCGTTCCATAGAGCTCGATGAATTCTGCAGGGTCTGCACCCGGTTGGTCGGCATCGACTTCGTTGATGATGACGTCCTGAGCAATCGCGGTGCAGCAAGTCAAGAATGAGAAGGCCAGCAAGGCCAGTTTGGGCAATGAGGTGGACATAAGCGTTTAAGCAAGTTGGTGGGCAAAGTTCGGCCTTCCAATTGGGACTGCCCGCGAGGGATGTTATATCCGCGTTAACAATGGTTCCGGGCCCTAGAGTGGCGGTGCATTTTTTTGATTTTCACGGCGTTAAGTGTTCCGCGCAAGACCTACACGCCCTGCATGGGAATTGGGTACTTTTGCGGGCGTCCAACCAAAGGCACAATGGGTGTAGGTGAAATCATTTTCCTGGTCCTCCAGGTCGTCGGAGCCTTGGCGTTCTTCCTGTTCGGAATGAAGGTCATGAGCGACGGCATTCAAAAAGTAGCCGGATCGCGTTTGCGCGACATCCTTGGCGCCATGACCAACAACCGACTCAGCGGGGTGCTGACCGGTTTTGTTACCACCTGCCTGATCCAGAGTTCGTCGGCCACCACGGTGATGATCGTGAGCTTTGTGAACGCCGGGCTACTCAAGCTCAAGCAGGCCATCGGGGTCATCATGGGCGCCAACATCGGAACCACCATGACCGCCTGGCTCATCGTGCTGGGCGTGGGCAAATTCTCGCTGTCGACCTACTCGCTTCCCATCATGGCTTTGGCCTTCCCCATGCTCTTTGTCAAGAGCAGCCGTTACCGATCACTGGGTGAATTCTTGATGGGCTTTGGTTTGTTGTTCTTGGGACTCTCAGCCCTGAAAAATGTGGTGAAGGACCTCCATCTGGACCAAAACCAAGACTTCATCTTGTGGGTGAATGACTTGGCTTCCAGCGGCATTGGTGGCATTCTGTTCTTCGTGCTGATCGGCACCTTGTTGACCGTGATTGTCCAAAGCTCGTCGGCCGCCATGGCGCTGACCCTGCTGTTCTTGGGCAGTGGTCTGCCGTTCAACCTGGCCGCGGCCATTGTCTTGGGCGAGAACATCGGTACCACCATCACTGCCAACCTCGCGGCGCTGATCGGCAACGTACACGCCAAACGTGCAGCGCGGGCGCACTTCATCTTCAACATCTTCGGGGTGTTGTGGATGATTTTTGTGTTCTCCTTATTCCTGAACGGAGTAGGGTACGCGTTGGAAGAGTACTTCGGACTCATGAACCCCAACGCTCCACTTGCAGAAGGGGCTACCGAGGCGGTCAAAGAGGAATACGCCAAGGCCGCGCAAACCGGACTTTCGCTCTTCCACACCTGCTTCAATATCATCAATACTCTGCTGCTGATTTGGTTTGTGGACTTCATTGCCAAGCTGGTGACCCGCATGGTCAAGAGCAAAGGCGGGGACGACGAATTTACCCTCGAGTACATCGGCCGTGGCTTGCACGAAACCCCTGAGCTGTCACTCTTCCAAGCCCAGAAGGAAGCGGCACGATTCGGTGAACTCACCACCAAGATGAACGGCATGGTGCGCAATCAACTGGAGATTTCCGACAAGCGCGAACTCAGCAAGTCCATCGACAAAATCACCCTCTACGAGCAGATGACCGACCGCATGGAGGTGGAGATTGCCAAGTACCTCACCAAGCTGTCCAACGCGGAATTGACCGAGGAGACCAGTAACCGTGTGCGTTCACTCCTTTCAATTGCCAACGACTTGGAGCGCATTGGTGACGTGTACTTCCAGGTGTCCAAAACCATCCAGGTCAAAGGCGAAAAGCGCGTGTACTTTGTGCCCAAGCAGCGCGAGCACTTGAAAGAGATGTTTGACACCCTGGGCGATGCGCTCAACCAAATGAACGCCAACCTGAGTCAAACCAAGCCAGGTGTGGACGTGGAGGCGGCGCGCACCTTGGAGCATGCCGTCAACGACAAGTACAACAAGCTGCGCAAGAAGCACTTGAAGGACATTGAAAAGGCCAAGTACAGCATCGAATCGGGCATGTACTACATGGAAACCTTGGGCTTGTTGGAGACTGCTGGCGATCAAATTCTGGCCATCAGCGAAGCGCTAGACGGAGAGATCTAACCCGGATCAGGGCTTGACAAACGCGGGGGTGGTCACCGTGTTGCTCACGTTCAAATCCCGGTCGGCCACGCGGATTGCAAACCGCGCGGTGTCGTTCTCCGAAATCAAGTAGTAGAAGGGCTTCATCACCACTTCAATCTCACCTTCCAACGACGGGTTCTGCCCCGAAGGGATAACGCGAGGAACGCGGTAGTAAAACGGCAACTCGTCCGGATCGGTCCAGTCGATGGCTTGGTGTACCCATTCGCCGTCCACCTTCTCATAGTACTCGCAGAAGAAGTTCCAGTAGAACAGGCAGCCGTTGGTGCAGTAAGAACCGGTGGTGTCGGCCTGGTCGAGTCCAAAGTTGCCGTCGCCGTCGGTGAAACCAATGGTCACAATGGCCGAATCGGGGTATTGGACAAAATCCTGAAATGTAATCTCGGGTTCATCCGGAAACGAAGTAGTTTCGAGGCATCCTGCGAGCAGCACGCCGCAGGCCAAAAACATCCAAAGTGCACGTGACTTCATACGGTTCAAATCTAGCAATTGCCGCGTGGTGACCGGCTTTCAATCATCGGGATTCGACGGCGCAGCGTGGTTGCTGCAACCGCGAACTGCCCCAGAATGGGAGCATGCGGCACTTGAGGTGTTTCGCCACCAGGCCGTGCACATCCCTGTATACAAGAACTATTTGGAGCTGTTGGATGTTGCACCCGAAGCGGTGCAAACCGTGGAAGAGATTCCATTTCTACCCATCACTTTTTTCAAGCAACACCGTGTAACCACCGGCGACCAAGCTGAGGCGGTATTCATCAGTTCGGGTACCACAGGTGCCGTGCCCAGCAGCCATTACGTGCAAGACTTAGCGTTGTATGAGGCCTCTTTTACTGCGGGTTTTGAGCGCCAATACGGCCCCGTGGCAGAGTGGTGTTTCTTGTGCTTGTTGCCCGCCTACCTCGAGCGTCAAGGCAGTTCACTGGTCCACATGGCGGACGCGCTCATTCAGGGTTCCAACTACGATCAAAGCGGGTTCTACTTGGACAACCTCACCGCCTTGTTGACCCAAGTGCGCGAAAACGAAGCTGCGGGCGTGCCTACGGTACTCTTGGGTGTCTCGTTTGCGCTGATGGACTTTGCGGACTTGGCCGCTCCGCTTCCCTTGCAGCATACTGTGGTCATGGAAACCGGTGGTATGAAAGGCCGCCGCGAGGAACTCACCAAAGAAGCCTTGCACGCCTACCTCCAGCAACGCCTGCACACCCCTGCGATACACAGCGAATACGGCATGACCGAACTGCTCAGCCAAGCCTACTCCAAAGGCAACGGCCGCTTTACCGCACCCGATTGGATGCGCGTCTACCCCCGCGAACTGCGCGACCCATTTGCGCCTGTTCCAGAGGGCCGCAGCGGCGTATTGCGCATCCTGGATTTGGCCAACGTGCACAGTTGCGCGTTCATCGAGACCCAGGACTTGGGGCGTTGCCACCCGGATGGGACGTTTGAGGTGCTGGGTAGGGTGGACTTTTCGGATGTGCGTGGGTGCAATTTGATGGTGGACTAGGGGAGCGTCCTAGTTCAGACAGAGGCTTCTTTTAGGGCCGCGCCGGTTCCCGCCCGTGGGCTGCCGGCCCTGCCGCCCCCGCCTCCTCCTCACTGCTCGCTTAGAGCGAATACGCGAAAGCTCCCAATCTCAGCAGTCACTTCCAACCGCAGGCCCGTTTGACTTTGTGGATGGCAGAGATGACTTGGTAAATGACCTTGACAGGCGCAAAACGAAAGGTCCAGAAAAGAAGAAAGCGGTAGCCTGCTCAAACCACCGCCTCCTTGTCTAGGAAATCATGAAAGTGGGTTAGTTCCTTTGGGTCTAGAGACTTAAGGTAGGTCTAACCACGCGATATGTCAATTTTCACGGTTCTTCCAGGGTGCGTCCGGGAACGATGCGCGTGGTGCGCGCCTGTTCGCGAAGCTTGCGGAGTTGGACCTCCAAGTGGGCTTTGCCCGAACCTGGTTGTGCAAAGTACGTGTCTCCACTGTAACTGAGCTTCCCGTGTCTTTGTGTCCATTCCTCGACCATCAGGTGGTAGACTCCTGATCCAGACCGGTTTCCGAAAACCAAAAACCGCCCTTGTCCGAGTTCGAAGCTTACCAATATGGCCCCTTCGTCAAAACCAACCACCACACCGGGAGTGCCGGGTCGGAGGATGATTTCGTCCAGACGTCGGTCGTAATCCACCACGAGTTGCCCCCGGTTGGCGCCTGCCTGGCCTTTTTCCGCATATCTGTAAAGAACAACCGGGTCCGAAAGGTAAAACTGCAAGCGGCTGATCTGGGCGGTACCCAGCTCGTATTGCTGTTGCAGCTCCGCTGTGTACGGAACCGTCACTGTACATGACGCAAGCAGGCATAGAAGGGTTGCTTGCGTTAAGAGTTGTTTAGAAAATTTCATACACGTGGCTTCGCGAAATCCTAAAGGCAAGATTTGCGCCACGGTGCCCAAACGGCCCAAGTTCTCGCGCGCGCGAAGGCCCCACCCTTAGGGGGACGCCGCCGCCCCCAATTCAAAAGTGGGAATGTCAAGCCGCGTTATTCGGGAAGGAAACGGGTATAAACGCTTAGAAACGGGTATACGCAGATCAGTCAACGCGCAGCACGTAGTAGTTCTTCTTGCCCTTCTGAAGCAGCACATAGCGGTCGTTCAGCAGGTCGGCTGTGGTGATCACTTTGTCGGCATTCACTTTTTCCTTGTTGACGCTGATGGCGTTTTCCTTCAAGGCGCGGCGGGCATCGCCGTTCGAAGCCAGGAATTGGGTGTCGCCTGCCAACGCGGCCACGATGTCCAAGCCGCCTTCTACCGATGCGCGGGAAACGGTGGCTTGTGGTACGCCTTCAAACACGCTCATGAAGTCGCCTTCGGAGATGCTGCCCAAGTCCTCCTTGGTGGATTTGCCAAACAGCAGGCTTGAAGCCTTCAGCGCGGTATCCAAGTCGGCTTGGCTGTGAACGCGAACCGTCACGTCTTCCGCCAATGCTTTTTGCAGAATGCGGCGATGGGGTGCTTCGGCGTGCTCGGCTTCCAAGGCCTCGATTTCTGCTTTGGTCTTGAGGGTGAACACACGAATCAGGTTCGGCGCGTCCTCGTCAGAGGCGTTCAGCCAGTATTGGTAGAACTTGTAGGGAGAGGTCTTGTCCTTGTCGATCCACACGTTGCCGCCTTCGCTCTTGCCAAACTTGGAGCCGTCGGCCTTCTTCAGTAGGGGTGCAGTCAACGCGTACGCAGAACCGCCGTCCATTTTGCGAATGAGCTCGGTGCCGGTGGTGATGTTGCCCCACTGGTCCGAACCGCCCATTTGCAGCTTGCAGTTTTTGGCTTTGTACAAGTGGTAGAAGTCGTAGCCCTGAATGAGTTGGTAGCTGAACTCGGTAAAGCTCATGCCGCTCTCCAGGCGGTTTTTCACCGAGTCCTTGGCCATCATGTAGTTGACCGTGATGTTCTTGCCCACATCGCGGATGAAGTTCAAAAAGCCCATGCCTTGGAACCAGTCGTAGTTGTTGACCACCTCGGCTGAGTTGTCGCCGCAGTCAAAGTCCAAGAACTTGGTGAGCTGCTTTTTCTGGCACTCCAAGTTGTGGTTGAGGGTCTCGAGATCGAGCAGGTTACGTTCGGCAGATTTGCCGGAGGGATCACCCACCATACCTGTGGCACCGCCTACGAGCGCGACGGGCTTGTGACCCGCGCGTTGGAGGTGCACCAACAGCATCACCGGCACCAGGTTGCCAATGTGCAGGGAATCGGCCGTGGGGTCAAAGCCCACATACCCCGTCACCATTTCTTTTTGGAGGAGTTCTTCGGTTCCAGGGATGGCGTCGTGCAGGAGCCCACGCCAGCGCAGTTCTTCGATCAGGTTCATGGCCGGTTCAATTTGCCGGCAAAGATACCGGAAGCGTTACAGCAGATCAACCACGGTTTCCAATCGAATGCCTCGGGATCCTTTAATCAATACGGTTGTGCCCTGAATAGGGGAGATGGACAGGGCCTCGCGCACCGCCGATGCGTCTTCGAACGTGCGGTAATCGGTCGTACAGGCATTGAATTCTGTGCCCACAAGCCAACCGTCGAGTCCCAGGCGTTCGGCGTGATCACAAATACGTTGGTGGGCTTGGTCAGCGCTTTTCCCGAGTTCACGCATGCCGCCGATGATGAAGAACACCTCGCCATCCAGCCCGGCCAAGTTGTCCAGCGCCAGCACCATGCTTGAAGGGTTGGCGTTGTAAGCGTCTAGAATCAGGGTGTTGTGCTGAGATTGGGCGATTTGTGAGCGGTTGTTGTCCGGCACATAGCCGCACAGGGCTTGGGAGATGGCCTGCGGGGTCACCTTGAAGTGCAGGCCCACAGCAATGGCTGCTGCTGCGTTGAAGCGGTTGTAGGCACCCGTGAGTTGGGTGAGCACCTCGTGCCCAGTACCGGCGTGTTGCCACGTGAATTTGAGCTGGGTGGGGTGCGATTGGACTTTGAGGTTCAGGTTGCCCGCGTGCAAGCTGTAGGCGATGGTGCGCATGCCTTTTTCTTGGGCCATCTCTGAGAGCGGAGGCAAGTCCACGTTCACGAATCCAGGGCGGTCATGGGCTGCGAGAAAGTCAAACAGCTCCCCTTTGCCTATGCGTACGCCTTCAATCCCGCCGAAGCCTTCCAAATGCGCCTCGCCAATGTTGGTAATCAGGCCGAAGTCGGGTTCGGCAATGGCGGCCAGTTCAGCGATTTCGCGTTGGTGGTTGGCGCCCATTTCAATGATGGCGTACTCCACCTCTGGCGCAATCTCAAGCAAGGTGAGGGGCACGCCAATGTGGTTGTTGAGGTTGCCGCGGGTGGCCTGGGTGTGGTAGCTGGACGCCAGCACTTCGCGCATGAGCTCCTTTGTAGTGGTTTTGCCGTTGGACCCCGTGAGTCCAATGAAGGTGGCTGAGTGTTGACGGCGGTACGCACGGGCAAGATCCTGCAATGCGGTCAACACATCGTCCACCAGCACAAAGCGATCGTCAACGGCCACGGTAGCGTCGTCCACAATGGCCCAAGCGGCGCCGGCATCGAGGGCTTGGCTTGCGTATTGGTTGCCATCAAACCGTTCGCCCTTGAGGGCAAAGAAGAGGTCTCCGGGTTGCACGGTGCGGTTGTCGGTGGACACGCGACGGTGCTTGAGAAAGGTGGCCAACAAATCCATACCCCGAAAAAAAGAAATCCCCGGCCGCAATCGACCGGGGATGGGAAATCGTTGTTGGTTTTCCGTTGTTAGTTCTGCATCAAACCGGTGGGTGATCCCACACGATCCATGGCACAACGGAAGCCGAGGGTCGACTTGGCCTGACGCTCGTCCAGGTGACGACGGGTGCCGGGAACAGTCCAGTACGCACGGTCTCGCCACGAGCCGCCTTTGTAGACGCGCGAGCGGTTGTTAATCAGTGTGGTCTGGCCCCACTCGTACATGCGGTTCTGGTCTTCCTCTTTCGATTGGTCGAAGTAGTAGATCGATGAGTTGAAGTCACCGTCCATGAAGTCGATGTTGTCTGCCTTCTGGTAGTTGCGGCGGTCAATGTTCTCGGCCACAGTCACATCGCGGGTGCGGATGTTACCTGGCGTGTCCACAATGTAATCGGCCACTCCGTCACGCAAGTCTGGAGCAATGCGTGAGTCGGAACCTTCAATGAGGTCTACACCGTCTTGGATGCGCTGCATAGCGTCGTCCTGCTGGCGGTTCTTCATGTTCTCTTGTGCTTGTTGCACGTAAGAGAGCAGGTTGTCGATCAGATTCTGGTCTTCGTTGGTGAGGTTTGAACCTGCACGCTTTTGATATTCTTTCAGGAAGTACTCTACGCCATCGATGTCATACACCACGTAATCGTACTTGTCTTCCACGCTGCCTTCTGAGGTGAGTACACGGGTTTGGAACACGTTGCCACGGAAGGGGCGGAACTCAGATTTGTCTTCTGGAGAGAGGGGACGGTACACGTCGGCCACCCACTCCGATACGTTGCCGGCCATGTTGTACAGACCGTAATCGTTCGGGGCGTATTGGTACACCGGAGCGGTGATGTCACCGTTGTCGTTGAGTGCACCAGCCAGACCCATGTAGTCACCACGACCACGTACAAAGTTTGCGTTGAACTGGCCGTAGAAGCGGCCGCCGCTGTCGTCATTACGTACATAGTGACCGTTCCAAGGGTAGTACTTGCGGCCGGTCATCAGCTCTTGGTACGAGTTGCCGATCAGGCCCAGTGCAGCGTATTCCCACTCGGCCTCTGAAGGCAGGCGGTAACGCGGCAACAGAATGCCGTCTTCCATTTTCACGTTGCGGTAACCGTTGCCAAGGGGGTTCAGGTCTTCCACGCCGTCGGCGGCTTTCTCGCCTTCGTATTGTCCTGTGAAGTAGGCGTCAGTGGTGAAGTGCTCTTCATCCACCTGAGCAGTAGGGCTGTGGAGCAACAGGCCCTCGCGGATGAGAATGAGCTCGTTCACACGGTCGGTACGCCATGCGCAAAAATCGCTTGCTTGGAGCCAGTTCACGCCAACTACAGGGTAGTCGCGGTAGGCCGGGTGGCGGAGGTAGTACTCCACGTAAGGTTCGTTGTACTCCATTTTTTCACGCCACACCAGGGTGTCTGGAAGGGCGCGCTCTACGATTTCGGGGTAGCTGTCGCCGTAAATGCGATCCAGCCAGTAGAGGTATTCGAGCCAGTTGAAGTTGGTCACCTCGGTCTCGTCCATGTAGAACGAAGAAACGGTTACGCGACGCGGCACGTTGTCGTTCCCGTAGGCGAGGTCATCTTCTACGCGACCCATGGTAAAGGTTCCCCCTTCGATGAGGACCAAACCTGGACCGGTCTCTTGTTCTACAAAGCGGGCTTTTTCAAAACCGCCGTTGCCCGGATCGTTGTACGCCCAGCCAGTGGAGGTAGAACGTTCCTTGGTACAAGCAGAGAACAGGAGCGAAGCGGCACACATAATGAGCAGGGTGTTGCCGGTGAATTGTTTCATGATTTCCCTTTTATGTTCCTATTTCCTTACAGTCAAAATCTCAACTAGAAGCTCGGGCACGATATTGTGCGGAACTTCTTGCGTTTCGGACGGCAATCGAATTGGATGGCCATCGAAACTTCGTGTGATCCGCCGGTTGAAGGCGTCAGTTCCGAGACGGTTACATCGTAGGAATAGCCGAAGCGAATCACATCAGTCTGGATTCCAATGGTGGTGATGAAGGCATCACGGTAGTCTGTGAACAAAATACCGCGGTACCAAATTCCGGCCACCAAAGGACCCTTGTTTACGTACAAACCGACATTGAGTTGCTGGAATTCACCTTGAAGTCGGTACAACACGTTGGGCGAGATCGAAGATTCGCTGTAGCGGTTGCGGCGATCAATTGGAATTACGGCACCTGCGTGACCGGTGAACTTCATGGGCAAACGGCTGGTTCCCACCACGAGCGACTCGTTGGGCTCGTTGAGGTGGTGCACTGCAGCGCCGACGTAAAACTTGTCGGAGAAGCCGAGCATACCTGCGCTGAAATCAACACCGCGAACTACGCCACCACGTGGAATGTCTTGGGTTTCGTAGATGAATCCTTTGCGGGGATCAATTTGGTCGCCGAAGGTGAGTTTTGACCAATCCAGGCTTTTCTGGAAATAGGTCGCCTGCCCGCCGAATTTCAGCGAGAAGGTTTTGGTCACAGGCAACTGGTACGAATAGATACCGCTCACGGTGGTTGTGTTCAGGGTGCCTTTTCCGGCACGGTCATTCATCACAATCAGTCCGAGGCCACCCGAAAGTGTTTCTACGTGCTGGTCGTAACTCACGCTGGTGGTGACAAACACTCCAGAGAGTGCGGGCCACTGGTTGCGGTAATTCATGACCAAACGTGGGCAACGGGCAGTTCCAGCAAAGGCGGGGTTGAGGTACAACGGGTTCGAGTAGAACTGTGTAAACTCCGGGTCTTGTGCTTGGGCCTCATTCGGGGTAACGGCGAAAACGAATAAGGTTACACTGGCCAACAACAAAATGCGCTTCGTCAACATCGAGTTGGGTTTCATTTCTTGTGAACTAGCAATAATACGAAAAATTGCCGCGGAGCGTTTGGGCCCCCGCCTGCAATAAGCAGACTCTGGTTTCGTTTACTTTGTTGCTCGAACCTGTAAAAATGGGTTCATTGACTATGAAATACGCGTTCGCTGTCGCACTTGTTCTGCTTGCTTGTTTTCCCGCCCTTGCTCAACAATCCGGCTCGTTTGACGTGCATCCCACCTGGATGGACGCCAACCTGGCAGGTCACCCTTGGTTTGACAACGCCATCATGGATGGTGAGGTCCCCCAAACGGTGATCACCGAGTCCATCTCCCCTAGGTACCGCTCTGCTGTGGCTTCCTTGGAGGTGCTGGAAACCGCTCCGTTGACCCCGGCAGAAGCCGTGTTGGTGGATGTGAAAGCCCTGCCCGCCGAGTTTGGCTTTACCTACAAAGTCAAAACCGCGCGCGAGCAGCGCTTCTTCACCGCCGAAGTGGGTGCGCTGCGCCTCAACTCCCTAACCGGCACGGTCGAAAAGTTGGTGGACGCCAACATCACTGCAGTATACAACACGACCGCTCCGCGCACCTCGCGCAGCTGGCGCATGTCCAACACCTCCCAACTCGCCGAAGGCACTTGGTACAAAATTGCCATTGCCCGCGACGGTGTGTACCGCATGGATCGCTCTTTCTTGGAAGGCTTGGGCGTGGACGTGGACGCGATCAACCCGCAGAACATCAACGTGTACGGAAACGGCGGCGAGCAATTGCCTTACGACAACAGCGAATTTCGCTACGACGACCTCGAACGCAATGCCATTTTCATTTCTGGTGAAGCAGACGGTTCCTTTGACCCGCAGGACTTCATCCTCTTTTATGGAAAGGGCTCGGATACTTGGGAGTTTGACGACGACGACCCCTTTGGCGCCCGGTTCGAACACCACAAGCACCACTTCTCAGACAGTGCGTACTACTTCATGCGTGTGGACGACGTTACCCAAGAGCGTGTATCGGACCTCCCACAAACCCCAGGCGCGGTCACCGTGGAACTCTCGTCCTTTGCCGATTACCAATTTTCCGAGACCGACAACGTCAACCTGATCAAGTCTGGCCGCGAGTTTTTGGGTGAGGTCTTTGACAACACGCCCACCTTCAACTTCAACTTTGCCTTCCCCAACATCGATACCGACAGCCCCGGACACCTTTCATACCGCATCGGTGCGGCCTCGGTGGGGAGCTCGTCTTCGTTCAATGTGAACTGCGGGGATTTCTCCACCAACGCAACGGTGAATCAAATCGGTACTACCGCCACCTCTTCGGCAGTGCGCATGGTGGAGAACGTGGGCACGTTTACACCCACCCAGCAAAACGTCACAGCTACTTTTACCTTCAATGCAAGCAACGCCACCGCTACCGGTTACATGGACTACGTAGCCATTGGTGTGCGCCGCGCATTGACCATGACCGGCAACCAAATGCACTTCCGCGATACCACGGGAGTGGGCGCCGGAGTGGTGGCCGAATGGCAGCTGGACATCACCTCTTCCAACATCGAGGTGTGGGACGTCACCAACGTAACCGAAGCTCGCCGTGTGGCGTTTGACAGCGACGGCGACGAGATCACTTTCCGCCAATCCCACGACCAAGTGCGCGAGTATGTCGCATTCCTGAATGCCGGTTACCTCACCCCACGCGCTGTAGGGCCGGTGGCCAACCAAAACCTCCACGGATGGAGCGGGGTGGACATGGTCATTGTTTCGTCTCCGTTGCTGATCACCTACGCCGAGGAGTTGGCAGAAATCCACCGCGAAGAGGGTCTCACCGTTGAGGTGACCACCCCCATGCTGGTGTACAACGAATTTTCAAGCGGCAACCCGGACGTAACCGCCATCAAGATGCTGATGAAGCACTTGTACGACGACGCCGGCGGCAACGAGGACCTCATGCCGCGCTACCTCTGCATGTTTGGCGACGGTTCCTACCGCGGCAACAAGGGGGTAAACGCCATCAACTCCTACAACGTCATCACCTACCACAACTTCAACCACTGGAGCCCCACGGCTTCGTACGTGAGTGACGACTACTTTGCCTTCTTGGACGACGACGAGAGCGAGGCTTCCAGCGACATGCTGGACGTAGGTGTGGGACGAATCCCCGCCTCCAGCGCCGAGTACGCGGCCAACTACATGAACAAGCTGCGCCTGTACCTCAGCGACAACCCCAGCGAAGACGGCGGGGCCTATTGTTTGGACGATGCCGCGCTTTCGCCCTATGGCAGCTGGCGCAACGTGGTGGCCTTCATTGCCGACGACCAAGACGGCAATGGCAACCCCACCGAGGACGAGCACATGAAGCACTCCGACGAGTACGCGGACTCGATCTTCACCAAGTACAACGATTACGACGTGGTCAAGCTCTACATGGACGCCTATCAACAGGAGTCTACCCCAGGCGGTGAGCGCTATCCGGAAGGTTCCGAAGCCATCCGCCGCCGGGTAGAAAACGGCGCCTTGATCGTCAACTATGTGGGCCACGGTGGTGAAAAAGGCTTTGCACACGAGCGCATCCTGGACATCAGCACCATCAAGGGCTGGGAGAACATCAACCGCTTGCCAGTCTTCATGACCGCAACCTGCGAGCTCAGCCGCTTTGACGATCCCGACTTCGAATCGGCCGGCGAGTTGATTGTGATGAACCCGAATGGCGGCGGCATTGCCATGCTGACCACCACCCGCATTGTGTTCTCGGGCTCCAACCACGATTTGGCCGAACAGTTCTACCGCATTGCTCTGGCCGACTCCGCCAATCCGGAGTTGCGCTTGGGCGACATTGCGCGCTTCACCAAAAACGAAGGCCCCAACTCGTCCAACACCCGCAATTTCTCGCTCCTCGGCGACCCGGCACTGGCCATGGCCTACCCTGAGAAAAAGGTCTTCACCACCCACATCAACGGCGAGGCGTTGACCGCAGACATGGACACCATCCGTTCGCTGGAAACCGTTACGGTGCGCGGGTTTGTTGGCGACGAGCAAGGCAACATCCTCACCGGGTTCAACGGCTTTGTATACCCCTCGGTGTACGACAAGCGCGATGTGATCCAGGTATTCAACAACGACGGCGGTGCAGAGTACGACTTCCCCATGTTCCAAAGCCTGATCTACAAAGGCAAGGCTTCGGTGGAGGACGGGGAGTTCGAGTTCACCTTTGCGGTACCGCGCGATATCAACTACACCTTTGGAACCGGCCGTATCAGCTATTACGCGGTGGCAGGATCCGAAGACGGCCACGGCCATTTTGAAGACTTCATCATCGGCGGTTCGCCGGATGGGGGAGATGTGGTACTCAACGATGTAGGGCCAGAAATCGAGCTCTTCATGAACGATTCCACCTTTGTGTTTGGTGGGTTGACCGACGAGGAGCCCATTCTGTTTGCCCGGTTGTTTGACGAAAACGGCATCAACACCGTGGGCAACGGCATCGGCCACGACCTCAAGGCCACCCTCGACAACAACACCACCGACCAAATCATCCTCAACGACTTTTACGAGGCCGACCTCAACACCTTCCAAAGCGGCGAAATCCGCTACCAGCTTGCAGGGCTGGACGAAGGCCGCCACACCTTGGCGCTCAAAGTGTGGGACATCCACAACAATTCGTCGGAGGCTTACACCGAATTCGTGGTAGCGCCTACGGCAGAGGTGGCACTTGATCACGTACTTAACTACCCGAATCCGTTCACCACCCGAACCGAATTCATGTTCGAACACAACCAGGCATGCGACTTCCTGGAGGTGAAAATCGAAGTGTTTACCGTGTCCGGGAAGCTGGTGAAGACCCTTCGAGAAACCGTGTACAGCGCGGGTTTCAGAGCGGATCCAATCGCCTGGGACGGAAAAGATGAGTACGGAGATAAGATTGGACGCGGTGTTTACGTTTATCGGGTGCATGTACGCACGCCAGACGGACGTACCGCTGAACAACTTGAGAAGCTCGTTGTATTGAACTGAACCCTTGCCGGTGGTTGTGCTTATATTCGCACGCCCCAGCGAACATTGAATAGATGACTCGACGTATTCTGGCTTGTGCCCTGGTCTTGACCACCCTGGCCTCACAAGCACAATTGAACCAGGCCGACCGTGCCCAGCAAATCCAGCTGAACACCATTACCACGGCTGTGCCTTTCTTGATGATTGCTCCTGACAGCCGTTCGGGCGCCATTGGCGACGCCGGCGTGGCGCTGTCTCCCGATGCAAATGCGGTACACTGGAACCCAGCCAAGCTGGCGTTTGTGACCGATAAGCAATTCGGCGAGAAGGAATTTGAAATGAGCCTCTCGTACTCCCCTTGGTTGCGTAACCTTGTGAGCGACATGAACTTGGCCTACCTCAGCGGCTACCGTTCACTCGGCGACCGTCAAACCGTAGGTGCAAGCCTGCGCTTCTTCTCGTTGGGTAACATCACCTTCACCGACGAAAACGGTACCGCCCTGCGCGACTTCAAACCTTCGGAGTTCTCGCTGGATGTGGCCTTCGCACAAAAACTCACTGACCGCTTTTCGGGCGGTATCTCGGCCCGCTTTGTGAACTCGAACCTCACCGGCTCGACCAGCATCCAGGGCGCGCAGTCCAAGCCTGGCCGTTCGGTAGCGGTGGATGTATCGGCCTTCTACACCAACGACGACGTCACCCTCGGGTCGACCGACGCGATTTGGAACTGGGGTGTGAACATCTCCAACATCGGCTCAAAAATGAGCTACACCGAAACCGCCGACCGCGATTTTATCCCGACCAACCTGCGTTTGGGTACGGCCCTGACCCTGCTGTTGGACGATTACAACGAGCTCACCTTCACCTTGGATGCAAACAAGCTGTTGGTGCCTACCCCACCTGAGTACAACCCCAACGACGAAACCCAAATCGCTTCTGGCAAGGACCCAGATGTGGGTGTGGCCACGGCCATGCTCCAGTCCTTCAGCGACGCTCCGGGCATCGTGACCTACGACGACGCGGGCAACCCGTCGGTAGAATCGGGCTCGATCTTCCGCGAAGAAATGCGCGAGATCAACCTCGGTGGCGGCCTCGAGTACTGGTACGACAAGCAGTTTGCGTTCCGCACCGGTTACTTCTACGAGCACTTCACCAAAGGCTTCCGCCAGTTCATCACCCTCGGTGCTGGTCTGAAGTACACCGTGTTTGGCATCGACCTGTCTTACTTGATCTCGACCACCCAGCAGAACCCGCTGGCCAACACCCTGCGCTTTACCCTGCGCTTCGAGTTCGACAAGACCACCATGAACCAGCGTACCACCGCTGAATGATGGATTTCCGCGTAGGTTTTGGCTACGACGTCCACCAACTCGGACCCGACGAAGAATTTTGGTTAGGGGGCATTTTGGTCCCCCATGAAAAAGGCAGCATCGGCCACTCAGACGCCGATGTGCTGTTGCACGTGATTTGCGATGCGCTTTTAGGCGCCGCGGACATGCGTGACATCGGCTACCACTTTCCTGATACTGATCCCCAATACAAAGGCATCGACAGCAAGAAGCTGCTGGCCGGCGTGGTCAAACTGATCCGCGATGCGGGTTGGAAGATTGGCAACATCGACAGCACCATTTGCTTGCAACGTCCCAAAATCAAGCCCTTCATCCCTGAAATGAAACGGGTGATTGCCGAGGTTATGGAGATGGAGGAAGGACGCGTGTCCATCAAAGCCACCACCACCGAAAAATTGGGGTTTGTAGGGCGCGAAGAAGGCGTCAGCGCATACTGCGTGTGCCTCATCCAACGCTGATCCACTCGGATTACATTCTGAACGAATTGCCCGACAGGTCGTCGCCTTGGTCGGGCTGCTCATCTCCGTAGTAGTAGATTTTGATCAGGGCCGTGTCGCGCAAAAAGTCGATGCGGCCAATTTCAATGCGGTTGATGTTGATACCGGTGCGCTCGCTGAGGTCGGCAATGAGGTCTTCGCGGCGGCCTTTGCGGATGAGTTCGATGTTCTCGTACAGGACCACCTTCTGCGACTCGTGGCGCAGCAGCCAGATTTTCTCCAGGCCGTAGGTCGCCACCAAGATCACGCCGTTGGCAAATACCATCTCTGAAATCGAGATGCGCTTGTTGACCAGTGCATTCATCACCGACATGGCAATCACAATGAACAGGTAGGTCATCTCCTTAATGGGGATGGGGTCGGTCCGGTAACGTATGATGCCGAAAATGGCAAACAGGCCCAGTGCGAGTCCCATTTCCAGGTTCACGTTCTCCAGCATGAAGCACAGCAGGAAGATGGTGATGCCAATCAGGAAATAGGTGAACAGGAAGTCCTTGCGTTTGGCCGCGGGGTAGTAGATGAAGCGGATCAGCACAAAGATGAACCCGAAGTTGATCGCAAAACGGATCAGCAGCTTGATGGTGTCTTCGGCATCCCACAGCGCGTTGGGCAGCGGGTTGAAGTTGGGATCGGGATCGGTGATCTTGATGATTTCCTGTGCTGCAGGTTCCAGTACAGACAACAGGTTGAGCAGGTCATTCCACCACATGGGCTTGAATCTTTTGTACGAGTTTGAGCTTGGGCTTGAGCGCGTTGAGTTTCAAGTCGTCGCGCAAAGATGCAATTCCAAGGCAGTATTTACTCACCCCCGAAGGACGGATGCCGCGCGCCTTGGCGGCCCTGAAAAACGGGGATTGTCGGTTGAGGCGTTCTTGCTTGAGTTCAACGATGCACATGTTGTCAAAGGCCACTTCATCGGTCTGGGTGCTGAAGCGCAGGTCCGTGTCGATGGTGAGGCGTTCGGGCAGTTCGTTGTGGACCAGGGTCATTCTGGTGAAGTGGCTCCACAACTGCGGCTTGAGGTCCAGTTCCAGACCTGAGGCGTCGGTGATGAAGGCCTGAGAATCGGGGCTGGGGTGCAGTTCGATGTCGTCGATGACCACGCGCTCCTTGATGGTGCGGCTCTTGTTGCTTTTGAACTTGACTTCCAAAAACGACAAGTCGGACTCCACATACTTACGGTTCCGGACTTTGTAGCGGTTCAGTTTGCCATTGAGGTGAAGGCGAAAGAAGCGCAGGTCTTCGGTGTCGTAGTAGAGGGTTTTGTAGCGGTTGAGGCGCACGCCGTTGACTTCCAGAATGCGGAAACCGTGCGCGATTTCTCCCAGCATATCCAAGGCTGAGCCGCGGTCCAACATGAATTTGGTGTCGGTGCGGTTCATCAGGGCAACGCTGTCCATTTCCGCAAGCGTAATGGGCTGCAGAGAGCGGGAGATGTCTTCGAAATTTTCCAAGCCTTCCAAAGATAGGCGTTTGCACGTTGGCAGAGGCGAACGGATGCGATTGGGGTTGGAAGGCAAAGGAGTAGAAAAGTGTAATCAGGACACTTAATCTCGAAGGTGCGCCATTCCCGCGATTCTCAAATTCGAGAGGTTGGGATTGAATTTTCCCCGAGCACCTTCGGTGGGCGCCGATACGCGCTGTATATTTGTCGCCACCAATCGTTTTGGACATGGCAACTGCAACCCCCAAAAAGCCCACCAAAGGCAAGCGCGCCGCGGCGAGCAAGAAAGCCTCTGCATACAACAAGGAGACCTACGTTCGCTGGTACCGCGACATGCTCCTGATGCGCAAGTTTGAGGAGAAATGTGGTCAACTCTACATCCAGCAAAAGTTCGGCGGCTTCTGCCACCTGTACATCGGACAGGAAGCTGTACTTGCTGGTATGACCGAGGCCCTGCGCCCGACTGACCGCGTCATCACCGCTTACCGCGATCACGCCCACCCACTCGCTTTGGGTACCGACCCCGGCAAAGTGATGGCTGAGATGTATGGCAAAACCACCGGGCTGTGTAAAGGCAAGGGCGGTTCCATGCACATGTTTGACAAAGAGCGCAACCTCTTCGGAGGCCACGGCATCGTGGGTGCCCAAATCCCCATGGGAGCCGGCATTGCGTTCGCCGACAAATACCGTGATGAGGACCACGTGACCGCCACCTTCTTCGGTGACGGTGCTGCACGTCAAGGTGCCTTGCACGAAACCTTCAACATGGCCATGACCTGGAAGCTTCCAGTGATCTTTGTCATTGAAAACAACAAGTACGCGATGGGTACCTCGGTGGAACGCACCACCAACGTAGAGGACCTCTCGGTGCTGGGCGCCAGCTACGAGATGCCATCAGAGACCGTAGACGGCATGAGCCCTGAAGCAGTTACCGAAGCCTTCGCACGCGCTGCAGAACGCGGCCGCAAGGGTGACGGACCAACCCTGCTCAACATTGAGACCTACCGCTACAAAGGCCACTCGATG
Organism: Luminiphilus sp.; assembly: GCA_964221845.1. Taxonomy (GTDB): domain Bacteria; phylum Bacteroidota; class Bacteroidia; order Flavobacteriales_D; family Sanyastnellaceae; genus CAXPZW01. Next base: position 45,697 of record CAXPZW010000056.1, on the reverse strand, counting down.
TCCGATCCTCAGAAGTACCGCACCAAGGATGAGGTAAAAGATTTCCAAGACCGTGACCCCATCACCCACGTGTTGGACACCATCAAAAAGAAGCGTTACCTGAAAGCCGCCGAAATCGAGGCCATCCAAGCCGAGGTGAAACAACTGGTGGACGACGCGGTTAAGTTTGCTGAAGAGTCTCCGGACCCGCAGCCACACGAGCTCTACGAAGACGTGTACATGCAGGCAGACTACCCATACGTAAACGACTAATCCTCTTTCCCGGAAAAGACCATGGCTGAAATCACCCGTATGCCCAAACTCAGCGACACCATGACCGAAGGTGTGGTGGCTGAATGGCACAAGCAAGTTGGCGACACCGTAGAATCCGGTGAACTCCTCGCCGAGATCGAGACCGACAAAGCCACCATGGAGTTCGAGTCGTTCAACGACGGCGTCCTGCTCCACATCGGTGTGCAAAAAGGCGAAACCGCTCCGGTGGATTCCCTGCTGTGCATCATCGGTGAAAAAGGCGAAGACATTTCGGCCTTGTTGGCCGAAGCAGAAGGCGCTCCCGCCTCTGTTGAAGAGGCGGCTCCAGCACCCGCTCCTGCTCCTGCAGCTGCTGCACCGGCTCCGGCCCCTGCTGCCCCTGCGCCCGCTCCCACCCCGGCTCCAGCTCCTGCGGCTGTGGCAGCCCCATCGGCCAATGGCCGCGTGAAGGCCTCGCCACTCGCCCGTCGTTTGGCCGAGGAAAAAGGCGTTGACATTGCAGCCGTTGCCGGCACCGGCGAAGGCGGTCGCATCGTCAAACGCGACATCGAGAACTTCACCCCAGCTGCCGCCGGCGCTCCTTCGCTCACCGGTGCTGTGGAAAGCTATACCGAAGTAGCGGTATCTCAAATGCGCAAAACCATCGCTCGCCGTTTGGCCGAGAGCAAGTTTACCGCACCGCACTTCTACCTCACCATTGACATCGACATGGACAATGCAGTGGCCGCCCGCAAGGCAGTCAACGCCAACGACGGCATCCGCATTTCCTTCAACGACATGGTGATCAAAGCCGTTGCTACCGCCCTCAAGAAGCACCCTGCTGTCAACAGCAGCTGGTTGGGTGACCGCATCCGCACCAACGACCACGTCAACGTAGGCGTTGCCGTAGCCGTTGAAGACGGACTGCTGGTGCCCGTGGTACGCCACGCCGACCTCAAGCCGATGACCACCATCTCGGCCGAGGTGCGTGACTTTGCCGGTCGCGCCCGCGAGAAGAAGCTGCAACCCGCCGATTGGGAGGGCAGCACTTTCACCATCTCGAACTTGGGCATGTTTGGCATTGAGGAGTTCACCGCCATCATCAACCCGCCTGATTCATGCATCATGGCGGTCGGTGCTATCCGCCAAGAGCCCGTTGTCAAAGACGGTCAAGTGGTGCCTGGCAACCGCATGAAGGTGACCCTCTCGTGCGACCACCGCGTGGTGGACGGTGCATCCGGCGCTGCATTCCTGCAAACCTTCAAGCAACACCTGGAGACTCCAGTGATGATGCTGGTTTGATCCGCTAATGCCGGATCAACACCTCATTGAATTGTGCGCGCTCGCTGCGGACCTGGAGGAGGTATGTCCCGCTGGGCCATGCTGAACCATCTATGATGTTTCCGGAGCCTTGGAGCATTCCTGTGCCAATGAGCGCACCTTGCAAGGTGTAAGCGTGCCAGGTGCCTGGGCCCACATCGGTCAGGTGCCAGCATCCGGCACTCGGATTGGGGTAGGTGATCAGCCTGTCTGGTGTTTCGTCCGGCTCAATCACGGATTTCGTAGCAGGCAACGCCGGAGCGAAGGGCTCTGCTATCGGTGCGTGCGCTGCCTTGGCAGCTGCAGTGCGCCAGCCTGCATCTGGTCCTAAAACCACAGCCACGTCATCTGGGGCCAATCCGCCCGCTGCGCTCAGCAGTGCGCCAAACGGGTCGGCCACACCGTAATCTTCCACATCCGGACATTGATTGAGCGTTGTGCCTAACTGCGCCAACGACCAACGCATGCGGACGGGATTGCGCGGAAAACTGACGGTCATGGCTTGCCAAGTGTCCCACTGCGTGGCATTCTTGAGCTGCATGATGGCTCGGGCTTCCAATGCCAGTGCTCGATTGCGCCAAGCGGCATGTTGTGCTTGCTGTTGGGTGCATGCATGGGGTGTGGCGCCAGCTTGCGCCGCTTCCAATTGCGCCTGCCAGAAGGGGGCATCAGACCAACGTTCCAGTGCATGTGTGTACACCGTCGGGTGCACAGGCACGTGCGCATTTAAAATGGTGTACAGCTCCAGGTCTGAGAGGTCTGCGCGGGCGACAGCTGCGCGCAGCACGGGATGGGATGTCCACGGAGCTTGTGCGGTCAACAGCTGGCGCACAGATTTGGGAGGGGTGTACGGGTCGTTGACCGTGAAAAGCACCCCTTCAGTGTCACCACCATCCAGCATCGTTCCAAGAACGTCGCCGCTGAGTTCCCAGGCATCCCAGGCGGCAGCCGCTTCTAACAAGAGTACTTCGTTGCTCGTTGGGGCAGGAGTGGTGGTGCATTGCTCCTCGTAGTCGAACGTGTCGTAGGTCAGCAATTCAGGTTGGAGTTCGAGCAGGTAGACCTCCGGATTGGAATAGCAGTCCAGCGTGGGGATGAGGTCTGCTTCGGTTTCCGGGTAAAAGTAGCCGTAGCCCGTACTGCCGGGGTTGATGTGGAGCCAGTTGTCGTCTGCACAAAGTGCTTCGCTGCGCACATTATGGGCGGGCAGCATGCCCCACAGCGCCTCAGGGTCGGGGGTGCCTTGGTACGCCGCCACTTGCCCGTCGAGCGTAACGCTGAAGTCGTAGCCATTGCCCGAGAAGGTGTTGCACAGCACTCGCAAGCCGTCGTAGTCGGCCACTATGTCCCAAGCGTCTTCTGAGGTAGGGGTGTCGTCGCGGTTGTCGCCTTGGGCCAGGCATGCCCATTGCAATTCTTCGAAGGCATTGCCAAACACCCGGTTGGGCCCGTCTTCAGAAGCAGTCACCAACACGCCTGCAGTGTGCGCCGATGGGTCGCTGCCCATAAAGTCGTTGCCAGATATACGGTACCCGCTGCAGCCCAACAGATGCACGCCGTAGGTGGGCAATCCTTCTTCGGGTGCCGAGGGATCCATGTCAAAGCCGCAGTCGGAGATCTCAGCCAGCATCACCCCCACCGCACGAACACCGTGGCGCGTGTTTGAGAACTGCGCTCCGGTGAGCACGAAGGTTTCGGTGTCCCACCAACTGCGCGCATCCACGCCACGCAAAAGCCCCTCGAACCGGCAGGCAAGTGGGTCACCCGCGCAATCACCGGTGGGGCCTTGGGGTTGGCTGCATCCGGTTTGTGCGCGCCAAGTGGCATTGCGGCTGAGCAATCCCGTGCCGGCAGGGAGGTCGCCCTCTTGGGCAAACACGCAACCGGCGATGAGCACTTCGTTGGTGCGGTCCACAAAGAGGTGGGCAGCGGGCGGGGTGGTAAAGGTGTATTGCGCCGTCCAACGAAACGTGTTCCGCGTAAAGCGCGAGGCTTGGGGTTCGGGGAATCCGCCCATGTTGTACCGGTAGGGGTGGAGTACGACGCCGCGCGTACAATCTTGAAATTGGCTGTCATCCACGCGCACAATGGCACCTCCGGCTGCCCCGTCTTCTTCACCGGCACGTATCCCGCATCGCGCGCCACAAATCAGACTTCCAGCTTCGATGGTCACCCGGGCTTGGAAGGACGGGTGCTGGGGTTGATCGGGTGTGCCGAGTGCTTGAATGCCGGGCCAAGGCAGTCCGGGACATGCCGGCGCCAAACACCCGCTGACCACCTTCAAATGGCCACCCTGCGCGATGTGCAGGCCTGCTTGCGCGTGGAAAAAGGCCTTGCCGGTGATGGTCAGTGTCACCCCATCTGGGACAACCACGGGGCGGTCGATCAGGTGGGAATCGCTCCAGGTTTGGTCTGAAGCGAGCACGATGGGTGCGCCGGTTTCGCAGGGCAGTTGGGCATGCCAGAGTCCGCGCCCAAAGGTGCTGATCCACACCCGGTTGTTATGCACGTCAAACGCCAGATCAGACACAAATACAGGGGGCAAGTTGCCGCCCATGGAAGTCCAGCTGGCGTCGTAACGCCACACCCCGAAATCATTGCCCATCCACAACGCCCCACCCGGGCCGGGCACAAAGGCAAGGGTGTTCACCGGTACATTGGGCAAGCCTTCTCCGATCCAAGTGGCCGTGCTCACCGCATATTGCTCGTCGAGCTCCAACAAGCATACCCTGCGATGGGGTGAGCCGTTGTCGAACTGCTCAAAGCCCACTGCGAGCTGCTGCGCACCATGCGGGTGCAGGGCCAGTGCGTTGATGCCCATGCTGCCCACAGCGTCGCCCACCCATGGGGTGATGTCGGTCCAGATTGGAGCAGCCGATTGCAGGTTGGTGGTCAGCCAGAGTTTGCCTGAGGTACCGCCCCACGTAGGCCCGGCCTTGGCCGCTACGGCTGTGTTGCCGTCTGCAGAAACGGTCAACGCCCGCAGTTTGCCAGTTGGAAACGTGGATTTTACAGCCCAAGGTGTGCCCGGCCCATTCCATTGCCACACGTCGGAGTATCCGGCGTAGGTGCGACCAAGGGTGTCTGCGGCCATGGGGCGGTGGTAGTAGGCCGGTTGGTTGGGGTCGGTGGTGGGGGAGGCGTAGTCCCCGGCGTGCACATCGTCAAATTCGGTGAGTCCGGCGGGGTTGACGGGGAACACGCCGTGCCCGCCTTTGTGCATGACAGGGTGGTAGCGGTCTCCGCCGAGGTAATGGTCCCACGTATCGCCCTGATTGCGAAAGGCCGAGTTGTCCTGGCTGCCGGTGACCACCTTGGGCGCTGCTTCTTGGGACAGCGCGAGGCCAAACAACTGCTGAATGGACAGGCCCTCGCCGTTGAGGTTGGTCCACCCGTAGTCGGCAGGCCAGGTGGAGATGCGCGCGACCCCGCCATCGTTGCCTTGCAAGAGGTAGGTGGTGTCTTGATCGGTGGTGAGCAGTTGCAAGAAGCGCGTGTCCACATGCGGGCCGTAAATGATGCGGTCTCCTGCTGGGTCCATGAGGTCCAACGCATACACGCGTCGTTGGCCGATGAAGACTTGGTTGCCATCGGTAGGGTGGGCCTGCAACGCAAACTGGTAGTACGCATCCACCGTGTCCAGGGTGCGGGTGGCTGCGAGAGTCCAAGCGCCGTCCGGGGCTTGTTTCCACACGTGGGCTTCTCCGCCATAGAGCTTGTAGGCGAGCAGGGGCCCGTCTGGCCCCATTTCTATTTCAACGTGACTGGCTTGAGCTTCGGTGTCGAGCAGTGCGTAGCCTCCGGCTGGGTGGAGTGGTTCTGTGATGGACGTCCAGCTGGGGGTGTTGTCTATTTGGGTGCCCAGCCAGACTTCGGCGGCGTGGTAGCGGAAGGTATCTGGGGTGGTGGGCGGGGAGGTGTGTGTCCAGGATTCCACGCCGTTGCTGCACACCCACAGCGTGCTGAAATCAGCGGGGTCGGCCAGCAGGTCGGTGATGGTCTTGTGGCGGAAGGGGTAGCTCTGGGTCAGGTGGTCAAACACGGTTTCCCAGGTGTTCCAGCCGTCGGTGGTGTAGAGCACCCGGTCGTTCACCGCAGCGTACATGCGCATGGGGTCGGTGGGATGGACCAGGATTCGGGAAGTGAGCTGGCGATCGGCCGGATCAAAATGCAAGCCGGTGGGGCTCCAGGTTTCGCCGGCGTCGGTAGAGGCAAAGATGCCCAGGCCGTACCCGTGCTCGATGCCCACATTGCTGACCTCGGCAGTGGTGGAAACGGTCATGGCGGCGTACACGCGATTGGGGTCGCTCGGGGCAAAGGCTAGCCAAGCACAGCCCAACCCGGCACCGGACCAGTCGTCGTCGGTGGTGTTGTGCCAATGTGCGCCTCCATCGGTCGAGCGCCAGATGCCCGAGCTGGGGGTGCCGGCCAAGAGCAGTTGCGGGGCTGTCGCGCTTTCGGGAGTGGCCAAGCATTCCACCCGTCCTTGGCGTTGCACGTCCACCACGCCCGGGCCGGCATAGGTCCAATTGAGCTGCGAAGTGGTGGGCGGTGGATTCTGGTAGGCTTCAAGCAAGGTGGAAGCCGAGTGGCTCTGGTCCAACCGGCCCGCCCAATGCTGGTGCCAACGTTGGTACAATTTGCCCGCACGTATGGAGTCGGGCAGGGCCGCGAAACCGGTGCGGTAAGCGCCCAAGGCAAGTTGTTGCGCGGAGGCGGTGGGAAGCTCGGGTTGCGCCCAGGTCCAAGCGGGAAGCAGGAACAGGAATAAGGCAATTCGGTACATGGTCGTGGTTTTGGGCCCAAGGTGAATCGGCCCCGAGCCCAAAGCCGGTTGTAAACGTTTCTTACCCGTTTAGAAGCGTTTATACCCGCGTATACACGGATCAACGTGTCGGCGGTTGTGGTAGATTTACACCCATGCCGGCCTTGCTCGACACTCCCATAGAATTCGTCAAAGGCGTAGGTCCCGCGCGCGCTGCACAACTGCAGGCCGAGCTCGGGATCCGCACCGTGGAGGACTTGCTGTTGCACGTGCCCTTCCGGTACGTAGACAAGAGCCGCTTCCACGCCATTGGGGATGTGCGCTCAGACGCCGCGCACGTCCAACTCAAAGGCACCCTGGCCCATGCAGAATTGGTGGGACCGCCGCGCAAGCAGCGTCTGGTGGCCCAACTCGAGGACGCCACCGGGCAGATCGAATTGGTGTGGTTCAAAGGCGCCAAGTGGATAGCACCCAAGCTCCGGGTAGGCAAGGAGTACGTGGTGTTTGGCAAGCCCAACTTTTTCAAAGGCAAGCGTTCCATCCCCCACCCGGAATTTGAACTGGCAGCCACCGCCCGCGTAGAGAAAGGCGCTCCCCTCCAACCGGTGTATTCCAGCACCGAAAAGCTCGGGTCCAAGGGCCTGCACACCGCGGGCATCCGCAAGATCATCGAAGCGGTCCTGCCCCAACTCAAGGGCAACGTGCCCGAGTTCTTGCCGGAGCAGTGGCGCACCCAATTCGCCCTGCCCGACCGCGAAACTGCGCTGTACCACATCCATGCTCCACAGGATTTTGAGCGTCTGGGTGCTGCGCGAAACCGCATGAAATTTGAAGAGCTGCTGCTCAGCCAACTCCTGCTGGTCAAAAACAAACGCACCGCCACAGTGGACCTGCGCGGGGTGGTGTTTGAGGAAGTGGGCCCGCTGTTCAACGCCTTCTATTCCGAGCATTTGCCCTTCGATCTGACCGGTGCTCAAAAACGCGTACTGCGTGAGATCCGTGCCGATATGCGTCACGGGTGTCATATGAACCGCTTGTTGCAAGGGGATGTGGGGTCGGGCAAGACCATTGTGGCTATGCTCTCGGCGCTGCTTGCGGTGGACAACGGCTACCAGGTGTGCATCATGGCACCCACCGAAATCCTCGCCCAGCAACACTTTGCAACCTTCAGTGAACTACTCATTGAGCTGGAGGTGGAGGTGGGCCTGCTCACCGGGTCCACCAAAACCCAGGACCGCGCGCGCTTGCACGAGAAACTCCAAGCCGGCTCGCTCCACATTTTGATCGGTACCCATGCCTTGATTGAGCCGGGCGTGAAGTTCCACAACCTGGGGCTGGCCATCATTGACGAGCAACACCGCTTTGGCGTCAAGCAACGCGCCAAGCTTTGGAAAAAGGCGACCATTCCTCCCCACGTGTTGGTGATGACTGCGACCCCGATTCCACGCACGCTCTCCATGACCCTTTATGGCGATTTGGACGTGTCCATCATCGATGAGCTGCCGCCGGGCCGCAAAGAAGTGCGCACCGTGCACCGTACCGACGCCGACAGGCTGAAGGTCTTCGGCTTTTTGGACAAGGAGATTGCCAAGGGCCGGCAGGTGTATGTGGTCTACCCCTTGATCGAGGAGAGCGAGACCATGGACTACAAGGACCTGATGGATGGCTATGAAGCACTTTCTCGCCGATTCCCACTGCCCAATTACCGCATTGGCATTGTGCACGGGCGCATGCGGCCCGAGGACAAGGATTACGAGATGAACCTGTTTGCAGGCGGCACCAACCAGATTCTGGTCAGCACCACCGTGATTGAGGTGGGGGTGAACGTGCCCAACGCGTCGGTGATGGTGATCGAGAGCGTGGAGCGCTTTGGCCTGAGCCAGCTGCACCAGCTGCGCGGCCGTGTGGGACGCGGGGCCGAACAGAGCTACTGCATCCTGATGAGCGGTGACAAACTCAGCGACGACGCCCGCACCCGCATCGAAACCATGTGCCGCACGTCTGACGGGTTTGAAATTGCCGAGGTGGACATGCAGTTGCGTGGTCCAGGTGATATTCTGGGTACGCAACAGAGCGGACTGACGGCCTTCAAACTCGCCGACATCACCCAGGACAAACAACTGCTGGCCGCCGCCCGCCATGCCGCTGAAGCCATTTTGGGGGAGGATCCCGATTTGGTGGCGCCCGAACACGGTCCGCTGCGCGCAGCGCTGGAGGCGCAGATCAAAGAAAAATTGGGCTGGGGCCGGATCTCTTAAGGGAGCTGGTACACTTTCAGGGTCCCGTACGCGGTGAACGTGGCCAATTCAAACCGGCCGTCGAGGTCCATGTCTCCAATGCTGAAAGCGCTGTTGCCTTCGACAGGGAATCCGGCTTCGATTTCTCCATTGGCATTCAATAGGTACAACTCATTGTGTTGGCCTACCGTGGCGCCCACTTTCCGGTCTTGGTTGGAGAAGCGGAAGACCTGGGGTAACTCCGAGATGGTGCCTGTGAGTTCGGTGCGGAAGAGGCGTTCGAGTTCGGTGTCGTAGGCTTTGAGCACGCGCTGGTCGGCCAGCACGAAATCGGCGTTGCGGTCGCCAGTAATGTCTTCGCGCACCAAGCGTTCGCCTTCCATGATGCCCACCAGTTCGCCGTCTACTGTGGGGCGGTCAAAGCGGATGTCCAAGACGTTGCCCGCGGTGTCGGCATAGAAGAGGCTGGACTGCTCCATGGAATCTCCCAAGCGGAAGGCCGAAGGGTAGCGGTTGTGCCCGGGGGTGCGCGCCTCGGTGTCCATGCGCTTTTGTCCGTTGCGTTTGAGCAGGTGCAGGGTGCCGCTTTCCTCGCGGGCAAAGATGTAGTCCTTGTCGCGGATGCGCAGGTGGGCCAGTTCTACTGTTGGCGACCCAAAACCGGGTGTTTTCCAGCCGCCGGTGGCCTTTCCGCCGGTGTCATAGTTGTGCACCTTGCCGTCCTCGGTGCCAATCACAAAGCGGTATTTGCGTTTGTTGTCGTAGTCAAAAATGGCCAGTGGGCTCGAGGCTGGACTCGGCAAGCGAACCGGAAAGCCATCCACCAAATTGCCGTTGCGGTCCAGGATGTAAATGCTGCCGGCCGTGTTGAAGGCCAGCTGCAGTTTGCCGTTGCGCAGCAAGTCCACTTGGGTGACCTCACCTTGGATGGGGCCGTCCACTGTCGCACTCCACAATCGCTGGCCCGATGCCGAAAACAACGAGACCTGGTTCTTGGTGTCTTGCACAAACAGCTCGCGCGCACCGGTGTAGTGGTTGTTGACCATCCACGGTTTGCCCCGGCCGGGATTACGCAGTTCTTGCTCCCAGCGTACGGCCAGTCCGGTGTTGCCCGGTAAATCGGTGGGGGTGCCGCGCAGCAGTTGGGCAGAGGTGAAGCGTTCTCCGCCTTCGGCGACGTGCACTTGCAGCAGTTCGGTGTGGTCGCCAGCGGGCAGGTTGAGGGGCCAAGAGGTGTTTTCCCAATCGGTAGGATTGCGTTCCCAGACCAAGGTGTTGGCCTGCATGCCGCGCACATCCGCGCTGGTGATGGCCGAAGAGGTCAGATCCAAGGTGCGGAAGCTGGTGGCTTCGCGGATGAAGGCTTTGGCGGTGCTGAGGTCGGCGGCAAACAATTGGTGCCCGCCCAAATTCCAAGTCAGGGGCAAGGTGAAGTCCGGTTGGCTGCTCAACAACCCTGAGGCGTAGGGCTCGGTCACGCGGAAGATGCCCACGCCGGCATAGGCTTCTTCCAAGGCGGCGTGGCTGTAAGTCAATTGTTGGGTCCAAGCCGTGTCGGCGGCGGCCATGAGCAGCACTGGGCCTTCGGGCAAGCGGGCCAGTCCCCAGCCGGGTTCGGGGCTGAAGTGGGTGGCCAGGTAGTCGCACGCGCACACTTCGTCCAGGTCGGCCAGGACGCGGTTGATGTCGGCGAGTTGGGCTGTGTCGGATTGCAGGTGCACTGCGGCGCTGTGGGTGTGCCAGGTGACCCGTTCGGTGGTGGCGGGCAGCAAGGCTGTAGGCACCGCAAGGGGGCGTGCGGCGGACGGACTTCCGGTGGGTTCCATGCCGGCCCATTCCCATTTGCCTTGACGTACCCGCAGCTCCAGGGCTGACCACGGGGCGGAAGGTCCGGTGCGGTGCAAGAGGGCGGCGGCGGGCTTGCCTGCGCGTGCCAAGCGCTCATCGAGCGGGGTGGTGGCCATGGGGTCCGCGGTAAGTCGGGCGAGTCCGGCTTCAAGCAGGGCGGGAGCAGGGCTGATCAGGAGTACGCCGTTCAGCACGCAGGCGCTGAGGTTGCCCAAGGTGTGCACAGCTGCGCCACGCACACTTCGCGACGAAGGACTGACAGGCGCCCCGGTGAGCACGGCAGCCGTTTCCCAGACAGTGGCTTCTTGGGCAGGTCGAACCCCTGCGGCAAACATCCAGGTATATTGCTCGGGTCCGGTGCGGTGCAGGGACCATTGGAACGGTCCGTTGTCCAGCAATTCCTGCAAACCGGCAGCCGTCAAGCGGAGGCTGTCCAGGTGTTGCACCGCGCCACGCGCATCGCCCCAACGGGCATCCATCATTTCACCGGTGGCATGCAAGGCAGCTGGCGTGCGTCGCCAATCGGGCTCAAATCGGAGCACGGCAACGGCGTCGGCAGGCACGGCCACAGCGGGGTCGGGTGCAGTGGCCAGGTCTTGGCGAAAGCCGTACCAGACGTACACGCAACCGGCTGCAGCAGCCAACAGAGCTAGGATGGAAAACACGCGGCCCATGGTGAACGAAAGTACAACGGTGTACCCAGCGTCTGCCGCGGGTTCAGTCGCGGTCTATGAACAGAAAGGTGTGGGTGAAATCAGTCTTTCAGCAGGTCGCGTGAGATCACGATTTTCTGGACTTCCGAAGTGCCCTCGTAAATCTGGGTGATCTTGGCGTCGCGCATCAAGCGTTCTACGTGGTACTCCTTCACGTAGCCGTAGCCGCCGTGGATTTGTACCGCTTCAACGGTGTGCTTCATGGCCACTTCCGAGGCGTACAGCTTGGCAATCGAGCTCGCCAACGCGTAGTCCTGGCCTTGGTCCTTCAGCCATGCGGCTTTGAGGCACAACAGGCGTGCAGCTTCGATTTCGGTAGCCATGTCGGCCAGCTTGAAGGCGATGGCTTGGTGCTTGGAAATCTCCTTGCCAAAGGCTTTACGCTCCTTGGAGTACTGAGTGGCGAGTTCCAACGCGCCTGAGGCGATGCCGAGCGCTTGCGCAGCAATACCGATGCGGCCACCACTTAAGGTCTTCATGGCAAACTTGAAGCCGAAGCCGTCTTCACCGATGCGGTTTTCCTTGGGCACTTTCACGTCTTGGAACATCAAGGTGTGGGTGTCCGACCCGCGAATGCCGAGTTTGTCCTCTTTCGCGCCGATTTGGAAGCCTTCCATGTCGCGCTCGACAACGAGGCAGTTGATGCCGCGGTGGCCTTTGTCGGCGTCGGTTTGAGCCATCACCAAGTAAGTACTGGCCGAGTTGCCGTTGGTGATCCAGTTTTTGGTGCCGTTCAGCAGGTAGTGGTCACCCATGTCGATAGCGGTGGTGCGCTGCGAGGTCGCATCCGATCCTGCCTCAGGCTCGCTCAAACAGAACGCGCCAATTTTTTGGCCCGATGCCAACGGGGTCAGGAATTTGTGCTTTTGCTCTTCGGTACCGTAGGCTTCTAGGCCCCAGGTCACCAGCGAGTTGTTCACGCTCATGCAAACCGAAGTACTCGCGTCGATTTTGGAGATCTCCTCCATGGCCAGTACATAAGAGACGGTGTCCATGCCCGAGCCGCCGTATTGGGGGTCGACCATCATGCCCATGAAGCCGAGTTCGCCAAGTTGCTTGACTTCTTCGGCGGGGAAGCGTTGTTCGGTGTCACGCTCGATGACGCCGGGTTTCAGTACGTTTTGGGCAAAATCACGCGCAGCATCGCGCACTGCAATCTGTTCTTCGGTAAGATTGAATTCCATGAATGTTGGGTCCTGGTTTCTCGAAAAATACTCGGGGAACGGGCGTTCATTGCGGCCCTTTCCTTGCGGGGCGCTAAATTAGCCCTTCCAAGCAATAAACCCAATGAGTCAAGGTTCTTCAACCCCCGTGTACCGTGTGATTGGCCTCATGTCAGGCACTTCGCTTGATGGCGTCGATTTGGCCCTGTGTGAATTCCGCAAGGCGGACACCTGGAGCTACAAGATTGTACGCGCCGAAACTGTTCCGTTTCAAATGATTTGGAAGAACAAACTCGAGACCGCTTACGGTTTTTCAGGGTTTGAACTCACCCAGCTGGACCGCGATTTTGGCGGATACTTGGGCGCGTTGGTGGACGACTTCCGCCAGGGCGAACCGGTGGATTTCGTGGCTTCTCATGGCCATACTGTCTTCCACAAACCCGACCTGAACCTCACCTCACAAATCGGCCACCCGGCTACCATCGTTGCGGGGTGTGGACTGCCGGTCATCGGCGACTTCCGCAGCCAGGATGTGGCCAACGGCGGCCAAGGCGCTCCGCTTGTGCCAATGGGTGATAAGCTGCTCTTTGGGGAGTACGACTACTGCCTGAATATGGGTGGCTTTGCCAACGTCTCTTACGAACGGGACGGCGTCATGCACGCGTTTGACGTTTGTCCGGTCAACACGGTGATGAACCGTTTGGCCCGTGAGCTTAACCACGAGTTCGATCGCGACGGTGAATTTGCGCGCGCAGGTGCGCTGAAGGAGCCACTTTTGAACCGCCTTAACAACGTGTCGTTTTACCAGCGCACAGGCCCCAAAAGCCTCGGCCGCGAATGGTTGGAGAGCATCTTCTTGCCCACTCTGGACCGCAGCACCGCCTCGCCCAATTCCAAGTTGCGCACGTTTGTGGAGCACGTGGCCATCCAAATGGGCCGCGTGATGAACGAGCCGGATAAAAAGGTATTGGTTACGGGTGGGGGCGCATTGAACACCTACTTAATGGAGCGTCTGCAAGAGCATTGTGCAGCGCAACTGATTGTGCCCGACGAAACCTTGGTGCAGTTCAAAGAGGCGATGATTTTTGCCTTCCTTGGGGTGCTCCGCCGTCGCCTGGAGGTGAATGTGCTTGGCTCGGTGACCGGTGGTCGCGACCACAGCGCGGGTGCGATTTATCACGTGTAAGGACAACTTCCGCACTCTGTCTGACTGGAAATGGCCGACATGCCGTATTTTAGAGGAGAACTCTTTGATCTATGCGTGCTGCTTTCCTTGTGCTGCTTGCCGTTCTTGTGCAAACGGCAGTCTCGAGCCAAACTCCGCCTGCAGGGCTTGTGCTTGAAGATTTGCGTGACTGGTTGAAGATCAACTGGTACGACACTGATTTCACCGATTTGGGCTATTCAGTTGCCCGCCAACAGATGTACTCGTTTACCGACGAGTCGGGCGGGAATGTCGAGTGCATTTACACCGGGTTCCAACAACCGGCCGAATTCACCACGTTTCCGGACCCCATCAATGCAGAACACTTGGTGCCGCAATCGTTATACGGCAGCGCCTCACCCATGCGTTCTGACATCCACAATCTGCGTCCGGCGCACGGTTCTGCTAATTCCGCCCGGTCCAATTACCCGTTCTCCGAGGTGGACGATGCCAATGCTGTATGGTACGGAGTGGACGGCGCTGGCAACTACCAATCTACGAGCACTCAACCGGCCAACGCCGATGATTACTCCGAGCGTTACAATTCGGTGTGGGAACCCCGTGAAGCGCGCAAAGGCGATGTGGCACGTCAACTGTTCTACTTCTATACCATGTATCCCACTCAGGCTGGGGATATCAGCCTCATTGGCAGCGTGAGCTTGTTGTACACCTGGCACTTGGATGATCCGGTCAGCGCAGCTGAACTCACGCGCAACGACCGTATTGAAACCGCCCAAGGCAACCGCAACCCCTACATCGATCACCCAGAGCTGGTCTACGACGCCTGGCTTTGGGTGGCGGTAGACGGTTGCATCGACGACACCGCCTGCAACTACGACGCTGCAGCCAACACCGATGACGGCTCGTGCCTCTTCGTGGGCGATGCGTGTGACGACGGCGACGCCGCCACCACCGGCGAGGAAATCACCGCAAGCTGCACCTGTGAAGTGGTGGACGTGTTGGGGTGCACCGATCCCTTCGGTTGCAATTATAACCCTGCCGCAACGGTGAACGACGGTTCGTGTGATTTCATTACGTGTGCGGGATGCATGGACAACACCGCCTGCAACTACGACGCTACCGCGACCCTCGCAGATGTCTGCACCTATCCCGGCGACCCGTGTGACGACGGTGATGCCGCTACCACCGGCGAAGTGCTGGGAGCAGATTGCGCTTGCGCTGTGCCCGAGATGCCAGGCTGCACCTACGACGCAGCCAACAACTACAACCCTGCGGCCACGCTGGACGACGGCAGTTGCACGTTTGATCCGTGCACGTCAGTGGGGTGTGACGGCGCCGATGTGAATGGCTCGGGGCAGGTTGAGACGGCAGATTTGCTGGCGGTCTTGGCCAGCTTTGGGGCGGTCTGCGATTGAGCATTGGGGTTGAATGCGGTCGCTGTCGGTCCGGCGGTTTCCCATTAAAAATAGCGCTCCACTTTGGCGTCAAGAATCACATTGGGTTGAAACTTCTCAACCCACTTTTGGTGGTACCCCTCCCAAATGAAGATGGCTTTGGAGTAGTGTCTCGCTATCAGAGGGACCAGGGCCGATGTAAAGGAGTCGCGAAAGACCAAAATGGTCTCGGTATGCGTGGCATTCGCTTGCTCAACAATCAGGCAGCGGTCGTATTCTTGGGTGAAATAGGAGTCCGGATCGAGTTGGTCCGCCAACCTGGGTTGCCAGTCTTGGATGTTCGGGTGATTGCACAAACCTGCAAGGGCTTTGAGGTCTCCATCGCGATTGACGCTGTCTGTAGGTGCAAAATCATCCAGCGCCAAGGGTTTTTTTCCAAGCCAAAGCATGAGCTGGCTGTAAGCACAGTGCGCCCCGACTTTGTTCCAATGGGTGTCGATCTTGTGGTAGGTTTGAACGCGCCCAGAGCGCGCGCGCAGTTCATCCTGAACTTCCAATATGCGCCAATCAGTATTGCGTTCGGACAGCGCATGATTCACGCGTGTTGTTTTGTTGGGTCCATCAGCCGTCTGCACGCGAAGGTTCCAAGGTTGAAATTCCGGATAGATTGAAGTTTTGTCTGGCCAGACAGCCGCAACGTAGTCTATGCCTTGGAGCTGCAATTGGTTTTTGCGGTCAAGGAGCAGTGTTGCGATCGATGCAATCTCTTCCTTTGAAAGGTGTTTGCTCTGCGTGCGGCTTTCATACGCCCCGTCTTCGCGAGAAGTGTAGAACCACCAACCGTCGCTTCCCAATTGCGTCAATTGCGGATGGGCCGAAGAATGGAACAGTTCATATTTGAGCGACGCATTCCAATGAGAAAGTCGGTTGCGCAGCGCAAAGTGATCTTTGAAATACGTATCGAGTGAATCTACGGGCAGAGGATTCCAGCCGAAAACAGGCTTTCTAGCCAGATCACGCCGTTCGCACGTTTTCCCTTTGTCACAATCCAGCAGCAGGAGTGCTCCTGGAATGAGCAGGACAAGAAAGAGTAAGTTGACAAAGATGCGCTGCGTAAGGTCCACTAGAACTTGAAATAAATAAATGACTGGTAGGTGGCTGAGCTCATCTCCATCCAACAGAACACCCCTGCGCCGCCATAGATGATGCACTGAAGTACCACACTTGTTTTTGGATGCAACCACTGGTCCCTCCACTTGACCAATGCATGACGCAAGGGGGTTGTAAGCAGAGCGCCAGCGGCCAACAGTGTCCAGAGATAGGGTGTGGTGTAGGTCAGTGCAAAAAAGTTCTCACCCATACCTTGAAAGAGGCATGTGAAATACAGACAGGCCTCATGGAGGTTTTCCAAGCGAAAGAACACCCACGTAAGCATGACTACCAGCAAGGTGATGCCGTGTTGCAGCCAGCGAGGAAGGCGATTCAAGGTGTTGGCAAACCTGCGCTCGAGTAGTATCCACGCGCCATGCATGAGTCCCCAAAGCACAAAGTTGGTGCTTGCGCCGTGCCACAAACCGGTGATGAAGAACACAATACACAAATTCAGATACACCCGCCAAGTGGTGACCCGACTGCCGCCAAGTGGGATGTACAAATAGTCTCTGAACCAGGTGGACAACGAGATGTGCCAGCGCCGCCAAAAATCTCGCAGAGATCGGGCGATGTATGGGTGGTTGAAGTTCTCCGGTATGGTAAATCCCATGATCCGACACAGCCCGATCGCCATGTCTGAGTACCCCGAAAAGTCATAATAAATTTGCAGCGTATAGGCCACCAAACCGAGCCATGCTATGGAGCTTGGAAGCCCCATGCTGGCTTCAGAAAAGGTGGCGTCCGCGATCAAGGCGAATTGGTTTGCAAACACCACTTTTTTGACCAGCCCGCGTAGGAATTTCAAACACCCATTCCAACGTTGGGCATGGGTGGTGGACCGCTGTTCCAACGCGGTTGCGATTTCTTTGTATTTGACAATCGGCCCAGCAATTAACTGAGGGAACAGCGCGATATACAACCCTACTTTAATGGGGTTCCTTGCAGCCTGATGTTCTCCTCGCGAGACATCCACCAAATAAGAGATCCCTTGGAAGGTGAAGAAGCTGATGCCCAAGGGCAGGGCTACATCAGCGAGGCGGTATTCGTTGGCCCAAGTGTCCAAACCCATCAGATGGGTGAGGTATACAACGTACTTGTAATACACCAGCACCATGAGGTTTCCTGCAATGGCCAGCCCGAGTATGACTCGTTTGTGTTGTATCCATCGCTGCATCGTCAATGCCCCGAGGTAATTCCAAGCAATCGAGCAGATCAGCAGCAGCACCAACGTGGATTCGCCAGCGAAGTAAAACAGCAACGAGGTGATCAACAGGAACACATTGCTCCAGCGCAGCGGGAGAAACCGGTTGATCCCTAATACAACAGGCAAGAAGGCAAAGAGAAAGAGGAAATGTGTGAAAGACATACAGCCAGATGTACGTTGATTACCGCCTCACACACGCGGCGTAATTCGTCTCAAGAAGGATGGTGGAGAAGTGGTTCTCATGGTCCAGTTGTCTGAAGTGCTCAAGCGCTGTGCGGCTTCAACGGCCAATTTAGAATGTTTCGTCGGTGACAGGCATACGAACACCTCGTTGCACAAAAAAACCTTCTAAATCGATGACTTAGAAGGGTTTTTAGTGACCCCGGGAGGATTGCAGATCCTCGTGGGCTCAAAATTCCGAACTGGCTGCACAGAGGCCTTACGTCGGCAGAGCCGACGAGGTTTTTTGCCTATCCAAGAATGCTCAAGGGCTGCGCGCCTTGGTATTCTTGGTCAAACAAAAAACCCGACGCTGTCGCGTCGGGCCTCTTATAGCCTTGTTCTTGTGACCCCGGGAGGATTCGAACCCCCAACCCTCAGAGCCGAAATCTGATATTCTATCCAGTTGAACTACGGGGCCGGCTGTTGGGGGGTAAAATTAGCATTACTGGGGTTGAATTGAAAAAACGGATTGAGGTGTGAACATTGGCGTGTACGAATCCCGTTATTTTGACGTTAGCCTGAGGCCTGACCGGCCTTCTTGATCGCTTATGAGAACTTGGATTATTGCGTTTTTCTTCCTAGCCAGTGCCGCCCATGCGTGGGGGCAGATTGGTTTTTGGACCGAGCACCTGCCGTACTACGAGACCATTGATGTGGCCGATGATGGGCAGGGGTTGATCTTTTGTGCGACGCCGTATGCGGTGTTTGCTTACAACCATCCCGATAAATCTGTGACGCGTTACAACAAAACCTCCGTGCTTTCGGATGTGGGGGTGAGTGCGATTGGGTACAGCAAGCAGCAGAAGGTGTTGCTGGTGGGGTATGACAATGGCAACCTGGACCTGATTTGGTCCGAGGCTGCTGTGAACCTCCAGGACATTGCGCAGAGTAACATTCTCGCCGACAAGGGCATCCGTGAGGTGACCTTTGAGGGTGGGTTGGCGTACCTGAGCTGTGGCTTTGGGGTGGTGGTCTTGGACCCTGCTAAGCAAGAAGTGAGCGACACGTGGTTCCTGGGTCCCGATGAGATTTATGTGGGGGTTAACGATGTGGTGTTTGATGGGACTTTTGTTTACGCAGCCACTGAGGCCGGGGTGTACCGGGCTGAGCGGGGGAATGCGTTTTTGGCCGATTTCCAGAATTGGGACTTGGTGACCGAGGTACCCGAGCCCATGGCCAACGTGGTGAACTTGGAGCGCAACGGGCAATACATGCTGGCCCAGATTGAGGATGGCGACCAGGACCGCGTTTACGTACAGACGTTGGATACTGGCGATTGGCAGGCGTTGCCGGGATTGGATCCTACGATCATTCGGGATGTGCACTTGAGCGAGGACCGTTTGCTAGTGACCACCTATGGCAACCTGCGTTTTTACAACATGGCGTTGGACCAGACCGGTATTTGGGGCGAGGTGAGCGATACGCCTTTGCGTGGCAATGCCTTGGTGCATACCGACAATGACCGCATTTGGATCGCCAACGGCGAGGGCGGATTGTTGGGCTTCAACTTCTTTGGAGCGCAGTGGAAGGTGCTTCCCGACGGGCCCAAGCGTGCCGATGTGCGCCGAGTGGAGGCCTGGAACAACAATGTGTGGATCAGCACCGGGGGCGTGGATGCGTCTTGGGTCCCCAACTACACTTCTGCAGGCACCTATGGTTTGGTGGATAAATCATGGATTTGGGAACGAAACTTCGGAGATTCCACCTTCTTTGACCTCATGGACGCGAGCATCAATCCGCTCGACCCTACTGAGGTGTTTTTTGGATCGTGGTACCACGGGCTCATCCGCATGAAGGACGGCGAGTTTGCCGATGTGTTCAACGACCTCAACAGCAGCCTGACCCCGGGTGACTTTGGCGGTTCGCTGCGATTTGGTGTGGGGGGATTGGACTTTGACCGCGACGGCAACTTGTGGTTCTCCAACAACCAATCGGCCACGCCGCTGCATGTGCGCACGGCCGGGGGTGAGTTCCAAGCCTTGAATGTGGCGGGACTTGTAGACGAATTCAACCGGGTGACTGAAGTGCTTGCTGCGGCAAGTGGCTACATCTGGTGCATGGTGCCGGACCAAACGGGCATCCTCGTACTCAACCCGGGCGACACTCCGGGCGATCCCACCGATGACAGCGTGATTTTGCTGGACAGCGAAGCGGGGAGTGGCGGTTTGCCCTCACGCGACGTCTTCTGCATGGAAGAAGACCTCGACGGTGAAATGTGGGTGGGCTTGCTCGAAGGCTTGGCTGTGTTCTATTCGCAAGACTGCCTGTTTGAAGGCGGCGAAAACTGCGACGCGCAACAAATCCTGATCACCCAGGACGGCAACGTGCAAATCCTGCTCGAGACCGAAACGGTACAAGCCATCGAGATCGATGGGGCCAACCGCAAGTGGATCGGTACGGTGAACAGTGGGGTCTTCTTGTTGAGCCCCGATGGCACCCAAACCATCCAACACTTTACGGCCGAAAACTCGCCGCTGCTGAGCAACAACGTCTTGGACATTGCCATCAACCACGAAACAGGCGAGGTGTACTTCGCCACCGAAAAAGGCGTGATCGCCTACCGCGGCGATGCCACCAACTACTATCCTGAAATGGAGAACGTCTCGGTGTTCCCCAACCCGGTGCAGCCCGGGTATGCGGGTGACATCATCATCGATGGTTTGGCGCAAGATGCGGATGTGAAGATCTCCGATGCGGCGGGCAACGTGGTGTTCCAAACCGTGGCCAACGGAGGCCGTGCGGTGTGGGACGGGCAGCGCGCGTCAGGCGGTGCGGTGTCTACAGGCATTTACTTTGTGTACGTGTCGACCACCGATGGGAAGTCCCGAGAAGTGACCAAGCTAGCGGTGGTCCGCTAAGGCTATTCGCACGCCGTTCCGAAGAATCCGAGGAAGGTCAGCAGGTCTGCTGCGTCTACCGAAGAATCGCCGTTGAGGTCGGTGATTCCGCAATCCCCCATGCACGAGTAGTTGCCGACCAGCAGCAGCAGGTCGGGCACCAGACGCCAGTTGTCGCCGTCAAAATCTCCAAGGCAATCCGAAGCCAAACAGAAGGTTTGTTGCTCCATGTCGCCGTAAGCCGCATTTGGGGCGAGCAGGCTGATAAGCACATTGCCATCGGCATCGGTCAGGTCGTAGAAGCCGTCTTGCTCGCAGCCTGAGGCCACACCGGACATGCCGTCGCCAAAGCTGTCGAAGATGGTGAAGGTGTAGCACCCGGGGTTCAAACACACCGGAATGCTGTAGGTGGTCAGGTCGTCATAGTCGCCGGCGCTGCTGCTGTAGAGCACAGTGCCATCCGCGTCCACAATATTCCAGAAGACTTCTTCGCCCCAACAATCGGTGGTCAGGTTCAGGTTGAACGTGTCGCAGGTGTAGGTGCAGCTCTGGTTGTCGCAACCGGCGGTGGGGTCGTAGTTGATGCCCACCGGATCGGTGCAGCCCGGGTAGGTGCAAGTGCCGTCGTCCAGCAGAGCGGTGGCGGCGTAGTTGCACGCGGTTTCGTCGGTGCAGCCCAGCTCGAGGCCGGCGCAGGTGCAGTCGGCTTGCACGGTGTCGTTGCCTGTGGTGTCCAGCCCGTCGTCGCAGGGGCCACCGGGCACTTCGCAGGTGCCGTCGTCGGTGTCGGCGCCGGGGGTGTAGTTGCAGGCTGCGGGGTCGGTGCAACCGGGGATTTCACCAAAGGTGACGCAGAATTCCCAGGAGATGGAAGCGCCAAAGTTGGGGGCGTCCAATGAGGCAATGTTCACCCCGGCAACGTAGTCCGCGCCAAAGGTGCCGTCGTTGCTGCAGCCAAAGATGCTTCCGGCCAAGCCATCGCCGTAATAGTCGGTGAGAGTGAGGGTGTAACAGCCGTCTGGCAGGCAGAGCGGCCAGCTGTAATCGGTCAGGCTGAGCAGGCTGCCGGTGGGTACCGACAAGGCCACCTCTCCGCTTTCGTGGGTGAGTGTCAGGCCCGTTTCGCCGCCCCAGCAATCGGTGCTGAGGGCCAAGGTGACCAGCGAGCACGGGTACACGCACGAGCCGTCTTCGAAGTTGGCGATGGCGTCGTAGTTGACCGCTTCGGGATCGGTGCAGCCGGGTACAAATCCGCTGCAGTCGGCAGTGGTGATGCTCACCGATGCCGTTTGCCCGTCGGCTGTGGTGGCCGTGAACGTCAGCGCCGCTCCAGAATTCAATCCGGTCAAGGTGTACTCGGGTGCAAACCAGTCCCAGGCGTTGCTTTCCAACGCGTCACAGGTCAGGGTGGAGCCATCGTCCACACACAGCTCGGCCACGTCACAAAACGTATGGGCAAAGCTCACGGTGAGCGTGACTTGAGATTCCACCTGTCCCGAAACAGGATTAAACACGCAGTCGGCGGTTGCTGTCAGGTCCAGAATATCACAGGTGGGCAAGGGGCCGCAATCGCCTTGGAGCAATTGCAGGGCGTTGTTGACGTTGAGGCGTCCGCCGGTGGCGGTTTCTGTGGCCAAGCCCGGTACAGCATCCACGCCGTCAAACAGGTATTGGCGCACCAAGTCTGCGGCAGTTTGGGGATCGCTGAGGGCGAGGTTGGCAAAGCTGGCACACGGAGCGCTGTACAGCAAGGCAATCGCGCCGGCCACTGCAGGGCTCGCAAATGAGGTGCCGCTGGTGTTGCCGTACACCCAGGTCCCGCTCGGCAAATACACCGATTCGCCCGGGGCGCCCAGGTCGATGGAGGTTTGTCCGTAGCCGCTGAAGGTGCGCACATCGGCGCTGTTGGTGGCCGTGACCGCAATCATGTATGGGCTGCTGCAGCCGGTGGGCATATCGCCCACATTGTCGACGTTGACGTTGTTGTTGGCCGTGGCGCCGCAGTTCAGGATGCCAGCTGCACCCAAGTCGTCGTAAAAGCCGCACCACACCGGGTAGTTGTCCGGGTTGGCAAAGTCGATGCCCCAGGAGGCGTTAGTGGCCACTACCAGTGCACCTTTGTCGCCGCCGGTGGAGTTGTAGAGCTGGCGCATCACCAAGGGGTAATTATAGGCCGAGATGACATTGTCTTCGGTCAAAGCTCCAATGACCACTTGCATGAGTTTGACGTCCCAGTTCACGCCCGAGCCGCCCAGTTCGTTGTTGCCCTTGGCGCCAATCATGCCAGAGACCCCTGTGCCGTGGTTGCCGCCGGGAATGTTGTCGTCGTCGGATGTCGCATTCCAGCCGTTGTAGTCGTCTACAAAGCCGTTTTCGTCGTCGTCGATGCCGTTGCCGGGGATTTCGCCGGGGTTGGTCCAGTGGTTGTCGATCAGGTCGGTGTGGCTGTAGTAGGTGCCGCCGCCTTCAATGACGCACACCACCACGTCGTCGCCGTTTGCGGTGTTGCCCCCGGTGGTGGTTTCCCAAGCGAGGTCAGAGTCGATGTCGTGGTCACCGCCGTTGGCGTGGTGCCATTGTTGGTCGATGCCGGGGTCGTTGGGCAGCACCTCGCGTTCGGAGATGTAGTGGTTGAATTGGGCTACATCCACGCTGGGATGGTCGCGCAAATCGTCGAGCAGGCCGCGGCCTTCGTCCGAGAGTTCAAACACGGTGACGTTGGTGCTCAGCTTGAAGATGTGGGTGCTGCGCGACAGTGGAGTGGATTGCACTTGGCTGCCCCAGAGGTCGGCCATTTCTTCCAGGACCGCGCCCGGTTGGGCGTCGGGGGAGAAGCGCACGATGAACTCTCCGGGGACGTACGGTTTTTCCTGAGCGGCCACAGCCGTGGTCAGCAGAGCGGTGCATGCAAGCAACACCAACCGGTCAAAGAAGGAGAGGGCGCGGGTAGTCAAGTGGTTTAGTTTTTCGCGAAACTCAAAAATACGCAACTTTCTTCCAGTACCGATTGTGGGCAAATGAAACCCGATTGTTTGTCGACCAATTCAATTGGAGGCCTACCTTCGTTCTTGCCATTTGCTGCCGCCATTATGCCCGAATTTCCCCATCCCCTTTCGTCCAAGCTGCCCCAGGTGGGCACCACCATTTTTTCGGTGATGTCGGCCCTTGCCCAGGAGCACGATGCGGTCAACCTGTCGCAGGGTTTTCCGGATTTCCCCGTGCCCGAGAAGCTGGTCAAAGGCGTGGCCAAATACATGAAGAAGGGCCTGAACCAATATGCCCCCATGCCCGGGGTATTGCCCTTACGCGAGGCGGTTGCGGCGCAATTTGCAGAGCGGTACGGCGCGGGCTACGATGCAGCCACCGAGGTGACCATTACTGCCGGTGCTACGCAAGGCTTGTTTACCGCCATCACCGCTTTGGTGCGCGAAGGGGACGAGGTAGTGCTGTTTACCCCAGCCTACGACTGCTACGCCCCGGCCATTGAACTCGCGGGAGGCACGCCGGTGTACATCCAACTGCACGCCCCCGACTACCGCATCGACTGGGAAGAAGTGCGCCGCCGGGTGAACCGCAAAACCCGCATGCTCGTCCTCAACTCGCCCCACAACCCTACGGGCACTGTGCTGTCGCCCCGAGATTTGGTGGAGCTCGAACGCATCCTCAAGGACATGGAGGTGATTGTGCTGAGCGATGAGGTATACGAACACATCGTCTTCGACGGCGCCGAGCACCAAAGCATGGCCCGGAGTGAAGTGCTGCGCGAGCGCAGTTTGATCGTGGGGTCCTTTGGCAAAACCTACCATGCCACCGGGTGGAAGACCGGCTACATCGCGGGCCCCGGCAACCTCATGGCCGAGTTCCGCAAGGTGCACCAGTACAACGTATTCTGCCACAACACCCCGGTGCAGTATGCCCTCGCAGATTTCATGGGCAGCAGCAACCACCACAAAGAACTTTCGGCCTTTTACCAAGAACGCCGCGACGTGTTCCTAGAAGGCATCAAAGACACGCCGTTTACCACCATCCCGGCCGGTGGAACGTACTTCCAGCTGCTGAACTACAGCGCTCTGGACCAAGGCATCGACACCGAAGTGGCCCAGCGCTGGACGGTCGAGCACGGCATTGCATCCATTCCGGTTTCGGTATTTTACCACCAGCCGGTGCACGAACACATGATGCGCTTCTGTTTTGCAAAATCCAACGACACCCTCGAACGTGGCCTCGCGCGCCTTCGCGCCATCGGATAAGGCCCAACGCTGGTGGCTTGTAGCCATCTTGGCGGTGGCATCCCTTGCCCGTTTTTGGCGTTTTTGGGCCATCCCGTTGACGTACGATGAATACAGCACGTGGAACCGAATTTGGCCTGACCTCACCTCGAAGTACAACAGTATCCCTGAGCCGCTCAATGTGCCTGAGTTTTGGGAGGCCGTGGCATCCGACGCACATCCAGGGCTGCATCACATGTGGTACCGTTTCTTGGGGGACTTTGGGCTGTTGTACCCCAATGAGTGGTCCATTTTCCTGTTGAAGCTTCCTTTTCTGCTCGCCGGCGTAGGCGTCGTTTGGCTCGCCTATGTCGCCGTCAAACGCTGGATGGATGGACGCTCCGCCCTGCTTGTGGCCGCCATTCTTGCTGTACTTCAGCCTGCGGTGATGCACGCCCAGATTGCCCGGCCGTATGCGCTGGGGATGCTGTTTGTGATGGCCCTGGCTGTTACCTTCAAAGGGGTGGTAGACGGCCGCAAACGCACAGTGGTGTGGAGTGCGGTGTGGTTGGCTTTGAGCATGTATGCGCATTACTTCGCCGGATTGACGGCGGTGGGTTTGGGCCTGGTGGTGGCCTTGGGTTACCGCCAAAATCTGCTTCCATTGTTGCTTGTAGCTGCCGGCGGATTGGTGTTGTTTCTGCCGCATTTGCCCATCACGCTCCAACAGTTTGGGCACAAGGACTTGGGCGATTTTTTGGCACCGCCCAGCCCCGGATTTGTGCTGGACCATTTGAGCTACGTCTCCAACCGCATGTTTGCCGGAGGCTTTACCGCTCTGGTTTTTGCGGGGTTGATGGCATTTAAGGGATACCGGAAGGAGCGCTTGGCTGCATTGGCCGTTTGGGCGCTACCACTGGTGGTGGGATACGCATATTCGGTGCTCGTTGGGCCGATTCTTCAACACCGTGTATTGGTATTTGGACTGCCCTTTTTGGTGGCCGCGTTGGTAGGCGGGGTGTGGAACGGATTGCCGGAGCCCAAGCGCAAGTTTCCGCTGGGGGTTGCAGCGTTGGTGATGGGGGTGTTTGCGCTGGCTTTGGTGGTCAAGCGGGACCATTACGCGGTGTTTTATGAGCGGTCTTTTTCGGGTGTTTGGCAACGTGGGTTGCAGGAAGCAGAGGTGGCCCTCTCAGAGTCTTGCACATCTCCTCCTACTTTGCTGAGTATATCTCCATTCATTGAGGCGCACGGGCGCTTGATCAATGGTTCTCCTGAGGACATTACCCCGTTGAATGATGCTGCCTTCCGCCCAGATAGCCTGTCATCATATCAAGAATTTGTCCGTTGGTTCGAAGGCCGTGTTCAACACTCAGAATGCGCCTTCATTGGCCTTACCCCACATTTCGATCGTCCGAAACCTGAATTCCTCAGCATGATGGTCGATAAGTATCCGGCGTTGGCCTCGCACAAGGGCTACCACAACGGCGCGTGGTATTGGCTTGAGAAGGAGGGGCAGGCCGCTTTGGATGCCGGATTGGGCGCAGGCTGGGACTTCACCGCCGGAAACGAATACAGCGAGGTCCGCTCCCCCGAAGTCCAGCGATGGGAGGATTCAGGATGGATTTTTTCGAGGTCGACGTTGACCTTGCAGGAAGGACCTGCTGACATGCGGTATGTGTGCGAGTTTTTCAGGGAGGGCGAACCGGTGTTCTACCGCTCGTTACATGCCGAGGAATTCCGCCAGCGCGGCGACAGCGTGTGGGATGTGCACTTGGGTGTGTACTTCGAGGACGTGCGTCAACACCAACCCGACAGCCTGCAGTTTTACTGGTGGAACCCCTCGGGCAGTTCCTTCACCGCGGGCTCACCCACGCTGCGTACCTTGCCGCGCAACCCGTGGCTCTACGGACTCACCCAACCGCTACACTCCCCATGAACCGACTGGCGCGTTTTTTAGGCAAGCTGCCGTTTTCCTTGGATGTGGGCGGGCGCAAAACGCGCTTGGTGCTCGCCTTGGGCGACCGCTTGATCCCAGCTCATCGCCGCAGCCACTTCTTCCACCACGACATCGAAATCCGCCTGCCGGAGCACCATTTGCTCCGCCTGTGGAACTACGCGCCTGGCAACATCAACCGCACCTACGAAGGCAGCCCTTTGTGGCGGTTTGTGAGCGCCCATGCGCCGGAAAAGGCGGTCTTCATCGACATTGGCGCCAACATCGGCGGCTACCTGTACGAGGCGATGTTGTTGGATTTGGAGTCCATCGGATTTGAGCCCAACCCCGAGCTCGGCCCACAACTGGCTGCCCATCCCGAGATGTTTGGCGAAGTCCACACCGTAGCCCTCAGCGACCGGCAGGGTGCCTTGCCCTTCCACATTTCGGACGCCAACCCCGGCGGTTCGTCGCTGGTGACCTCGAGCAAAGGGTGGGAGGCGTCTGGTTACGACCGCACCGTGGAGGTGCCGGTGACCACCTTCGATGCCTTCTTTGCCGACCGCTTGCCCAACTGGGACGCTGTCCACATGGTGAAGATTGATGTGGAAGGTGCTGAGGAGGCCGTGGTGCGTGGCATGGCGCAAAGCCTGGCCACTGGAAAAATCCAAGCCGTCTGGTGCGAAGTGCGCGGCCCAGGCTCCGACCGCAACCCAAACAGTGCGGCCGCCGTCACGGCTTTGCTGGCCCAGCACGGCTACAACGCCTACCACTACCGTCCGCTTGAGCCCACCGAGTTCGAGCCCTTCGACCCTGACCAAAACCAACCCCAATTCTTCGACTTGCTTTATGTCCGCAGCCTCCCCGAATCTTAAGCTCAGCGTGGTCCAAGCGCACCTCACTTGGAGTGACGGTGCGGCCAATCGCGGGCACCTCGCAGGCCTCCTGCAAGGCCTGGATGCCGACGTGGTTCTCTTGCCCGAGATGTTTACCACCGGGTTCAACATGTCGCCGCAAGGCGTGGCCGAAGCGTTCCATCCCGGCTGCGATACGCTTGTGTGGATGCAGGAGCAAGCCCAGGCGTTGGACGCACTCCTCTTGGGCTCGGTAGCTGTGGAAGAGGGCGGGCAATTCTTCAACCGCATGCTGGCCGTGGGGCCAGAAGGCTTACTGGGGCAGTACGACAAACGCCATCTGTTCAGCTTTGCCGGCGAGCACGCGGAATACACCGCAGGCACCAAACGCTTGATCGTGGAGTGGCGAGGCTGGCGCATTTGCCCCTTGGTTTGTTACGACCTGCGTTTTCCCGTGTGGAGCCGGAACGTCCTAGGTGACCAAGGCCCTGATTACCACCTGCTGGTGTATGTGGCCAATTGGCCTGCGGTGCGGGTGCATGCGTGGGAAGCCTTGCTCGCCGCACGGGCGCACGAGAACGCCAGCTACGTGGCCGGCTGCAACCGGGTGGGCGAAGATGCGAATGGCATCGCCTACAACGGTCGCTCGGCAGTGTGGAGCATGAAGGGCGAGCGGCTCGATGCTGAGGTGGAAGGTGAAGCGGTGATTTCAGCGGTGCTGTCCAAGTCTGATTTGGACGGATTCCGGGCCAAGTTCCCGGTGCTTTCGGATGCCGATCGCTTCAGATTGGAACCTTAAGGGGTGTTTTTGAAGTCGCAATATTGGAGGGCTAAAACACATTTTTGGACCTTTTTTTCTGTGATTTTTCTACGTTTCCAGATGGTTTTTGCAAGACGGGCTTCCACTTATTTGATGCTGGATGGGTTGTTTTCATTTGGTTTTGCGAGAGGTTGCTTTGGTTGCATAGGCCGATTTTCAAAATCTGTGCTCACTGATCGCGTGCAACCATTCTTGGGACGCTGAAATGCGATTTTGGCGCAACCCGGCAACAGGGCTAAGGGTCTTTGGTGTGGATTCCACTTGACGAAAACAATTGAACCACCCTGCGGCTTCGGCCGTCCAATCAACCCGCTAAGATGAAAGCTATTCAGACCCTTCTGGTGCTGGCCGTGATGCTCGGCACCTCCCTGTTGGCAAGCGCTTCCTGCGATCCCTATTACACCTACGACATTGAAGACGGCACCTGGGTCTTCGACAACCAGACCGAATGCGAAGGCGGCATATACTGCTGGTACGTGGACGGCGTGTTGCAAGTCATCGACCCCGAATTTTCTTGGACCCCCGCCGAACCGGGCGACTACGAGATCTGCCTGAACATCACCTACGAAGGCTGCTCCAACTGGTATTGCGAAGATTTGGAGGTGTCCGAAGAGGATTGCTCGCCTTGCCACTTGACGGTGAACTCGCATGACTGCGGAGACTGCATCTTCCTGTTCAGCACCGAGTATGACTTTGAGGGCGACATTACCTGGCTCTTGAGCGACGGCACTACCGCCAGCGGCGATGTGCTGCTGCACACCTTTGCCGGTCCCGGCACCTACACCGTGTGCGCCATGTCCACCACCGACCTGTGCGGGAGCATCAGCGAGTGCTTCTCAGTCACCACCGATTGCGAAGGCGGCGAACCACTCTGCGAGGGCGGTGACATCCAAGTCAACCCCTACGGCGATTGCGTCTGGGAGATCACTGCCACCGACCTGCCCGAGGGCGCTGAACTCAGCTGGACGCTCAACGATTGGTGGTGGGGCAATGACTTGACCAGCTACTACACTGCTTTTGGTGAAGAAACGGTGCAGGTTGAATTGTTCATCACTTCGCCTGCTTGCCCCTATGGTTACGTGCTGTCAACCAGCTTTGTGACCGAAGGGTGTACCACGTGCGACCAACAAGTATCGGTGGAGTATGAAAACCTCGAAAGCTGCAGTGCAGGGCTCTACGTAGTGGACGACCTGCTGTCTGGCCAGGAGTGGTATGTCAACGGCGAATACTACAGCAGCCAGAGCTACATCGAGATCCAAAACAACACGGGTGCATTGGAGGTGTATGAAATTACGGTATACCCCTACATCGAGGGCTGTCCTGATGCTGCGCCCATTACAGAAATACTCACCCTTGAGCCGTGTGCGTTTGATTGCGGCCCGTATGAACTGATCGCGAATCAAGGCGTCGGTGAATGTTGGGTTCAACTGGAAATCCCTGGAACAGACACCGAGATTGTGGTGTGGTATGTGAACGATCAGGTGTTTACGACCACAGGTGGTTCGCTTTGGTTGGACGCAGATGGGCTTGCCCCAGGTGTGACCGTCACCGGGCAATTTGAGTTGTTCGGATGCGGGCTGATTTCAGTGGATGCATTCGTGCCGATCACGGACTGTGGCCAGCCGTGTGATGACTCCTTCGAGCTGTTCTTCACTCAAGATGGGTGCGCAGGTTATTTTGAGATCCCGGGATTGCCCGAGGATGTGGAAGTCCTCTGGGGCGTGAATGAATCAACATACACTACCCAAGGAGGCGTATTGCAAGCCGATTTGTCCGATGTGCCAGATGTGATGACTGCCACAGCCATCTTCGCACTGCCCGGGTGTGACGAGGCATTCTTGTCGAGCACATTCACCGTGATTTCTCCTTGCGGCGTGGACTGCGAGATTTGGGCGAGCTACGAGGCTTGCGATACAGACGTATGGCTCTTTGGTTATGGCACAGGCTCCGTGGACTGGTTCATTGAGGGCGAATACGTCGGTTCGGGCGAGCAGGTTGATTGGCAGGCACCTGGGCCTGGCGTATACGAGACGTGTGCGTGCCTAGAGAGCGCCACATGTGGCGGTACATGCGAGTGCTTTCCAATGGAAATCGGAGACTGTCCAGGCCCAGATTATCAAACCTTCGTGGACGGTGATGTGCTGCATGTCGAAGTGTCGACCGACTTGGATAACCTGCAATGGACCTTTTATGGAAACGGCGTCTACGAGACCTACACCGGCAGCGCTCCCGATGCATTTTACATCGATGGCCCTGGCGACTACACCCTGTGTGTATGGAACCTGGACTGCCCCAACGATTGCGGCGATTGTTCCACCATCACGGTCACTGAACCGCTCGCGGCACTCAGCGCTTGGCCCAATCCAGCAGCGGCCGGGACAGGGGTGACGGTAGAGATCACCACCGAAAATGCCACCCTGCTCACCTTGCGTGACCTGCACGGGCGCGAAATCGACCACATTTCCCATCCGAATCCACGGGAGTTTATCGCCACCGCGGAGCTGCCTTCCGGCATTTACCTGTTGGAGCTCCAGACCCCGAACGGACGAGAAACACTACGCTTGGTTGTGCAGCGGTAAACAAAAAGGGCAGCGAAATCGCTGCCCTTTTTCTATGCGGTTGGGTTGGACGAATTAAGAGAACGCAGGTTCTCCGGTGATGTCCATACCGGTAATCAACAGGTGAATGTCGTGGGTGCCTTCGTAGGTGATCACACTCTCGAGGTTCATCATGTGGCGCATGATGGGGTATTCGCTGGTGATGCCCATGCCGCCGTGGATTTGGCGGGCCTCACGTGCGATGTTGATGGCCATGTCCACGTTGTTGCGCTTGGCCATCGAAATCTGAGCTGAGGTGGCACGGCCTTCCTCACGCAGTTCGCCTAGGCGGAAGGTCAAGAGCTGCGCCTTGGTGATCTCGGTGATCATCTCGGCGAGTTTTTTCTGCTGGAGCTGGAAGGCGCCGATAGGCTTGCCAAACTGCTTGCGCTCCTTGCTGTAACGCAGGGCGCTGTCGTAGCAGTCCAGGGCCGCACCAATTGCACCCCAAGCGATGCCGTAACGGGCAGAGTCCAGACAGCTCAACGGAGCGCCGAGGCCACTGCGGCCGGGCAGCAGGTTTTCTTTGGGCACTTTTACGTCTTCAAACACCAGCTCGCCGGTGTCTGAAGCGCGCAGGCTCCATTTGCCGTGCATAGTTGGGGTAGAGAACCCTTCCATGCCGCGCTCAACGACGAGTCCGTGGATGCGGCCTTCTTCGTTCTTGGCCCACACCACGGCGATGTCCGCAAACGGTGCGTTGGAGATCCACAGCTTGGCGCCGTTGAGCAAGTAGTGATCACCCATGTCTTTGTAGTTGGTGATCATGCTGCCGGGGTCTGAACCGTGGTCCGGCTCGGTGAGCCCGAAGCAACCGATGAACTCACCCGAGGCGAGTTTCGGCAGGTATTTTTTGCGTTGCTCTTCGGTGCCGTACTTCCAGATGGGGTACATCACCAGTGAGCTTTGCACCGATGCAGTGGAGCGCAGGCCGCTGTCGCAGCGCTCGAGCTCTTGCATGATGAGTCCGTAAGAGATTTGGTCGAGGCCTGCGCCGCCGTACTCCTCAGGGATGTACGGGCCAAAGGCACCAATGCTGGCCAGGCCAGGGATGAGGCTGCGGTCGAATTTCCCTTCCTCGAAGCATTTTTCGATGATGGGGGAGACGTCTTTCTTTACCCAAGCACGGGCAGCATCGCGGATGAGCTTGTGCTCGTCGGTCAGCCATTCGTCCATCAGGTAGTAATCGTGTCCCTGGTATTGATCGGTTCTCATAGGGTCTTATGATTTTCGCCGCAAAGGTAACGGTTCGGGGGCATTGGGGTTCAGTGAAAACGGGCTTTTCGAGGACGCCAAAGGGAAGTTTTCCCCGAGGGGTTAACCGGCCAGGCCTGCTTCGAACACTTCGTCGATGAAGAGTTCCTTTTGGCTGGCGGCATTGAAGGCGAGCTCGTCGGCGCGTTCATTCATCTTGTGGCCGGCGTGGCCTTTGACCCATTTGAAGGACACTTCGTGCTGGCGGTAGGCTCTGAGGAAGCGCTTCCAGAGGTCGGGGTTCTTTTTGTCTTTGTACTTCTTCTTCTCCCAGCCAAACACCCAGCGTTTTTCCACCGAGTCGATGACGTATTTGGAGTCGGAGACCACCAGGACTTGCATGCCTGGTTTCTTGAGTGCTTCCAGGCCCACGATCACCGCCAGGAGCTCCATGCGGTTGTTGGTGGTTTTGCGAAATCCTTGGGAGAGTTCCTTGTAGTGGCTGCCAGCGGTGAGGATGGTGCCAAAGCCGCCTGGGCCAGGATTCCCGCGTGAAGAACCGTCGGTATAGAGCACGATGTTCATGGCCCCAAAGTACGGGGCTTGAAGGGGGATTTCAACCCGCTCGCCAGGGAGTTTTGTGAAGGGTAATTGTGAACGATTCAACTTGAATAAATCCCCGCGCGCGCCGAAAGGCCAGATACTGCGCGGCGTAATTTTACCGTTACTCCGGGGAAACCAACGCGAAACCTCCACCGGAGGCTCTACTCATTCATTTGTAATCCTGCGAACCCAGCTATGAGCTTGTTGACATTCATCCAAGGCGGTGTAGAAATCACCGGAGACCAAGCCGTCGAAGTCGCCGAAACCGCGGCCGAAGGCGTACAAGGCTACGCCGAGCAATCCATCCTCGAGGTACTCATCGATTCTTGGTACATCAATGTGCCGCTGTTGATCCTTTCGGTGCTTGCGGTGTACATCTTCTTTGAGCGGACCATGTCCATCAACCGTGCCCTCAAAGAAGAAACGAACTTCATGAGCAAGATCAAGGACTACATTTTCGACGGTAAGATCGAGGCGGCCAGCGGCCTGTGTGCCTCTACCGATACCCCCGTTGCGCGCATGCTGGAAAAAGGCATCGGCCGCATCGGCAAGTCCATGGACGACATCAAAACCTCGATTGAAAACGTGGGCAAGCTCGAGATCTACAAGCTCGAGAAGAACCTCTCCACCCTGGCGACCATTGCCGGTGCTGCGCCGATGATTGGATTCTTGGGAACCGTGATCGGTATGGTGCAGGTGTTTACCGACATCCGCCAACAAGGCACCCAGTTGGACGTACTCGCCGGCGGTATGATGACCGCGATGCTCACCACCATTGTGGGTTTGATCGTGGGTATCCTGGGGTACATGGCTTACAACTTCCTGGTGGCCCGCGTGAGCAAAGCCATCCACAAGATGGAAGCCAACTCGATCGAATTCTTCGACATCCTCGAACAACCCGGCAAATAAGCGTCTATGGATTTCGGACAACGCAACAAAGTCTCGCCCCAGGGCAACATGTCTTCGATGACCGACCTGGTGTTTCTGCTGCTGATCTTCTTCATCATCCTGAGCACCAACGTGGTCAACGGTGAGCAAGTGGAGCTGCCAGAAACCACTTCGGGGCCGGTAGACATGCCGCCGGTGACCATTACCATCACCTCGGCCAACGTGATTCAGCTGAACGGCAAGGCCGCCACCATGGAAGAACTGCCTGCGAAACTCAACGCCTACTTCTTTGACAAGGCCGAGGACCGCAAAAAAGTGATCATCAACGGCGACCGCGCCTCGGATTTTGGCATCGCAATTGAAGTGATGAGTTTGGCGGATGACCTCGGACTGGATGTGTCTGTGGCCACCCGCGACAAAAAGTAAACGACATGGATACGCAACTGAGCACCCCGCAAGACCGCAGTATTTCTTGGGCCATCACCATTGGGTTCCACGCGATCATCCTCGTGCTGCTCTTGCTGTTTGCCAAGTTTACCTACCCGGATCCGCCGTTGGGATCGGAGTCCATCAGCGTGTCGTTGGCACGCACGGGCAACAGCCAATCCGCTTCGGGATCTACCCAACAGGGTCAGGAGATCAGCAATCCGACGCCCACCCCCACCACCAATCCCACTCCGCAGCCTACCCAGCCGGCGGCCACCACTCCGGTGACCACCCAGAGCTCGTCTGACGTGCAGGTGAGTGAGACCCAGCCCACCACCACTCCAGAAACCACTCCGGAAGAAAAGCCGCGTGAGGTGGACGACAAACTCAACGACCTCTTTGGCACCCTGACCGGTGGCGGTTCGGACCAGAGCGACGGGGAAACCTCGGGTTCAGGCATCGAAGGCACCACCGACGGTTCCATCGACGGACGCGGCGTTGTGGGCAACAACAAACCCTACGGCTTCAACCTCGACGGTCGCGGACTGATGGGCGAGCCCACGGTGGACCGCAACTTCAACGAGGAAGGGATGGTCGTGTTTGACATTTACGTAGACAAGGACGGCAACCTCAAAGACGTCAAGCGCAATTACACGCTGAGCACCACCTCCAGCGACAAGTTGTTTCGCATTGGCGAGAAGGCACTCAATACGGTGACCTTCTCTCCCAATCCCAGTGCGCCCCACATTCAAAAAGGGCAATTCACCTTCCGCTTCGCCCTGAAGTGATGACCTACGAGCAAACACTGGAATACCTCTTTACGCAGCTTCCGGTGTACCAACGCCAGGGGGCCGCGGCGTACAAGCCGGACCTTAGCAAAACAGAAGCGTTGATGGACCTGCTCGGCCACCCCGAACAGGGCCTCAAGTGCGTCCACATTGCGGGCACCAACGGCAAGGGTTCGGTATCGTCGTTGGTCGCTTCAGTGTTGCAACACCAGGGCTACAAAGTGGGCCTGTACACTTCGCCCCACCTCAAAGACTTTCGCGAGCGCATTCGCGTGGGCGGCCAAAAGGTGCCGCACGAGTGGGTGGTGGATTTTGTGGCGAAACACAAAGAGAATTGGAAAGACATTCAACCGAGCTTTTTTGAAATCACTGTGGGCATGGCTTTCCGCTATTTCAGAGATGAGCAGGTGGACATTGCTGTGCTCGAAACCGGTTTGGGCGGGCGCCTGGACTCCACGAATGTGGTGCTGCCTGAGGTGTCGGTGATCACCAACATTGGCTTGGATCACACCCAGTTTTTGGGCGAGACCATTCCCTTGATCGCCCGCGAAAAAGGCGGCATCATCAAACCGAACACGCCTGTGGTGCTCGGCCCCATGCTCACCGAGGCCCAAGAAGTGCTGGTGACCATGGCTTCGCTTCAAAACGCTGCTGTAACAGATGCCAGCGCCATCGAAGACCAACTGCCGGAATCCGACCTGATCGGCAGCTACCAAAAAGACAACAAGAAAACCGCCATGGCCGCGCTCAAAGTGCTCAAAGGCCGAGGGTGGGACCTCGGGTTTGAGGCGGTGGTGAACGGCTTTGCCACTGCGGCAAAAACCACGGGTCTCTTGGGACGCTGGCAAAAGCTTGGCTCAGAACCCACCATCATTGCCGATTGCGCACACAACCCCGACGGCATCCGCCAGGCCATGACCCAACTCGACGGGTACCGCTACGCTGGACTGCACATTGTGCTTGGCGTGGTGGGCGACAAAAACCCCGAGCGCCTGCTGCGCGAACTGCCCCGCAGCGCCAACTATTATTTCACCCGCGCGGACATTCCCCGCGCCATGGATCCCGAAGAGCTCGCCGAAGCAGCGGCGTATCACGGCCTTCGCGGTGAGACCTATGATACCGTCAAAAGCGCCTACGCCGCCGCCCGCCTTTACGCCGAAAAGGACGATTTGATCTTTGTGGGCGGGAGCATTTTTGTGGTGGCCGAGGTGGTTTAGCTTACATGTTGCGGGTGCTGCTGGATCGGGACAGGATACGCCCTTCGAAGGGCGCGCCCTTCCCTGCACATGCGGTGAAAGTCATAGGCCATTCCGCATCAGTAATACCCTATTGTGACACAGCCGTAGCGGATTGGTCTAGGCGGATACAATGTCAGATTCACGCTGACACGCTATTTTTGAGATTCTTAAAACTTTGCGCCTATGTTAGGAATTTACTGTGTCGATGACGAGATGGTCTCTCTCACTGCATTGGACATCCAAATGCGCATGGGCCTCGACGAGAGCAAGTACGTCGTTGAGTTGATCGACGATTCCACCAAGGTGTTGGGGGTGATCAAGACACATGAAGCGTCTGGAATTCGTCCGTTTTTGATGATTACCGATTACTACATGCCGCTGCTGAATGGAGACGCATTGACCCGCCAAGTGAAGGCCGCCTTTCCGGCCATTCAGGTGATCGTGTTGTCGGGCAACTCGAATATACAAGCGATCAATGGGCTGGTTGAAGATGATTTGGTGTGTGCGTTTATCGGCAAACCTTGGAAACGCTCTGACTTAATCACTGCGCTCAATCGTGTTTTACCACCTGCTGACCATATCACAGATTTATGAGAACGTATATTGGAATTTGCTTGGTAGCGGTTTCGCTATTTTCCTTGAACGGTTGGGCGCAGCCCGATACCCAAATCAACTTTTTTGGGCATTTGGATGCGAGCATGGCTTGGAATGACCACGGTCACGGTGAAGCGGAAACCCATCCCCTGGGGTTGTTTGTGGGTGAGCACGATGTGTTCATTCAGTCCCGGTTGCACGACAGGTTATCCGTGCTCGGGGAAGTCACCGTGGGACCGAAAAGTGGAGGAGGGTACGCCACTTCCATTGAGCGCCTTCGTTTGATGTATGAGGTGCACCCTTATTTTTCAGTGTTGGTTGGAAAGATGCATTCGCCGGTCAACTATTGGAATGACACTTACCATCACGGACGCATCTTCTTTCCGACCATAGACAGGCCCTCCAATTTTGCAGCATTTGTGCCCATTCACACCTTGGGTTTACGCTTACAAGGCCAAAACATTGGTAAGTCCAAATTTGGATACGACGTTGTTGTCGGGAATGGCATTGAATCTACTGAGGTTTTTGGCTCGGGGAAGACCTTGTCGTACTTGTATGCGGTTCACTTCAAGCCCATTCGAGGCGCCCGGTTTGGGGTTTCTTATTACCACGAAAAGCTTGAGAACAATGAGCACGGCTCCCATGCGCACGCAGTAAGCCAGCAATCAGATTACAGCGGGCCTTTGGACTTTCGAATGGCCTCTGCTTCGGTGGCTTACTTTGGCGATAAGTGGGAGTTTTTGAATGAGTTTGCATACACCCAGACCGCGACAGATTCTTTGGGCTCGGCAGACAACTTCTCGAATTATACTTATCTCGGTTACCGGTTGACCACCGCTGGCACCGCGCTGTTGGGATTCGATTGGCTACAGCGTGATGCCAATGATCTGTACACGACCGCCCCTAGCCAACACAAAATCTTGGCCGGATGGCGGCAAGAGTTTGGCGCCTTCTGCAATGTCAAGCTCATGGCAGAGTATTACAGTCGCAAAGGATCCCATCACGGACACAGTCTGGAAGAAGTAGAACTCAAAATCCAGCTTGCGTATGCTTTTTAGAAAACCGACATACCTGATGGCCTTCGGCTGGTTGCTGGTTTGTGCCATGAGCTCCGGCCCTGCGCGTTTTCCGGAAAAGTTTGCCGTGGTTGCCAATGGCGTGGATGTGCCTGCCTTGTCCAGCGGTGAGTTGAAGGACATTTTCTACGGTGCCACCTCCTATTGGTCCAATGGCACCCGCGTGGAGTTGGTCGTGCTGGCCAAAGACGTGGAGGGCAGCCAGCTGGTCACCCAAGCGTTATTGGGCTGGTCGATGGATGAGTTTGTGCGTCACTGGTTGCGCCTGACTTTTCAAGGACGTGGAAACCCTCCTGTTTTTGTGAACTCAAATGCAGCTTTGATTACTTATGTCAAGCGGCAAAAAGGTGCCATTGGCGTCGTGGTAGACACTTCCAGCCTTGACGGTGTTGATGTCATTGAGATCTCGGACAAATGAATCCCTTTGCTGTCCGTAACAGCGTGCTGTTACGCTACTGGATTGGATTCTCGTTGTTGGGTTTGGCTGTCGCGTTACCCTTGATTTTCTTTTTCCAAGGGAAGCACCGTGAAGCGCTTGAAAGTCAATGGTTACTCAGCCAACAGCATTACTGCACGGCCTTGGCCACAGCACTCGAACTGGCAGTCAGCGACGCAGATTTTGAACGGGTCGGGCAGATTCTTGGCAATGCCAATGCGCATGAAGCCTTCAAATACGTAGCGCTTTTTGAAGAGGGACAGGGGGATTCGTTGGCGCTGTTTCAATGCTATCCCGACAGTCTGACGTCCCAAGCCATGCGCCAAGACGAAGGCTGGTTCATTACTACTTCTGCGATTGAGACGGCCTATTTTGACGGGGTGGTTGTATTGGGGTGGACCGATGCTGAGCTCGACCAGGTGGCTGTGCCTGCGCAATCGCCCATCAAGTGGTTGGCCCTGTTTGCCTTGTTGGGCAGTATCGTTTTGTTCTGGTTGGTGTTTCGTGCAGTTTCGGTGCCCATCCTTCGTGCGTGTGAATTCGCCGATGGTTTGGTGAATCAGAACAGGCCTATGGATGCTGCGGCAATGCCACTTGAAGGGAAGGGGGAGTTTTTGGAATTGCACCGTGCATTGCAAGCCCTTGCTGGACGCCTAGACACGTACCGCAGCGAGAATTCACTTCTATTGAGCAAGTTGCAGGGCGAGGTGGACGATCGGACGCAAATTATTGAGCAGGCAACCAGTTACACCTCGTTGCTCCTTGAGGTTTCTTCAGCTCTGTTGACCTTAGAAGGGGGGAGCTTGGGCTCCAATTGGGGTAAGGCGCAAAACCTGTTGCAAGCAAAAGCCGGAGTGACTTCGGTGGCCGTCTTTGGATACCAGCAGCAGACCGGTATGCTGTGCTGCGAGAACACTACCGTTGCCAATGCATCTGAATCCATGGGGCAAGCTGTGATGCATTTTCTTCAGGGCCAATCCGGAAGGATGTACACGGCAACCGATGACAGGAGCTTTGTGTTCTCGGTACCAGGCAGTTCTGGTGCTCAGGGTGTGCAACAATGTCTCTACCTTCAACTGAACAGCTCTATTGAGGAATCCTCGTTGGATCCATTTGTGCGCTTTGGTATTATGCTGGCTTCGATCCTAGCATCGTACAACCAGCGGTTTTTTGCAGAGTTGAAGGTTCGGGACATCAATGTCAACCTGGAGCGATTGGTCATGGAGAAGCTTCAGCAAAATATGGACTTGTCCAACAGCCTCGTATCTCAGGATAAATTGGCCACTGTGGGAGAACTTGCGGCCCAAGTAGCGCACGACCTGAATACCCCGTTGGGTGCAGTCCAAGCCAGTCTTGAAAATGTGAGTGTGATGCAGGATCAGCTGGTGAGGGCACTGGCCAAGTTGCCTCCGAATGCATTCGAATCCTGCGCAGGTTTCGCTGGGCATTTGAAACGAATGGGCGCCCAAATGCAACCGGATTGGTTAAAAGCCTGGAAACCCATGCAGCAGTTGCTGGAAACCAAGGGAGGGACTGATCGGGATTGGAAAGGCATCGCACTGAAAGCGGTGAAAATGGGCTTCACCGAGCATGACCAAGACTTTGTGTCTGTGCTGTTGGGTGTGAAAGAAGCCGAGCACTGGCTCAACGCGATTCGGTTGTTGAGTGATTTACAAATGTCTTTTGACACCATGGCTTCTGCCATAGAGAAGTCGTCACATGTTGTCCAGCAGATGAGTCACTTTGTAAAGGAGGAAGACTTTTCGCGTCAAGGACAGGTCCAGTTGTTGACGAACCTGCAAACCGTGATCAGTTTGTTTCAACACCGGATCAAGGGGAGCATTGTTATTCAGGTCGATGTGCCTGAAGATGCCATCATTGTGGGTACGGAAATAAAGTTGTTCCAATTGTGGAGCAATGTGCTCAAAAACGCCATTGATGCACTTGAAGAGGTCCATAAAGCCAACAAGCGCATCGAAATCCGTGGAGTCATGGAGGATGGCCGTTGGAGGGTCAGCATTGGCAACAATGGCCCACAAATTCCTGCAGCTGTTCAGCAGCGGGTATTCAAGAAGTTTTTCACCACGAAAGCGGGTACCAAAGGCACTGGGCTGGGACTGAGCATCGTGCAAGGCGTCCTCAATCAGCACGGCGGGAGCGTTGAGTTGACTTCCGATGAGACATGGACCGAATTTGTCTTCTCCTTTCCCGTGCTGCAAGGAGCAAATGTGCTCTGAGCGGTTGCAGGATATACTTGTCTAGGTCGGATCCGTCCGCCTTCTTTTTCAACGACGATCCCCCCAATCGCTCTCAAACCATTTTTGTGATGCATGTGCTTCTGCGTGACCACTCGAGGTTATTCCATGCGCACCAGACTTAGTCTTCCGATAAAGGTTGTATCTTTTTTGCAGACCTTAATTAAATCATGAAGAACCTCATTACGCTAGTCTCACTGGCGGCATTCTGCTTTTTATCAACCGCTACTTTTTCTCAAACCACCTTTACTGGAGCCATCAGCAACGATTGGGCTGATGCTAGTAATTGGGATAATGGGTTGCCCGCCACTGGCAATGACGCCACCATTCCAGATGGCTTGACTGCTATTAACAATGGATACATCACGGTTGATTTTGCCATCAACCTGGGGTTAATCTCCAGATTAGAAAACTTTGGGACCATGGAGATCACCGGGCTCGGGTCCATCAACATAAACAGCTTTGCCGGATTAATCGTCAACTGGGAAGGTGGGACCATCATTAACAACATCGGTGGGTCCATTGTCAACAACGGG
Source organism: Luminiphilus sp. (assembly GCA_964221845.1). Taxonomy (GTDB): domain Bacteria; phylum Bacteroidota; class Bacteroidia; order Flavobacteriales_D; family Sanyastnellaceae; genus CAXPZW01. The sequence continues at coordinate 4,997 of CAXPZW010000056.1, read as the reverse complement.
AAAATCACCAACCGCGGGTCCATTGTCAACAACGGGAGTTTCACTAACGATGTCAATGGTGACATTGACAATCTTGGAAGCATTTCCAACAACGGATCCGTACTCAACTTGGGCGGGACTGTTACGAACGATAAAAATACTTTGATAGGACTTACGGGTTCGATCAGTAATACTGGGCTCATCTCGAACTCCGCAGACGGGACCATTATCAATAGCGATTTTGACAATTCCATCATTAACAACGGGTCAGGCACCTTTACTTCCGACGGGACCGTCACGAACAACGGGGGTATCGTTAACGACGGGTCTATTAACTTCGACCCCGGTGGGACTGTCACGAACGGGTTTATCACGAACAACGGGTCTATCACTAACTCCGGGACCATCACTTTCGCCTCCATCACCAACCAGCTTGGTGCGACGATTAACAATCATGAAGCTATCAATGACAGTTACATCGTCAATGATCAAGGTACCGTTATCAACCACTCTAGCGGGATGATTGAGGATACTGATATCCTCAACAACTGGAACTTTCAAAACGACGGCCTCATTGAAGCTGGCTTCGGGGTCATTGACAACAATGGAGATCTTGAAAACGTTGGGAGTATAACAACCTTCGGCTCTCTGCAGAACAGTGGTACCATCACCAACGACGGAAGCATTGATATATGGGGGACCCTCCAGGTAGGGGGCAGTGGTACCATCACCAACAACTTAGGAGGAACGGTCCTCAATGGAGAAGGAGCGTTCCTTCAGAACTCCGGGACCATCTTAAACGACGGGATCATTGATAACAATGAAACATTTTGGAACGACGGTACCATCACCAACAACCCTAGTGGGGTCATAAACAACTGGGCAACGGGTTACTTAGAAAACCGATTTACATCCTCGACCATCACGAACTATGGGCAAATAGCCAGCTCGGGGCAAATGGGAATCGACTCCGGGACTGTCATCAACGCCTTGGGAGGTCTCATCACCATCGATAACGGTGACTTCTGGAATAATGCGACCCTCAACAACAGCGGAGCGATCGCCACCAACGGGGGTAGTATAGTCAGCAACTTTTTAGACGGGGACATCAACAACAACTCTGGCGGGACCATTTCAAATCTGTCGATTTTCGTAAATGAGGGGACCATCACCAACTGGGGGGGGATCGACAACTCAGGGGAGTTCTCAAACGCTGGGCTTGATGGTTCCATCAACAACACCCCTGATGGAAACATTAGCAACGCCGGAACCATAAGTAACGTACAGAGCGCGACCATCACGAACTATGGGATCATTGACAATAACGGGTATTTAAACAATGAGGGTGCGACCCTTGACAACTATATGACCATTGGCAACCACGGGTACATCACCAACGTGTACAGCAGTTCATTGCCATCACGGATTAACAACTACGGGGATATCACCAACAACATTGGCGGGGGCGTCACCAACAATAATGACCAAGTGTTTGAAAACATAGGGGCGATCGTCAACAGTGGAAACGTAACCAATAGTGGATTCTTTACGAACGGTGGGGACATCACCAATAATGGGGGTGGTGTCATTTTCAACTACGACCTTTTTGATAACACCGTAACCATTACCAACCTTGGAGCGATATTCAACAACGGTTTTGGTGTCCTCAGCAATTACGCCTCAGGGATCGTCACGAACGACGGGACCATCACAAACTCGGGGAGTTTGGACAACGACGGTGTCATTGACAACAACCTTACTGTCAACAACAGCGGTGTCATCACCAACAACGCGTACATCACCAACAACGGATTTTTCAGGAACACAGAATCCTACGCATTCATCGTGAACTACGCTGTCTTCGGAAACAACCCTGGCGGGATCATCGCCAACGAAGGAACGATTGCCAACTTAGGGGGCAGTACGCTCTTCAACAACGCTGGGTCAATCACCAACACGTACACCATCACCAACGATGGGACCATTGAGAACAGCTCCGGGTCCATTACCAATATCTCCTTAGGGACCCTCAATAACACCCCGACCGGCACCATACTTAGCTTCGGAATCGACGCCATCATTTCCAATGTAGGGTCCCTGCAGAATGACGGGGTCGTTGACACAAATTTGCCCGCACAAATGACCAACACTGGTACGATTTTGAACACTGGGACTCTGGATACCTCTGGCCTTTTTGCGAACAACCCAGGTGGGTTGGTCAGGAATACCGGGACCATCCAAAACGCCGCATTTACCGGGACCATGAGCAACTCAGGAGTCATTGCCAACGAACTGGGAGGGACCATCACCAACGCCCAAAACATCGACAACGAGGTCGACGGGATCATATACAACGAGGGGACTATAAACAATGGCTTGGCTACTACAAATGACGGTGCCATATACAGCTGTACTGGTATTTGGAATGGCTCGCTCCCGAGCGGTAACCCTTTGATAACAACAGGCTGTCCTCCGTTATTTGGCTGCACTGATATTGCAGCATGCAACTACAACCCAGCTGCAATAGAAGATGATGGATCATGTATTCTTCCTGACGGATGCACCGATCCTTCAGCGTGCAACTACGACGCAACGGCGACCTGTGACGACGGCACCTGCGATTACGGCCTGTGGTACCTGCCCAATAACTTGAATGACGGCCCTGTGACACAGTCCTGTTCAGCACCAGCGGGGTATTACCTGGCCGACCAGGTGTGCATTGAAACCGTGATTGCTGCCGATCCCTATTGCGTGAATACCAACTGGGACGCAATTTGCATGCGCGCCTACAACTGTTGTTTGGGTGTCTACGGATGTGGGCTCGCTTCAGCATGTAACTACGATAATCAGGCTTGTGTGGACAACACCCTGTGCACCTATCCGGGTTGTACCGATAGTACTGCTTGCAACTATGACCCCACTGCTGGATGTGATAACGGCACCTGCATCCTTCCAGATGGCTGCACCGATCCTGCCGCATGCAACTACGACGCAGCGGCGACCTGTGACAACGGCACATTGTGCACCTATCCAGGTTGTACGGACATCTCTGCGTGCAACTATGACCCCAGCGCTGGATGTGACAACGGCACCTGCGATTACGGCCTGTGGTACCTGCCCAATAACTTGAATGAAGGCCCTGTGACACAGGCCTGCTCAGCGCCAGCGGGGTATTACCTGGCCGACCAGGCGTGCATTGAAACTGTGATTGCTGCAGATCCCTACTGTGTGAATAACAACTGGGACTATCTCTGCATGAGGGCCTACAACTGTTGTTTGGATATCTACGGATGCGGTGACAGTTCAGCGTGCAACTACGATCCTGTGGCTTGTTTGGACAACACCCTGTGTACCTATCCGGGTTGCACCGATAGTACTGCTTGCAACTATGACCCCACTGCTGGATGTGATAACGGCACCTGCATCCTTCCAGATGGCTGCACCGATTTTGCAGCGTGCAACTATGATGCTGCTGCGATCTGTGACGACGGGTCATGCATCCTTCCTGACGGCTGTACCGATCCCACGGCGTGCAACTATGATCCCACCGCCGGGTGTGACGACGGGTCATGCACCCTTCCTGACGGCTGTACCGATTCTACGGCATGCAACTATGATTGCATAGCGATTTGCGACAACGGGTCATGCACGTATCCTGGCTGCACCGACCCTACAGCTTGCAACTACAACGTGGGGGCAGGCTGTGACGACGGCTCTTGTTTGGAACTGGACCCTTGCGGTGTCTGTGGTGGAGCCACGCTTACTCCTGTAATCACGGGTATCTCAGGAACGGTAAACTGCCAAGGGGGTGTTGTTACCCTTGTAGGAGTGAATCTTTGCAGCGTAACGTCGGTCACGGTGGGAGGTACAGAAGCGTTTATTTATGACTCTTCTCCAACTGTAATTATTATTGAAGTACCCGCTGGGTCGGGCATTGCGGAAGTGATAGTCACGACACCAGCGGGTTCTGCGAGTACATCTTTAGCATACAATGCGCCAGTCATTCTCGACCTATTGCCTCCATCAGTCAGTTGCCAAGGCGGTGATTTTGCCTATATCTATGGAATTAATTTCTGTGGTGTAACCTCAGTCACAGTGGGTGGTACAGAAGCTGCGATTGTAGTTTCTGAACCGGATTATATTGCCATTGAAGTACCCGCTGGGTCGGGCATGGCAGAGGTGTTGGTAACTACGCCTTCAGGCAACGCGAGTGCATTGTTATCGTATGGTCAGCCAATGATTGATGCTGTGCTGGTATCTTCAATCAGCTGCCAAGGCGGCGACTTTGTCACCCTCATTGGAGACAATCTGTGCGACGTAACTTCAGTCACAGTGGGTGGTGCAGAAGCTGCCATTGTAGTTTCTGAACCGGATAATATAGTCATTGAAATTCCTGCATGGTCAGAAAGTGAAGAGTTGTTTCCACAAGTATTGGTTACTACGCCTGGTGGCCAGTCGGCGGCATTTATTGGGTCTTATACGGGGCTGGGCTGCACAGATCCCATTGCTTGCAACTACGACGCGCTGGCGAATTGTGACGATGCATCATGCGAGTACATCTCATGCAGTGGTTGTATCTATGCTGCGGCCTCAAACTACGATGCTACAGCAACCATTGACGACGGGTCCTGCGTATTTGAGGTTTGTGATGTGACATCAAATGATCAAGAGGTATATGATGCGGCTTTTGCTGATGGTGTGGCTTCGGTTATCTGCCAAGAGCCTGATCCCTGCCCTATGGACTTTGATGGTGACAACGAGATTGGAACCCTTGACCTCTTGGAATTTTTGGGAAGCTTTGGTACTACCTGTCCAGAGTAAATACAGGTCTCTCGCAACATGAAAACCCCGAGCAATTGCTCGGGGTTTTTCTTGCGCAGAACTATCGCTGCGGGACTATCTACATCCCCACCTATTTAAGCGCTCAAACAGAAACCGATGCTGTGCGCCTGGAGGTAGAGTAATTGCGCCTTGACTGCACACCAGAATAAAGTCTCTATCTTCACAAGAATCCATAA
>CAXPZW010000055.1:0-172718 GCA_964221845.1 Luminiphilus sp. | reverse complement strand
TCGGCTCGTCACATCCTGGGGCTGGAGAAGGTCCCAAGGGTTGGGCTGTTCGCCCATTAAAGTGGCACGCGAGCTGGGTTCAGAACGTCGTGAGACAGTTCGGTCTCTATCTGTTGTGGGCGTTTGAGATTTGCGAGGACCTGACTCTAGTACGAGAGGACCGAGTTGGACATACCTCTGGTGTATCTGTTGTGGCGCCAGCTGCAGCGCAGAGTAGCTACGTATGGATGAGATAAGCACTGAAAGCATCTAAGTGCGAAACTCGCCTCAAGATGAGATCTCATTGAGAGTCGTGATAGACGATCACGTTGATAGGACGCAGGTGTAAAGGCAGTGATGTCAAAGCCGAGCGTTACTAATTACTCAAAAGCTTATAAAAAAAGAAGTCTTTATCAGTATATCATCTTTTTATGGTGACTATTGCGGCGGGGCCCACCTCTTCCCATACCGAACAGAGAAGTTAAGCCCGCCAGCGCCGATGGTACTACGAAAGTGGGAGAGTAGGTCGTTGCCTTTCTTCGAAAGCCCCTGAATTTTTCAGGGGCTTTTGTTTTATATATCATTGTGGAACAATGAACAACCTGGTAGCCATCGTAGGGCGGCCCAACGTGGGCAAGTCCACCCTGTTCAACCGCCTGACCGAAACGCGCGATGCAATCATCGACTCGGTCAGTGGCGTCACCCGCGACCGTAAATACGGGCGTGCTGAGTGGTGCGGGCGGAGCTTTAACATCATCGACACCGGTGGTTACATCGTAGGATCCGACGACGCATTCGAAGGCGTTATTCGCGACCAAGTCTCTATCTCTATCGAAGAAGCGCAGTTGATTGTGTTCATGGTGGATGTCACCACGGGTGTCACCGACCACGACCGCGTCATTGCCGATCTGTTGCGCCGTGCGGACCGTCCGGTCATGCTGGTGAGCAACAAGGTGGACACCTCCATCCGCGAAAACGATTCATTTGAATTCCATGAGTTGGGTCTGGCTGATCAGGTCCACAGTATCAGTGCCAACAACGGCTACGGCACAGGTGAGTTCTTGGATGCGCTCATTGAGATGCTTCCAGAAGTACCTGTCCTGGAGGACGAGGAAACACCGCGTCTGGCTGTGGTTGGCAGACCAAACGTAGGCAAGAGCACCTTCGTCAACACTTTGTTGGGCCAAGAGCGCAATATCGTCACAGACATTGCGGGTACTACCCGTGATGCCATTGACACCCGTTTCAATGCATTCGGATTTGATCTGATCATCACCGACACAGCTGGCCTGCGCAAGAAAAAGCAGATTGAAGACCAGCTGGAGTTCTACAGTACCGTGCGTACCATCAACGCCATTGAGCGTTCAGATGTGTGTATCCTGCTGATTGATGGTAGCGTGGTCCTTGGCAAGCAAGACTTGGCCATTTTCTGGCAATGTATCGAGGCCAAGAAGGGCATCGTTGTTGTAGTCAACAAATGGGACCTGGTGGACAAGGACCACATGACCATGGACACCATGCGTCAGCAGTTGTTGGACCGGTTTGCACCATTTACCGATGTGCCCATCGTATTCACGTCTAACGTGACCAAGAAGCGCATTCTAAAAACTTTGGAGGAAGCCCTCTCGGTGCACGAGCGCCGTAGCATGCGCATCCCCACCTCGCAGCTCAACGACATCTTGTTGCCCATCATCGAGGACTACCCACCGCCCTCGCTCAAAGGCAAATACATCAAGATCAAGTACATCACCCAGCTGCCTTCGTCATCGCCTGCATTTGCGTTTTTCTGCAATTTGCCGCAGTACATTAAAGATCCTTACAAGCGCTACTTGGAAAACCGCATGCGTGAGGAGTTCGACTTCACTGGGGTGCCGATCCGTTTATTCTTCCGTCAGAAGTAAGAGGGACTACTCCTCGCGTTTTTGCCAGAGTTCAGCCACTTTGACCTGGAGGTCCTCCATGCCAAAGGGTTTGGTCAGGAAGGCGTCTACGCCGGCCTGTTCCGCTTCTTCTCGGCGCTTGAGAAACACGTCGGCAGTCACCATCAGAATGGGCACATAATCAGGGCTTCCTGGAGAAGCGGGTGACAGTTGACGGATGCGGCGTGTGGCTTCGATGCCATCGCAAATCGGCATTTGCAAGTCCATCAGAATCACATCAAATTTCCCCTGTGCAAAGGCCTCGACGGCTTTGCCGCCGTGTTCTGCAGAAACGGCTTCACCGCCCCATTGCTGAATAAACTCCTCGCAAATCATGCGGTTGATGTCGTTGTCGTCGACCACCAAAAAGCGGCGTCCGGCAAAGCGTTCATTCAAGTTGTCCTGGACGCCTGGGACACTCGTGAGGGTTTGCTCAACAACAGGATAGTCCAACGCAAAGCTGAAGGTAGATCCTTTGCCTTCTTCACTTTCCAAACGCAGTTCGGAACGGTGTTGCTCCAGCAGTTGTCCCACAATGGCCAGGCCGAGACCGGTGCCGCCGTATTGGCGTGAAGTACCCGGGTTGGCCTGAGAGAACGGTTCAAAGATGTGTGCTTGTGCTTCTTGAGAAATGCCAATGCCTGTATCCTGCACCGCAAAATGGAGGCGGGATATCCCGGAAGCAGTCTGGCGCATTTCAGTTACCCGCACGGTGACACGTCCGTTCTGGGTGAACTTCAGTGCGTTTTGCAGCAGGTTATTGAGGATCTGCAAGAGGCGTAGCTCATCACCAAGCACGAGCTGCGGAACGTCATCTGAGATTTCGGTGTTCAGCAGAATGCCATTGGAGCTGGCCCGTCCGCGCAGCGCAGAAACTGCAGATTGCACCAGCGTCCTCAATTTAAACGGCCGCTCTTCCAAACGCAGGTTGCCGCTTTCGACCTTGGCAAAATCTAGGATGTCGTTGATCAGGTTGAGCAGGTTCTTCGACGCAAAATTCAGTGAGTCTGCGTAGTGCTTTTGGTCTTCGCGGATGCCGCTTTTTTCCAGCAAGGACATCAACCCAATGATGGCATTCACCGGTGTGCGCATCTCATGCGAGACCACGCTTAAGAAGTCGTCTTTGGCCTGGTTGGCCGCCTCTGCTTGTTTGCGGGCTTGGGTAATCTCCGATACGTCCGAGATGAAGATGTTGCAATAGCTGTGCTCGGCAACCGGGGCAAAGAGCAAAGAGTAGGTGCGTCCTTCGTAGTGCAATTGGTCGGTCACCTCTTGGTCGCGCTTGATGCTTTCTTGCACCAGACTTAGCACCGTTCCTCCTCTGGGGAAGCGCCCAGAAATTCCCCAGTGCTCGAGGACCCCTTCCGAGGCCTTGTTGTGCTCCAGCACCTTGCCGCCTTCATCAATACGAAGCACCGGCATGGGGTTCTCATCAAAGAAACGTGCAAGGTCAGCCAGCTCCTCTTGCGCAAGGGTGTTGGCGATTTTAGTCGCGGCAATGCTGGCAATGCCTTCCAGAATGTCGAGGTGCTCTTCGGTGTAGAATCCTTTGTGGGAGTGCTCGCTGTCGATGACCCCGAGCAGTTGGCCTTCAAACAAAATGGGCACGGCCATTTCGGATTGACGCACGGCATCGTCTACAATGTAGCGAGGGTCAACGGTACAATCCGGAACAATTTCAGGGAGTCGCGAGAGTGCCGTAGCGCCTACAATGCCTTTCCCAAAAGGGATTTCGATGGGGTCGGCGATTTGGACGTTGTCGATGTTCTTGGGGCCGTACGCGGCTTTTTGCACCAGCACGTTGCGTTCGTGATCGGCCAAGTAAATGACGCAATCTTCAAAGTGCAGTTCACGGATGCAGTTGGCGGCGATGTCCCACAGGATGTCCTCCAGCGTGTTGCGCCGAAAAACAGATTGCGAGAAATACCGAATCACCCGATGGTACGTGTCCGAATGGTGTGTCAAGAACAGTCAATTTCAGTTGGTTTTAAAGTAGCCAAAATTTGCACGTTTCGTGTCGGATTGGTTCCCTTATCAGAACACAGCACGCGCCACTTTTTCCACACTCTCGGCCTTGCCCATGGTGTAGAAGTGCAAGGCGGGCACGCCGGCAGCTTGCAGCTCTTTGCATTGCTGAATGCACCACTCGACACCTACCTCGCGGACTTCCTCCTTGCTCTTGGCTTGTTCTACGGCATCCACCAACGGCTCTGGCAGGTTGACGTGGAAAAAGTGCGGTATGATTTGCATGTGGCGCGGCACGGTGATGGGCTTCAGCCCGGGAATGATGGGGACATCAATGCCCGCTGCGCGACAGCGGTCCACATAGTCAAAGTACACCTGGTTGTCGTAGAAGAGCTGGGTCACGATGTATTCGGCGCCCAAGTCCACCTTGTGCTTCAGCCACTTGAGGTCCGAGGCTTGGTTGGGCGCTTCGAAGTGTTTCTCAGGATAGCCCGCCACACCTGCACAAAAGTTGGTGTGCGTGGCGTTGTGCAGTTCCGGATCGAGGTACTGCCCGGTGTTCAGGCCCATGACTTGTTCCAGCAGTTCGCTGGCATAGGCATGGCCGTCGGGTTCGGGTTTGAAAATGCCCTCGCTGCGAATGGGATCTCCGCGCAGCACAAGCACGTTATCGATGCCCAAAAAGTGCAGGTCTATCAGTGCATTTTCGGTTTCTTCTCGGGTAAAGCCGCCACAGATCAGGTGCGGGACCGGGTCCACATTGTACTTGTGCATCAGTGCGGCACAGATGCCGACGGTTCCCGGACGCTTGCGGACCACGTGTTTTTGGAGCAGTCCGCCACCTGCGTTGCGGAACACGTATTCCTCGCGGTGGTAGGTCACGTCCACAAACGCGGGCTCAAAGGCCATCAAGCGGTCCATGGTTTCGTAGATGTGCTCAATGCGCTGGCCTTTCAGGGGAGGCAGTACTTCCAAGCTGAACAGCGTGGATTTGGCTTCGGCGATGTGTTGACTGACTTTCATGAGGTGGGTTCGTATCCCAGGGCAGGGGCCAGCCAGCGTTCAGCTTCGGCCAGGGTGATGCCCTTTCTGGTTGCGTAATCTTCGATTTGATCGCGCCCGATTTTACCCAGGCCAAAATAGCGGGCCTCGGGGTGGGCGAAGTAATAGCCGGACACCGAAGCGGCCGGGGTCATGGCCCGCGATTCGGTCAGCGCCATGCCGGTGTGTTGTTCCACTTGGAGCAGGTTCCACAGGGTATCCTTTTCCAAGTGATCAGGACAGGCAGGGTAGCCTGGAGCTGGGCGAATGCCCCGGTACTCTTCACGAATGAGCGCTTCGTTGCTCAGTCCTTCTGCCGAGGCGTATCCCCAGAACTCGCGGCGCACGCGTTCGTGCAAGTATTCTGCAAAGGCCTCGGCTAACCGGTCGGCGAGGGCTTTGGTCAAGATGTTTTTGAAGTCGTCCCCGGCTGCGCGGTGCGTTTCGGCCAAGTCCTCGGCGCCGATGCCTGCGGTCACCGCAAAGCACCCGATCCAGTCCTGTTCAGGCGAGATGTAATCGGCGAGTGCACGGTTGGGTTGGCCGGCGGCTTTGTCTTGTTGCTGGCGCAGGGTGATGAAGGTCGCTTGGGGCTGCCCCGCTTCATCCAAAACCTCGATGTCGTCGCCACTCCGGCGAGCAGGGAACAGCCCAAACACGCCTTTGGCTTGGAACCGGCGCTGGCGAATGATGTCTTGCAAGTACGGACGTGCTTCCTCGTAGAGTCGCGTGGCTTCTTCTCCCACAACGGGATCTTCCAAGATGGCGGGAAACTTGCCGTGCAGCTGCCAGCTCTGGAAGAAGGGCGTCCAGTCGATGTAGGGCACCAAATCGTCCAGGTTGGGGGTGATCACGTGGATGCCGGGTTGGGCTGGTGTGGTGAGCACCTCTGGGTTAAAGTCCAGTTGTGCGCCTCGGGTACGTGCCTCGGCTAGAGGCAAGAGCGATTTGACATTGCGGCGCTCCAAGTAGCGCTCGCGCACTGTGGTGTATTCATCGCGCAGGGCTTGCACGTAGGCTTCGCGTTCGGGGCGCAGGAGTTTGGCTACGACAGGTACGGCGCGCGAGGCGTCCAATACGTGCACCACCGGCAACGACACCACCGGAGCAATCTTCACCGCGGTGTGGACACGTGAGGTGGTGGCGCCTCCAATGAGCAACGGCAGTTCTATGCCACGGCGCTCCATTTCACGCGCTACGTGAATCATCTCATCAAGAGAAGGGGTGATCAATCCGCTGAGTCCAATCGCGTCGGCGTTGTATTCTTCAGCGGCGTCTAGGATCACATCCGCGGGCACCATCACCCCCAAATCAATCACCTCAAACCCGTTGCAAGCCAACACCACCGAAACGATGTTTTTGCCGATGTCGTGCACATCGCCTTTGACCGTAGCCAACACCACCTTGCCTGCGCTCGCACCGGATTGTTTTTCGGCCTCGAGATAAGGGGTGAGGTAGGCAACAGCCTGCTTCATCACACGGGCGCTCTTGACCACTTGGGGCAGGAACATCTTGCCCGAACCAAACAGGTCGCCCACCACGTTCATGCCGTCCATGAGTGGGCCTTCGATCACCTTCAGCGGGCCGTTCAAATCCTGACGGGCGGCTTCGGTGTCTTCTTCGATGTAGGCGGTAATGCCGTTGACCAGTGCGTGTTCCAAGCGTGCGGCAATCGAGCCCTCGCGCCAGGTGAGGTCTACTTTTTTCTCTTTGCTGGTGGACTTCACCGTTTCGGCAAAGGCTAACAGGCGTTCGGTGGCGTCGTCGCGGCGGTCCAGAAGTACGTCTTCCACGCGCTCCAGCAGGTCGGGTTCCACTTGGTCGTAGACCTGCAGCATGGTGGGGTTGACAATGCCCATGGTCATGCCGGCTTGGATGCCGTGGTACAAGAAGGCTGCGTGCATGGCCTCGCGCACGGCATTGTTGCCGCGGAACGAGAACGACACATTGCTCACCCCGCCGCTGATGTGGCACCCTGGCAGGTGTTCGCGAATCCAACGCGTGGCCTCGAAGAAGTCGAGTGCGTTGCGGCGGTGCTCCTCCATACCTGTGGCCACAGGGAACACGTTGGGGTCAAAAATGATGTCGGTCGCCGGGAAGCCCGCCTCTTCGGTCAGCAGGGTATAGGCACGTTGACAGATTTCAATGCGGCGCTGGTAGTTGTCGGCCTGTCCGTGCTCGTCAAAGGCCATCACCACCACCGCGGCACCGTAGCGACGAATGGCCCGGGCTTGTTTGAGGAACACCGCTTCCCCTTCTTTCAGGCTGATGGAATTCACCACCGACTTGCCTTGGGTGACGCGTAGGCCCGCCTCAATGATCTCCCATTTGCTGGAATCGATCATCACCGGAATGCGGGCGATGTCGGGTTCCGAAGCGATCAGGTTGAGAAAAGTGGTCATGGCTTCCACCCCGTCGATGAGGCCTTCGTCCATGTTGACGTCCAAAATTTGTGCGCCGCCTTCCACTTGGTCACGGGCCACTTCAAGGGCCGTTTCGTAATCGCCAGATTGGATCAGGCGCAGGAATTTGCGCGAGCCGGTCACGTTCGTGCGCTCGCCGATATTGACGAAGTTGGAGTCTTCGGTTACCACCAAAGGCTCAAGACCGCTGAGTTGCAAGTGGGCCATTACGCAGTGGGGATTGGTCGGGGTTCGTACTGGGCGCAAGCCTCAGCAATGGCGCGGATGTGGTCAGGGGTGGTGCCGCAGCAGCCGCCCACAATGTTCACCAGGCCGCGGTCCAAGTACTCTTCGATCTGCGCCGCCATGGTGGCTGGGGTTTGATCGTAACCACCCATCTCGTTGGGCAACCCAGCGTTGGGGTGTGCCGAAATGCGGGTGTTCGCCTTGGAGCTCAGCGTATTGAGGTAAGGGACCAGTTGTTCGGCACCCAACGCACAGTTGAGACCGATGGAAAACAGCGGCAAATGCGAGAGCGAAATCCAAAAGGCTTCAGTGGTTTGCCCACTCAGTGTGCGGCCTGAGGCATCTACGATGGTGCCGGATACCATGATAGGGACTTGGCGCCCTTGACGCTCAAACGCTTCTTCAATGCCGTACAAGGCGGCTTTGGCGTTGAGGGTGTCGAACACGGTTTCCACCAGCAACAAATCCACTCCGCCGCGCATCAACGCCTCGGCCTGTTGGCGATACGCTTCTTGGAGTTGCTCAAAGTTGATGGCGCGGTAGCCCGGGTTGTTTACATCGGGAGAGAGGGAGGCCGTGCGGTTGGTGGGCCCCATGCTGCCCGCTACAAACCGGGGTTTGTGGGGCTCGCGTGCGGTGAAGGCATCCGCAGCTTCGCGGGCCAGGCGTGCGGAGGCTTCGTTGATCTCGTCCACCAAGTGTTCCAGGTGGTAGTCCGCTTGGGCAATGGTGGTGGAGGAGAAGGTGTTGGTCTCGGCAATGTCCGCCCCAGCCCCGAAGTACGCCTCGTGGATGCTGCGAATGATGTCCGGGCGCGACAAGCTCAGCAGGTCGTTGTTGCCTTTGAGTGGGGAGGGGTGATCGGCCAACTCCGGGGTGCGGAAATCGGCCTCTTCCAACGTGTGACGTTGGATCATGGTCCCCATGGCTCCGTCCAAAATCAGGATGCGCGTGGATGCAATGTCTGTCAGGTGCATGTGCTGCAATGTGTTTGCAGCTTACCGGAAAGGTGGAGGAGTGCGCGAGTATCGCGGCTCATCTTTCTCTACACGGGAGGTGTAGAGGGGGATGTGGCACCCGGCCTTACCGGGTTGCCAAGACGTCAACGGGCCCATTCCCTCAGTCTTTCTGGATAAGCTGACCGCAAAAATAATCGCTTTGATTCACACGGCAACGCTTTTGTCCATTTTGGCAAGCCGTCCGGAAAAAAATACATTTGCCCTCCATTTGTACTCTGGCAATTATCCAGCTATGGCTTACCTCTTTACCTCCGAATCGGTTTCCGAAGGACACCCCGACAAAGTCGCAGACCAAATCTCCGACGCCCTCATCGATCACTTTTTGGCATTCGATGCTGCCTCCAAAGTGGCTTGCGAAACCCTGGTGACCACCGGTCAAGTGGTGCTCGCAGGAGAGGTGAAAAGCAAGACTTACCTGGATGTGCAGCAGATTGCGCGCGATGTGATCAACCGCATCGGATACACCAAGGGTGAGTACATGTTTGACGGCAACTCGTGCGGGGTCCTCTCGGCCATCCACGAACAGTCGCCCGACATCAACCAAGGTGTGGAGCGCAAGAAGAAGGAAGAGCAAGGTGCTGGCGACCAGGGCATGATGTTCGGCTACGCGTGCAACGAGACCGAGACCTACATGCCGCTGCCACTGCAGATCTCTCACATGCTGTTGGAGGAGCTCGCAGTACTGCGCCGTGAGGCCAAGGAAATGCCTTACCTGCGTCCGGATGCCAAAAGTCAGGTGACCATCGAGTACAACGACGACGGCACGCCCAAGCGCGTAGCAGCCATCGTGGTTTCAACCCAGCACGACCCGTTCGATACTGAGGCCAAAATGCTCAAGCGCATCCGCAAGGATGTCAAGGATATTCTCATCCCCCGCGTAGCTGCCAAGCTGCCCGAGGAAACCCGTGCGCTGTTCTCCAGCCGCGTGAAACTGCACGTGAACCCCACTGGCATCTTTGTCATCGGTGGCCCGCATGGCGACACCGGTCTGACCGGCCGCAAGATCATCGTAGATACTTACGGTGGTAAAGGTGCGCACGGTGGTGGAGCCTTCTCTGGCAAGGACCCCTCTAAAGTGGACCGCAGCGCGGCCTACGCCACCCGCCACATCGCCAAGAACATGGTGGCCGCCGGGTTGTGCGACGAAGTGCTCGTGCAAGTGGCCTACGCCATTGGTGTGGCTGAGCCCGTGGGCCTCTACGTCAACACCTACGGCACCGCCAAGGTGAACAAGTCCGACGGCGACATTGCCAAGGAGATCGAGAAGCTCTTCGATATGCGTCCGTACGCCATCGAGCGCCGCTTCAAACTTCGCACCCCCATTTACGAAGAGACCGCTGCCTACGGACACATGGGCCGCGAGCCCCGCGAGGTGGAGAAAGTCTTCGTTGACGGATCGGGCAAAGAGAAGAAGGTCAAAGTCAAGTTGTTCCCGTGGGAAGAGCTCGACTATGTGGCCAAGATCAAAAAGTCGTTCAAGCTCTGATTCCAGAGTACAACTCCTGTTTGGACTGTCACCCGCCGGTTGTACCTTCGAGAGATGCGTGGATTTTGGTGTGGTTGGCTTTTGATGATGTGTGCCCCGTTGTGGGCCCAGGTGGAATATGCTCCTGAACGGGCTGGGTACGTGACACCCTATGCCGGCTCAGAGGCCGATGCCGAATTCACCTTGCCCTCAGTGCGCAGGGAAACCCCTGCCATACATCCCGATTGGACCTTTCTCGGTCCCGCCGTCCAGCCTGTGGAGCAAAATCCCGGCGGACGAGCCTTGCCGACCTACACCGTTGGACGCGGCAACGGTACCGGTCGAATCAACCGCTTGGTCTTACATCCCACGGACGCTAAAACTGTATTTGCGTGTTCGCCAACGGGAGGCCTCTTCGTTTCTCAGAATGACGGAGCTTCATGGCAGAACGCGGGCACCGACCAACTCCCCATCAGCGGGGTGTCGGTGGTGGCGGTGAACCCCGAAGAAGAAGGCCATTGGATCATTGCAACAGGCGACGGCGACGATCAATTCATGTTTTCAGACGGGCTCTGGCGGACTGAGGATTTTGGGGAGACCTGGACCAACATCAACGGGCGCAAACCCAATCGCCGGATTGTGGCCTCTCCGCAAATGGAAGGCTGGTTGTTTGTGAGCGACGTCAAGATGCACCCCTGCGATCCCAACCGGGTGTTTGCCGCCACCAGTGCGGGCCTCATGGTCAGCCACAACGCGTGGGATGCCCCTGAGAAAATCGTTTGGGAAAAAGCAGCCGAAGGGGCCTTCTACGATGTGGAGATCGTACCTTACGAAGAGAACGTGGTGTTTGCCGCAGGCGCAGAAATGTGGTGGAGCAAAGACTGCGGAAACCGCTGGAAACCGCTGCCCACTCCTCCGGTGACCACCCCCAAACAGTACCAATTCGTGCGCATGAACGTGGAGGTCACCTCCGGCCTGGACCGCGTGGTGCACGTGGTGCGTACCTGCAGCGAAAAAGCCAAGCAATCCGGCCAAGGGGAAGCTTTCTTGTTGACCTACAACTACGACAACCATACCTGGAACAACATCCGCAGCCTGAAAAAGGGCATGAACAACGTCATTCCCACGCGGGGGCGAGGCTTTGCCGTGCACCCTTCGGACAGTGCTGTGGTGCTGGCCGCCAATGTGCAACCCGTGTACCGCAGCACCGATGGCGGAAAATCCTTCGCCGGCATTGACAAAGGCCAGATGCACGACGATGTGCACCATGTGCTGTTTGCGGCCGATGGCAAGACGGTTTGGGCGGGCCACGACGGTGGGGTATCGGTATCGCGTGACGGAGGCATCACCTTTGCCCCCAGCGACAATGGCATTGGCGTGGCCAATGTGTTTGGCTTGAGTGTAGCCCAAACCGAAGAAGTCCAAGTGCTCTACGGCGGATACGACACTGGCGGCAACTTGCTCAAAGACAGCCTTTGGCGGCACGTCACCTGGGGCGACGGCTTCCAAACCGTCATCGACCCCGACAACCCCGATGTGATGTACGCCACCAAACAGTCGGGCTACATCAACGCGTGTGACGATGGCTTCAACTTTGACCGCAGCGCCTCCTGTACGCTGTCGCGCTCCGAATGGCACACGTGGATTCGTCAACACCCTGTGGACGGGACGTTGTATGCCTCGGGGGAAGTGCTCGGGCGTTCACGCGACGGCGGCGAAACCTGGGAGGAAATTCTGGATCCCACACAGTACCAATCCGACGCGGTCAATTGCTATCGCTTCTTTCTGTCGGAGACCGATCCGAACGTGATGTACGTGTACGCGCTGCGCAAAAAAAAATCGCAGCCCGTGCTGCTGCGCACCTTCAACCTGCGTACGCCCAACCCCAACGCGGTCAAGTGGGAGGTGATCGATGTGCCGCGCGATTACTGGATTAGCGGTCTGGCCATTCACCCGACCAACCCGCGTAAATGTTGGATCGCCTACAAGCACTACCAAGCCCAAGGCAAGCTCTGGTACTACACCGATGAACGTTGGGTGGATGTTTCACTGGGGTTGGACTTTGCGGTGGTGGAAGCCCTGGTGGTGGACACCAAACATGGCAAGCGCTTGTACGCAGGATCCAACACCGGCATCTGGACCCGCACCAGTCAAGAACGCGACTGGACGTTGATCGCGGGCTTGCCCGGGACCTACATCAAAACCATGGCCATCAACCGCGCTCGCGGAACGCTGGTGGTGGGCACCTTTGGTCGTGGCATCTGGGAAATGCCACTTCTGGAATAACTCATTTGTTCATCAGTATCGCAACACTCGGGATACCTCCTGAAAGGGACGCTACCTGGCTCGGCGTGGCTGCAGGGAATCCGCTCCACAGGGCATCGGAGGTCTGGTAGTACCGCAGGCCTGCGGCGCTGGTCCAGTCGGTTGTTGTGTGCTGGGTGCCCGATGGCAAAGACGCCGGGGTCGCACTGAAATTCAAGATGTCCAGCACGGCGCCCGTGCCATTGGCGTCTGTCACCAGCCACAAGAGTCCTTCGGGGTGGGCTTTGGAAGCGTGGATTGGGGGGCCGGAAAGGCCTGAGATGTCTCCCGAGAACAGGCTGTTTCCTTCGGCATCATAGACGCGGTATTCACCATTCTCAAGCAGCACGGCTACACGCTCGTCTCCCGAGATCAGGACAGTTGGTGCATCCGGTACGGCCGCGGATTGGAAGAGCGCGCCGCTGTTCTTTTCATAAAACAACACTACGCCCTGCCCGGTGCCCAGAGTGCCCGCAAGCGCCAACTGGTTGGCGGTGGAGGTCAGCCCAGCGATGGTGAGTTCGGCGCCCAGGTCAAAGGCAGTGACGGGCTGCCCGGTGGTGCTGTACGCCCGAAGCAGGTCGGTGTCCACCGCGTGGTACACGCGTTTGGAGAAGGCATCCCAATGCAGGGCGTGTGAGGTGGGGTTTTGGACGTTGAGGTCCACCGATTGGAGCAGGGTACCGGCTTCGGCATCCCAGAATACCAGCGCATCGTTTGAGGCGGCAATCCACCGGCGGTTCCAGCGATCGGCCACCAATTGATCGCAGGCCGCTGGCAAGGGGTCAAAAGCAGGGTCTTGCGAGGCTGGCGTGGTGCGCACCAAGGTGTTTCCATCGGCTTCTAACCAGGCCACTGCCAGCGGAGTGCGGGGGACTTCAAACACATTCAGTTCCACAAACTCGAGCTTGCGCTGCTCGGCATCAAAGGCCGAGATGCGCAGGAAATGGTTGCCCCCGGGAATGTGGATGTTGTCGAGCGCATATCCGAAAGTGAGGGTGGTGGCGGTGGTGCACAGCGGAAAGGCTTCGGCCGGGTGGAGGACTTGGCCTTCGGCTGAGACCAGTTCGACAAGGACGTTTTGCAGTCCGGTTTCATCGCTGACCTCCAGCTGCACGACCAGGGTATCCAACACATTTATGGCCGTGCCGTCGAAGGGCTGCAGTACTGTGATTCGGGGCGGAATGGTGTCCGGTTCGGGCTTGCGGCAACCGGCCCAACCGATGCACGCCACAAACAGTGCTATGCCGAGCCCTTGTCGCATGGTGCCAAGGTAGCCAACAGCGGTGCGGATTGTTGATTTCCTCGTGGAATTGTTGTGGACAAATCGCACGCCTGAGCCCACGTGCACTTTGTGAATAATAGGGTTGGGGTCCGTGTTTGGCGGGCGATGTCGGCGCCTATCTTTGCCATTCCCCTTTGATGAAGTCATGAGTGAAGTACGTCCCCTGAAAAATGCGCCCTCTGGCGGCCCCAACACCCGTCAACAACTGGAAGATGCCGGTTTGGGCATGGGCAAGGTACCCCCACAGGCCGTGCAATTGGAGGAAGCCGTACTCGGCGCCATGATGCTGGACAAGGACTGCGTCAACCGCGTGATCGACATCCTGCGCCCCGAAAGCTTTTACGACGAGCGCAACCAGAAAGTCTACGAGGCCATCTTCAACCTCTTCAACAAGGAGGGCGGACGCATTGACCTGCTCACCGTGGCAGAAGAGCTGCGCACCCAAGGTGACTTGGACCGCATCGGAGGCCCGTTCTACCTCTCGCAACTCACCAACCGTGTGGCTTCTGCCGCTCACGTAGAGGAGCACGCACGCATCGTAGCCCAAAAGCACGTGCAACGCGAGTTGATTCGCGTCTCGGGCGACATTATCCGCGATGCCTACGACGACACCACCGACGTATTTGACTTGTTGGACCGCGCAGAAAACTCCTTGTTCCAAGTCACAGAGGGCAACCTCAAGAAAAATTTCTCCCGCATGAAAGATGTCGTGGGAGAGGTGGTGCTCAACATCGAGAATGCCCGTAAGGATGCGGACGGCGTTTCCGGGGTGCCTTCAGGTTTCGTTGACCTGGACCGGGTAACCGGCGGATGGCAACGGGCCAACATGATTGTACTCGCGGCGCGTCCCGGTATGGGTAAAACGGCATTCGTACTCAGCATGGCCCGCAACATGGCTGTGGAGTTCGACATTCCGGTGGCGGTGTTCTCGCTTGAGATGTCTTCGGCCGAGCTCGTGCAACGTCTGGTGTCGAGCGAGGCGGGCATTTCCGGACATAAACTGCGTGTAGGTGACCTCAGCGAGCAGGAGTACCAAATCCTGCACCAGCGTGTGGGACGCTTGGAGGAGGCCCCGCTGTTCATCGACGATACCCCAGGGCTTTCTGTGTTTGACTTGCGTGCAAAGTGCCGCCGACTCAAAGCCCAGCACGGCATTTCCATGGTGATCATCGATTACCTCCAGCTGATGACCGGTTCCAAGGACAACAAGGGCAACCGCGAGCAGGAGATCTCGATGATTTCGCGTTCGATCAAGGCCATCGCCAAGGAGCTTGATGTACCCATCATTGCCCTGTCGCAGCTCAGCCGTATGGTAGAAACCCGAGGCGGCGATAAAAAGCCCATCCTCTCCGACCTGCGTGAGTCGGGCGCGATTGAGCAGGATGCGGATATCGTATCCTTCATCTACCGCGCGGAGTACTACGGTATCCCCCACGACGAAGACGGCGAGCCCACCGAAAACCGCGCCGAGCTCATTATCGCCAAGAACCGTCACGGTTCTACCGAGACCATCAAGTTCAAGTTCATCAAGCACCTGGCGAAGTTTGCCAACATCGACTCGCTCGAGGGCGATGCGTACTACGGAGCTGGCGGAGCTATGAACGCCCTGTCGCCCAACACCAGCTTTGAAAAAGGCGCGGACGGCACAACCACCATCACCGTGGCCTCGCGCATGAACGACATGAACGACGACGAGGACGACCTCGGCACCTTGGCCCCCGGCGAGGCGCCCTTCTGATCTACCATTTTTTAGCAAGCAGCCGGGCACGGGATTTGTACCTTAGTGGTCCAACGTAACGTTGTTCTTCATATGCCCCTGAAGTTTGTCTTTTCAGCGCTGCTGGCCCTTTTGCTGGCCGGTCCGCTTTCCGCCTCCAAGCTGCTCATCCCCATGGATGACGCACAGTCCAATCACCTCAAAGCCTACGGCATTGCCTTTTGGGTGCTGCAAAACGACATTGAGGTCGAGTGGCTTTTGAACTACCGCGGAGGCAGCTTCATGATTTCGGCTTACGACGACATTGTGAACGAGTGCATCATTCGCGGCGTGTCCCACACGGTCATTGCTGATGTGCAGGCCAACGCCATTTACTCCGAGATCGCCGATCCGGAGGTGAACATGGAACGGGTCAAGCTGGAGGTCGCTCCCAAAATTGCAGTGTACTCCCCGAAGGGCAAACAGCCGTGGGACGACGCAGTGACTCTGGTGCTCACCTACGCCGAGATCCCCTACGATGTCATCTACGACGCAGAAATACTGGCCGGCGACTTGCCGCGCTACGATTGGCTGCACTTGCACCACGAGGACTTCACCGGCCAATACGGCAAGTTTTACCGCAGCTACCGCAACGCGGCGTGGTACCAAGAGCAGGTGCGTGAAATGGAGGCCAGCGCCGCCAGTTTGGGCTACGAAAAGGTGAGCGAAATGAAACGGGACGTGACCCTCGAGATCCGCAATTTTGTGCTCGGTGGGGGCTTCTTGTTTACCATGTGCAGCGGCACCGATTCCTTTGACATTGCACTGGCGGCCGAGGAAGTGGACATCTGCGAGAGCATGTTCGACGGCGACCCTGCCGATCCACAAGCGCAAGAAAAGCTGGATTTCGGTCGCACCTTGGCCTTCAAGAACTTCCGTCTGGAGCGCGACCCTATGGTGTACGAGTTCTCCAACATCGACGGCACCCCCGAACACAACAAAGCCGGGCAAATCAACGACTTCTTTACCCTCTTTGATTTCTCAGCCAAATGGGACGTGGTACCCACCATGTTGACCCAGAGCCACGAGCGTGTGGTGAAAGGCTTTATGGGGCAGACCACCGCCTTCCGCAAGGAGTTCATCAAGCCCGATGTGACCGTCATGGGTGAGAGCAAAAACCTGGGAACAGCCAAGTACATCCACGGCACCTTTGGCGAGGGGCAATGGTCCTACTACGGCGGCCACGATCCAGAAGATTACAAGCACCACGTGGGCGAACCGCCCACCGATTTGAACCTGCACCCAGGTTCGGCTGGATACCGCTTGATCTTGAACAACATCCTGTTCCCAGCGGCCCGCAAGAAGAAGCAGAAGACCTAAGCAGGTTTTTCGAACACCACCGAATACATGTATGGAATCTTGCGTCCAAAGTTGGGCAGCACGAATTCTCCGGGACGGTCCTCTTCCATCCCCGGCAAACAACTGTACACCGAATGGTCGTACTCGGCCATGTGCTTGAGTTGTAGCCCGCGTTCCAACAACACGCCCATGAGCTCGCTGATGGGGTGGTTCCACCAATGCGAGGTGGTCTCGATGGCCGCTTCGCGATCGGCGTAGGTGCCGGACTCAGTACAGGTTTGCTGGTCGGTGCTCCAGTAGGGGTAGTGCAGGGTGGTGTAGTTGTCATCCAACATCCACATGCTGGGGTGGAATTCCACCATCACAAAACGGCCGCCCGGCTTGAGGCGAGCTGCCACCACATCCGCCCATTCGCTGATGTTGGGCAGCCAGGTAATGGTGCCGTAAGAGGTGAATACAACGTCAAACGTGTCCTGTACGTGCTGGTTGGTGTGCAACACATTGCAGCAATGGAACTGGGCGTTTAACCCCAATTCATCGCGCAATGCGTGCGCGGTTTCGATGGCTTTGGGCGAGAAGTCAATTCCGGTCACCGTGGCACCCATGCGCGCAAACGACAGGGTGTCCTGCCCAAAGTGGCATTGGAGGTGTAGCAGCTGCTTGCCGTTGACATCTCCCACAAGCCCCAACTCGGGGTGCTTGAGTGAAGTGGCGCCTTGCTTGAAGGCCTCCAGGTTGTACATGTCCGAGTCCAGGTGGGGTGCTACGCGCTGGTCCCACGAGGCTTGGTTTTGGGCAAAGGCTTTCTCAAATCCCATCGTACTGCATTTGAACTGAAAGGATGCGGTCGCCCACACCCACTTGATGGACCACGTCCATGCCTGCCACCACTTGCGCAAAAACCGAATATCGGCCTTCCAAGTGGGGCGTGGCTGAGTGTGTCACAAACCACTGGCAACTTTCGGTGTCCGCCCCGAGTGAGGCCATGCCCACCGATCCTGCGCGGTACCGGTGCGGAGCAAAGTCACTGCGGATGGTGAAGTCGGTGGAACCCCAGCCGTCGCCGCGCGGGCATCCGGTTTGAATCACAAAATTGGGCACCACGCGGTGGAAGGCTTTGCCGTCGAAGTAGCCGGATTCGGCGAGTTGGGCGAAGTTGGCCGCGACTGTGGGGCAGCCGACGACGTCCAGGGCCATGGTGAAGGTACCGCGGTCGGTTTCCACTACGGCAACGGCTTGTTGGCCCATGCGGTCCAGCACATCCCATGCGGGGGCGTGGTTCCAATCCGGTTTGGGTTGGATGTATTCGCGTCCTTCGAGGTAGGCCAGAGCGCCGTCAAGCGCCACAGCGGTTTCGTATTGAGCGGGGAGGTCCAAGGCGTCGCGGGCGTCTTGAATCCACTGCCAACCAGCCAGCATGTCTTTGTAGCCCATATCGGGGTTGGCCAAGTGTCCGGCCATCAGTCCCATGGCGGTGGCATCTCCGGTGGCCATGACCAATTCGGCCAGGTCAATCATGGTGGTTTGATCCGTGTGCGGTTGTCCGGTTTCCACCAGGTGAATCAGGGTTTCGCAAGCGGTGGTGCGGACGATGGCGGCGGTGTCTTCGACCAACCAGCGCTCCAGGGTGCCTTCGGGAAGCAGTGGGGCTTCACGCAGGGCCGCGACCAAAGCGGCGCGGTGGTAGGCGTGGGTGGTGGTGTCCACGGCTTCACACAAGACCTTGGTACCCCCTTGATCCAAGTGGGTCTTGAGCCAAGCACCTTCCAATTCGGCGAGTGGACCGCGGTCGGTGAAGCGGGTGTTGTATTGGTTGCGCAGTGCATCCAACTCAGCTGGGGTATGGTCGGTTTCGGCCAGAAGGGTGGCGGCGGTGGCACGCACTTGGTGGTCCGGGTCGAGGACCAAGCTGCGGATCAGCGGGGCGCTTTTGCGGCGCACATTGCGGTAGGCGCGCAGGGCTTGTACACGTACCAGGGGTGAGCGGCTCACGTTCTGCGCCAATTCTTCAAGGGTAGGCGCAGCCAGGACGCCATTGACGTGACGCATGGCACCGACGAGTCCGATTTGCACTTCTACCTCGGGTTCGGAATAGATCAGGCTTTCCAAGTTGTCCAAGTACCGTGTCAGGTCCAAATCGCGGGTACGCGCCAAAAAGTGGGCGGCTCCCAAACGGGTTTCCACATCGGGCTCTTCCAACAGGAAGAAAGCACGGTCCTGGTCGCCATCGGCAAGGTCGCCACGCAAGCCGCAGCGGTACAAGTGCCACGCAGCACCACGGCGGTGGTCCGCACTGGTGGTGATCAGGCTGTCCAGCCGCGCATCCCAAATCAACCGGGCCACCTTTCCGATGCCTTCGTACAGGTCCACAAGGGCGTCCGGGTCGTTCTCGATGGCGAGTTGGTCCATCATGGCGGGCATGCAGCTGGCGCACCCGAGTTGGCCCGTGGCGTGGTATGCCGCGGCGCGTAATGCGGGATTGGTACTCACATATCCCTGCATGACCACCGTATCCCCTTCAAAGGGTTCGTAGGAGGCCAGGGCTTGCAAAGCAGTCAGTTGTGCCACCTCAGAAGCCTCAGGCGCGAGTGAAGCCAGCAACGCTTCAGTGTCACGGCGATCCGTCAATTCGCGAATGGTGCGCGCCTCAGGGGCGAGGGAAGAGGTGGATTCAGGATTGGGGGTGTCCGAGTGGTCTGCCGAGGTGGGTTTACACGTGGTCAGCATCAGTACGGTCAGCAGCAGCAAGCAGCTGTTCCAAGCGGCGCGTGATGGCTTTGAGGTTGTAGTATTTCGCGGGGCCATAGGTGCGTTGGGCAAAAGGAGTGTAATAGGTGTGGTGTTCCAAAAACGCGATGTTGGTGCGGTACCATTGCTCATCGGTCAGCGGGTTGTCGCTGTAGTGGTCCCATTCGCGGCGGAGCAAATCGCCGTGCTCGAAGAAGGCCGTTTGGCCGAGGTAGTGCAGGTCTGCATCGGAAATGATGCGTTCGGCCAGGTCGGTTGGGGTGTGGTGTACCGATGTGGCCAGAACCAACCGTTCGAGGTCATCGGGGTCGAGGGCTGTTTCAGCATGTTCTTCAATAAAGGCTCGGGCCAATGCTGCGCCTCGTTGCTCATGGCCTTCGGCGCCAGCGTAGTAGCCTGCGTCGTGGAACCAGGCGGCAACCAACAAGTGCAGTCGAAGCCCTTCGTCCACCTCGCAATGGTCGCAGATGATGTTGCAGGCGCGCACCACCCGCTCGGTGTGGGCGATGTCATGGTAGCACAGCTCCTCAGGGAAGTGGGCTGCATAGTGCGCGCGTACGTGGGCCTCAACGGCGGAAAGCAGGTTCATGGGAAACAAAAAAGGCACCGCGTGGTGCCCTTATTCTTCTCAAGTATACGAATTATTCCGCGTCGGGAATGTCGATGCCCATGGCCAGGTAGGCGAAGTGATCGTCTAGTGGATCGATGTGGTAATCGATCTTGTTCTTGGTCTTTTTGGCGATGGTCAAAAAGCCGAGGCCTGCGCCGCCTTTGAAGCTGAAGTTCTCGTTGCAAAGGGTCTCGATGTAGAGCTTGCGCACTTCAGATTGGTCGAGTTTGTTGAGCTCTCCCAAGCGGTAATCGACGAGGTTGGCGTCCTGCTGGAGGATCAGGTTGCCGGTCACCAAGCGGTAGAATCCTTGGTGCTTGCTCAACAAGGCAAAGGACTGTTGCTGTCCGCTTTGATCACGAGCGGCGTGGTGGGCGATGTTCTGGAGGCATTCGATCAGGACACTGCAGATGCGCTTCATGACGTTGCGCTTGCTGCCTTCCAGCAACACAGCGGTCTCCACGAATTTGAGCAGCTGATCGATCTTGGTGTGGTTGAACTCTCCCAAATGCGAGAACAGGATGACGCCCGGATGCTCTCCGTCGAAGGCCCTGAGCGTATGCTCACGGTAAACACCTTGCGCGCCTTGCAAGACTGTACTGGAGGGAACAGACATTAGTTAGTTCTGAGCGGGTTTGGAAAAGTTGCCGTAAAGATAGCTTTTTTTCGACAAAACCCGGAATTTATAGGATGAATGAGTTTCAAAACAAGTCAGGTTGTGGCTGCCTGACCACTCCCAATGTACTCTTAGACTTCCTTCAAACAGGTGAATCGCTGCAGGACTTGTTCACACCGTGATTTTTGAAAAGCACAAACCCCGCTCCAAACCTAGGGCTTGTTAGCGGGGCTGTGGGCCGTGCGAGGCAGCGCCTCTAGTAGCGACGGATGGTACCGCCAGGGACAAGGGGAGATCCCTCCGGAGTTTGAATCATGGTGTAGAACTCCGGGCAGTAGTAGTTGAGTGGACGCGAGTACGGCCGGTTGTTTAGGTAACTGTCCCAAACCTCGAGGGCGACCTTCTTGGTGACTTTCCAAGCGTAGGTGCTGTATCCGCTGGGACGGGCGAATGAATCGATGTATCGTTTGGCGTCTGCAAGTGTGGTCATGGTTTCGTGTGTTTGATTGAACACTACAAACCTCCAGACCGGGTTCGCCTTGGATTTACGGACCCCCAAATCAAATGCGTAATGCTTTGATTTTGAGTGGGTTTTCTGTTGATTTTTCTTCTGCAGGCTTTACAGATTCGACCAAGCAACGACGCAAGGTGCAGGGGCGTCCCAGGGCGCGGTTGACGTCGATGAAGTTCCACCGCTTTCCGCCGGCCATCAGGGCTTCGGCAATCAAGGCGCTGAGGGCAGTGCGCTCGGTGGAGGAGAGTTGGTGCAGCAAGGCGTTGAACACGTGGTAGTCTGCGTGCAGGCTGGCCGATACAGGGCGGCCGTCGCGGTTGACGCGGCAATGCAAGCGCAAGTGGTGTTGGTCAGCGAAGAAGGAAACGCCTTCAATCAGGACATGTCGGAACATGCGTCGGTAGGGAACAAAAGCCATGGTGGATTGATTTTGCTCCAAAGAGAATACGGGGGTCCGTAACCGATTTACGGAGGGGTTAGCGGTGCTGGCGCGCGATGTTTTGCGCAAGGGTGTGCAGGTGGTTGCGAAGCAAGGAAGGTTTGGCCACTTCTACCTGGTCGCCCATGCCCAAGAGGTTGGAAATCAGCTCAAAAGTGATGAGCACGTGGATTTGAAAGGTGACCGCATCCTCGGTGCGTTCCACAACGGTTTGCGAGGGATGCAGGGGCTGGCTTTCCACATAGGGCGCCTGGCGGTTGGTCACCCGAAACACGATGTTCTGTGGAGACTCGTCCATCACCGTGATGCCAATGCTGTGGTTGAAGTAGCGGTCCGGGTCAAAGGCTTCCAAACGTGCGTAGTGGTCTTCGGTGGTTTCCAGGCCACGAATGCGTTCCAAGCCAAAGGTGCGCTCGCCGTCCTGGTTGCGGTCGCGGGCAATCAGGTACCACCGGTTGCGGTATTCCTTGAGCAGGTAAGGGTCAAGGGTGTAGGTTTTGGCGGTTTCTGCTCCGAATTTTTGATAGGTCACCTCCACCACGCGTTTGTCGCGGATGGCTTCCACCAAGGGGTCAAACCACTCTTGCCCGGGAATGGAAGGGGTTTGCTCAAATTGGATGAATGCGGGCTCTTCGTCCATGCCCGGGCTCACCGCCAGTCGGTTGACGATTTTTTCGATGGCGCTCCCGTACTGGTTGAATACTGAAATGCCGCGGAATTGGTACAAGGTATTCGCGGCCAATCGGATGGCTTCGATGTCCTCATCGCCCAAGGTCAGGTCGTTGATGGAGTAGTCCTCTTCGGTGTAGTAGTAGCCGCGGTGGGTGGGGTGGTATTCGATGGGAGCGTAGTAGCCCAATTCCCCCTCGTTGCGCATGGCCCACAAGTCCTTTTCGATGGTGGAGATGGAGATGTGTTCCCCGTCGCTGCCGTACAGGGCCTCTTCGCAAGCGCTGCGCAGTTCTTCCTTGGTGGGGAAGGGGTGGCCGGAGTTGGTCAAACACCGGTCGATGATGCGGTAACGGAGCAGGGCGTATTTGTTGGCAGGCATGGATCAAACTTAGCAAAAGGTGCGCTGCAAGTGGCGCATGCGAGGAGCCTGTTTTGTGGATGACGTGCCGGTTGAATACTCACTCAAAAGGTCAACCACGCATTGGGCGATTCACGGCCCGTCGTGTTCCGGCTTCTTGCGGCGCAAATCCCTCAACGCAACAGCTATGAAACTTCTTCACACTGCACTGATCGGCCTCTGTGTGGCCAGTGTCAGCGCTCAATTCACGCTCAATGCCTCCAACTACGGGGTCATTGGCACCACGCACGAACACGAGCATGCCTTTTGGGGCGACACCCTCGATTTGCCCATGGGTCCCAACCAATCGTGGGACTTCTCGGGGGTCATTTCCGATCAGACCCGCACCATCACCTACTTCAACCCCGCCGATTCTGAAGCCGGGAGCGCGGTAAACGGTTCCACCATTGTCCTGCGCCAAGAGGCCGAAGTCGAATGGTCCGAGGTCCACTACGCGCAAAACGGCAACCAGTTGGAAGAGGTGTACGTCAACCTCTACGACGGGTACTTTCTGGACTACAGCGAGGATCCCAAAACCATGATGACGTTTCCGGCCAACTACGGCGACTCCATGACTGACACCTTTGCGGGTTCGGTGAGTTTTCCGGGGGAAGGGGCTTGGGCACGTTCGGGAGAACAGTCCATCTACTTGGCCGGCCACGGTTCGCTCACTTTGCCCTATGGCACCATCAATAACGTCATGCTTGTGCGTGTAGAGCAGGCCTACGCCGATGATTTTGGCGCCGGTGCCCTGCTGGAATTCGAGAGCATTGAAATGTACTGGTTCCACCAACCCACCCAAAGCCTACTCGCTTACCACGGATTCACTGAATTCGGGGGCATCAGCCAATCGGTGGACATCACGTGGTTGACCGCTTCCTCGGTTTCGGTGGAGGAGTTTGCCGGTGATTTTGTTCCAGCAATGGAACTCGCACCCAATCCGGCTACTGATCAGGTTCAGGTGTCTTTGGACATGCAAGCTCCAGTCACTGTGGAGGTCATGACCCTGACCGGAACAGTGGTGCGTCAGGCAGAAATGCACGGCAGCGCGGTTTCGTTTGCGGTCGCGGACTTGCCACATGGCGTTTACTTGGTGCGTGTGCAGGGCGAACACCTGCTGCAAACCCGCCGACTGATTCTGGAATAGCACTGGGGATCGGTGGGCCATTGCTTAGCTTGCGCCTGACCATGGCTCGCCGAACCTCACGTCCCAAAACCGCTTTGGCCTCCCTGCTGGTGCTCGGTGCACTCGCAGTGGGGCTTTGGGCGTTGATGCACTGGCGTTCGAGCCATGCGCCGATGCCCTCCAAGACCAATTGGCAAGCGGGCCCTGCAACCTTGAATGCGCTGGACTTGACCTGGCAGAATTACGGCTCCGAAGCCCAAGCCGCCGCCGAGCAATTTGACCTACCTGCGGATTACTTATTGGCCTTGATTACCCTGGAGTGCAGTGGACGCAAACCCGCAGGCTCGCGCTTTGAACCGGGCGTGTGCAACCGGTTGCTGGCTGTGCGCTCTGGCGACCGCCGCAAGTACGAGCAGGTGAAAACCATCCATTTGGCCGATGCCTCGGATGCCGCGGTCACCAACCTGGCCACTTCCTGGGGCCCATTCCAACTCATGGGCTACAAATGCATTGACATGGAAGTCAACATCTCGGACATCCGGGGCGACAGCGCGGTGTGGCACGGCGCACGTTGGATTGCCGAGGAGTATGGCAAGCAGTTGCGCAAAGAGCATTTCAAAGACGCCTTCCACATCCACAACACCGGGCGCAAGTATCCGGCTGTGGGCGGGCCTAGAACGCACGATCCGAAGTATGTGGAGAAGGGGTTGGAGCGCATGGGTTGGTTCCGTGAGAAGCTTGAAGAATAGGCTGGATTTTGCCGGAGTCCCACCCGGGGCCCCGTAGCCCCGTCCCGCCTCCACCACCGCCGCCGCCGTTGTTCACCTGCGCCGCGATGCAGCCCCACAAATCTCACCGACCCTTCATCCATCACCAAGCCACAAGCGCCTGACTTTGTAGATGGCCATGCTCAGGATATGGTTGGTGCGTTTGATCCCATGGCTTGTAAAAAGCGAAAGCCCCGCCATTAGGGGCGGGGCTTTCAACCTTAACCAAAAACCAATCTGTAGATGAAACGCCTCTTGCCGAGGCTATTGCTCTTTTGAAGAGCTGGGAAACGGAGCGGACCGTTGTCCGCACCGGTTTTGCTGATTATCCCACTTCGATGTGCCGCTTGGGCGCAACGGTTTCTTCTTTCTTGGGGAGGCTCACGTAGAGCACGCCGTTTTCAAAGCGGGCCTTTACGTCCTCCTCGCTGACCGTGTCAGGAACCGAGAAGGTGCGCTTCAGCGAAGTGGTCCCGAATTCCTTACGGTAGTACTTGTTCTTTTGCTTGTCGTTCGCGGCTTCGCGTTTGGCCGATACGGTCAACTTGGTGTCATTGAGCTCAATGTTGAACGCATCTTTGGCGAAGCCGGGAGCGGCCAGCTCGAGTTCGAATGCGGTTTCGGTTTCCCGAATGTTGGTCGCAAAACGGTGTGAGGTATTTGCGGCCGGAGTCGCTGCGGCGTGGAAGAGGTCTCGGGTGAAGAAATCATCGAAGAACGGGTTCCACAATGCGGGGCGACGGGTGTTGTACTTGGTGACTTTCATGTCTATCGAAAAAGAGTTGTTTGCGTTTTCGTTTGACTCCCTTAGGTCAAATCCGATGCCATTGGGGTTTTCGATGAAATTCTGTCCGAATAGCCAAAGTTAATGCGACAAAATTGCAGTCTAGCGCCATTTCGTGCGCCGAAATGACAGATGAAGGAGTTGGGAAGGGGAATACTCAGGCAGAAAGCCGTGCCAAAACTCAGCCCAGAATGGCGTACCAACCGAAGTATTCGGCCAGTGCGGTGAGGGCTGCAGTCGTGATCAGCGCCGGGAGCATGTTGACCACGCGGATGTGACGGATGTCCAAGATGTTGATGCCGAGGCCCATGAGCATCAGTCCGCCCGAAGCCGAGAGTTCGGTGATCATGGGGTCGGTGAGGATGGGTTTGAGCACGCCCGCCAGCAGCGTGAGTCCCCCTTGGTAAATCAGAAGCGGTACCACAGAGAACAGTACGCCTTTGCCAAAAGCAGCAGCCAAAGCCGTGGAGCTGAAGAAGTCCATGATCGCTTTGGTGATGATCAGGCGGTTGTCGCCTTCGAGGCCTTCTTGAAAGCAGCCGAGCACAGTGAGTGCACCTACGCAAAACAGCATAAAGGCCGTCACCAGCCCTTGCGCAAACTTGCCCGCGTCGTCGGGGGAGCGGGCGGCGCCGAGCTTTTCGGCCAAACGGTTGGCGCGGTCTTCCAGTTTGCAGGCCTCACCGATGATGGCTCCAATCAAGGTGCCCAATACCAGCACCAGCATGTTGCCGCTGCCCAAGGCCATGTGTACCCCCATAAGCAGGGTAAACAGGCCCAACACTTGGAACACAATCTGGGTGAAGCGCTCGGGCAAGCGTGCGTTAAGGCCCATGCCCAACAATGAGCCTGCGGCCACGGTACCTACGTTGATCAGGGTGCCGACCATGCCACAATGTTACGAACACTGCCCGAGGCGCGGGGGACTTTCCCGGTTTTGTGGCACTTTTGCCGGGCATGCAGTTTACCCTCAACCACACCGACCCGCATTCTTCGGCCCGTGCCGGAACCTTGGAGACCGACCATGGCACCATCCAGACCCCCATTTTCATGCCTGTGGGGACCGCCGGTACGGTCAAAGGCGTGACCCAGCAAACCCTGAAGGACGACACCCAAGCCCAAATCATTCTGGGCAACACCTATCACCTGTATTTGCGTCCAGGGTTGGACATCCTCAAACAAGCCGGAGGGCTGCACAAGTTCAACGGATGGGACCGGCCACTGCTCACCGATAGCGGTGGCTATCAAGTCTATTCGCTGAGTCACCGTCGCAAGATTTCTGAGGAGGGGGCCAAGTTTCGCTCGCACATTGACGGGTCGCAACACTTGTTTACCCCTGAGAAGGTCATGGACATTCAGCGCATCATCGGCGCTGACATCATCATGGCCTTTGACGAATGTCCTCCGTTTCCGTGTGACTTTGACTACGCTGCTCGCTCATTGAGCATGACCAACCGCTGGCTGGACCGCTGCATCAAACGCTTGGAAGAAACCGAACCGCTCTACGGACACCGTCAAGCCTTGTTCCCCATTGTTCAAGGAAGCACCTACAAAGACTTGCGCATCAAGAGTGCTGAGTACTGTGCGTCCAAAGATCCCCTCGGCATTGCCATTGGCGGACTGAGCGTGGGCGAACCCAACGAGGAAATGTACGCCATGACCGAAGTGGTGACCGGGGTTTTGCCCACCGACAAGCCCCGCTACCTCATGGGCGTGGGCACGCCGGCCAACTTGTTGGAATGCATCGCGCTTGGGGTGGATATGTTCGATTGTGTGTTGCCCACGCGCAACGCGCGCAACGGTCAGATTTTCACCCGCGAGGGCATCATCAACCTGCGCAACGCCAAGTGGATCGACGACTTTTCGCCGTTGGATCCGACCGGGACTTCGTTCGTGGACCAAGCGTATACCAAAGCCTACCTGCGCCACCTGGTGCATTCGGGCGAGATGCTGGGCAAGATCATCCCGACCATACACAATTTGGCCTTCTATCTGGAGTTGGTACGAGAGGCACGCGAGCGCATCTTGGACGGCACTTTTACCGACTGGAAGAACCAGCTCGTTCCCAAACTCTCGGTGCGTCTGTAGGTGAAAAAGATCGACTGGTATATCATCAAAAAGTTCCTAGGCACCTTTGCCTTTGTGCTGGGGTTGTTTGTCATCATTTCGGTGGTGATCGACTTCAGCGAGCGGGTGGACGACTTTTTGGATTCCGGTGCCAGTGTGGGCCGCGTGTTACTGCACAACTACCTGCCGTTCTGCCTGTTTTTTGGCAATCAGCTCAGCCCGTTTTTGGTGTTCCTCTCGGTGATTTGGGTGGCCAGTCGCATGGCCCAGCAAACCGAGCTTGTGGCCATTCTAAGTGCAGGGGTAAGCTTCAACCGCATGCTGCGTCCGTTTATGATTGCGGGCATGTTTATCATGATTGCCATTCTGCTTGCGGGCCACTTCTTGATTCCGGTGACCAACCGGGTGAAGTTTGATTTTGACCGCGAATACATCTTCGGGTCGCACAATTTTGGACGCAAGATTTACCGCGAGATCCAGCCCGGAAACATCTACTTCTTCGATTGGATCGACGAGGAGAAACAGCTCGGGTACCACTTCAGCAAAGAGACCTGGGAGAACGAGCAGTTGGTAGAGAAGATCATCGCCTCACGCGCACGCTTCAACCCTGAGGACAGCACGTGGACCCTCATCGATGCCCAAGTACGCCGCATTGCTGCGTTTGGGGATGAGCAGATTCAAGACTTTGGAACCCTGGACACGGCGCTCAACATGCGCTTGGACAATTTCGGACGCCCTTCCGAGGTGATCCGCAATCAAATCACCCCCCAGCTCTACGACTACCGCGAAGCCGAACTCAAAGCCGGCGCCACCACCATTGCCGACATCGACATCGAGATCCACTCGCGTACCGCGCGGGCCTTTACCATTTTGATTCTGACCTTCATTGGAGCCACCTTGGCTTCCCGCAAATCCCGCGGGGGTATGGGGGTGCCGATTCTACTGGCGGTCATCATCGCGGCGGTGTTCTTGTTCACCGAGCGCATCACCCAAGTGGCGGCCATCAAAGTGGGATTCCCTGTGCTGCTCGCCGTATGGGTGCCGAATGTGATATTCAGTCTGGTGTCTCTGGCGATTTACCGCCGGGCGCCCAAGTAATCAGAGCTGCAAGCCAAAGATTTGGCAATTGGGCAGGGGAGAGGTGAAGGTGATTTCACGCTCGAAGATTCCATACACTGCAGCGCCACTTCCAGTCATAGACGCGTACTTCGCTCCAGCGTTTAGCAGGGCCGTTTTGATGTGCGCAACTTGGCGGTACGCCTCCAAATTCCCGCTTTCAAAATGGTTGATTGCCCGGGCCTGCCAAGCGTCCATGGGGTGCTCGTGCAGGTCCGAAAGGGTGTCTTCGCGGTCACTAGGCGTGATACTGCCGTAGGCCGGTCCCGTAGCCACACCAAAGTCGGGCATCACCAGCACTAAGAACTGTCCGGAGAGATCAGTGGGGTGGGGCACCATGTGCTCGCCACGCCCGGTCACCAGCATGGCGCCGTCTTGTAAAAAGAACGGACAGTCACTGCCAAGGGCTGCTGCATAGTTACGCAGGGCTTCATCGGTGAGATCAAGCCCAAACAGGGTGTTCATCACCCGCAATGCATGCGTACCGTCGGCGCTTCCTCCGCCCAGCCCCGCGCCAATGGGAATCTGTTTGCGCAGGTGAATGCGTACACCGGGAATGCCGTGCTCTGCCGCCAGCAAGGTGTGCGCCTTGACACACAGATTGTCCTGGGGGTGTCCGGGAATGGGCAACCCAGAAGTGGTCAACACCGCTCCTGAAACTTCTGGCGCAGGTATGATTTCCAAGATGTCGGTCAGGGGAATGGGGTAGAAGATACTGCGGATGGCATGGAAGCCGTCCTCGCGCTTGCCGAGCACGTCGAGTCCGAGGTTGATCTTGGCCGGCGGAAAGGCAATCATGAGCCCATGTAGCCGTAGCGCTTGAGCTTCTTCTCGTCGTTGCGCCAGTTCTTGTCCACCTTCACGTACAGTTCCAGGAAGACTTTTTTCTGGAGGAACTCTTCAATGTCTTTGCGCGCCTGACTGCCCACAGCCTTGAGCGCGCGCCCTTGGTGCCCAATCAGGATGCCTTTTTGGGTGTCGCGGTTCACCACGATGATGGCCCGAATGCGCACGATGTTGTCCTCGTCCTTGTACGACTCGACCATCACCTCGCAGCTGTAGGGCACTTCCTTTTGGTAGTTGAGCAAGATCTTCTCGCGGATGATTTCCGAGACGAAGAAGCGCATGCTTTTGTCGGTCAACTCATCCTTGGGGAAGTAGGGAGGACTGGCTGGCAAATGCTCAATGATCCAGTTCAGCAGTTCTTGCACGTTGAAGCTGTGCAACGCCGAGATGGGCGCCACCTTGGCCTTGGGCAACTTCTCGCGCCACATGTCAATGGTCTCCACCACCTGGTCTTGGGTGCCCAAATCAATCTTGTTGACCAGCACCACAACTGGAATGTCGATGTCGTGGATCTTCTCCAGCAGTTTGGGGTCGTTGAAGTCTTTTTCAAAGATGTCGGTGACCACCAGCAAGATGTCTGCATCCGAGAGTGCGCTTCCCACGAAGCCCATCATGCCTTCGTGCAGCTTGTACTTGGGGTTGAGTACCCCAGGGGTATCGCTGTAGACGATTTGGAAGTCCTCGCCGTTCACGATGCCCAGAATGCGGTGCCGCGTGGTCTGTGCCTTGGACGTGATGATGCTCAGTCGTTCCCCGACCAAGTTGTTCATCAGAGTAGACTTACCCACGTTCGGACTGCCGATGATGTTTACGAATCCCGCTTTGTGCGTTGCCATATTTTTTCCTCCAAAAGGAGTTGCAAAGAAAAGAAACAATCCTATCTTTGCGCCCCCGTTCTAACACTAGAACGTACATCGCGGGGTGGAGCAGTTGGTAGCTCGTCGGGCTCATAACCCGAAGGTCGCAGGTTCGAGTCCTGTCCCCGCAACAAAGAAAGATCAAGCCGCCCCCGAAGGGCGGCTTTTTCTATTTCTGGGCGGGGCCCAAGCGCGCTTGAGGCCATGTCCAGAAATAGAAAAAGCCGTCAGCGCCGACAGGCGATGTGCGGCTTGATCTTTCTTTGGGCTGCCCCCGCACTCAGGTCCGCGCGCGCTAGCGCGCAATCCTGCAAGAGAGTGAAAAGTGTAAAGTGAAAAGTGAAGACTGGGGCGTTGCTAGGGGAGCGCGCAATCCTGTACCACCGCCTACTCCCGACTTCGCACAACGTCACTACTATTTGGCCCGACCTAACACACCCATCCGGCGATGTCGGCTTGCTTTTCCCTTGTGCTACTAGCACCGGAGCCACCTCCGCCCCCAACCACCCACCCAAGTTCCAACACGAATTCCGGCTTACCATGCAGAAACGCCACCACTTTGTAGACGGAATAGGGCAAGGAGGTAGTGCAAGCTTTTAGTGCAAGTATTTAGTGCAAGGAGAGTTCCTGCCCATCCCCAACGCCCCAATACCAACCACCCCCACTCCCCCGTTTTAACCACACAACACACCCCAGGAAATCGCCACTTCTCACCCTTCACTTTTCACTTTTATCTCCCCTCCAGCCCACCTGCCCTTGCACTAAAAACTTGCACTTCCACTAACCCCTAGAATGTCTACCTTCATCCCATGCCTCTCAACTCCGTCTTTTCGTGGATCATGAAGAAGCGCGTGCATCAAATCGCGCTGTTCCGCCAGTACCCGCATGAGGTGCAGGGGGAGCTGTTTGATGCCTTGATGGAGGCAGGCAGCAAAACGGCATTTGGCTACGAGCATGGGATGCACCAAGTCAAGCGGTTGGAGGACTTCCGCAAGGCGGTGCCCATCCGCAATTACGCCGAGCTCGAGCCATACATCAAACGGGCCCGCACGGGTGAATACGATGTGCTGTGGCCGGGGAAGGTGAAGTGGTTTGCCAAGAGTTCGGGCACCACAGCCGGGCAGAGCAAGTTCATTCCCGTGACCAAAGAAGCGTTAGAGGATTGCCACTACAAAGGCGGCAAGGACCTGTTGGCGCTGTACTACCACTGCGTGCCAGAGGCGACGTTGTTCAACGGCAAGCACCTGATTGTGGGCGGCACCGCGGGCATCGATTCTCAGCGTGGGGTGCACACGGGCGATTTGTCGGCCATTATCATCAAGAACCTGCCGTTTTGGGTGGAGCTCAAGCGCACGCCTAACCGCGAGATTGCCTTGATGCAAGACTGGGACCGCAAGATAGAACGCATGGCCCGCGCCACCTTGGAAGAGGACGTGGTCATCATCGCTGGAGTACCGTCGTGGACCTTGCTGTTGGTGGAGCGCGTGTTGGAGCTGGCGGGCACCCGCGACCTCAAGCAGGTGTGGCCCAATTTGCAACTGTTCATGCACGGCGGGGTGAGCTTCAAGCCCTACCGTTCGCAATACGATGCGCTGCTGCCTTCAGGCGGGGTGCATTATTTCGAGACTTACAATGCGTCCGAGGGCTTCTTTGGCATCCAGGACCGCACCGGCGCCGACGACATGCTGCTCATGTTGGACTACGGCATCTTCTACGAATTCATGCCCCTCAGCGAATACGGCAAGCCCGACCCCGAAACCGTCTCTTTACAGGAGGTCGAGGTGGGGGTGCAGTACGCGCCCATCATCACCACCAACGGCGGGCTCTGGCGCTACATGATTGGCGATACCGTCAAGTTCACCTCGCTGGACCCGTTCCGCATCCAAGTCACCGGGCGCACCAGGCATTTCATCAATGCCTTTGGTGAGGAGCTGATTGTGGAAGACGCAGACGAGGCCATCCGCTATGCCGCTGCCCAGACGGGCGCTTCGGTGGCGGAGTATACCGCGGCACCCATTTATATGCAGGGGTCTTTGGCCGGCGGACACGAGTGGGTGGTCGAGTTCACCCATCCACCCACCAACTTTGATGCGTTTGTGCGCTTGTTGGACATCCGCCTCAAGGAGATCAACACCGACTACCGCGCCAAGCGTTCCCACGACATGATTTTGCGCGCACCTTTGGTGCACCGCGTTGCGCAAGGCACCTTCTACCGTTGGATGGACGATCGCGGCAAGCTGGGCGGGCAACACAAAGTGCCCCGTTTGAGCAATGAGCGCACGCTTTTGGAGCAATTGTTGGATTCGGTGGCTGTAGCATGAAGTACCTCTTGATGGTTTTGGTCGCCACAGGATTCCTCAGCGCACGTGTGGCGGATGAGGCCCCTCGGGTGTGGTTAGACCGTCTGGGCTATGCCTATGTGCTGCGCGACGACGCGCTCGAGAAATTCTCCAAGGAAGGCGACCTGCTCTTTTCAGCCTCCTTCAACGTGGAAGGAGCGCCCACCGAGATGGACGTGACCAACCCCTTGATGCCTTTGCTTTTTTACCGCAATACCGGGCAGTTGCTCGTCCTGGACAACACCTTGTCCAAGCAACATGGGGGCTACGATTTGTTTGCCCAAACGGGCCGCAATGTAGAGGCGGTGTGCAACGGCACCAACGGGCAGTTTTGGCTCTTTGACGCCGCCCGCTTTGAGCTGGTACGTGTAGACGGCCAGTTGCGGGAATTGGGCACCACCGGTCCGTTGATGGGCGTGGTGAGCAACCTGCAGATTCCCGATGGCATGCGCGTGCAAGGCAACCACGTTTACCTCTGGAAGCGCGATGTGGGCTTTTGGGTGTTTGACCAGTTTGGGACCTACCGCTACTTTGTTCCGGTGGAAGGTTTCCGCGGGTTGGGCTTCGAGGGCGAAGCCCTGCGCTACCACACCAACGATGCCGTATACGCGCTCGATCGTTTTGCACCAGAAGACCCCATTTTGCACCAAGCCCAACCGGCCGAAAAGGTGCTGACGGTAGAGGGGCGCTGGGTGGCTACGGCGCTTGGAAAAAAGTGGCAGCGCGTTACCATCACTGCGGGTGAGAATTGAGCCCTTCCAGCATCCAATTTTTTGTACTTTCACAGGCCTAAATGCCCTAAACAGATGCACGTAGCCATCGCTGGAAACATTGGTTCCGGGAAGACCACCCTGACCGATTTGCTCGCCAAGCATTACCGTTGGACGCCTCACTACGAGGACGTGGACAACAATCCTTACCTGAACGATTTCTACAAGGACATGCAGCGCTGGTCGTTCAACCTGCAGGTGTACTTCCTCAACAGCCGATTCCAACAACTTGTGGAGCTGCGAGAGAGTGGCCAAAAGATCATCCAGGACCGCACCATCTACGAGGATGCCTACATCTTCGCCCCCAACTTGCACGCCATGGGGCTGATGACCACGCGGGACTTCGAGAATTACATTTCCCTGTTTGAGACCATGCAAAAGCTGGTGGCCCCACCGGACTTGCTCATTTACCTGCGCGCGAGCGTACCTACGCTGGTGGACCAGATCCAAAAGCGTGGACGCGAGTACGAAGAGGCCATCCGACTGGATTACCTCACGCGATTGAACGAGCGTTACGAAGCATGGATTTCAACTTACGACGACGGTAAGTTGTTGGTGGTCGACGTGGACGAGAACAATTTCCACGAAGACAAAGAAGACCTGGGGAAGATCATCGGCGCCATCGACGCCGAGCTGCACGGCTTGTTCTAAGCCGGCAGCATTCAGCGTGATGTACGTGTGGGAGGGCCTTACTGCGCGTTGGCAGTGAGGCTAAAGTTGATGGCCACATCATCGTTGATGATGTTGTCGCCAATGGCGCCTGCCAGGCCTGAGCCGAAGCTGGCGTTGTAGTCGGTGCGGTTGAAGGTCACAGCTCCTGTGATAGCCACAAATTTCTTGAGGTCAGCCACAGTCAGACCGTTAATGGTCAAGGGCTTGGTGATGCCGCGTATGGTCAAGGTGCCCACCGCGTCGGTGCGGTTGTTTTCGATGGTGGCGGGCTCGGTGAGTTTGAACACGGCCTCGGGGTGGTTCTTAGCGTCGAAGAAATCGGCGCTCATCAGGTGGCCCACCAGGTTGGCGCGCTCTTCTTCGTTTTCCAAGTCGCGGTTTTTGATGGTGGTCATGTCCAGCACGATGCGTGCATCGGTCATGGTGCTGCCATCGATGTTGAAAGTGCCTTCCTTGACCTTCACCGATCCAAAGTGCTTGTTGCCGGTGATTTTGGTGCCGGTCCAGTTGGCCGATGAGCGCTCTGGATTGATGGCAAACGCG
Organism: Luminiphilus sp.; assembly: GCA_964221845.1. Lineage (GTDB taxonomy): Bacteria > Bacteroidota > Bacteroidia > Flavobacteriales_D > Sanyastnellaceae > CAXPZW01. Next base: position 138,155 of record CAXPZW010000055.1, on the reverse strand, counting down.
CCGGTGTCCACATCCGAGAGCTCCAGCTCTTCCTTGGGTGTAGCGGCAGGAATTTCGTCCACCGAAACGCCTTTGATGTCTGCAATCTTACAGCGTGCGTAGTCGCTGGCGAAGGCTTCTTCGTTCATGTTGGCCTTGCATTCGTCCAAGATGGAGGCGTAGTTGGCTTCCGCCTTTTCCATGGCTTGGTAGCAGTTGCAAGGGTTGGCTTCTACCGCAGGGGCAGAGTCTCCGCCACAGGAGGCCAGGGCGGTTGCGGCGACGAGCGCCAGGAGGGTGTTACGTGTGTTCATGGTTCAAGATTCGCTGGTAAAAATAGCGGGTACTAAAAAAGCCGCACGCTGGGCGTACGGCTTTTGTTCAGAATAGGTTTGGGGAAAGCTTATTCCCAAGTGGTGGTTGCGTCTGCATTCAGCTCCACTTCGGTGTGCTGGATGGTGGTCTCGTCTTGAGCACCAGTCTCTTCTCCGTGTGCGCTGTGGCTACCCAGGATCGGAGCGATCACCAGACCCACCAGGCAGGTGAGTTTGATCAAGATGTTCATCGAAGGACCTGAGGTGTCTTTGAAGGGATCACCAACAGTATCGCCGGTTACAGCTGCTTTGTGGGCCTCTGAACCTTTGAAAGTCATTTCTCCGTCGATCATCACGCCGGCCTCGAAAGACTTCTTGGCGTTGTCCCATGCACCACCTGCGTTGTTCTGGAAGATCGCCCAGAGGACGCCAGAAACAGTCACACCGGCCATGTATGCACCGAGTGCCTCAGCACCCATGGCGAAGCCTACAACGATAGGACCAACGATGGTGATGATCCCTGGCAGCATCATTTCGCGCAGGGCGGCTTTGGTCGAGATGTCCACGCACTTGTCGTACTCGGGCTCGGCCTTGCCTTCCATGATGCCGGGGATTTCCTTGAACTGGCGACGTACCTCTTTTACCATGGCCATCGCAGCCTTACCTACCGAGCTCATGGCCATGGCCGAGAACACAACGGGAATCATACCGCCAATGAACAGGGCAGCCAATACGTCTGCCTTGAAGATGTTGATGCCTGGGATGCCGGTGAACTTCACGTAAGCGGCAAACAGGGCCAGTGCAGTCAGTGCTGCAGAAGCAATCGCGAAGCCTTTACCTACCGCTGCGGTAGTGTTACCTACAGCATCCAGGATGTCAGTACGCTCGCGTACCTCGTCGGGCAGTTCGCTCATCTCGGCGATACCACCGGCGTTGTCAGCAATCGGGCCGAAGGCATCAATCGCCAGCTGCATAGCAGTGGTGGCCATCATGGCTGATGCAGCAATCGCTACACCGTAGAAACCCGCACACGCGTAAGAGCCCCAGATGGCGCCCGCAAACAGGATCACAGGAGCAGCAGTCGAGTTCATACCCAAGGCCAAGCCTGAGATGATGTTGGTAGCTGCACCGGTAGAAGAGTTTTGCACCACGCCGTCTACAGGCTTCTTGCCCATGGCGGTGTAGTACTCGGTCAGCATGGCGATCAAGCCACCTACTGCGAGACCAATCAGTACTGCGTAGAATACGCGAGCGGCTGAAATTTCTTTCATGCCTTCACCGAAGAATTCCATAGACATGGTCTCAGGAAGCATCCAGTTGATCACGAAGTAAGAAGCGATACCGGTCAGGATGATCGAACCCCAGTTGCCGAGGTTGAACGCGCCCTGTACTTGCTTCTCTTTGGCCGAGTTGTCTTTGATGCGGATCACGAAGGTTCCGATGATCGAGAAGATCAGACCCAAACCGGCGATCAGGATTGGCATCAGGATGGGGCCCATGTTGCCAAACTCGTCGGTGAAGCCTGCACCGCCGTTGTCGCCGATGAGGTAGTTGCCGAGTACCATAGCCGCCAGCATGGTGGCTACGTATGAACCAAAGAGGTCGGCGCCCATACCTGCAACGTCACCTACGTTATCGCCAACGTTGTCGGCGATGGTAGCGGGGTTACGGGGATCATCTTCAGGGATGCCTGCCTCAACCTTGCCTACGAGGTCAGCGCCTACGTCAGCGGCTTTGGTGTAGATACCACCCCCTACACGGGCGAACAGTGCAATGCACTCCGCACCGAGCGAGAAACCAGCGAGGGTTTCCAGCAATACTTCCATGGTGTCGGCGCCGTCGGCGTTGCCCATCACCAAGTACAGGAAGATGGCGCTCAGACCGAATACAGCCAGACCGGCCACACCCAGACCCATTACGGTACCACCTCGGAAGGCCACTTTCATGGCTTGTGGTAGGGAGGTTTTGGCCGCCTCTGCGGTACGCACGTTGGCTGCGGTAGCGATGCGCATACCGATGTTACCGGCCAGGGCCGAGAATACAGCACCAATGACAAAGGCCACTACGATGAACCAGCCTGCGGGGATCAGGTTCATGGCTGAGAGGATGCCCAAAGCGGCACCAGCGATCACAACAAAGACCGCGAGCATGCGGTACTCAGCGCGCAGGAAGGCCAGCGCTCCGGTGGCGATGTAGCCAGCGAGGGTTTTCATGCGGTCGTTGCCCGCGTCTTGCTTCACCACCCACGAACGCAGGTAGAACATGTAGAGCAGTCCTACGATACCAAAGGCAGGCAGGATGTAAATGAGATTTTCCATGTCTATATCGGTTGGTTGACTTGGTTCGGTTCTAGGTCGCTGGGTTCAAATTTCAGCGGGCGCAAAAATACGTATTCGCGCGAAAAAGCCCCACCGCCCGTGTGGGCCTGTGGGGCAATCGGGGTTTTACTCCAGATGATTTATACGTAGAGCAGCTCTTTGGCCGTGCGTACCACATCGCCGATTTGCGGGAGCGCCTCTGCGATGAGCGGCTTGGCAAATGCGAATGGGGTGTCAGACTGGGTCAGGCGACGCACGGGAGCGTCGAGGTAATCAAAGGCGTTGCGCTGTACGCGGTACGCCACCTCGGTAGACACCGAAGCAACCGGGAAGGCCTCTTCCATCACGATCAAGCGGTTGGTTTTCTTCACCGATTGAATGATGGTGCCGATGTCCATCGGACGAATAGTACGCAAGTCAATCACCTCAGCGCTGATGTTCTCCTTGGCGAGCTCTTCGGCGCCGGCCAGGGCGGTCTTCATCATTTTGCCCCAAGAAACGATGGTCACGTCGGTGCCTTCGCGCTTGATGTCGGCCAAGCCGATGGGGATGATGTATTCGCCTTCAGGTACCATGCCTTTGTCGCCGTACATCTTTTCGCTTTCCATGATGAGCACCGGATCGTCGTCGCGGATGGCGGACTTGAGCAGGCCTTTCATGTCGTAGGGGTTCGAAGGGGTAATCACCTTCAGGCCCGGGATGTGGGCGTACATGTTCTCAAAACTCTGGCTGTGGGTAGCGGCGAGCTGACCGGCCTGAGCGTTCGGTCCGCGGAAGACGATGGGTACATTGTACTGACCGCCGGACATCTGCAGCATTTTGGCCGCCGAGTTGATGATCTGGTCGGCCGCCAGGATGGCAAAGTTCCAGGTCATGAACTCTACGATCGGACGCAGGCCGTTCATGGCCGCACCCACACCGATGCCGGAAAAACCGAGCTCAGCAATGGGGGTGTCGATCACACGCTTGGGACCGAATTCGTCGAGCATACCTTTAGACGCCTTGTAAGCACCGTTGTATTCGGCGACTTCTTCGCCCATCAAAAAGACGCTCTCGTCGCGTCGCATCTCTTCGCTCATGGCCTCGGCCACGGCTTCACGGAATTGAATTTCACGCATGGTTTCCCGAATTGAGGTGGGCAAATCTAGGAAACAAACCGCCACATGGGGCGTGGAAAACTTGCTCATTTGCCCTTGGAAAGGCCGGGAAAATTGGCCGATCTTGTTTTTTCTAAAGGATAAAGTGTACGCAGTACATGGAAACATTTGAGCTCACCCAAGAATTCATCCCCTTGAACGCGCTGATGAAGGTGCTGGATTGGGTACCCAGCGGAGGCGTGGCGAATCAGCTGATTACCGACGGCGAAGTGGTGGTCAACGGAGAGGTGGAATTGCGCAAACGTCGCAAACTCCGCCCCGGAGACCAGGTGCAATTCATGGACAGGGAAGTGGAAGTGGCTGCGCCGGCGAGCGAATAAGGTATGCATGCCTACTATTTGTTTGCCTATATTCGTCATGTTCGCGTCTCGGCGTGAATTGGAAGAAAACGATGATGGCTAAAAAACTTGCTCTATTCTGCTGCTGCTGGCTATGCAGCATGCTCGTGTGGTGCCAGAAGACGATTGTGGGGGTGGTCAAAGATGCCACCAGTGGAGCAGCCGTGCCCTTTGCCAACGTCATCCTCAAGACCAACGGAAATGCGGCTCAGACCGACTTCGATGGCAACTTCACCCTGCAGGTGGCCGAATTCCCAGCCACACTGATGATCACCTGTGTGGGCTACACCGACCAAAGCGTCAACGTGCCCGCGCCCACTTCCAGCCTGCTTATCCGTCTGGCCCCCAACAGTCAAGTGCTCAGCGAAGCCGAAGTGGTGGGGTCCCGTGTATCAGAAAAGCAGCGCCAGGCAGCACTCACCGTGGAGTCCATGGATGTGCTCGCCATCAAGGAAGCCCCCAGCGGCAGTTTTTATGAAGGACTTGGAAACCTGAAAGGGGTGGATTTGACCTCTGCCAGCCTTGGATTCAAGATCATAAACACCCGTGGATTCAACTCCACTTCTCCGGTACGGTCCCTCCAACTCATCGATGGCGTGGATAACCAAAGTCCGGGGCTGAACTTCTCACTCGGCAACTTTTTGGGTTCTTCTGACCTGGATGTGAAGCGGGTGGAGATTGTAGCCGGCGCGAGTTCTGCCTTTTATGGCCCAGGCGCCTTCAACGGCGTGGTCAACATGGAAACCAAGGACCCGTTCTTGTTCCCGGGCTTCAGCATGAGCCTCAAAAAGGGCGAACGCGCGCTGTACGAACGCGCCATCCGCTACGCCAAGGTCATCCAAGACAAAAACGGCGAAGACCGCTTTGGATTCAAAGTCAACTTCTACTCCTTGGAAGCCCGCGAATGGGAGGCCGAGGATTACAGGGCCATCTTCGACAGCCCCCACGACGAGACCAACCCCTTTGGCTTTGACGCGGTCAACATCTACGGCGACGAGCCCGTGGCCTCCAACAACGACGTAACAGACGATCCGTTCAACAAAACCGGTTTGGGCGTTTTCTACCGCCCTGGGTACCGCGAGATCGACCTGGTCAACTACGACACCGAAAACCGCAAGTTCAACACTGGGTTGTACTACAAATTCAACCCCACCTTGATGCTGAACTACAACTTTGCGTACAGCACCGGCAACACCATCTACCAGGGTGACAACCGCTATGCGCTGCGCGGGGTGCAGTTCTTCCAACACAAACTCGAGCTCAGCGACGACGACAAGTGGTTCCTCCGCTTATACTCCACCAATGAGGACGCCGGCCAAACCTATGATGTGGTCACCACCGGCATTCGCATGCTGGACGCCAACGGATCCACCCAAGACTGGAACACCCGCTTGAGCAACACCTGGGGCGCCAACTTTGTGGACCAAGTCCAAGACCAGCCCCGCTACAACGAAATCTTGCAAGAGGTCATCGACTCTGGCCTGGAGCCCGACCAGCAGCTCATCCTGTTTGGCGACATGCTCCAAGAGTGGTACGTAGAGGACTACGCTTACTTCAACGACCTCTACCAGCAAGCCGTGAACATCACCAATTCTGAAGACGGTTCGGACTTTGATCCGTTTTACGAGCCCGGCACCGCGCGCTTTGATTCGCTCCTGACCGACGTCACCACCCGCACCTTCACCGAGGGCGGCTCGCTGTTCTACGACAAGTCAGCGCTGTACCACGCCCAAGGGGAATACAAGCTGGATACCGAGGTGGGCAACATCACCATGGGCTTCTCGGGCCGTTTGTACCGTCCAGATACCCGCGGTACCATTTTCGCCGACACCCTGCAATACACCTATGCGGTGAACGACTTGGGTGAGCAAATTGCGGTGGATTCGAGCTATGTGGATATCCGCAACCGCGAGTGGGGCGTGTACGCCGGATGGGACCAAGACTTCCGGGAGGAAACCCTCAAAGCGAATGTGACCGTTCGCGTGGACAAGAACCAGAACTTCGATTACCTGGTGTCGCCAGCAGCGAGCTTGGTGTGGCTTCCAGACGAGAAGACCACCGTGCGCTTCACCTTCAGTTCCGCCGTCCGAAACCCAACTCTGGCCGACCAGTACCTGTACTACAACGTGGGTCGCGCCATTCTGTTGGGCAACATCGACGGCCGTTTTGAGCAGGGCAGCGATTCGCTCTTCACCATCGATTCATTTACCGAGTACCGCAACTCGGAATCCCTGTCCACTGGGCTTCCCAAACTGGAGTGGTACAACCTCGACAAAATCCGTCCTGAGCGCGTGCGCACCATCGAGGCGGGCTACCGCAGCACGTGGTGGGACAACACCTATGTGGACGCCAGCTTCTACTACAGCATTTACCGCGACTTCATCGGCTACAACATTGGCCTGAGCTCGCGCTTTGATCCCCTCACCGGATTGCCCACCCAGGCCATTCAAGCCTTCCGTGTGGCGTCCAATGCGCAAGAACGCGTGACCACCACCGGCTTCTCGGTAGGCGCCAACTACTTCTTCAAGCGCTACACCGTAAGTGGTAACTACAGCTGGAACCGATTGATTTCCGGCGAGGACGACCCCATCATCCCGGCCTTCAACACTCCGGAACACAAATTCAACCTCGGCTTTAGTGGCCGTGACTTGAGCCTGTGGGGCAAGATCCCCAACGTGGGCTTTGGCATCAACTACAAGTGGGTGCAGGGCTTCCTGTTTGAAGGCTCACCACAGTTCACCGGCAACGTGCCCACCTACGACATGGTGGATGCATCGATCAACATCGGTGTGGATAAACTCAATTGTACTTTCAAACTCGGCGGGTCCAATATTTTGGGCATCCGTCCTTTCTTTGACTCCAGCATTGAAGGCTTCGCCGCCAAACGCGAGCGTGCCTTCAATAACCGAAACTTGCAGGTATACGGCGGTCCACTGGTTGGACGCCTGCTGTACGCCTCCATACTATTCGAAATCCAGTAGCTTTACAGAACAATCAACCCCTTCGCGGACACAAACACCAACCGATGCGAAAAATTCTACCTTCCCTGCTTCTGCTTGGTTGCGTACTCCCGGCTCTGACCGGCGCGGCGCAACGCTATTATGAAGAGGTATTCACCGGCGACCAAATCATGGTCGACTCGGATGTGCCCTTCGCCGTAAACATTGACTTCCTGCTTTCAAACCTCGACAGCGAGGATCCCCAGACTGCAATTGACTTGGGTACCCTGAGCGCCATTGCGGACGAAGGCGGTGAGTACCCCACTGCTTACTTTGATCCGTTCGATGCGAGCACCAACGTCAAGTTGACCTCCATCGGCATGGACGTGTACTACCCAGACCCCGAACAAGACGAGGTGGAAGCCCGTCCGGTCATGGTTTACGTACACACCGGTAATTTCCTGCCTCCACCCCTCAACGGTGCGGCCACCGGTCAAAAGACCGACTCAGCAGCGGTAAACCTCTGCATGCAGTGGGCCAAGCGCGGTTACGTAGCGGTATCGATGGACTACCGTCTGGGCTGGAACCCACTTGCCGAGACCGTACAGGAGCGTCGCGGTACCCTGCTCAACGCAGTATACCGTGCCATCCAGGATGTGAAAATGGGCGTACGCTACCTGCGTGCCGACGCCGGTGACATGAACATGTGGGCGATCGACGAGTCGCGCATGGTGATTTACGGTCAAGGTTCGGGCGGCTACGTGGCCACCTCGTACGGCACCCTGGACAACCCTGCTGAGGAGCTCTTCCTCGACAAGTTTGTGCCGAACCCTTTTGAGCCAGACGTATCGTATGTAGATACCCTGCTGGTGGGTACTGTGGACGGCTTCGGCTTCCCCAACTCACTCAACCTGTACCGCGACAACGGCGTGAGCGCTGACGTACACATGTCGATCAACGCCGGTGGCGCCATGGCCGATGAGTCGTGGTTGGAAGCGGGTGATATCCCGCAAGTGGCCATCCAGTGTGTGCGCGACGATTTTGCACCCTTCACCTTCGGTACGGTAATCGTAGGTACCACCGGTGAAGAGGTGGTGGATGTACACGGTTCAAACACCTTCATCCAAAAGGCCAACGACCTGGGCAACAACGACGTGTTTGCGGACCTGCCTGACGGCGATCCTTACACCGACGCAGCACGTGCCCTCTACGGCACTTCATGGGAAGGCTCGAACGCCCAGACCATCACTGTGAATGAAACACCAGAAGGTTTGCTCCCTCTTATTCGTCCATTGTATGGCTTCTTGCAAAATGAGTCTGCCCCATGGGAGTGGTGGGATCCGGAAGGCCCCATTCCCAGCACAGTTATTGATCCCGTGAGCGGCGCGACTGCCCACTTGGCTTCTTTGGCATCAAATCCAGACATGTCTCCTGAAAAAGGTCTGGCCTACTTGGATTCGATCAACGGCTACATCTTGCCTCGCGTAATGTGTGTGCTCGACTTGCCCGAAAACCTCTGTACCTCTGTAGATATCAACGAGGATTACCTGAGCGGTTCGGATCAAATCGATTTCACCATCTTCCCGAATCCCACCAGCGGTATGGCACGTTTGCGTGCAACCCAAAACGTGGAGGGCGTAGAAGTGCGCAATGCGGTAGGTCAATTGATCTTTGTTGACGCTACTGTAAACCAGCGCAATGTAGTTCTTGACTTGCAAGGCGTTCAGGCCGGTGTTTATACCGTCACCCTGCGCGCGGGTGAGGCCAGCCGCACCGAGCGTTTGATCGTGAAGTAATTCCTTCCATCACCATAGAAAAAGGGCAGCCGGTTGGCTGCCCTTTTTTTGTTGGGGAAAACTGCGGGGTCAGTCGTGCAGTTCAAGGGGTTTGATGTCGCCGGCTTGGTCCAATAGGAAGTAACGCGTTTGGGTTTCGATGCGCACTTGGGGTTCGGGCTCGGGCTTGGGCTCGGGGCGCTTGAGCTCGATTTGCAGGTCCAGTTGGTAGGTGAGCTGCACCACAGGCTCAAGGATTTCCGGATTGGCAATCAGGTCAAAATCAGCGTAACTGAGCTTGTCGTAGTAGTGGGTCGAGGGGCGTTTCATTTGGGTGACTTGGCCCTTGCGCACAGAGGCTTCCAGCGAAGTGTTGGTAAAGGCCTTGTAGCTCGAGTAGCGATCTTGGGGTTGGTACATGGCCTTGTGGTCCTTGGCCAGCAGCCATTGGCCCTCTACCGCAATGCCAAGTGAATCAAACTGGGCCAGGCGCTCCTGCAAGAGTGTGGTGGCTTGCGATCGCAGCTCGGCATAAATCTCAGAGATGTTGTCGATGAAGTACTCCACCTTGACCAGGTCGTAGATTTCTTCGAATGCGGCGGCGGTTACCAGGCGGTCCAGGACCTCGGCATCGGTGAAGTGCACGTGGATGTTTTTTTGCATCTCAAACCCCGCAGGCACCTCATTGTACCGCTTGCTGAAGACGCGCCCCACCTTCTCGACTTCAAAGACAGGGACCAGGTTGAGCATGTCCACATACACATCGTGATCGGTCACGCCAACTTGGGCGATTTCGGCCTTGAAGCCGTCGATGCGTGCTTGCATAAGTGAGTCCACCCCACGCGCAGTGGGGCCCACTTGGGTCACATGGAAAATGGCGAGGTAGCTGGTGGCCTTGGCGTTGAACAGCGCCTTGGTCGACACCTGCATGTGTTGTTGGTCAAAGTGCTGCTGGGGCGTAGCCTGGATTTGTGCAGCCACATTGTTCCAACGGTTGGAGTTGTTGAACATGTAGTTGCCCGAAACCTGGGCATTTCCTATGGAGGGAAGGGCAATGACAAAGAGGGAAAACAGGTGTTTCATGGTGTACAGATTTGCACCTCTGTACACACCACCTGTCATCAGGTTCAGCCGCCGCCGGTATCGGCACCTTCTTCAAATACCTGCACTTGGAATTGCAGGGAAACCGGCTTTTTGACGTTGCCGTACACCACGACTTCGCCGCGGTGGAAACCCACCATGTCTTCGGTGTTGAAGACCACAATGATGGCGCCCGATTCCCCGGGCATCAGGGGCAAGGGAAGGGTCACTTCGTAGCATTCGCAGGTTACGTCTACAGCGTCGAAGTAGAGTGGCACATCGCCGGTGTTGGTCACCCCGTAGCGGTACCCTTGGGGGGTGCCTTCTTCCACGGGATCACGCTTGATCATTTTGGTGTCGAACTTGGCGGTAGTTGTTTGTGCGGAAAGCACAGCGGCAAGCACGAGACTGAGAGCGGTTAGAAGCAGTCTCATCGTTTTTCAGTTCGTCGTAATTACAGGACATCAAAAAGGGGCCCAAATAGCTTGGACCCCTTTGATACGTCGCTGCGCGACGAAAGTTTTACTTCTTGCCGTTGGTAGGCGCGCCAGCGGCGGGAGCCTTCACGGGAGAACCGTTGGTACCGGTCTCGCCTTCAACGCGGCCCTTGATGCGGATCATCTTGGTGGGCTCGTTTACGGCGTTTGAGGTGATGGTCACCGACTTGTTGATCGGGCCAACACGCTTGGTGTCGTACTTCACGGTGATGGTTGAAGTGGCACCTGGGAGTACAGGAGCTTTGTCGCACTTAGGAACGGTGCAACCGCAAGAACCTTTACACTTCTCAATCACCAGCGGCTCGGTACCTACGTTGGTTACGATGAACTCACAGGCGCCATCGGCGTTCTTTTGGATGGTGCCGTAATCGTGCACTTCCTTGTCTACCTGGATGGCTGGGCCGTTAAAAATCTCTTTTTGCTGAGCGACCATGGCTAGAGCCGCGCCCAGTACAAATACTACTGAAAGGATTGCTTTTTTCATTGTCCTGATTTTCTCGAATATCGGTGAAACAAATGTAGAGCCAAGCTGCGGGGCAAGGCCTGCTTTAACACAAAAATAACAGCGCATTTTGTGGTTGCAGAATTGCCCTACAGCCCTTGTCAGTGGCGGGGTTAAGCAGCCACAGTTCCTTTAATGCGCAGGTGGATCACCGGACGGTCCGGATCGTTGGTGTGCACCTTGACGGTTTTGTTGAACGGTCCCACGCGCTCGGTGTCGTAGGTCACCACCACTTGGCTGGATTTGCCAGGGGCGATGGGCGCGGGGTTGCATTTTGGAATGGTGCATCCGCAGGTTTTCTCGCATTTGGAGATCACCAGTGCGCTGTCGCCAGTATTGGTCAATATGAACGCATGCGTGCCTTGTGCGCCTTTGTCGATGGCACCAAAGTCATACACTTCTGCCTCAAATGTCGCTTGAGCAATGTTTACCGGAGTTTGGGCGGTTAGCAATGAGGCCACCACTATAGCGGCCAGAGTCAATAGTGATTTCATGGATGAAACTGTTTTGTGGTTTACATCCTGAAAGTACTGGCCGCTCCATGTTGGGATCTTCCCTTTAACCTCAAGTTGAGCTTTTTAGCAAGGAGATAAGGTGCTCGACAGAAGCGCTAGAAATCTTCGTTGTCAGCAGCCGGGCCATTGTAAGTGACGTTGGTTCCTTGGGAAGAACTTGGGTTTTTGCTAGATACACTCGCTTGGTATGCCCCCGAGCCAGTCGAATCAAGCGGCTGGTGCCCACCTGCGTATGTGAGCTGTCCCAGTTGCTGGCTGTACTTGTTAATCTGTACCCAGTAGATGATCCAAAGCACCAGATTGCCTAGCCCAGCCAAGTAATTCAATATTGGAACAATACCACATGCTGAACAAATGGAATTGGCCAAACCTATCCCGTAGGCAGGTCTTTGTTCTTGGGAGGGAATGCCGCGTTCGCGAAACTCATCCCTCAGAGAGTCAGCAATGTGTCCTACCATAATGAAATTCCATACCAAGTTGAAAAACGGTATGAGCATCAACCACACCAACCCGGGTTCCATTTTTCGGTTGTGCGGTTGAATTTTTTTCAAGCAATTCTGAAGGGTAATGAGATAGAATATGTACGGAATCAGAGCGATTGCCAATACAACGAGGAATGTCATTATAGCTACAGGACCAATCATACGTGCGGGATTTAAGGGGCGAAGATATCTTAAAAATAGATGTGTGCTTGTCAGGTTTGATCCTGCTGTTCGCAAATGAAGACTCCCAACGCGCCATCAATGCTTTCAATCTCAATTGGAGACCTTGCCAATGCTAAGAATTGACACAATACTTTGGTTTGCAGGACCTGGTGAGTTTCTCCTGAACCTACCCGATTCTACCCTGCTGCAATTGTTACCTTTGCGCCTTTGATCGAAACCGCATTTCCGCATGGAAATCCCCAGCAAATACAACCCCGCCGAAACCGAGGACCACTGGTACAAGTACTGGATGGACAACGGCTACTTCCACTCTGAACCCGACGAGCGCCCGCCGTACACCGTGGTGATTCCACCGCCCAACGTGACCGGCGTGCTCCACATGGGGCACATGCTCAACAACACGATCCAAGACGTGTTGGTCCGTCGTGCGCGCATGCGCGGGTTCAATGCCTGTTGGGTACCCGGCACCGACCACGCCTCGATTGCCACCGAGGCCAAAGTGGTGCGCCGCCTGCGCGAAAAAGGCATCAAGAAATCGGACCTGAGCCGCGATGAGTTCCTGAGCCACGCCTACGCTTGGAAGGACGAATTCGGCGGCATCATCCTCGAGCAGCTCAAGAAATTGGGCGCCAGCTGCGATTGGGACCGCACCCGCTTTACCATGGACCCCGAGTACTACCGCTCGGTGATCGACACCTTTGTGAAGCTGTATGAAGACGGCTTGATCTACCGCGGCAAGCGCATGATCAACTGGGACCCTGCGGCCAAAACAGCCCTTTCGGACGAGGAAGTGATCCACAAGGAGGTCAACGGCAAACTGTACCACGTGCGTTACCGTGTGGCTGGCACCGAAGACGAGTGGCTCACCATCGCCACCACCCGCCCCGAGACCATCTTGGGCGATTCGGCCATCTGCATCCACCCCGAGGACGAGCGCTACACCCACCTGCACGGCAAGCGCGCCATTGTGCCCATGGCCGAGCGCGAAGTGCCCATCATCATGGACGACTACGTAGACCGTGAGTTTGGTACGGGTTGTCTGAAGGTGACCCCGGCCCACGACGTCAACGACTGGGACTTGGGCGTGAAGCACGACCTGGAAGTCATCGACATTCTCAACGCCGACGGCACCCTCAGTGAGGAAGCCGGCTTCTACATCGGCGAAGACCGCTTTGAGGTGCGTAAGAAGATTGCCGCCGACCTGGAGGCTTCAGGCCACCTGATCAAAACCGAAGACCACACCAACAAGGTGGGCTTCAGTGAGCGTACCGATGCGGTGATCGAGCCACGCCTCTCGCAGCAATGGTGGGTGAGCATGGCTTCACTGGCCAAACCCGCACTGGACTTGGTGGAAGAAGGTGACATCCAATTCCACCCCGAGAAATTCGTCAACACCTACCGCCACTGGATGACCGGCATCAAGGATTGGTGCATCAGCCGCCAGCTCTGGTGGGGCCACCGCATTCCCGCCTGGTACTACGGCGAGGAGGAAGGCCAATTTGTGGTAGCCAAAGACGAAAACGCCGCACTCGACAAGGCCCGTGAAATCACCGGCAACGCCGACTTGACCCTGGCCGACCTCAAGCAAGACGAGGACGTCATGGACACTTGGTTTAGCTCGTGGCTGTGGCCCATCAGCGTGTTTGATGGCCTGTACAAGCCGGAAGAGGTGGACTACTACTACCCCACATCTGATTTGGTGACCGGACCGGACATCATCTTCTTCTGGGTGGCCCGCATGATCATGGCCGGCAAGTACTACCGCGATGAGAAATGCTTCTCCAACGTGTACTTCACTGGCATCGTGCGCGACAAGCAAGGCCGCAAAATGAGCAAGTCACTCGGCAACAGCCCCGATCCGTTGGAGCTCATTGCCGAGTACGGCGCAGACGGTGTACGCGCCGGATTGCTGCTGACCGCCCCGGCCGGAAACGACCTGCCCTTCGACCCGAAACTCTGCGAGCAAGGCCGCAACTTCTCCAACAAAATTTGGAACGCCTTCCGCCTGGTGCGCGGCTGGGAAGTCAGCGACGAGGCTCCGCAACCCGAAGCTGCCGCAACTGCCATCCGGTGGTTTGAAGCACGCCTGAACGAGGTGTTGGCCGAAATCGACCAGAGCTTTGACCGCTTCCGATTGAGCGAGGCGCTGATGAGCACCTACAAACTGATTTGGGACGACTTCTGCTCGTGGTACCTCGAGTTGGTCAAGCCCGCCTACGGTTCGCCCATTGACCGCAAAACCTTGGAGGCCACCGAAGGCTTTTTGGGTGAGGTGCTGCGCTTGCTGCACCCGTTCATGCCTTTCCTGAGCGAAGAGATTTGGCAACGCATGCAGGAGCGCACGCCTGAGCAGGCCCTCTGCATTACCAGCTGGCCCGAAGGTGGCGACAGCGATGCTGCCCTTTTGGAGCGCTTCCAGCGCACTGCAGAGGTGGTGGCCGGCATCCGCAACATCCGCAAGAGCAACAACCTGCCTCAGAAGGATGCAGTGGAGCTGCTGGTGAAGGTCAACGACGCCGAGCAAGACATGCTCGACGCGGTGGTGGCCAAACTCGGCAACGTGTCCAGTCAAGAGCGCGTGGACGAAAAGCCCGACCAAGCGTTCAGCTTCATGGTGGGCCGCAACGAATTCTTCATTCCCTTTGGCGACCATGTGGACCTCGACGCCGAGCGCGAGAAGCTCCAAAAGGAACTCGACTACACCAAAGGCTTCTTGCAGTCGGTGAGCAAAAAGCTCTCGAACGAGCGCTTCGTGAACAACGCCCCCGAACAGGTGGTGGCCAGCGAGCGCAAGAAGCAAGAGGATGCCGAGGTGAAAATCAAACTGCTGGAAGAAAAACTGGCCTCGCTCAATTGAGGCTGACCTGCCTATGAAGTTCACCCACATCAACCGGGAAATCAGCTGGCTCTCGTTCAACGAACGCGTGCTGCAAGAGGCCGAGGACAATCGGAACCCGCTCATCGAACGCATGCGTTTCTTGGGCATCTTCTCCAACAACCTCGACGAGTTTTTCCGGGTACGTGTGGCGTCGCTTCGTCGTGTGGCCGCCCTCAAAAAGCGCCCCGAGACCGACCCGGTGGATGATCCGGACACCGTCCTGGACCAGATCCATGACATCGTCCTGGGTCAACAAGACAAGTTCGAAGAGGCGTACGAAGCCTTGGAAGCAGACATGGCCACCGAGGGCATCCACATCCTGGACCACACCGAACTCAGTTCTGAGCAAGAGGACTTTGTGACCGAGTACTTTCGCAGCCAGGTGCGTCCGCGTTTGGTGCCCATCATGCTGTCGGGCCGGGCCAAGTTTCCGCAGTTGAAGGACAGCGTGATCTACTTTGCCGTGCGCCTCGAAGACGACGCGGGCAAGGTGCGCTACGGCCTCATGGAGATTCCCGATTCGCTGCCGCGTTTTGTGGAGTTGCCCGCCCCCGAGGGGCAGCATCACGTCATGTTTGTGGATGATGTGATTCGCTTCCGCCTCAAGCGCTTGTTTGCCCTGTTCAATACGGCACTGGCCGAGGCCTACACCCTCAAGATCACACGCGACGCGGAGTTGGACATCGACGACGACATCTCCAAGTCGCTCGTGGAGAAGATGTCCAAGAGCATCGCCCGCCGTAAGAAAGGGGAGTACGTCCGCTTTGTATACGACGAAACCATCCCCGAGCGGTTCTTACTGTTCTTGGTGGACCAGACCGGTATGGAAGCAGGGGAGGTGATTCCTGGTGGGCGCTACCACAACAAGCGCGACTTGATGAGTTTCCCGGATTTTGGGACAAAGGAGCTTTGTTTTCCTCCTCAGCCCCCGGTTCCGCATCCGGACCTCAAGGGCAAGACGAGCATCATCCGCGAGATCAAAAAGCGCGATGTGCTGCTGAACTACCCGTACCAAACCTTTGGCCATGTGGTGGATTTACTGCGCGAGGCGGCCATCGACCCCAAGGTGCGGCGCATCCGCATCAACCTGTACCGGGTGGCCAAGGATTCCTCGGTGATGAACGCCTTGATCAACGCGGCCAAGAACGGCAAGAAGGTGACCGTGGTCATTGAGCTGCAGGCGCGCTTTGATGAACGCAACAACATCAAGTGGAGCAACAAGCTGCAGGACAACGGCATCAAGGTGATTTTTGGCGTGTCCGGGCTCAAGGTCCACAGCAAGCTCATTTTGATTTCGCTGCGCGACAAGAAGTCGGCCTACCGTGTGGCACACGTGGGTACGGGCAACTTCCACGAGAAGACCGCTCGCATCTACTCCGACACTTCGCTGCTGACCTGCGACCGCCGCATCACCAACGAGGTCAAGAAGGTGTTTGACTTTTTCGAGAGCAATTACCTGCGCCCGACCTTCCGCCATTTGGTGGTTTCGCCCTACGGGACGCGCCGCAAGTTTACCGCGTTGATCAACGCCGAAATCCGTGCGGCCAAGGCTGGGGAAAAGGCGTGGATCACCATCAAGCTCAACAACCTGGTAGACTCGGGCATGATTCGCAAGATTTACGAGGCCAGCTGCGCTGGTGTGCGCGTGCGCTTGATTGTGCGGGGGGTGTGCAGTTTGGTGCCCGGCGTGCCCGGACAAAGCGAGAACATCACCGTCATCAGCATTGTGGGACGCTACTTGGAACACAGCCGCATTTTTGTGTTCTGCAACGGGGGAGACCCGCTGTACTACCTGAGCTCGGCCGATTGGATGACCCGCAACATCGATCACCGTATTGAGGTGACCGCCCCCGTGTACGACACCCGGGTGCAGTCGGAGATCACCGAGTATTTGAATGCCCAGTTCAAGGACAACGTCAAAGCCCGTCACGTGGACGAGAAGCTGCGCAACCGCTACGTCAAGGGCAAACCCGGGCAACACTTCAACAGCCAAGTGGAGGTGTACAACCTGTATGCGGACAAGTTGAAGTGATCCCCTTGAAAAAAGTCAGACGCCCGATGACAGCACCTCGTCCCACCATCCCTAGCTTTTCAGCGTGAAACTCGCAGCGATAGACATGGGTTCCAACGCGGTGCGCCTGTTGATCGAAAAGGTCAGCAGCGGCAGCGACGGTTATGCCATCGAAAAGGTGGCCTTCTTCCGCATTCCCATCCGATTGGGGGCAGACGTGTTTAGCAAATCCCGCATTGGCACGCGCAACGCCGAACGCCTGGAAAGCGCCATGAAGGCCTTTTGGTACCTCATGGACGTGCACGACGTGGAACAGTACCGCGCGGTGGCCACCTCCGCCATGCGCGAAGCCGACAACGGCGACGAAGTGGTCAAGCGCATCCTCAAGCGTGCCAACATCGAAATCGAGATCATCACCGGAGAGGAAGAGGCCGACCTGATCGTGTCCACCTTCCTCAACCAAAAGCTCGACCCACTCGGCAACTACCTCTACATCGATGTAGGCGGTGGTTCCACAGAAGTGACCCTAATTTTGAAAGGCAAGCGGGTGCATTCCAAGTCCTTTGGGATTGGCACCGTGCGCATGCTGCAGGGCAAGGTCAACGAGAAGAAGTGGGTCAAGGCCCGCCATTGGGTTCAAGAACTCGGCGCCTCGGACTACGAAGACTTGGTGGCTGTGGGCACCGGAGGCAACATCAACAAGATCTTCAAAGAGGTGGGCAAGCGCCCCAGCGAAACCATCACTGCCAAGGAAATCGAGGAGATGCATACCTACTACAGCGGGTACACCTACACCGAACGGGTCAACAAACTCGGGCTGCGTCCTGACCGCGCAGATGTCATCATTCCGGCCGCCGAGATCTACCACAACTTCATGCGTTTTGCCGGCGTGCAACACATGTCGGTGCCCAAAGTGGGCCTCTCAGACGGGGTCGTGTTTCGCATGTTTCAGGAGTGGGAAGCCCAGCGCCGCTGATCAGCGAATGGTAATTCCGTCCTCGTTGGCAAAAGCCACAAACCGGTTGGGATAATCGGTGATGATGCCGTCCACACCCAGCGCTACTAGCTTTTCCATGTCTTCGGGCGCATTGACCGTCCACACCACCAGTTCCATCCCTAAACGCGTGCAGGCTCCCCGCGTCCGCGCAGTCACCCATTGGAAGGCCGGGCTGTAAACCGCCGGGGTGAAGCCCAGGGTTTCCACGGCTTTGTCGGGGGAGTCCAACGGGTTTTCGGTGAGGTAGACCAGCTCGAGTTCGGGACGCTTGGCGTGCAAGGCGATCAAAATGCGCGGGTCAAAGCTTTGCACGGTAACGCGTCCCGAGTAGGCCGCAGCATCGAGCTTGCGCAGGAAGGCATCCACATACACCTCGGGGGCGGGTTGGAAGTGAGGTTCCCATGCAGGGCGACTCTTGATTTCTACGTTGATGCCGGGCAGGTCCAAGGCGTATTGTGTGCTGTAGGCCACCACCGAATCGAGCACGTCGTTGAACACCGGTTTGAAGGTGGCCACCTGACGCTGTTCTGGAAACCGCTCGAAAGCGAAGGTACCGCATGCAAAGCCGGACACTTGTGCAGCGGTCATCGTGTGGATGTTGTAACGAGGAGGATCTTGAGTGGTGGAGTCCGGCCAGGCGCAGATGTCCGCATTGATCCAAGGCTCGTGGCTCACGATCAGCTGACTGTCGGCCGAAAGCACCACGTCCATTTCCAGTGCAGTCACTCCCAAATCCATGGCGTGTTGAAACGCCGGCCAGGTGTTTTCAGGCAGCAATCCTCGGCACCCGCGGTGGCCTTGGAGTTCAACCTCAATAGGAGCGGCATCCACAGGTGGAGTGGCCCCTTCGGGAGCCGTGGCGCAGGCGGCCAAGAAAACAGTCACAGCTGCGGTGAATAGCAATCGCATGTCGCAAAAAAAGCGCTCCGAGGAGCGCTTTCCAAAATCCGAGAATCAACCGTGGATTAAATGTTTTGCTGCAGGAAGGCTTGCACCTCGTGGATGCGCTCGGGCTTGAGCACAATCTTGAGGTTGTTGTCCAGCAGGTACAGGGTTGGGGTGGCGTTGATGCGGTAGTCCTTGGCAATGGGGCCTTCGTACTGGGCAAACTCGCAGACTTGAGCCCAGGGGATTTGACGTTCGTTGATGGCGCCGAGCCAATCGTTGCGGTCCATGTCCAGGGAAACACCAATCACTTCAAACCCTTGGCTGTTGTACGAGTTGTACACGTTCTTCAGCACGGGGATTTCTTGCTCACACTTGTGGCACCAGCTGCTCCAGAACATCACCAGGGTGTACTTGTTCTGCTGCGCGGTTTGGTAGAGGTCTACGTTTTTGCCGTCGTGGCCTGCGATGCTGAAGCCGGGAGGTTGCTTGCCGAGTTGGAGGTTGGCTACGCCTTCTGCTTTACGCGCGATGTAGGCGTCGATGTCGGTGTCACCGCAGCTGTCGCCGTAGATGTAGTCTTCCAAGATGTAGAGGCACATGGCGTCCTTCTTAGAGGAGTAGAAACCTTCAAGCAGGGTGTAGAGCACGAATGCTTTGACCTGGGGGTTGTCTGAGGCTTTGCCCGCCAAAAGGTCGATGCCGTTCATAAAACCCGTGTCGGTGCCGCCCGAGAAGGCGCGCATGTATTCTTGGATGCGGTCGGGAATCACCGGGGTGCGGATGATGGATTCGTCGGTCCAGTCGATGTCGTCCCAGTAGCGCGACTTGTCTGTTTTGTACGGTGATTGCTTCCAGGTCAACAGCTTGGCCACAAAGGTGCCGGGGTTGGCTTGGATGGCGGCTTGTTGTGCCCCGATCAGCTCACGCTCCTTGAGGGAGATTTGCTCCTTGAACTTGCTTTTGAGCGAGCTCTGGCCCATTTGACGCTTGAGGCTGCGGATGCCGTTGGTGGTGCTCAGCTCGGTTTTGGCGTAGGCCAACCAAGCCGTGTTTTCGGCGCTGTTGACTGCGTACAGTCCACTGGCGAGTTGCGAGCCGCGGATGCCGAGCTCTACGTCTTTCTCTGCAGGGTTGAGCACGATGGTGGCCACGTTCTTTTCGTTGGGGCCCAGGGCCAGCGTGTAGAGACCTACCGGGTAATCGGCGGTGCCAAAGTCCCAGAGGTTGTTTTCGATGTTGGCCGAATCCAAAGCATAGGTGTCCTTGCCCTCCATGCGGTAGAGGTAGACCACTTTAGCAGGCAACGCGCGGTCCAATTTGCCGTGCAGGTGGATGGGGCCTGTGGTGGACCCTGCGTTGGCCTCGGTGATGCCGTTTACAAAATCGGGCGCCGCGGCGGCAGCGGTTTCTTGCACAGGAGTGGCTGGCTTGGCAGCCGGTTGGGTGGTTTTGGCAGCAGGCGCCTCGTCACAGCTTCCCAGCAACATCAGGCTGGCGGCAGCGTAAAAGAGCGGTTTCAACAACATATCGAAGGTGTCTTGTTCTAGCGGACCCAAATATAACACCCCGATTTCGCTCCGAAACCCACTTAACAAGGCGTTTACATAATTTTGAGTGCATGATGCGACTGCTGCTTGCTGCGGGCGTTTGTGCCCTGCTTTTGGCCCAAGGGTGTGCCCCAACATCCCCAGACTCTTCCGAGCCTCCCATTTCAGAATCCCAGCCGACCGCGGATCACGCCGATGGCCCGCAAGGCGCGCTGTTTATCATCGGCGGTGGCGCCCGCCCGGACAGCCTTATGCAACGCTTTTTGGATGCTGCAGACCCGGATCGCGCTCCGTACATCGCGGTGCTCACCATGTCCAGCAGCGAGCCGGACACGTCCTATTACTACTCGGCCACGCAGTTTGAGCGCTTGGGCGGCCACCCCATCCATTTCAACCTCACCTTGGCCGATGTGGTCAACAAGCCGGTGCTCGACAGCCTGAAGAATGCCGCAGCCATTTACATGACCGGCGGCGATCAGTCCCGCTTTATGGAAGTGGTGCGCGACAACCCCATTGCCGAGGCCATTCACCATGCGTACCAGCACGGCGCGGTGGTGGGCGGTACCAGTGCAGGTGCGGCCGTGATGAGTGAGATCATGATCACCGGCGACCAACACTTCAGCGAAGAATACCAACGCACCTACGACAAGGTGTGGAAGGACAACGGCATCTATGCCAGCGGCCTGGGCATGCTCGACTGGGCGGTAGTGGACCAACATTTTGTGGCCCGAAGCCGCTACAACCGCCTGTTCAGCGCGTTGGCCGATCACCCCGGCAAATGGGGGGTAGGCATCGACGAGGCCACCGCGCTTCTGGTCCGTGGCGGCCGCGCCGAAGTATGTGGCGAGAGCCAAGTAGTGGTCCTGCGTCCGCCAACCTCCACGCAACAGCAATTCAGAAACATTGGCCTCTCCGGGGTGCAAACAGACCTCTTGCTGGCCGGCCAATCCTTTGCCATCCCAGCTCCATGAAAACACGTGTGACCTTGATGTTTGCCGCGTTGGCTGCGGCTGCTTCTGCCCAGAGCTACACCAGCTACTTGGTGGGCGACGCGGCTGACGTGGAAACCGAACCCTTCAACCGCACCGTCCTTGCCGGAGGGGGCGGGGACAGTGACGCGGCCATGATCAGCTTTCTAAGCGCTGCTGACGGCGGCGATGTGGTGGTGCTGCGCGCATCGGGCAGCGACGGTTACAACGACTACCTGTACTCAGACTTGGGCATCACGGTCAACTCTGTGGAGACCATCGTCTTCAATGACGCCTCGGCGGCAGGGGATGGCCATGTGCAAACCCAAATCGCAAATGCCGAGGCCATTTTTATTGCCGGCGGCGACCAGGCGGTGTATGTGGATTACTGGAAGGACAACGCCATTGAAGACCTGCTCAACAACCACGAAGGCCCCATTGGCGGCACCAGCGCCGGCATGGCCATTTTGAGTGAGACCTACTTCTCTGCCGAGAACGGCACCGTGTACTCAGACGAAGCCCTGGAGGATCCATTCAACACCTACATGACCCTGGGTCACAACGACTTTTTGACCTCACCCAACTTGTGGTGGACCACCGTCACCGATACCCACTTGGACGACCCGGACCGCAAAGGGCGACTGCTGACGTTTTTCGCCCGCAAGTTGGCGTTGGCCGAGGTCGATGGGAGTTGGGGGGATTATCCCATGGCCATTGGCTGCGAGGAGTACACGGCCTTTACCGCCGAAATTGACGTGTGGTGGGACATCTGGAAAACGCCGCTGTTCAAGGTCTACGGCGAGTACCCCGCCTACGACGACTACGCGTATTTGCTTTTCCCCAACTGCGCGTATTCGACCGGAGGGGAACCGTCAGAATACCTGCCAGAGGTCTTGGAACCTGGCCAACCGCTGACCTGGAACTTGGGTGAGAACGCCGTCAACGTGCTACGCGTGGCCGGCACCGAGCAGGGCACCCTTGTGGACTTGCAATGGAACAGCGACAGCGTGGATGGCTACCAATGGCAGCGTTGGTGGGTGATCGAAGGTGAGCTCTTTATGGAAGATGTGGACGAGGCACCGGCCTGTGGATTCCCGATTCATGTGGATGAGGCTTCGGGTACCCCTCAGACCATTGACGTGTATCCCAACCCGGCCAACACCGGTTTCAATGCGGCGTTTCCGTCTGGAACCCCATGGCGCTTGAGCGATGGCAGTGGACGTGTGGTGTCAGAAGGGACCTCAACCGACGAA
The DNA here is from genome assembly GCA_964221845.1 of Luminiphilus sp. Lineage (GTDB taxonomy): Bacteria > Bacteroidota > Bacteroidia > Flavobacteriales_D > Sanyastnellaceae > CAXPZW01. The sequence goes on along the minus strand of CAXPZW010000055.1, from coordinate 115,534 downwards.
ACCACCGCGATTGACGTGCGGGACTTGGCTGTCGGCACGTACTTCTTACGCGCAGGAAGCGCTGTGCAACGCGTGCAGGTGGCTCACTGAGTCACGCGCTTGACCCCGCCGTTGCAGTACAACGTGGGCCATTGGCGCCCGTCCTTGACCCCGATGATGTACTCGTAGAGTCCGTCGCGTTCAAAGCCAAAGTAGTCGGTGAGGATTTCGCCGCCGTAATCGTAGATGTAGAGGATGTTTTCGCCGTCGAAGGCCACGCTGCCGGTGGTGATGGCGCCGTCTACCCCAAAGTCCCAGAACTTCATAGCACGGGCGCTTTCGTCCCAAGCGCGGATGCCTTCGCTTTTGAGTTGGTACTGGTCGGCGTCGTCTTTTTGCCAGGTGGTGCACTTGTACACCGCGCCTTGCACGCCACGCACGATCTCAAACTTCTGCTCGAATTTGGTGCCGTCCAAAAAGAACGCTTCGATTTCCCAAGTGCCGATCAGGGCGTCAAACGAGGCGTAGGCCTGCTCACGCGGCGTGGGTTCGGTTTGGGCAAAGAGGGTGGAAGAGAGTAAAAACAGGGGCAGGACAATCCAGCGCATGGCAATTCGGTTGGTGAAGCCCAAAGATGGCAAATTTGGGGTCACAGTTACTCGTAGCGCAGCGCATCGATGGGTTCGAGGCGGGCGGCCTTGCGCGCTGGGAAATAGCCGCTGAGCACACTCATGATGAAACACGAGAGGGTGCCGGTCAAAATCCAACCCCACGGAATGGTAAACGGTGTGCTCAAAAACAGCGAGACCGCGTTGCCGGCCAACACCCCAAACAGGGTGCCTAAGACCCCACCGATTTGTCCAATGACCACTGCTTCTGCCAGGAATTGGCGCATTACGGTTTTGCTGCTGGCACCAAGTGCTTTACGCACCCCAATCTCCCGGGTGCGTTCGGTGACCGAAACCAGCATGATGTTCATCAGTCCGATGGCTGCACCAAACAAGGTGATGTACCCGATGACGGTCACCCCAACACCCACCGAATCTACGGCCTCGTTCATGTCGCTGGCCATGGCGTCGCTTTTGCGGATTTGGAAGGTGGATTCGGGTTCGAGCAGGTCGCCACGGATGGCACCCATCAGCCCGTAGGCCTCGTCGATGAAGCGTTCGAGGGTTTTGTTGTCGAAGACCCGCACGTTGATGCTGTAGTCGGTACGGGTGCTGCCAAAGTTCTTTTTGAGGTTGGACACCGGAATCAAACACTGGTTGTCCTGGGAGAATCCAAAACTGGCGCCTTTTGCTTCCAGCACGCCCACCACCAGATACTTGAAGCTGCCGATGGACACCTCTTTGTCGAGGGCTTTGCGGTCATCGGGAAAGAGCTTTTCGACCACCTCCGCTCCTAGGATGACTGCGTTGTTGCCCAACCGGATGTCGGTCTCGGAGAAGTTGCGGCCCTCGCTGAGCGCGTACCCGGCGAGCTCGATGTAATCGCCGTCGCCGCCAATGACCTGGACGTTGGGGTTGGTTTTGTTGCTGCCGTGCTTGACCACGCTGGCGCCGCTGGCATAGGCACTCATGCTCACCAAGGCCCCTTCGGGAAACTCCCGGGTGAAGCGGCGGGCTTGGTCGTAGGAGATGTTATCGTTTTCCTTGCGCCGCACGCCGCCTTGGCCACCAAACATGCCTCCACGACCTGAGCGCACGGTAAACGTGTTGGACCCCATGGCCGAGAACTCCGAAAAAATCTTGGATTGCAATGCCTCTTTGGCCGTGTTGAAGGTCACCAGCGCCATGATGCCCAGGACAATCATCAACACCGTCAGCGCCGTTCGTCCCTTTTGGGAACGGATGGAGTGCAAGGCGACTTTGAAGTTTTCGGCGCTTTTGGCGGACAACAAGGGCATGCTCAAATGTAGGCAGGACACTGTTGCGGTGAGGGACAGATGTGATAAATTTTGAAATCGCACCGGTAGGTGAAATCAACCGGAATCGGGGGCGAATCAGGGCATGAGAATTCGTAAATTCGCGCCGCATCGATCTTTTTGATCGTCCACTGATAACCCCTGATTTATGGCTTTTGACATCGACATGATCCGAGCCGTGTACGAACGGATGCCTGGCCGCATTGCGCAAGCGCGCGAAGCCGTTGGCAAGCCCCTCACACTGGCCGAGAAAATCCTCTATAACCACCTCTGGCAAGGCAACGCCACCGAGAGCTACACCCGTGGCGGAAGCTACGTGGACTTTGCTCCCGACCGCGTGGCCATGCAAGATGCCACCGCGCAAATGGCCCTGCTGCAGTTCATGCAAGCCGGTAAAGCCAAAGCGGCGGTGCCTTCGACGGTACACTGCGACCACTTGATCCAAGCCCGCATCGGCGCCGACAAGGACCTGCAGGCGGCCATCAACGGCAACAACGAGGTGTTCAACTTCTTGGAGTCGGTGTCCAACAAATACGGCGTAGGCTTCTGGAAGCCCGGCGCAGGCATCATCCACCAAGTGGTACTCGAGAACTACGCCTTTCCAGGCGGCATGATGATCGGTACCGATAGTCACACTGTGAACGCAGGTGGTCTGGGCATGGTGGCCGTAGGTGTCGGCGGTGCTGACGCGGTGGACGTGATGGCAGGCATGCCGTGGGAGCTGAAGTTCCCCAAACTGATTGGCGTGAAGCTGACCGGCCGCTTGAACGGCTGGACCAGCGCCAAGGACGTGATCCTCAAGGTGGCCGGCATCCTCACCGTAAAAGGCGGAACCGGTGCCATCGTAGAATACTTCGGCGAAGGGGCTGAGAACCTCTCGTGTACCGGTAAAGGCACCATCTGCAACATGGGTGCTGAGATCGGCGCCACCACCTCAACCTTCGGATACGACGACAGCATGGCCCGCTACCTGCGCGCCACCGATCGTGCCGACGTAGCCGAGCTGGCCGACACCGTGAAGGAGCACCTCACCGGTGATCCCGAGGTTTACGCCAACCCCGAGCAGTACTTCGACCAAGTCATTGAAATCAACCTGAGCGAACTCGAGCCGCACTTGAACGGCCCGTTCTCGCCAGACATCGCTACCCCCATTTCGAAAATGGGTGAGGTGGCCCGCGCCAACGGATGGCCCACCAAAGTGGAGGTTGGCCTGATCGGTTCGTGCACCAACTCTTCCTACGAAGACATCTCCCGTTCGGCCTCGATTGCCGAGCAAGCCCTGGACAAAGGACTGGACACCAAAGCCAAGTTCACCATCACCCCGGGTTCTGAGCAGGTACGCTACACCATTGAACGCGACGGCTTCATCGACACCTTTGACAAATTGGGTGCGAGCGTATTTGCCAACGCGTGTGGTCCTTGCATTGGCCAATGGGCACGCGAGGGCGCCGAGAAGAAAGAGAAGAACACCATCGTTCACTCGTTCAACCGCAACTTCTCTAAGCGTGCGGACGGCAACCCCAACACCCACGCCTTTGTGGGCAGCCCAGAGCTGGTGACCGCCTTGGCGATTGCCGGAACCCTGGAATTCAACCCCATCACCGATACCCTCACCAACGCCCAAGGCGAGCAAGTGAAACTCGAGGAGCCTTCGGGCCATGAGCTTCCCGCAGCTGGTTTTGCCGTTGAGGACCGTGGTTACCAAGCGCCCGCCGAGGACGGCAGCGGCGTGCAAGTGGTGGTCAAAGAAGACAGCGAGCGCCTGGAGCTGCTCACCCCGTTTGCCGCATGGAATGGACAGAACATCACCGGCGCCAAGCTGCTGATCAAGGCCCACGGCAAGTGCACCACCGACCACATTTCGATGGCCGGCCCATGGTTGCGTTTCCGCGGTCACCTGGACAACATCTCCAACAACACCCTGACCGGTGCGGTGAACGCCTACAACATGGATACCAACAACGTGAAGAACCAACTCGACGGTTCGTACGGCGAGGTGCCTGCGGTACAGCGCGCGTACAAAGCTGCTGGCGTTCCTACCTTGGTGGTGGGAGACAGCAACTACGGCGAGGGTTCATCGCGTGAGCACGCCGCCATGCAGCCACGCCATTTGGGCGTACGCGCTGTGTTGGTGAAGAGCTTTGCCCGCATCCACGAGACCAACCTCAAGAAGCAGGGCATGCTGGGGCTCACCTTTGTGAACGAAGGCGACTACGACAAGATCCAGGAGGACGACACCTTTAACTTTTTGGATTTGGATCAGTTCACTCCTGGCCGCACCATCAAGATTGAGGCGGTACACGCTGACGGCTCAACGGATGTGATTGAAACCAATCACACGTACAACGAGCAACAAATTGCGTGGTTCCGCGCCGGTTCTGCTTTGAACCTGATCAAGCAACAACAGGGCTAAGACCTTCCCTTTGTGATACTGAAAACCGCGTCCAGATGGACGCGGTTTTTTTATGTGGCATTACTCGAGGTTGCTCAGGGTCTGGGGACAGGTCGATCCGGATTCGGGTGTACTGTACAGCAGCTGATTTCCGAGAAAAGAGACATAAAAAAAGCCGTGCCCACTGGGCACGGCTTGTTGATATGAGATCGACTGCTTGTTAGAAGCGCCAGCCTACGTTAAATGCCAAACGGAGGTCAATACCCGCCCAATTCAGGTCAGTATTGTCGTTTGCCTCGTAGTATTCTGTGACGGCATCTTCGGAGTATTTGGTGTTTTCAATGAGGTTCTTCCCGATGCCAGCAAAGGTCTCTGCGAAGAAGCCAACATTGGTCATCCACTTGCGACCAAAACCTACACCGAGTGCTGTTGCGCTCTGAGTGACGTCATAGTTATACAAGGTGTAATCGGTTCCACCGAATGCATTGGTTTCTGGCACGTAAATGCTCTGATTCGTTGACTTACGTTGACGCCACTTGAGGTAACCCTCGGCAAAGTAGCCGTCACAATCGTCGTCTGGGTTGAAGTAGAAACGCACATTTGGGATCACGGAAAGACCGGTAAGCTTGTATTCTTCACTTACAAGGTTTCCGTCGACATCAAAGGTGGTGGTTTCGAGGTTCCATACGCTGTAACTGGCGAACGCACCGGTGGACATTTCTTCTGAGAGTACATACTCCCCACCAACTTGGTATTGGTTGAAAAGGAAGCCAAGGAAGTTGAACTTGACGTCCAGTTGAGCCTGTGCACCTGCACTCAGGCAGAAAGTGGCAACCGAAAGCAGCGCCAATTTTTTAAATAAATTCATGATACAGAGGGTTTGAGTTAAATGCCTTACACGCTCCGAGGAGCAGGTCAAACATCGGAAAAAAGGTGTTATGCATCTCGTTAGACAATTTTTGTACCAAAGCAAAAATGTGGACAAACTCCGATGGATCTGGAATTCGTTTCGGGATGAAGAACGTTATCCCTGTCGTGTGAACAGGCGCGCATATGCATCAGGCAAGACACGAGCGAGTAAAGTGAGACAGCTTTGCTTGTAGCGCGCGTGTGTAATTCGTGTGCCGTATGGATGAAAAAGTCATGTTGTACCGAGCAGATGGTGCAGACCCATGGTATTTTTACTTGAGATTCATTCCTTGATTTTCGCGGTGATCTGGGATGTAAAAAGCCAACAGATGCTGGGGCCATGCATGAATCCGTCCAGACCCTCATTCGGTTATGCAACCAAACGATCACGTCCATACCCTGTCCGTCGAGATTCAAGGGGAGCACCTGGAGCTCCACCCGCTGTGTGCGGTGTGGTGGCCTGGAAAAAATACGTTGATCGTCAGCGATGTCCATGTAGGCAAGGCAGGCCACTATGCGGCCAATGGCATTCCGGTTCCGTTGCGGGCCTTTCAAGAAAACTGTTGGAACCTGTCCATACTGTACGACCGGTATACGCCTGAGACGGTGGTGTTTTTAGGCGACCTCTACCATAGCAAACGCAACCGGGAGTGGGACGTGTTTGCCGATTTTCAGGCCAACTACCCGGATGTTCGTGCAGTTCTGGTCAAGGGCAACCACGAATTCATGGACGACGCGCAGTACACCTCACAAGGCCTGGAGGTGGTCACCACCTGGGACCGCGGGCCGTTCCGATTGGTGCACGAGCCGGTAGACGGTCCGCAGGCCAAGTACATTTTGTGCGGGCACATTCATCCTGCCGTTACCCTGCGCGGAGCGGGATCAGAACACATGCGGTTGCCGTGCTATTGGTTTGGAAAGTACCAGGCGGTGTTGCCTGCGTTTGGGAGCATGACCGGGACCCACCGCGTGCGTCCGGTCAAAGGGGATCAGGTGTTTGTTTCCACCGGGAAAAAGGTGATTGGGGTCTAACTAGACGTCGCGCTGCGAAACCAAGACGCCGCGCTTCCATTCGGTTTCGCGGATGCGTTTGCCTTTTTCGTTGCATTCGTAGTGCAGGCCTTCTTCTTTGCCTTTTTCGTAATACTCAAAGGACTTGACCTCGCCATTGGGCCAATAGTAAATCCACTCGCCGTGCTCGAGGCCGTTTTGGAAGTGGCCCACGTTTTCGAGCTGGCCGCTGGGGTAGTAGAGTTCCTCCTTGACCTTTTCGTTGTCGGCGCCTTTGCAGAAGAACACCACATACGGGTTGCCGCTGTCGTGTTTGCGCAGTACGTAACGTGCGACGTCGTTTTGGGAGGCGAATGGGAGGGATCCCATCAGGGCAAGAAGCAGATACTTAGACATGTAGCATTGAATTCCCTTTTCCATACGGATCACACTTGGGAAGGTTTCACTTGAGCGCTTTTTATAGATTGTGTTCCGAAACGACCAACAGGCATTGTACCTGTACCAACCCGGCTAACCCTGAACGCTCCACTTGTCAACGAAGCCAAGCTCATTGCCGCCGCCCAGCGCGACCCGCGGCTGTTTGCGCCGTTGTATGAGCACTACTTTGAGGAGGTGTTCCGCTTTGTGTGGAGCAGGGTCAAGGACAAGGACTTGGCAGCTGACCTGACCTCCCAGACCTTCTCCAAGGCGCTCTCGGCCATTGGCAAGTACAAACACCGGGGCGTGGGGCTCGGCGCTTGGCTCATGCGCATTGCCATCAACGAGGTCAACATGTACTTCCGCCAGGCCAAACGACGCGCAGAGGTGCCGTTGGGGCCCCAAGTGGTGGACCGCTTGTTGGACGAATTTGAACAAGGCAACCACTCCGACCACCAACGCCAACGACTGATCAACGGGCTCAACGCTTTGAACGAAGAACAGGTCATGCTCATCGAGCTCCGCTACTTCGAAGGCCGCCGCTTTGCCGAGATGGGCACCTTGCTCGCCATCAGCGAAGACAACGCCAAAGTCCGCACCTACCGCGCGCTCAGCGCTCTGAAAAAAGCAATCTTTGCATCCGATGCGTAAGTTCAAACTCGACCATACACCCCCAGAGGCTCCGCCCAAGGAGGACCTTTCGAAGTACAAAGACTTCGGCAAGGTGGTGACCGGGTACCAGAAACTTGCGCACGACATCCACCGCAAGCCGCTCTACAAGGACCGCCGACTCTTCCTATTTGTCCTGATCGCTCTGCTACTTCTGTATCTCATTTTTGAGGCGGAACGCACCGAGAAGCAAGAAAATGCGCCCGAAACTCCGACTTCGAGCCAACCTTTTGAGCCTGAGTGTGGTTCCTAATGCGTAACCGCAACAGCAATGAAACACCTCTTCATCCTTTTGGCCGTATGTGCTCTGGTGTCTTCCAGCCAAGCTCAAGACACCACACGCGTCCTGTTTTTGGGCAACAGCTACACCTACTACAACGATTTGCCCCAACTGCTGACCGATCTGGCCGCAGATATGGGCCATGTGGTGGAAACAGCATCCAATACACCGGGCGGGTACACCCTGCAGGACCACGCTTCCAATGATACTTCGCTCGACCTGATCGCTGAGGGCGGTTGGGACTTTGTGGTGCTGCAGGAGCAGAGCCAAATTCCTTCCTTTCCAGATGTTCAAGTGGAAGCCGATTTCTTCCCCGCAGCGGAATACCTTGTGAATTTCATCCGCGACAACAACGACTGCGCCATCCCGCTGTTCTACATGACTTGGGGACGCGAAGAGGGAGACACCCAAAACTGCGACAACTGGCCCCCAGTATGTACCTATGAAGGCATGCAGGAATTGCTGACCAACAACTACCTCGAGGCGTGCGACCTGAACACCTCATGGTGTGCTCCCGTTGGTGTGGTGTGGGAAGATGTATTCTTGGGCACCTCACTCGACTTGTTTGATGAGGATGGATCGCACCCGTCATTGGCCGGAAGCTATTTGGCAGCCAGCACGATGTTCGTGGCCATGTTTGGCGAAAACCCGAGTACTTCTGTCTTCGATGCAGGTTTGGACTTTGACGACAGCCAGGTCATTGACAATGCCGTTTGGGACGTTTGGCAAGACGCGCCCGGTTTCTGGCGCCAGTATGATTTGATCCAGGCCAGCTTGGACATCGAGGAAGGACCTTTCGGCTACACCATTGAGGTGAGCACCAGTAGCTATGTCGATAGCGTTGTGGTGAATACCGGTAGCCAGGAATTTGTGTGGCAAGATGGCGATGTGAACCAGCTGTTCCTCACCGAAACCACCTACTTTGACTACGTGGCCTACAGCTCTTGCTCCCAGGCAGTGTCCTACTTGGATTCGGTGGTCATTGAAGGCAGCATCAACGTCAATGAACTCGACGAGCAGGGGTGGAACATTTTCCCCAACCCAGCAACAGACGTGCTGCGCATCCAGCCCGTAAGCAGCAGTAGCAGCGCCATCGTGCAATTGCGTGACATGACCGGCGCCGTGGTACGTGAAGACCAACTCCGCGGACCACAATTGGTGTGGGACGTGGCCGAATTGCCCGCCGGAGTATACTTGGTGGAAGTTTGGGAAAACGGTGCGCGCTTGGGTGCGAACCGTGTGGTGATTCGCCGCTAGACTCAGTAGAACACAGGAACGGTAAACACGCCCTGCACTTCAAATGGGAAGCCTGCGGGGCTGCCGTTGATGTACTCGGTCACCTGCATCAAAAAGGTGACTTGCTCGGGGCCGTTCAACAACGCAGGAACCACTTCGATGGCCGCAAAGTCGGCTTGGTACTCGCGAATTTGGATAAAGCTTTCGTTGTAATTGACCTCTTCAATTTTGATGGCCAGTGAATCGTCCTCAGCAGTGAAGAACTGGTTGGTGACATCCTCCACGTAGAATGAGATGTTCAGGTGGTGTGGCTCGGTTTCTCCTTCCACAGCCACGTTGGTGGTGGTGTAGTATCGGCGCGACAACAGGTTGGTGTCGGGCTGGTGGAGGTATTCTGCCATCAGGAAATCGTACGCCGCACCGTTCCAGCTTACAGATCCGCATTCGCAGGTGTAGACGGGGTTTTCGAACTCCGTGTTCTCCTGGCAGCCGGCCAGCACAATGGCTCCCAGCAGGGCAATGAAGGCAAGCTTGAATCGATTCATGGTGTTGCTTTTTTCAGGGCAGCCGAAGTTACTTAAAATCAGGGTAGAGCAAATACTTGCTGCGCAGTTTGGCATAAGACGCCAAATCGGACTCCCAGGTTGCGCGGATGGTGGTTTCGTCGAATCCAGCTTGGATGGAACGGCGGTACGCACCGGTGCCCGCCAGTTGATCAAAGAACTTGGCGCGGTTGAAGAACGCCTCGGAGTCCCCGTGTGCCTGGTGCGTGCGCAACATCCAGCGCAAGTCCAATTGTTGCTTGTTAAAGGTGTAGTTGACGTCAACCGCGGTAGCATTCCACCCGCTACACACCTCGCCCTCGGCCTTGGGGTGGAGTGATACCCCGGGCATGGACACCGGCGTCCATTCCACTATCCCCTCGGCATTGCCCGGGAATCCGGCCCGTTGGAAAGGTTTGTCTGTACCACGTCCAACACTGGTGACGGTGGCTTCCAGCAGCACCAAGGAAGGGTAGAGGTACACCGCATCCATGTTGGGCAAGTTGGGGGAGGGCGCCACAGGCAACGCATACTGGTCACCGTGGGTGTAGCCCATGCAGGGCACCACCGTGAGGTCCAAATAAGATTCGGTGTCGAGCCACTTTTCTTGGTCGATCATGTTGGCGAGCTCGCCTACGGTCAAACCGTGCACCAGCGGAATCGGATGCATGCCCACAAAACTCATGTGGCGCTCCTGCATCAGGGGCCCGTCGAAGTAAAAGCCGTTGGGGTTGGGGCGGTCGAGTACCACAAAGGGCAGTTTATGCTCGGCGGCGGCCTCCATGCACAGATGCATGGTGGAGATGAAGGTGTAGCACCGCACGCCCACATCCTGGATGTCAAACACCAGAATGTCGAGCCCCTCAAGCATCTGCGGCGTGGGCTTTTTGGTTTTGCCGTATACCGAGAGCACCGGCACACCGGTTTTGCTGTCGACTTCATCCACGATGGTAGCACCGTCCGACTTGTTGCCGCGGAAGCCGTGTTCGGGTGCAAACACCTTGGCCACATTGATGCCTCGCGCAAGCAGCGTGTCTACCAAGTGGGTGCCTTCCACCAGGGAAGTAGCATTCGCAATGATGCCCACGCGCTTGTCTTTGAGGATGGGCAGGTAGAGGTCCAGGCGCTCGGCGCCAGTCATGAGGGTGATTTCAGCCGGGGCGTCCAAATGGCCGGGAGCGGGCACCGGTTCGGGTTGGCCGCAGGCCAGGATACTGATGAGGCACAAGAGCAGGACCTGAACTTTCATGGGGTGGAAGTTAAACGAGTTCATGCAACCGGGGGCGTGGGTTGCTATTTTTGACGCAAACTCCATGCCCTGAGCATAGAACGACGCATAGCCCGGCGCATGTTGCGCAGCCCTGAGAACAAACTCAGTCGCCCGATCGTGCGCATCGCTACCGGTGCCATCGCTGTGGGCGTGGCTTTGATGATGGCCTCGGTGTGCGTGCTCAAAGGCTTCCAGCGCGAGATCCGCGAGAAGGCTGTGGGCTTTGGCGCACACATCCAGGTGGTGTCCTCTTCCAACGATTCCTCCACCGAAAGCGAACGCATCGAGGCCGCCCAGGACTTTTACCACACCATCACCGAAGACCCTTCCATCCGCCACATTCAACAATTTGCCCTCAAGCCGGGCATCATGGAGACCACAGACAACCTGCAAGGCGTGGTTATCAAGGGCATCGCTTCGGACTTTGATTCGACCTTTTTTGCCCAGCACCTTTCGGCCGGTCGCATCCTGCGTATTGGCGCATCTTCGGAACGCGAAATCATGATCTCGGCCTGGCAAGCACGCCGCCTTGAGCTGGAGGTGGACGACCGCGTGCGCGTATACGTGGTGCAACAAACCACCGACATCAAGCCCCGTACCTTCACCGTGGCGGGCATCTACGAAACGGGCCTGGAAGAGTACGACCGCCAATACGTGTTTGTGGATCAACTTCACGTGGCCAAGAGCAGCGGTTGGGGACTGGAAGCGCAAATCCGCGCCAACGTAGATTCCGTCGCCGGCACCCTTGTGCTTGAAGGGTTGGGCTTTGGGGGCGACCCGGTGCGCCGCCTGATTTGGGACGATCCGGACGCCTACGGAAAAGCCAACGTAGAGGTCGACCCCTGCGTGGCCGGCACCTACCAGCTCATCGTCAAGGACCGCATTGAAACCCTGCCCGACACCGCTTGGATCACCGTCACTCCTGGCCCCGATCCAGCTTGTTGCACCTGCGGATTGGAAACCGAACTCACCACCTCCGGCGGAAGCTACCAGCACTACACCGGCGGGTTTGAAATCACGATCGCCGACTACGAGAAGGTGCTCGATCAAGACGATGAAGTCTTCAAACAGATTCCCTTTTACCTGCAGACCCGCAACGTGCTCATGCAAAACGCGGAGCTCTTCAATTGGCTACGTTCGCTGGACATTAACGTGATCATCATCATCGCACTGGTGGTGTTCATTTCGGTGATCAACATGACCTCGGCCATGCTGATCATCATCTTGGAGAAAACCCGCATGATTGGCCTGCTCAAAGCACTTGGTATCACCGATGGCGCGGTCATTCGCATCTTCCTGCGCAACGCCTCCCACATTATTGGTCGTGGGGTAGTCCTGGGAAATCTTCTGGGAATAGGTCTCTGCATGGCGCAGTCCCAATGGGAGTTCATCACCCTAGACCCGGCCAACTACTTTGTAGACACAGTGCCCATCGCGTTTGATTGGTGGATGATGTTTGCCCTCAACGTGGGCACGCTGGCTACCTGTGTGCTGTTCTTGGTGCTGCCTGCGTTGTATGTGACGCGGATTTCGCCGGTGAAGGCGATACGGTGGGACTAGGTTTAGTGGAAGGGTTTAGTGCAGGTGTTTAGTGCAAGGGCTTTTTCATGGGAGGAACTTGAATCCTTCGAGGAGCGGCGCCACCTCACACAAACGTTCGTTGATGCTACGGCGGCCGGGGGCGCGGACGGTGGCGGTGTAGGTGCGGTTGTCTGAAGGGTGATCGAAGCTGACAAAGAGCGACCAACTGCTTTGGCCTTCTGGAGGGGCGTCGTACATCAAGCACCAATTTGCGGGTTGTCCACCTACTTGGGTTTCGCCTTGATCACGCACGTCGAATGCTGCTTGGATCTGCGCCAATTCTTGTTCCCACCCTTTGTAATCCGGTGCTTTTTCAAATTCGGAGATCAGCAACAAGACTTTGCGCGCGGTGTCTTGCAGAATCAGCTGATTGCCGTCCTGGTTGTTTTCGGTGAAGGGACCGGCCCACAAGGCGGGTTTGGGGATGGAGAAGTGCCCGAGCAGGTCGGTGCAAGGCTCCAGTGTGGTGGTATCCAATTCCCTACCGGTGCACCGGTCCATAAAGTCGTCGGGGCTTTGGCAAGCGCAAAAGGCGAGCAAGGGGAGGAAGAACATCCAGCGTTTCACGGGTCGGAAGATAGCAAGGACAGCACAGGAGCGTGCCAACCATGGGATGAAACCGGCCAACGATGGGGCTCAAGGTGCCAAAGATCAAGTTCGGAGCGCTGCGCTGGCGAGGTGTTGGTTTGAAGCCGACCTTCGTCCGGAGCGAAAAGCTCAAGGCTGGTCGGCGGGCCGGGGGGGCGCCCACCAAGGTAGCGAGGGCACGAATTCTAGACTGGCACCATCCCAACCCACCCACATCACTAGCTTTACCCCACGTCCTCAACCCATCCCTATGCACAAGCAATTCGGATTCTTTACCCTGGTTTTGGTCGGCCTCTTGGGCATGCACGCATGTAGTCCTGAGCAGGACCCCGCCCTGACCTTTGCCATTCCGCCAAACGGATTCCAAGTCGTGCAACACTTGCCGGACTCCGCGCGCAGCGGCAGTGACAACCCGCTGTACCTGCCTCCTCGGAAAATCAGCGCAGACGAATTTGACTCGCCGGAATTGCAGTTGTTTATGGACAGCATGTACCGTGTCATGCGCCGCACGGCGGGCGTGGGCATCGCGGCCAATCAATTGGGCAAACGCTTGCAGATCTTCATGATCGAAGCCGAGGCGGACAATCCGCGCTACCAAGTGCTGGGAGCCGTGCCCAAGCAAGTATTCATCAACCCCATGATCACCGCAGCATCCAAGCCCTTGCGCAACTTCTGGCACGGATGCTTGAGCGCCAAGGGCGAGTCGCGCGGAAATGTGGCCACCCACGCTTGGATCGAGTACACGTGTCAAAACCTGGACGGCAGCATCCGCACCGGACGGCTGGATGGTTTTGCCGCGGTGATCTTCCAGCACGAATTCCGTCACATGTTGGGAGGCACCTATTTGGACCACACCAACCACCGTGTTCCCAAGCCTGAGCTGGACACCCTCATTGCCAGCGGTGCGCTGCCCTTTTTTGAAGCTTGTGCCGATACGGTGCCTCTGCTCATTTCGGGCTACCACTTGGGCGAAAGCCTGACCGAATACCACCAGCGTGTGGGTACCCAGCCTTGAGCCACCGCGCGGTTGGTAGAATTGTGTCCAGTCGCAAGGGATGTGTAGCAGACAATTCTAGCTTTGCACCAGTAATTCGCAAGCACCTATGCGCCCCATCTATGACAACATCCTCGACGCCATTGGCAACACGCCAATGATCCGCATGAACGAGATCGCCAAAGACCTGCCCGGCACTGTGCTGGCCAAGGTGGAATACTTCAACCCCGGCAACTCGGTAAAGGACCGCATGGCCCTTCAAATGCTGGAGGATGCCGAAGCGGACGGACGCCTCAAGCCCGGCGGAACCGTGATCGAGTGTACCTCGGGCAACACCGGCATGGGCCTCGCATTGGCGTGCATTGTCAAGGGCTACAAGCTGATTTGTACCTCTTCTGATAAGCAGTCCAAAGAGAAGTTTGACGTGCTGCGTGCCATGGGCGCCGAAGTGATCGTTTGCCCTACCAACGTGGCGCCTGATCACCCCGACAGCTACTACTCGGTGGCCGAGCGCAAAAGCAAGGAGATCCCCAACAGCTACTGGGTCAACCAGTACGACAACCTCAGCAACCGAAAGGCACACTACCTCACTACCGGTCCAGAAATCTGGGAACAAACCGAGGGCAAAATCACCCACTTTGTGGTGGGCGTGGGCACCGGCGGGACCATCTCCGGGGTGGGCAAGTACTTGAAAGAAAAGAACCCCAACATCAAGATCTGGGGCATCGATACCTACGGCTCGGTCTTCAAGAAGTACCACGAAACAGGTGAGTTCGACGAGAAGGAAATCTACTCTTACATCACCGAAGGCATTGGCGAGGACATCCTGCCGGCCAATGTGGATTTTGACGTCATCGACCACTTTGAAAAAGTCACCGACCGTGACGGCGCACGTTGCACCCGTGAGTTGGCCCGCAAAGAAGGCCTGTTCTTGGGCTACAGCTGCGGTTCGGCCTTCCAGGGACTGCGTCAATTGAAGGACGAGTTGGACGAGAACTCAGTGGTGGTGGTGCTCTTCCACGACCACGGCAGCCGCTATGTGGGCAAGGTCTACAACGACGATTGGATGCGCGACCGCGGTTTCCTCGAGGAGGACATCCAAACCGCTGGCGACCTCATTGCTGTGCACCGCGATTTGCCGTTGGTGACCGTTGCACCGAAAGAACTGGTGGGACACGCCGTGGCCAAGATGCGTCAATACAGCATCTCGCAAATTCCTGTGATGGCAGGCGGTGAATGCGTGGGCGTGATCGACGACACCCAGCTGTTCAACAAGATGGTGGAGAACCCCAAGTTGCTCGACGCCGACATCGACCAAGTCATGGGCGCACCGCTCCCAGTGGTGGCCGAGTCAGCCACCTTAGCAGAGGTGTCCGCGCACATCAACAAAGATGTGCCGGCGGTTTTGGTAAGACTGGAAAATGGCGCGCATCACATTGTGACGCGCACCGATGTCATCCAGGCTATTTCGTAAAGTTCAGAATCGTTTCGCGGATGATGGATACGCAATCCATCAACTGATCTTCGGTCATCACCAGTGGTGGCGCGAAGCGGATGATGTTGCCGTGGGTCGGCTTGGCCAGCAGGCCGTTGTCCTTGAGTGCAACACAGATGTCCCATGCGGTTGAGCTGTCGGGCGTATCGTTGATCACAATCGCGTTCAACAGACCTTTGCCGCGCACCAGGGTAATCAGGTCGGACTCACCAATCAGCTTGTTCATTTCGGCGCGGAACAAGTTGCCGAGTTTGCGTGCGTTTTGCGCAAGGGCTTCGTCTTTTACCACTTCCAAAGCGGTGATGGCCACTTTGCCTGCAATCGGGTTTCCACCGAAGGTAGAGCCGTGCTCACCGGGCTTGATCACCAGCATGATGTCGTCGTCAGCCAGCACCGCAGATACGGGGTACGCACCGCCTGAGAGGGCCTTGCCCAGGATCAGGATGTCGGCCTTGGTGTAGGTGGACTGACGCTCACAGGCAGCTTCACAGGTGCAGTTGCCACAGGTGGCCAGCAGTGAGCCGGTGCGCGCGATGCCGGTTTGCACCTCGTCGGCAATGAACAGGACGTTCTTGGCCTTGCAGAGGGCTGCGGCGCGTTGGATGTAATCGTCGGCTGGGGTGTTGACGCCCGCCTCCCCTTGGATGGGCTCGGCCATGAAGCCGGCTACGTTGGGATCTTCGAGCGCTTTTTCCAGCGCGTCCAGGTCGTTGTATGGAATCACCTCAAAGCCCGGGGTGTACGGACCAAAGCCACCTTTCGAATCGGGATCGGTGGAGAACGAGACGATGGTGGTGGTGCGGCCGTGGAAGTTCTCGGCGCAGGTGATGATTTTGGCTTGGTTGGCTGCGACGCCTTTTTTCTCGTAGGCCCACTTACGGCAGAGTTTGAGTGCGGTTTCTACCGCTTCGGCGCCCGAGTTCATGGGCAACACCTTGTCGTACCCGAAGTACTCGGTGATGTACTGCTCGTACTCGCCCAAAACGCTGTTGTAAAACGCGCGTGAGGTGAGCTGCAGTTTGCCTGCTTGCTCCACCATGGCACCGGTGATGCGCGGGTGGCAGTGGCCTTGGTTTACGGCGGAGTAGGCCGAGAGGAAGTCGTAGTATTTCTTGCCTTCGCAGTCCCAAACAAACACGCCTTCACCGCGGTCAAGCACCACGGGAAGTGGGTGGTAGTTGTGGGCGCCGTGTTTGTCTTCGAGGTGCATGGCCTCTTGCGATGAGAGGTGTGAAGTGGTGGTCTGCATGGGAATTCAGGTTGGGTCCAAAACCGGCAACTTGTCGGCGGGCCACAAAACTATTCAAATTGCACCGAAAAGCCCGTATACCGCCCGGTTCGAACCAATTCGAATTGGGTGCGGTCCAGGCTGAGGTAATGTGCGTAGTGCAGATCGCATTCGCCCTCCCAGAACTTTTGCATGCCGAGTTTTTCCAGTACCCGAACTGAAGCAGTGTTTTCCGGCACAGCGCGGCCGATGATCCGTTCCATGCCCAACCGATCGAACCCTAGGCACAAGCACGCCCAGGCCGCTTCGGTGGCCAGTCCGCGTCCCCAATGCTTGCGGGCAAAACGGTAGCCCAAGTCGATGTAGCCATCCTTGAGGTCCTCAGGACCGCTGCCATCGGTTTCCAGTTTGAGGCCGCACCACCCCAACGACTCTCCCGTGTGGCGGTCTTCTACCAGCCAGCGTCCAAAGCCGTTGCATTCAAATTGGTCGTACGCCTGCACAAAGGCCAAGGCTTGAGCCAGGGAGCCAAAGGGGTCTTCGCCCACGTAGCGCATCACTTCAGGATCTTGGTTGAGGGCGTAGAAGAATGCGGCGTCTTCCGGATTCCAGGTGCGCAGTAACAGGCGTCGGGTGGTAAGCACAGCGGGCATGGTAAAAATTTTGACCCCAATTTGCCCAGTGTTTCCGGGCTTTTGACGTAAATCACAGAATTTTTTCCGAGAAATGAGACCCCACTCAATTGTGTGCGTCTTAAAAGTGACTGACAACCCCAGATGCGGCAAAGACCAGGGCGCAGGGAAGATGTGGCTATTGGAAAGGTGCGTCGATAGGGAGAGATTGACGCACGCCCTGCTCCCTTTTCTTTGTCGCGGACGGAAACGACAGAGGTTTAAGTCTTCGAAAGGCCACGGCCTTCTGAATTGATAGGTGTTACGTTTTTGGATAAGCGCTCTTGCCCAGGCAAGGGCGCTTCTTTTTTACTCCCAAAATTTCCGGGTATCGCTGGTCGGTGAAGAGCAACAGTGTAGTGGGTACATGAAAAGCGTCAACCACGCGGAGAATGGCACATTCTTCAGACATGAAACGTGTCCAAACTGACCCGTTTTGTGGGGTGAAAGCCCTAGTTTTGTCGCGCCAAAAAAAAAGAACCAACATGGCTACCAACCGCACATTTACCATGATCAAGCCGGACGCTACCGGCAACGGTCACACCGGAAAGATCATCGACCGCATCATTGGTGCGGGCTTCACCATCAAGGCGCTGAAATGGACCCGTCTGAGCACTGCTGATGCCCAAACCTTTTACGCCATCCACAAAGAGCGTCCCTTCTACGGCGAGCTCGTGGAGTACATGACCTCAGGCCCGATCGTCGCGGCCATCCTCGAGAAAGACAACGCAGTTGAGGACTTCCGTACCCTCATCGGCGCCACCAACCCAGCGGAGGCTGCCGAAGGCACCATCCGTCGCGATTTTGCCGAGAGCATCGCTGCCAATGCCGTTCACGGTTCAGACAGCGACGATAACGCCGCCATCGAAGGCGCGTTCTTCTTCTCGCAGCGCGAGCACGCATAAGTATTCACTCCTAACCCGATTCCCACCATGGAAAAAATCAAAGTGGCCAATCCCGTCGTGGAGATGGACGGCGATGAAATGACCCGCATCATCTGGCAATTCATCAAAGACAAACTCATCTTCCCATACCTCGACCTCGAGATCAAGTATTTCGATCTGGGCATGGAGCACCGTGACGACACCGACGATCAGGTGACCATCGACGCGGCCAACGCCATCAAAGAATACAAGGTGGGAATCAAGTGCGCGACCATCACCCCTGATGAGGCGCGTGTAGAGGAGTTCAAGCTCAAGAAAATGTGGCGTTCACCCAACGGCACCATCCGCAACATTGTGGGCGGTACCGTGTTCCGTGAGCCCATCATCATGAGCAACGTACCGCGTCTGGTCCCGGGCTGGACCAAGCCGATCTGCATCGGACGTCACGCTTTCGGCGATCAGTACAAGGCCACCGACACGGTGATCAAAGGCAAAGGCAAGCTCATGATGAGCTTTATCCCCGAAGACGGCAGCGAAGCTACCGAGTGGGAAGTCTTTGAATTCGAAGGAGCTGGTGGTGTTGCTATGAGCATGTACAACACCGACGAGTCGATCTACGGCTTTGCGCGTTCATGCATGAACCGTGCGCTGGACAAAGGCTGGCCGCTTTACTTGAGCACCAAGAACACCATCTTGAAGGCGTACGACGGCCGCTTCAAAGACCTCTTTGAAGAAGTGTACCAAAACGAGTTCAAGGCCAAGTTTGAAGCAGCCGGTATCACCTACGAGCACCGCTTGATCGATGACATGGTAGCTGCGGCCCTCAAGTGGGAAGGCGGCTTCGTATGGGCCTGCAAGAACTACGACGGCGACGTACAGTCCGATACCGTAGCTCAGGGCTTTGGCTCGCTGGGTCTGATGACTTCAACCCTGGTGACCCCAGAAGGCGATGTGATGGAGGCCGAGGCCGCACACGGCACCGTGACCCGTCACTACCGTCGTCACCAAGCCGGCGAGAAGACTTCGACCAACCCGATTGCGTCGATCTTCGCCTGGACCCGTGGTCTGGCATTCCGCGGCAAGTTGGACAACAACCAACCGCTTATCGACTTCTGCGAAACCCTCGAGCGTGTATGCATCGACACTGTGCAAGGCGGCCAAATGACCAAGGATCTGGCCCTGCTGATCCACGGCAAGCAGATGACCGATGAACACTGGCTCACCACCGAGGAGTTCCTCCAAGCCCTGGACAATGGTCTGCAAGCCCGTATGAACGGCTAATATTCTCCCCGAGAAAATTCCCAAAGGCCCGGTATTGTCCGGGCCTTTTTTTTGTGGCAAATTTCGCCCATGCCCCAACGCCTGACCCAAAAGACCATCAACGCCCTCGCCCTGCCGGCCATCGTGTCCAATTTGGCTGAGCCGTTGATCAGTTTGGCGGACACCTCTATCATTGGGCACATCCCCGAAAACAGCACCGAGGCCATCGGGGGCATTGGTGTGGCGGTAAGCTTTTTCTTTTTGTTGTTCTGGACCTTCATGGTGCTTCACCCTGCCATGGTGGCCACTGTGGGCAAGTACGTTGGAGAAAAACGCGAGGCATCGTTGGACCCGCTGCTGTTCCAGTTGGTGGTGTTCAACGCCGGTTTGGGACTGCTGATCTGGGCTTTGAGCAGCACGTTTTCACCCTCTTTACTTCAGCTCTACAATGCCGAAGGGTTGGTGCTCGAAAACGCCATTGATTACTTCAGGATCCGGGCGGTGGGACTGCCACTCATGCTGGTGACCTACCTGTTGTTCGGGGTCTTCCAAGGCTTGCAAAACACGCGGTGGGCCATGTACATCGCCCTCAGCGGTGGCATCGTCAACCTGACACTGGACCTGTTGCTCGTGTACGGGGTAGAAGGGTGGATTCCACCCATGGGGGTGCGCGGCGCTGCATATGGTGCACTGGGCAGCCAGGTGGTCATGTTTGTCAGCGCCCTGTTCATTTTGTTGCGCCACACCCCGTACCGTTTGCGCCCCAATTGGAAGCGCCATCCGGAACTCGTGGGGACCCTCGCGGTGAGCGGCAACTTCATGATCCGCGTCATCAGCATCAATACGGTGCTGTTCTTGGCCAATCGCACCGCCGCAGGGTTGGGGGAGGCGCCCTTGGCAGCGCACACCATGGTGATTCAAATCTGGACCTTCTCCTTCTTTCTGTTGGACGGATACTCCAACGCCGGACAAGCCCTCAGCGGCAAGCTCTTTGGCGAAAGGGATGCGTTTAACCTGCGCTTCTTGCTGCGGCGACTTCAGCTGATCGGGCAAGGGATCAGTGTGCTGATGATTGCTGGATACCTGCTGGCGTATGCTTACATCGGCCACCTGCTGAGCAACGATACCGAGGCCGTGACCGCCTTTGAGGGCATTTTTTGGGTGATGATTGTGTCACTGCCCATAGGGGCAATCGCCTTCACCTACGACGGCATTCTCAAGGGGCTCGCCGACGCGCGGTTCCTACGCAACATGATGCTCCTGGCGCTTTGCGTATACGGAGGGTGGCTGTACTTCTCACCTGATTCGCTCACCAGTGTGTGGTGGGGCTTTATCGCATGGTTGGCCTTCCGCTCGGTGTGGGCCGCGGTGTACTACAACAAGAAAATCAGTCGGTTGGAAGCCGAGTGGGCTTAAGCCTTGGCCTTGGGGGCCGCTTTCTTGGCCGGTGCTTTTTTGGCGGCAGGCTTTTTGGCCGGCGCCTTTTTGGCAGCGGGTTTCTTGGCGGGCTCGGGCACAATGGGCTGGGCTTTCTTCACGATGGCCTCGGGGAGGTGCTCGAAGAACGTGTCCCCACGCAGCCCCAAACGCAAGGTCTCCAATGGAATCACGTCGTTGGGCGCAATGTTGCCCAGGTTGACGTTGGCGCCCATCAGCTTGAGGAACCACACTTGCTGCGGTTTCTTAGGGGCTTCCCAGAGGATGTTGTCGTTGTTCACCTTGGCCATGATCTTGTTGATCAGGATGGTGTGTGCGTGGCCGTTGGGGCGGAAGATGCCTACGTTGCCAGACTCACGGGCCTCAGCGATGACCTTCCAGGATCCTGCCTTCAGCTCAGCGAGCATCATGCGGATCCATTTGGCAGGAGAAATCAAGATGCCTTCCTCCTTGGAGCCTACTTCACTGAGGACTTTGAAGTCTTCGGCAAAGGAGGTGATGAGGTCGCATTTTTCTTTGTGGTCCAAAACGATAGAACCGTCAGACACCTCCATGAGGTTTACCCCAAAGTCGAGGCACATTTGACGGAAGTCAGCCAGTTGGTTGCGGACGTAGAAGGCCTCAAACAGGGTGCCTCCAAAGTACACGTCCAATCCGGCGTCGCGGTAGAGTTGGATTTTGCGCTCCACGTTCGGGGTCACCATGGTGGTTCCGAAGCCGAGCTTGACCACGTCGGTCAGCTCGCCGCAGGTTTCAATGAAGTCTTCTGCTTGGCGGTAGCTGAGACCCTTGTCCATCACCATAGTCACCCCAGTGTGGCGGGGTTTGGCGGGACGTTCGGGCAAATACTTGAGTGTTGGTTTCATGACTCTTCAGGGCTTTTACATAACTCCCGGGCATCCGCATCGTTGAGGATTTCGGGGTAGTAGTCCGTCAGCTCGTCGAAATCATTGTTCTCGCTCTGATGGAGGTAATCCAGCAGCAGCAGGGCCTGCTTCTGCTTTCCAAGGGCGTGCAAGTACGCAACTTTTCGCAAGAGGAGCGAAGTGTTGTCCGGGTTTTCACCTAGGGCTTGCTCAATAAGGTTTTCCGCACCGTCCACATGGTTCAAATCGAAGCGGAAATGGGCGTAGTCCAACCAGGCCTGCACGCACTTGGGGTGGGCCTCAATGGCGCGCAAGTAAATCTCGCGAGCGCTGGATACGTTGCCCACGTTCTTTTGGGCTTCGGCCATCATGAGCATGATGTCCGGGTTGTTGGGCTCCAAGCCGTCGGCCTCGCGCAGGAGCTCGATGGCTTTTTCAGAGTGGCCTTGCAAGTCATTGACCACGGCCTTGCCAATGATGGCGTCCACGTTCTTGGGATCGAGCTTGAGGGCGAGGTTGTAGTAGAAGTCGGCTTCTTTGAGTTGCTCGAGCTTCTCGTAGCATTCGCCCACCAGGCAGTAGACCCCGGCTTGCGGGGTTTCTAGCTCCATGGTCTCTTTGTAACACTCAATGGCGCGGTTGAAGTCCTCCAAGTACACCAGGGTGTTGGCCAAGTTGTACCAGCCTGGGGCAAATTGGTCTTCGATGGCCAGGCAATACTCAAAGGCGTCAGCGGCCTTCGGGTATTCCTCAGTGCGGAAGTAACTGTTGCCCAGGTTGTACCAGGTGGCAAACGAGTAGGGGTGGTCGTCCAGGAATTGGACGTAGTAAGCGCGCGCGTCCTCAAAGCGCCCTGCCATTTCAAAACAGTAGGCGATTTCGTAGACGGCGGTATCGTTCTCAGGGTTTTGACGCAGGGCGCGGTCCAGTACGCGGATGGCTTCGTTGAAGCGTTCCATGTTTTCGTACTCCAGCGCAAGGTCAATGTAGACTTCGTCCTGCAGTTCACCCTCTCCAAAACGCAGGGCACGTTCGTAGTAGCGGACCGCATTGCGGTGGTCGCGCAACTGCGAAAATACCGTGCCGAGGGTCAGCAGGATTTCGTCGTTGGTGGGTTCCACTTCCTCGAGTTCGCGAAGCAACGCAAGGGCCCGATTGAGTTCTCCCATGCCCGCCAGCAACTGGGCTTGGCGCAGGCGAAGAACAAAGGCATCGGGGAAGATGGTGCGGGCGTAGTGGATGACGCTCAACGCTTTGCGTACACGTCCCTGATCGAAGTACAAGTCGACAATCTGCTCAAATTGATCGATGTCGAAGTACCACGATTCGCGGGCTTTCAGCATGGCTTCGTACCGCTGTTGCAGTTCTCGGGCCGGTTGATGATCGTCGCGCTTTGCAGCTTCTTCGTTCATAGAGTTTGTTCAGGTGACACCCTTAAGTTAGGCACATCCAACGCTGCTTCGTGCCAGACACTTTTCAGTTATCAACATCCCACGCGCGTGGATCTATTAAGTCAACGCTAAGGTAGTTGGTTTTGTGCGGGTTGCGGTTGGAATAAAAGTGAAACACTAACCCCCTCCTACCCAAAGTGTGTTCCAACAACACTTTGTACCTTCCGTCTTCCTGAACCTGAGACATGCGAAACCTCCTAACTGCCGCCCTCCTTTTTCTTGTTGTTGCCGTTCAGGCGCAAACCCCTGTGATTCAGGATCCGCCGACTTGGACGCAGGCTGGGATTAACTATGTCGGCGACGACGGCGTGATATTGCAATGCTACGCCCCGGGCAAAGATTACATGTATGCCGTGGGTGATTTTTCGGGATGGGCCGAGCAGGAGGAATTCCTGATGCGCAAGTCCTTGGACGGGAATACTCACTGGATTCAGCTGGACAATTTGACCCCACTCCAGGAGTACCGTTTTCAATACAGCGTGTATCCAGGAGGTATTCGTGCGGCGGACTGGTTTGCCGACAAGATTTTGGACCCCTGGAACGACCAATGGATCTCGAATGACACCTACCCGGGATTGATTGATTTTCCGTGGATGGATGCGAATGATCCGGTATCGGTGTTTCAAACCGGTCAGTCGGATTTTGTGTGGAACGAAGGCGGCTACGTGCGCCCCGAAGGCCACAAAATGGTGATCTTCGAATTGCTGCTGCGCGACTTCATCGCCGACCACAACTGGGAGACCATGAAGGACACGCTTTCCTACCTGGAGAACCTGGGCGTAGATGCCATCGAGCTCATGCCTTTCAACGAATTTGACGGCAACGAATCCTGGGGCTACAACCCGAATTTCTACTTCGCTCCAGACAAATACTACGGCACCAAGGACGCGCTGAAACGTTTCATCGAGGAGGCGCATCAACGCGGCATTGCGGTGATCATGGACATGGTGCTCAACCACAGCTACGGACTCAACCCGCAGGTACGGTTGTACTGGGATGAAGGGCTGAATGCCCCAGCTGGGGACAACCCCTGGTTCAACACCTACTCGCCCCATGATTTTGGTGTGGGGTACGATTTTGACCACGAGAGCAGCGATACCCGGGCCTTTTGCAAGCGTGTGCTGCAATACTGGTTGGAGGAATACCACGTGGACGGCTTCCGCTTGGACCTGTCCAAGGGCTTCACCAACAACCAAACCCAGGGCGATTTGGGGGCATTCAACGCCTACGACCAATCGCGCATCAACATCTTGACCGACTATGCCAACCACTGTTGGGGCGTATCGCCAGGGTCGTATTTCATCCTTGAACACTTTGCAGACAACTCCGAGGAGTCGGCCTTGGCGGCCAGCGGATGCATGCTTTGGGGCAATTCCAACCACGACTACGGCGAGGCGCTGATGGGCTTCCCCTCCAACCTGTCAGGCATCAGCCACCAAAGCAGGGGATGGGCATTCCAGAACCTGGTGGGCTACTTCTCCAGCCACGACGAAGAGCGCATCATGTACAACACCAAACTCTACGGCAACGAGTTTGACGGCTACAGCTGCAAAGACGAAGACACCGCCCTCGAGCGCATGGAAGCCATCATGGCCATGTTCCTGATGGTGCCGGGCCCCAAGATGATGTGGCAGTTTGAAGAACTCGGGTACGACTACTCCCTCAACACGTGTTGGGACCTCAGCGTAGATCCCGGCTGTCGCACCGATAACAAGCCCATAGAATGGGGCTACGCCGAGGACTTGGAACGCAAGAACCTGTTCAAAGCTACCCGTGCAATGTTGCAGTTGCGCGGCTCGCACCCGGTGTTCAACAGCAACGACTTCAACATGGACGTGGGCGGCTACGCCAAGGCCCTTCGCCTGTACCACCCGGACATGAACTGCATTGTGATTGCCAACTTCGATGTGGTGGCCCAGAGCATCATTCCGGGCTTCCCGTACACAGGCACGTGGTACGATTATATGACCGGCAGCGCCATTGTCGAAAACAACTTGTCCAACCCGTACTTGCTCCAACCGGGCGAGTACCGCATTTATACCGATCAGCCGTACGCCGTGCCTGATACCGACGGCAGCACCGCACTGGAAACCGGCACCGAAGGCTGCACCGATGCCACCGCGCAGAACTACGATCCGAGCGCGGGCATTGACGACGGCAGCTGCCTGTTTACCATCACCTTGCAAGTGGACATGACCACCACTGCGGTGAGCCCCTTGGGCCTGCACGTGGCGGGCAGCTTCCAGAGCTGGAGTCCCAGCACCACCGATATGGTGGACGGCGGTGCAGGCATTTGGACCTACACGTTGACTGCACAAGAAGGCGATCAACTCGTCTACAAATACATCAATGGAAACGATTGGCCGGATTCGGAAATCGTACCTGGAGGTTGCGGAACGGATGACGGCTTTGGCGGCTACAACCGCCTGCACGTGGTCAACGGAAACGCCACGCTGGACGCGCACTGCTTCAGCGCTTGCGCCACTTGTCCCGACGGCGTCGTTGAGGTGACTTTCCTAGTCAACATGTCCGGCGAAACCGTGGCGGCCGAAGGGGTGCACATCGCCGCGGACTTCCAAGGCTGGGCTCCCGGACTCACGCCCATGACCGATCAAGGCGACGGTACCTGGGCCTACACCGCCACTTTGCCCAACAACGCATCGGCCCAATGGAAATTCATCAACGGCAACGCTTGGGAGCAGGACGAAACCGTCCCCCTCGAATGCGCCGACGCGGACGTCAACCTCAACCGTTTTGCCTCCTTTGGCGAGGACGATGTGGTGGTGGATGCGGTGTGCTTTGGCACTTGTGACCTGTGTCCGGGCGCTGGCCAAGAAGGCTGCACCGACAACTCGGCTTGCAACTACGACCCCGCGGCTGTGACCGATGACGGCTCTTGCGATTATACCTGTTTGGGCTGCACCGATGCACTCGCGTGCAACTTTGACGTGTCTGCCACCGTGGACGACGGCTCCTGCGATTACACCTGCTTTGGGTGTACCGACCCCTCCGCGTGCAACTACAGCATCGACGCCACCATCGATAACGGCACCTGCGATTACAGCTGCTTGGGGTGCACCGATCCCGAGGCGGACAACTACGACCCTGCTGCCACGGTAGACGACGGCAGCTGCGTGCAAGGCTCGCAATTCTGCGGACCCGGCACGGTTTGGGATCCGGAGCTGCTCCAGTGCGTAGGAACGGTGACCGAAAACCCTTGTCCGGCAGACTTGGACATGGACGGCATTGTGGGCACCAGCGACCTGCTGGAGATCCTGGGCATGTTTGGCACGTATTGTGAATAAGCGCAGACGGGCAAATGCCTTGATTTCCTAAGGAAAACTGTACTTTTGCTCTTTCATTTCTGCGGCCTGTCCCGCGGCAAAACAACGAGAGCAGCGTATGCTTAACATCGTACTCTTTGGCCCTCCAGGGGCCGGCAAAGGCACCCAAAGCGCCAACCTGATTGAGCGCTACGATCTGGTACACCTCAGCACCGGTGACATCTTCCGCTACAACATGAAGAACGACACCGAGCTCGGCCAGCTCGCCAAGTCTTACATCGACAAAGGTGAATTGGTGCCCGACAACGTGACCATCCAAATGCTCGAGTCCGAGGTGAACAAACACCCCGAGGCCAAGGGCTTCATTTTTGATGGCTTTCCTCGTACTACTGCTCAGGCTGAGGCCCTCGACGCCTTCCTGACCGGCCGCGACACTGGCATCACTTGGATGCTTGCGCTGGAGGTAGAAGAGGAAGAACTGCGCCAACGCCTTTTGAAGCGCGCCGAAACTTCGGGTCGTGCAGACGACGCCGATCCCGAAGTGATCCAAAACCGCATCGACGTGTACAACCGCGAAACTGCGCCCGTAGCCGACTACTACCGCAGCCAAGACAAGTACATGGGCATCGATGGCATCGGTACCATTGAAGAAATCACCGAGCGCCTCTGCATGGTGATCGATGGCAAACCGGCCTAACCCCATTTTGACCACTGCAGCATGAGCGGTCCCAGCAACTTTGTGGACTATGTAAAGATCTGCTGCCGCTCCGGCAAGGGCGGGGCGGGATCGGCGCACCTTATGCGCAGTAAGGTTACGGCCAAAGGCGGCCCCGATGGCGGAGACGGTGGACGCGGTGGTCACGTCATTGTCCGCGGCAGTTCACAACTCTGGACATTGCTGCACCTCAAGTACCGCAAGCACGTTATCGCCAAACCCGGCGAGGTGGGCAGCGGCAACCACAAATCCGGTGCGCAAGGCCAGGATGAGGTTCTGGAAGTGCCCCTCGGCACGGTTGCCAAAGACGCCGAAACCGGCGAGGTACTGTTCGAGATCACCGAGGACGGCGAGGAGCAAATCATCGTTCCTGGCGGCCGCGGAGGGCTGGGTAACGCCCATTTCAAGTCTCCCACCAACCAAACCCCGCGCTACGCCCAGCCCGGCGAGGACGGCCGTGAGGAGTGGAAGATTTTGGAGCTCAAAGTACTGGCCGATGTAGGTCTGGTGGGCTTCCCCAATGCGGGTAAGAGCACGTTGCTTTCGGTCATTTCTGCTGCTAAGCCTGAGATCGCGAACTACCCGTTTACCACCCTGCGCCCCAACCTGGGCATGGTGCCTTACCGCGATGGCCGCTCCTTCATCATGGCCGACATTCCAGGGATCATTGAAGGCGCTTCAGAAGGCAAGGGCCTGGGCCTGCGCTTCCTGCGCCACATCGAACGCAACTCGGTGTTGCTGTTTGTGGTGCCGTGCGACACCGATTCCATCCAAAAGGAATACGAAATCCTGCTCGGCGAACTCGGCAAGCACAACCCGGAACTCTTGGACAAGGAACGCATCTTGGCCATCTCCAAATGCGACATGCTCGACGAGGAACTCGAAGCCGAACTCGCCCAGGAACTCCCCGACGTGCCGCACGTCTTTTTCAGCTCGGTCTCCGGCCAACGCGTTGACCGCTTGAAGGACATGGTGTGGACGGCGATTCAAGGGTGATTGACCCTTCCAAAGCAATCTTTCTTGTGAATCTTTTGAAGTGCTGACGCATGCATCCCCAATGGTTCAATACCGATTGGACTGCATGTAATGCTGGTTGCCAGCGGCTGGTGGATGCTTACTGAGGGCTTGGAGTTCGCGTTTGCGGTGGACTTGCTCCTTTCATTTTTCGCGGTTGATGGTCAAAGACATGGTAAAGTTCCAGCCCGCAGACATGGGTTTTCACTCAGCAAATGCGATGCGGCAGTCATGCCGCTGAGGTAGGGGAGGATCAGCGGGTGGTGCGCAGGCGTCGGGCAATGTCGGCGTCCCACGCTTGTTGCTTTTCGCGGTTGACCGAATGTTCGGTCTCTTTGTCGTAGTGCTCTTGCTCTACGTTCATGCGGTTGAATGTCTCGTCGTACAGGCGCTGAACAGTGGCTTGTCCATCGGCGCGGACGAATTCGGAAACTTCCATGTTTTGGAAGGGTTCGAGGAGTTGACGCAGCTCGCGCGTGTAGAGTTCGGTGAGGTCGAAGTGGCCTTGCTCGTGGCGCAAGAGTTCGGGGGTGCCAGCATCCTTTTCCACCCAAGATTCACTGGGAACAAAGTAGCTGTAAGTGGTGATGTGGATGGCGGTGTCGTCTGAACTCAGGTCAATGGCAATGCCCGACCAAGTGTACGCCTTGTATCCGGGAATGGGCACCATGGCCCGTGGACGAAAGTCCTCCCAGGTCAGCGGACGGTCAGGGTCGTAGGGCAGTTGGTCTGGCTTTTGGGGAGGCGAGAAGGAAGCCAAGGCGAGCAACAAGACCGATGCAAACAGAAACAGGCGCATGGATTCAATACGCGGCTTGGACTAGCTTTGTTGTCCATGAACCGCATCGTTTTTCCACCCCTGGACATCGCCCCCGAAGTGGCCAAAGCTTTAGACGCGGGCCGCGCAGTAGTGGCCTTGGAGTCCACCATCATCGCCCACGGCATGCCGTTTCCGCAAAACGTGGAAACCGCCCGTGCGCTGCAGGACATCATCCGCGCTGAGGGAGCAGTTCCGGCTACCATTGCAGTGATGGGGGGCACGTACAAAGTGGGGTTGAACGACCAAGACCTCCATGCCCTGGCCACCGCCGAATC
Organism: Luminiphilus sp.; assembly: GCA_964221845.1. GTDB lineage: Bacteria > Bacteroidota > Bacteroidia > Flavobacteriales_D > Sanyastnellaceae > CAXPZW01. The sequence goes on along the minus strand of CAXPZW010000055.1, from coordinate 86,342 downwards.
GGTGCGCAAGTTGAGCCGGCGGGACCTGCCGTTGGCGTTGACCTCTGGGGAGATTGGAGCGACCACCGTGGCCAGTACCATGATCATTGCCGCCGCCGCAGGCATCCGGTTGTTTGCCACTGGCGGGATTGGCGGGGTACACCGCGGGGCCGAATACACCTTTGACGTGTCTGCCGATTTGACCGAGCTGCGCCAGACCAGTGTGGCGGTGGTGAGCGCCGGGGCCAAAGCGATTCTGGATCTGCCCAAAACCTTGGAAATGCTGGAGACCTTTGGTGTGCCGGTATTGGGGGTGGGCACCAATGAGTTTCCTGCGTTCTATTCCCGCACCAGCGGATTGGGAGTGGATGTGCGCATGGATGCTCCTGAGCAGATCGCCGCCTTTTTGAAGGCGAAGTGGTCGGCCGGACTTGCCGGTGGCGTATTGATTGCCAATCCTGTTCCGGAAAGCGACGCTTTGGACGCCGCCGAGATCGAGTCCACCATCGCCTCAGCCATTGCCGAAGCCGAAGCAGCGGGCATTGGCGGCAAGCAGCTGACCCCGTTTTTGCTGCGTCGCATCACCGAGCTCACTGCCGGACAATCCTTGGTGAGCAATGTGGCCTTGGTGAAAAACAACGCCCGCCTTGCAGCCCGTATCGCGGTGGCCTTGGCGGAGAACAGCTGAGGGCAAACGGTTGTTAACTCCTTGCGTGCGGTGGGGAAAAACCTTGTCGCACCGCGCGTTTCCCGTACATTTGCACCGCCCAACACCCACCTGTATGTCGAAGGATATCGCGCCCGATTCGGTCGTTACTGAAGCCTCCCTACGTCAACAACTGCTCGACGATTACCGCCTGTGCTGCCTGAGCCGTGAAATGTCTCTGCTCGGCCGCAAAGAGGTCCTCACCGGAAAAGCCAAGTTTGGCATCTTCGGCGACGGCAAAGAGCTGGCCCAAGTGGCCCTTGCGAAAGTGTTCCAAAAAGGAGACTTCCGCAGCGGTTACTACCGGGATCAAACCTGGATGATGGCCCTTGGCGAGTTGGAGGTACAGCCCTATTTCGCAGCCCTCTATGCCCACGCCTCCCTGGAGCACGAGCCCACCTCAGGCGGACGCCAAATGGGCGGGCACTATGCCACCCGTTCCCTGGATGACAACGGCGCGTGGAAGAACCTGATGGAGCAATACAACAGCTCCGCAGACATTTCGCCCACGGCCGGCCAAATGCCCCGCTTGCTCGGACTCGCACAAGCTTCCAAAGTCTACAAGGCCCAGCCCGAGTTGGCGGCCCAAATGACTGACTTCACCAACGGGGGCAATGAGATTGCCTTTGGTTCGATTGGCGATGCGTCCACGTCCGAAGGCCTGTTCTGGGAAACCATGAACGCCGCTTGCGTACTGGAAGTGCCTATGCTCATGAGCGTTTGGGACGACGGCTACGGCATCAGCGTCGAGAAGAAATACCAAACCGTCAAGGAGTCCATCAGCGAAGCCTTGGCCGGGTTTGAAAAAGGCAGCACCACCAACGGGCTCAAGATTTTCCGCGCCAAAGGCTGGAACTACCCTGAGCTGGTGGCCACCTACGAACGCGCCGCTGCTTACTGCCGCGACAACCACACTCCAGTACTGGTGCACGTGCAGCAAGTCACCCAACCGCAAGGCCACTCCACCTCAGGTTCACACGAACGCTACAAGACCCCTGAGCGCTTGGCTTGGGCCGAAGAATACGACTGCATCAACCAGTTCAAGTCCTTCATCGCCCTCGAAGGCGGTGTATCTGAAGAAGAACTCGACGCCATCCGCAAGGAGGCCAAAAAGGAAGTCCGCGCCCAACAGAAAGCCGCATGGGCCGCTTACCGCTCTGAAATTGATGGTGAGCGCGATACCTGCGCACAACTGCTGCGCAACCTGGCTGCAGAAGCCGGGGAAGGGGAGGCCATTGCCCACATTGCCGAAGGATTGGCGTCCACCTTGGACCCCATCCGCAAAGACGTACTCACTGCTGCCCGCCAAGCCCTGATGCTGGACCGCGGCGGCGATTCTGTGGCCCGCAAGGCGCTGGCCCAGTGGCACGCCACACAGCACGACCGCAGTCGCGACCGCTACAGCGATCGCCTGTACTCTGCGTCGCAGTGGGCCGCCACCAACATTGAAGAAGTCGCTCCCGAGTACAACAACGATGGAGCCGAGGAAGACGGCCGCATCATCCTCCGTGAGAATTTCCGCACCCAATTTGAACGCCGCCCAGAGGTGCTGACCTTCGGGGAAGACACCGGTGTGATCGGCGGGGTGAACCAAGCCATGGAGGGCATGCAGGATGCCTTTGGCAAAACCCGCGTGTCGGACACCGGCATCCGCGAGGCCACCATCATGGGCCAAGGCATCGGCATGGCCATGCGCGGTTTGCGCCCCATTGCCGAGATCCAGTACTTGGACTACCTCTACTACGCACTTCAGATCATGCGCGACGATTTGGCCACCGTGCACTACCGCACCCGAGGCGGGCAAAAGGCCCCGCTCATCGTGCGCACACGCGGTCACCGTTTGGAAGGCATCTGGCACTCGGGCTCGCCCATGGGCGCCATCATCCACTCGGTGCGCGGCATGATCGTGGCGGTACCGCGCAACATGACCCAGGCCGCAGGCATGTATAACACCCTGCTGGAGTCCGATGACCCGGCGTTGGTCGTGGAATGCCTCAATGGCTACCGCTCCAAAGAACCGCTGCCCACCAACATGGGCGACTTCCGTACCCCCATCGGCAAGGTGGAAGTGGTGCGCGAAGGCGCCGACCTGACCATCGTTTCCTACGGCTCCACCTTCAACTTGTGCATGGCCGCGGCCGAGCGCTTGGCGGAGTTGGGCATCGATGTGGAATTGGTGGATGTGCGCACCCTGTTGCCGTTTGATTTGGACCACGGCATTGCTGCATCCTTGGGCAAGACCAACCGCTTGTTGATTGTGGATGAGGATGTGCCAGGAGGGGCTTCGGCCTTCATTCTGGACCAAGTCCTCAACAAGCAAGGCGGCTACCAATTGTTGGATTCAGCGCCGGTCACCTTGGCTGCGCAGCCCCACTTGCCGGCCTACAGCACCGACGGCGATTACTTCTCAAAGCCGAGCATCGAGGACATCACCGAGGCGGCTTACGCCATCATGCACGAAAACGATCCCGGAGCGTATCCGGAACTGTAATTTGTTATGCGTGCATACGTTTTTTGAATTACCTTTCGACTCCGAATAGAACACAACGTCATAGACAGACCCAGATATGAAGATACTCGTTTGCATCAGCAAGGCGCCGGACACCACCTCGCGCATTGCGTTCACCGACGGGAACACCAAGTTCGATGAGAACGGGGTGCAGTTCATCGTCAACCCTTACGACGAGTGGTACGCCTTGGTGCGCGCCCTCGAGCTCAAAGAGGCCGGCGGCGGCCAGGTGACCACCATCACCGTAGGCGGCGCCGACAACGATCCCATCATCCGCAAAGCCTTGGCCATTGGCGCCGACAACGCCGTGCGCATTGACGCCGATGGCGGCGACAGCATGTACGTGGCCAAGCAAATCGCCGAGTACGCCAAGAGCAACGGGTACGATGCGGTCTTTGCCGGAAAAGAAACCATCCAGTACAACTCAGGTGCAGTAGGCGGAATGATCGCCGAGTACCTCGATTGGCCGTACATCTCGTTGGCCACCAAACTGGACATGGAAGGCAGCACTGCGGTGATTACCCGCGATGTGCAAGGCGGCAGCGAAGTGCTGGGCGTAGACGGCCCGTTTGTACTCAGCGCCTCCAAAGGCCTGGCCGAGCAGCGCATCCCGAACATGCGCGGCATCATGGCAGCCCGTACCAAGCCGCTTGAAGTGGTGCCTGCAGTGGAAGCTGCATCGCACACCTCGGTGGCCAGCTACGCACTGCCCGCAGAAAAAGGCGCGTGTCGCATGATCGACGCTGAAAACCCCGCCGAATTGTTTGACCTGCTTCGCAACGAAGCCAAAGTCCTCTGATGCCATGAAAGTTCTTGTATTTGCAGATCACCGCGGCGGGAAAGCGACCAAAGCATCGCTCGAAGCTGCCACCTATGCCAAGCGTATGGGTGCGGACGTCGAAGCAGTCACCACTGGCGGCCTTGATGGCGACGGCGGTTTGGGTGCGGCTGGCGTAAGCACCGTACACGTGGCCGACGGCGTTAACCCATCGGATTCCGCACAACTCACCAAAATGGTAGCTGCTGCTGCCGACGCCACGGGCGCCGAAGTGGTGGTAGTGGGCAACGACAACACCGGCCGATTGGTGGCCCCACGTGTTGCCGTTCGCTTGGATGCCGGACTGGTTTCTGGCGCCGTAGCGTTGCCAGACACCTCCACCGGTTTTACCGTACGTAAGAATGTATTCTCGGGCAAGGCCACCGCTGATGTGAGCATCACCTCAGCCAAAAAGGTGATTGCCGTCATGCCCAACGCCATTGGCATTGATGCCGACGGCGGCAGCGCCAACGTCAGCGCTTTGAGCGTAGACGCCGGCAGCGCGAGCGTGACCGTTCGCGAGCAACAGGTTGCCTCGGGCGACGGCATGGTGCCGCTCCCCGAAGCCGAGCTCGTGGTATCGGCCGGTCGCGGTCTCAAAGGCCCAGAAAACTGGGGCATGATCGAAGACCTGGCCAAAGCACTCGGTGCCACCACCGCTTGCTCGCGCCCGGTATCCGACATGGATTGGCGCCCTCACCACGAACACGTGGGGCAAACGGGTGTGGCCATCCGTCCAAACCTCTACATCGCTGTGGGCATCTCAGGTGCCATCCAGCACTTGGCAGGGGTGAACGGCTCAAAGGTGATTGTGGTGATTAACAAAGATCCCGAAGCACCGTTCTTCAAGGCCGCCGACTATGGCATTGTGGGCGACGCCTTTGAGGTGGTGCCCAAGCTCGTAGAAGCCGCACAAGCGCTGAACTGACCTACATCATCGTGCGCCGATCACTGATTTGGTCGGCGCGCGATTTTGGTATATTCGCACAACAACAAAGGGGTAATCGTCTTGCCCCTTTTCTTTTGTCTATGAACAAGATCGAGCTGGAGATTTCAGACATCGCCCCAAGCGGGTCAACCAGCGGCGCGTACGCCCTGGTGCTGAGTGAAGTAGGTGCATCGACCAACCGCAAACTGCCCATCGTCATTGGCGGGCACGAGGCGCAAGCCATCGCGATAGAATTGGAGAAGATGACCCCAAGTCGCCCACTGACCCACGATTTGTTCAAGAGCTTTTCGCACTCGTTTGGCATTGAGGTAGAGGAGGTCATCATCTACAACTTGATTGAAGGCATCTTCTTCGCCAAACTCATCGCCACCCAAGACGGCCGCAAAGCCGAGATCGATTCCCGCACCTCGGATGCCGTGGCCCTGGCCGTGCGCTTCAACTGTCCCATCTACTGTTACGATTTCATCTTGGATTCGGCAGGCGTAACCGCCGAGGAAGCCGACCTGGAAATGGAAGAAGAAACAGCCACCGACGTCAGCCTCGAGGAACTCTCGACTGAAGGCCGCGACGAGGACCTCTCCATGAAGGATTTGGAGAAGCAGTTGGCCATTGCCATTGAACGTGAGGAATACGAGCGCGCATCCAAATTGCGGGATGAAATCGAGCGGCGCAAGTCGCAGAGTTAATCCCACCCAGATCCTATGATTGTAGCCATCCTACGCGGACTGTTGGGCATTGCCTTTTTGCTCGGGGTGTGCTGGCTGTGCAGCGAAAAACGCAAATCCATCAGCTGGCCGTTGGTGGCCAAAGCGCTGATCCTGCAAGTGATTTTAGCGGTCCTGATCCTTAAGGCTCCATACTTCTCAGACGCTTTTGATTTCGTGGCCCGCGCTTTTGCGAAAATCTCTGAGGTTTCACTGGCGGGTTCGGAGATGATCTTTGGCGGTAAGATTGTGGATCAAGATGGACCTGTAGGTTTTGTGTTTGCTGCGCGTGTTTTGCCTACCATCATCTTCTTTTCAGCGGTATCCAGCCTATTGTATCACTATGGCATTCTGCAAAAGGTGGTCAAGTTTCTGGCTACGGTAATGCGCCGCTTATTGCGCATTTCGGGGGCAGAGAGTTTGTCGGCGGCGGGCAACATTTTCTTGGGGCAAACCGAAGCCCCGTTGCTGGTCAAGCCCTTCCTCAACACCATGACCCGTTCAGAGCTCATGAGCCTCATGACTGGGGGAATGGCAACCATCGCCGGGTCGGTGTTGGTGGCCTACATCGGACAATTGGGAGAGGAGTACGCCTCGCACTTCTTGGCCGCTTCGCTGTTGAGCGCACCGGCAGCAATTCTCGCTGCCAAAATGCTGGTGCCAGAAACCGAGGAATTCTCGGATTCCATGGATTTGGATAAGAATCGAACATCAGCCAATGTACTGGAAGCTTTGGCCAACGGAACCACCGATGGTTTGCGTTTGGCGGTGAACGTGGCGGGCATGCTGATTGTATTTACTGCGCTTATCTTCGGCATCAACATGCTGTTGGGCTACGGCGGCCGCATTGGCGGACTGAACGAGATCATTGCCGCCAATACCGACGGGCAGTTTACCCAGTTGTCCTTTGAGTTCATCATGGGCTACGCACTGGCGCCGGTAGCCTGGTTGGTGGGGGTGTGCAGCGACGACATGGTGCTCGTGGGCCAGCTCCTTGGCAAAAAGACCGTACTCAATGAATTCCTGGCTTACCTCGATTTGGGGGCCATGAAGAACGGCGGCAAGTTTGCCGAACAGCGTTCCATTGAGTTGAGCACCTACATCCTCTGTGGCTTCTCCAACTTTGCGTCCATCGGCATCCAAATCGGTGGCATTGGCGCGCTTGCGCCTACCCGCAAAGGGCTGCTTTCCAAACTCGGTTTCCGTGCGCTTGTGGGCGGTACGGTGGCCTGTTTGTTGACTGCGGCCATTGTGGGGATGATGCTCTAACATGTACAGATATACGTACATTTACAGGAAAGCCGATTCGGATGATTCCTGTTTCCCTTTCTGACCTCCGCGCTTCTATGAAGGCGCATTTTGATGCGGTTACCGATGCTGGCGACACGCTTGTCGTGCGGCGCAGTGGAGGACGCTCTGTGGTTCTGCTTTCGCTAGAGGAATACCAGTCACTGACTTCACAAGTAGCGCCTTCGCACGCCTATGTGAAACAATCCACCTCCTCTTTGGTCAAGGAATATTCACAGGAAGAGCGGATGGCCCGTTTGGAACGGATTCAGGATCCACGCGTGTGGGCCATCATCGATCAGGTGTTGGACATGCACGACACGCCCACGTCTGTGGGAGCGGTTCCTGCGCATGTACAAGCGGCCATCACCCAAGGCATCCAGGAGGTAGAATCCGGGCAAACGCGACCTGCTTCTGAAGTGATCCAAGAATTGAGAACGTTGCTGGACCGGTTGGATGAAGTGCGTTGAGGTTTCCCTTCGTGCTCGGCATGATTTACTCGTGCTCATGCTCTACCTGCATGACCGCTGGGGTAGCGCTGTTGCACGCCAGGTGGAATCTGATGTTGCCAAAGCCATGGAGCAGGTAGGGGCCTATCCTGGTACAGGGGTGTCCATCTATGGCGGTAGCACTCGAAAAAGGTTGGTGGTCAATGCACACTTGTCACTGATCAATGAAGTGCGCGATGAGGTGGTGCACATTTTGGCGATCTGGCAACATGTTCAGCGCCCGGAGCATGGCTGGACTGTCGAAGAATCCCAATCAGCGCTTTCCGCCCTCCCCCAAACCCGCTACCTTCGCTCTGAAAATCCAAGCTATGGCAGACGTAGGCATTATCATGGGTTCCAAGTCGGACTTGCCCGTGATGCAACCGGCAGCAGATGTGCTGCGTGAACTCGGTGTTTCGGTAGAAATGACCGTGGTAAGTGCACACCGCACCCCCGAACGCATGTTTGAATACGCCACCACCGCCGCAGACCGCGGCGTGCGCGTGATCATTGCTGGTGCCGGCGGCGCTGCGCACTTGCCGGGCATGACTGCTTCGTTGACACCGCTCCCCGTAATCGGAGTGCCGGTCAAGAGCAGCAACTCGATCGACGGGTGGGACAGCGTGCTCAGCATTCTGCAAATGCCAAGCGGCGTACCCGTAGCAACAGTTGCCCTGGATGGCGGCAAAAACGCAGGCATCTTGGCGGCGCAAATCATTGGCGCTTCTGACCCTGGCGTACGCGGCCGCGTGGCCGCCTACAAGGAAGGGCTCAAAGCCAAGGTGATGGACTCGATTGCAGACGTCGAAAAGGCATAACATGGCATCGTTCACCCCCAGCGAAATGAGCATCCCGGAGGTGCACGGCTTTCTGTTGACCGCCGTATCTCCACGCCCCATTGCGTTTGCTTCAACGGTAGACAAGGAGGGCATCCCCAACTTGGCACCGTTCAGCTTTTTCAACGTGTTTTCTTCGCGCCCGCCGGTGATGATTTTCAGCCCTGCGCGCAGTGGCCGCACGGGCAAAACCAAGGACACCCTCAACAACGTCTTGGAAGTGCCCGAGGTGGTGATCAACATCGTGAACTACCCCATGGTGCACCAAATGTCGTTGGCCTCAAGCCCGTATGCCCCCGACGTGAACGAGTTTGAGAAGGCCGGCTTCACGCCGGTGGCTTCTGAAACCGTAAAGCCCTTCCGTGTGAAGGAGTCGCCCGCGCAGTTTGAGTGCACGGTGCGCGAGGTCATTTCTCTAGGAGACAACGGCGGCGCCGGTCAACTGGTGATTGCCGAAGTCCAACGCTTCCACATCCACGACAACCTGCTTACTCCCGAGGGCAAACTCGACCCCATCAAATTGGATACGGTGGCGCGCAACGGGGCCAACTGGTACACCCGCGCCAACGCCGATACCATGTTTGAGGTCACCAAGCCCATCACCACCATTGGCATTGGCTTGGACCAGATTCCAGAAGACATCCGTTCCAGCGACATCCTTTCGGGCAACGATTTGGGTCAGCTTGGAAATGTGGAAGAGCTCCCCAACGAGACCGACGTCAACGAGTACAAACTGATCGACCTCTCGGAGGTGTTCATGGACCTCGAAGACGAGCCCGCCAAGCTCGAACAAACCTTGCACCAACGCGCCAAGGACTTGCTCGCCGAGGGCAAGGTCGACGAGGCGTGGATGACGCTGCTGGCGTTTAACAATGGGTGAATAAGCCGTGGATAAACTGCATTGTCCCCCGGCGCATTCCACCGTATCTTCGATCTTCCAATACTAAGAAACCCTCCCCATGGACATCCGCGGAAAGATCAAGCTCATCATGGACGAGCAACGCTTCGACAGTGGCTTCACCAAGCGTGAATTCGTCATCACCACCCAAGAGCAATACCCACAGGACCTCAAGTTTGAACTGCTGAAGGACCGCACGAAACTCATCGAAGGGAAAAACCCCGGCGACGAGCTCGTGGTGCACTTTGACTTGCGCGGCAGCGAGTGGCAAGGCAAGTACTACGTAAACCTGGTGGCTTGGAAAATCGAAGGCGTGGCCCAAGGCCAAAACGCTGCGGTTGAAGGCCCACCCGCATTCGAAGAGCTACCTCCCATCAAGCCGGTAGACATCGAAGAAGCCGCCGACGACGACCTTCCGTTCTAAGCCGTGAAGTTCGCCGATAGGTTTGTACACGCATTCCGGACGGTGCTGCCGTCCCCCTTCACAATTGCCGTCTTGTTGACGGCTTTTGTGTTTGTATGCGCCCTGTTTTTCACCCTCCCAGCTGGCGTTTCGCTGTCGCGCTATGCGAGCACCTTGGCGGTGGATTGGTACCACGGCATTTGGAACGCGCCGCTGATCGTGTTTGCGTTCCAGATGATGTTCATGCTGGTGCTGGGCCATGCGGTGGCCTTGAGTAAACCGGTGGACCGGGTGCTTTCCTTGGTCTCGGGCCGGGTGGCGCATTCATCGGCCACGGCGGCACTGGTGGTCACCGCGGTGACCATCTCTGTGGCCTGGGTGAATTGGGGACTCGGACTGATTGTGGGCGCAGTACTGGCGCGCAAGGTGGGGGAGGCGGCCTCTCGCGCAGGGTCTTCTTTGAACTACGCACTCATTGGGGCCTGTGGCTATGCCGGACTCATGGTGTGGCATGGCGGTATTTCGGGCTCCTCGCTGATCAAGGTGGTGGAGTCTGGGAATATCCGCACCATGGCCACCGGAACCGGTCTCACCGAGGCACAAGTGGCCGCCCTGCCGGAATCCATGACGTTTGCCGAGACGGTGTTTTCGCCGTTCAACCTGACCCTTTCACTGGTGTTGTTGCTTGCACTGCCAGCACTGATGGGGTGGCTAGGCAAGCGCTCTAAGAAAACCACCGCGCTCCCAGACGTCCAAGGTCAACCCGCTTTGCCTGAACCGGAAGGCTACGCCGCCGAGAAGCTGGATTTTTCCAAAGCCCTGTGCATCGGAGTAGGAGCGGCTGTGTTGGGCTTGATGGTCTACAAGGCCTACCTCAACCAAGGCGCCTACCCGCTGAAATGGCTGAATCCCAACTGGATCAATACTGCACTCCTCGGTACAGCTTTGGTGCTGCACGGGCGGTTTGTGTCCTTTTTCAAAGCCTTGGATAGCGCCATTGGCGGTGCTTCGGGCATCTTGGTGCAGTTCCCGCTGTACTTTGGCATCCTGGCACTCATGAAGAGCTCGGGCATGATTGGAGGCATCAGCGCCTTTTTTGTGGAACTGGCCGACGGCGCACCGGGCATCTATCCGCTCATTACCTTTTTCAGTGCTGGGCTGGTCAATGTGTTTGTGCCCAGTGGGGGCGGGCAGTGGGCCGTACAAGGGCCCATCATCATCGAATCGGCCACACAACTGGGTGTGCCGCTCAACAAGAGCATCTTGGCCATGGCCTATGGCGATCAGCTCACCAACATGTTGCAGCCATTCTGGGCGCTTCCGTTGCTGAGCATTACCGGCCTCAAAGCCCGGGACATTTTACCCTACACCCTGCTTTTGCTTGCAGCTGGGATGGTGATTTTTGGCATTGCACTTGTGTTGTGAATGGCCGTGCATGCACACTTGAGAACCCCTGACTCGCGCTGAGACCAACAGGTAGAGGAGTTGTGGTGCGACTTTAAGCCAAGTGCTCGCCCAGGAAGCGCTCCATGGCGCGGTAGAACTTGAAGCGGTTCTCCTCGTTGCGGAAGCCGTGGCCTTCTTCGGGCTCCACCAGGTATTCCACCTCCACGCCGCGCTGGCGCATGGCTTCCACCATTTGGTCCGATTCGTCCACGTTCACACGCGGGTCTTTTGCGCCTTGTGCTACCAGCAATGGAGCCGTGATTTTATCGGCGTGCAGTACCGGTGAGGCGGCGGCCATCAGGTCCTTTTCCTCCTCGGGGTGGCCCACCATCTCGTACATCATTTCCAGGTAGGGCTCCCAGTACGGGGGAATGGTCTTCATGAAGGTGAACAGGTTCGATACCCCCACGTAATCCACGCCGCAGGCATACAGGTCTGGAGTGAAGCAGAGCCCGGCCAGGGTCGCGTACCCACCGTATGAGCCGCCGTAAATGCCCACCCGCTTGGGGTCGGCAATGCCTTGTTCGATGAGCCAATGCACGCCGTCGGTGATGTCGTCTTGCATGGTGCGGCCCCATTGCTTGAAGCTCGCTTCCCAAAACGCGCGGCCAAAGCCCACCGAGCCGCGGAAGTTCATTTGCAGTACCGCATACCCACGGTTGGCCAGGAATTGCACCTCGGGGTTGAAGCCCCATGCATCACGGGCCCACGGTCCGCCGTGCGGGTTGACCACCACCGGGAAAGGACCGTCCCCTTGCCCCACAGGAAGGGTGAGGTACCCTTGAATGCGCAACCCATCGCGCGAGGTGTAGTGCACCGTTTGCATCGGGCTGAGGTCGTCCTCGTTGAGCCAAGGCGATACCTCTTCGATCAACTGCAGGGTGTCTGCTTCCAGGTCGTAAAAGTGGTAGGCCCCGAGCGTGCGGTCCGAGTAGGTGCGGATGATGAATTTGTTCTCCTCCTTGTTGGCGCCCGAGATCACCACCTCGTGCGCAGGAAAGGCCGATTCCAAGCGTGTGTAGAGCTGCTCGGTGTGGTCGTCCAGGAACACGCGTTTGCGGCGGTCGGTGGCGTAGGTGATGGAGGTCAGCACCTTGCGCTTGCGCGAGTAGTTGAGGTTGGATACGTCGGCCTCGTCGCTTTCAAAGAGCACTTCGGCTTCCTTGTTTTCGGCGATGTTGAAGCGGATGATGGCGGTCTTGTCCCGCCCCAAATTGCTTGCGGCGTAAAAGTCGGTGTTGTCGAAGGTGAAGAACAGGGGAGAAAGGGTCTCCTTGAAGTTCAGCGAAAAGAGTTCTTGCCAGTCGTCGTTTTCGGTGGCGCGGTGCAGCAGGCCGGTGTTGACTCCGTCTGTGGTGACCGCCATGCGCAGTACACCTTCGTGGTCGGTCACCCAAGCGGAGATGTTGCCCGGATTTTCGGCAAGCAGGGTGAGCTCGCCGGTGTGGACGTTCAGGCGGTACGGGTCAAAGACTTGCGCCACGCGTTTGTTGAGGCCCACCAGGACGTGATCGTCGTCGCCTTCCAAATCGTCAATGAGCTGGGTGCGCACTTCGTCAAACAGGGTGAGTGGGGTGTCGTTTTGGCCGTCGGGGTCTACGCCGTAGAGGGCAAAGTTCTCGTCCCCGCCGTTGTCTTTTAGGTAGAGCAAGCGTCCTTCACTCGCCCAGGCATATCCAGACAAATCGCGGTCGGTCACCGAAGTGATGCGCACCGCCTCATCGCCCGCCGATGGACGCACGAACAGGTTCATACGGTTCTCGTACGGGGCCATGAAGGACAGGTAGCCACCTTCAGGAGAGATTTGAAAACCGGATTTTTCGGGGTTGCGGAAGAAGTCTTCCAACGCGTAAGAACGGACTGATGCAGCCATAGTACCGACGAATTTGGTCACCGGCGAAAGTACCAATCCTGTAAGGTCTGCGCATCCGAGCGCTGCTGAATTCCTGCCCGAATTGCCATTTACTCATTCAAACGCACCGGATTCTCAATGACCCAAATCCAACGGAAGTACTGCGGTATGTTTGACTTGTCAATGCGACACGATTTGGTATAAGGTTAAACACTTCTGGCAAACGGCTCAACGGAACCCGACGCCACTCTGAAAGACGACGTTCGCTCCCCTAACAGCGAACACCCACGGATTTCTCTCAACGACAACAACTCAGAAACGCCCGGAAGATCACCGGGCGTTTTTGTTTGCCCCACTGGGGAGTGGAAGTGCAAGTGCAAGGTTTTAGTGCAAGGCTGTTGCCTGTTCGATGGTGGTGGTGTTCGTCGATCGGGTAGTGTCGCGTTTACGCGACGCTGAGCGCAGCGAATACACTCCTTCCGCGTCCGCTTTCTCCACAACGGCCCAAGCCCCCTTACCCACCCCTCGTACACCTGCAAATAGCACTCTTCACTCTTAACTCCCCTTGCACTAACCCCTTGCACTAACCGCTTGCACTAACCGCTTGCACTAACCGCTTGCACTTCCACTTGCACTGAATCTCGTTCCCCGAATTCTCAAACGCCCGACCGAATTCTCACACAGGTTCCCCTCAGGCAAAATGACCCCCTCCAGGATGTGACTTCCGGGCCATGTTTGTGTCGGTCAACCAATTACTATCAACCAAACCGATCTTATTATGAAACCCTTCACGCTGTTTCGGGCGTGGCTCCTCTTCGCCCTTGTGTGGTGTTGTTGTACGAGCCTTTCTACCGCCCAGATCTACCAGAATTCTTTCTTGTACCCCGGCGCGAACCACGACCACAACTCGGTCGCGGAAGCGTACACCGGTGGCAACACCGTCCAAGCGGGTACCATCTTCGCATCGGGCTTGAACGCGGCACACTTCCAAGAAGTGGATGACGCGGGCAACCTGGTGTGGGAATCGGCCAAAGTGCAGGCCAACAACATTCCTGTACGCGCCTTCCACATCGACCAAGATCCGTTCAACACCCTTGCGGCCTCGGGCACCAACAACTACTACTTCGGTGGTATCTTTGAAGGTGCGGCGGGCAACACCGGTGTGCTCGGCTTTGTGAGCGACGGTGGCGGCATGGCCAACTACCTAGAGCTGATTGCTGCGGGTTGGGTGCACACCTCGGTGCTGCACGTGAGCCCAGCTGAAACTCCGGACCCGGCCTACTTGGTCACCGGTTTTGTAGCCCAAGGCTTCGACAACACCGACCAAAAGCAGGGCTTTGTAGCGCTGATCGACCAGGCCTCGCTGACGGTCACCTGGTCACGCTTCATTGACTCTACTCCGTTGTTCAGCAACGATTTTGACTTGCTCAGCAACGGCATTGAGCTGCCCGGTCAGGGCTTTTTCCTGAGCGGTTCGGTGAACGGCTTTGGCGGACAGAATGCCTACGCGGCCAAGTTCGACTACGCGGGCAACCTGATTTGGGACGAAGGCTACCACTACGATACGGCTCCCAACGGCGAGTACAACATTGCCAGCAGCGCGGTGTACGACGCAGCCGGAGATCGCATTTACCAACTGGTGAACCTGAGCGAGACCCACTGCTTTGCCATCAGCGCGTACGACGCAAGTGCAGCCGCTCTGGTGCGCCTGCCTGAGTCGATGACCTTCATCAACGGCAACTACTCCAACACTGCGGGCTACAGCTTGCACATGGACCCGTCGGGCACCTCGCTGACGGTGGCCGGTTTGATCCGTGACGCTTTCGCCAACGGCTTTGATGCAGAGGGCAACCCCATTTCCATTTCAGGTTCGTTCCCGTTCATGTTGAACGTGAACCTGGCGGGTACCAGCATCAACTGGCAACACACCTACCCGGTGCCTTCATCGGGCTACTCCAACTCTTCGGACATCTACGATTCGTTCTCAGCCGGCCAACAGCCCCGCGTGCTCTACCCAGAAATGGCGCACCCCAAAGGCGACGGTACCGGCTACGTGCTCAACGCCTTCCGCTTTGATGCGCTTACCGACCCATACGAGCTCGAAGCCATCGAAACCGATTTGGTGGGGCAAAACCCTTGTGAGCAAGAGCCGCTTGGCATTTCGTTCTTCACCGAAAGCTGGATTTCGGAAGACGTGACCTTCATCCAATCTGGTATTGTAGACGAAGTAAGTGGTGTCCTGATTGAAATCGGCTCAACGCAAGCTGAGAACCCTTGCGGTTCCATCCAAGACCCAGACTGCCAGTTTTCTATGGACTGGGACTATGTTCTTGATCCCGACATCTGCGGCCAAGTGTTCTTCCAAGACCTGACCGTTGCCGCTCCAGGCACCAGCCTGTGCTACACCTGGGACTTTGGCGATGGCAACACCTCAACCCTCGCTTCGCCCACCCACATGTACGCAGCCGACGGCGTGTACACCGTGTGCTTGACCGTAGAATGCTGCGACGATCCTACCGGCGCGTCCAAAGTGCAGATCTGCAAAGACATCGTGATTGAGTGCGGCACCGAGCCGTGTACACCAGACCCTTTTTTTGAGATCGTTGATCTGGGCGATTGCTGCATCGAGATTGTCGACCTGAACCCCTCGGGCCTCAGCTGCGAGCGTTGGATCATCACCGGTCCTGACGGTACCGACAATATCTACACCGGTACCAGCATTACCCTGTGTGACCTGACGCCAGGCACCTGGACCATCTGCCACCAGGACTGCTGCGTGAACCCTGACGGGACCCTTACCACCTTGTCCATGTGCCTGATTTGGGATGCTCAGGACTGCGGTTGTACTCCTGACCCCACCTTTGCGATTGATCCGACTTCAAACTGCTGCTACGCGTTTGCCGATCCCACGCCGGATCCAGACCTGGATTGCTCGACTTGGGAGATCACTGACACCCTCGACGGCACCGTGATTACCACCCACAGCGGTGAGTTTTGGAACTACTGTTTCACCCAAGACGGCGTGTATGAAATCTGCCACACCGATTGCTGCGTGAACGCAGACGGCACCCTGACCTACGCCACCGATTGTCAAACCCTGACCATCGAAGGCTGCGGCGGCTGCACTCCGGATGCGTTCTTCGTGATCGATCCTATGGCCGACTGCTGCTACGCGTTTGCCGACCCCACTCCCGATCCAGACCTGGATTGCGACGTCTGGGAAGTTTACGATGCTGCGGGCAACCTGATCGGTTCGTCCACCGGCGATTACTACGAGTTCTGCTTTGAGCAAGACGGCACCTACACCGTGTGCTACACCGACTGCTGCCAAGACGCGACCGGCCTGTTGACCTACGAAACACACTGCGAGCAAATCGTGGTAGAAGGGTGCGGATGTGAGCCGTACGATTTGGTGGCTGAACCGCTGCTCTCAGCGATCACCTTTTTGAGTTGCGAGTCCATGACTTTGGCCTTGAGCATCGCGCCCGCTGATGGTTATTGCATCGATGTCATTTTCGACGGCGTGGTCTACACTGCTGCCTACGACGCGACACAGAGCCTCTTCTTGGTGACCTTCCCAACTCCGTGTCCGGGTGACTACCAAGCACAAGTAGTGATCTACTGCTGCGATGATCCAACTGTTGCGGTAACTACGAGTGTTGAGCTCACGCTGGACCACGAGTGCTGCTGCGATGTACAACCCGAACTGCTGGTGACCAACGAAGGCTGCGTGTACACCTTCACCCTGGTGAACAACGGCATTACCCCAGCTGACGAATTGTGTGCCTACGTGGATGTGCTTGGTGGTGTAGTGCCGCTTAGCGATGCCACTTGGACCGTGGACTTTGGTGACAACTGCGAGAACGGCTACGGTGTGTGTTACGATGTGTTCTGCTGCGACAGCACCACTGCGTACGACCCCACCGCGGGTACCATCATCTGCGTGGACTACCTCTTGGAATGCTGCTGCACCCCAGATCCTGCCTTTGCGGTTGATCCCATCGGCGATTGCTGCTACGCGTTTGCCGACCTGACGCCAGATCCGAACTCGGACTGCAGCACATGGGAAATCCGTGATACCCTGACCGGGGCGCTGGTGACCGCCGGCAATGGCGAATTCTTCGAGTTCTGCTTCACCTCCAACGGCGTGTACGAAGTGTGCCACACCGACTGCTGCATCCACACCGATGGCACCGTGCACTATGCCACATCGTGTCAATCCCTCGTGGTGGAAAACTGCGGTTGCGACCTGCCAAACGCCGATGAAATGGGCTTGGTGCTCGTGGACTCAGACACCAACTGCAACACCTGGGGAGCTTGTGTGACCCTGCCTGCAGGTTCAGATCCTACCCAATACTGCATCGACTGGTACTGGGGTGACGGCACGGTTCAAACCGAATCGGCGGCCTTCTGCCCACTGCATACCTACGACTGCAACGGTGCGTACGAAGTATGTGCCCACATCTACTGCTGCGACGATCCCACCAACGTGGTTGTACTGTGCGGCGGTGTGGAGGTGAACTGCCCATGCACCCTGCCTCAGGTAGACTTTGGAGTGACCGTCAACGACGACTGCACCGCCACCGCCACCCTGTTTGGCACCGGCAGCGAAGTGTGCCCCGATGACATCTGCTACAACTGGACCGTGATTGAGCCGGGCGTGGGAGTAATTGTGACCGGTACTGGCGCAGACTTCACCTTCCCAGGTGACGGCACCTACCAGATTTGCCTGGACGTGTTCTGCTGCATCGATAACACCATCGGCTACAGCCTGTGTCAATTGGTGACTGTAGACTGTCCGTGTGAACTGCCCACCGACCTCGGTTTGGACGTGGTCTACAGCGGCACCGAATGCAAGCAAATCGGGGTATGCGTCACCGGCGGTGGCAGCGACCTGTGTGTGGACTACATCTGGGGTGACGGTACCTCGCAAAGCGAGATCTTGGACTTCTGCCCCATCCACACCTATGCCTGCAGCGGCGTGTACGAACTCTGCGCCGAGGTGTACTGCTGTGACAACCCGGATGTGCGCGTGACCTTGTGCGAGACCGTGGTGATCGAATGCCCATGCGACCTGCCTTCGAACGTGGACTTCACCCTGGTGTACAACGACGATTGCACCGTGACCCCTGTGGTGGCTCTGCCAGAAGATCCGTGTGACAACATCTGCTACGAGTGGCACAGCCCACAAGCGGGCGTGGTGTTCGATCCGATCACCGGTACCTTCAGCTTCCCAGGAAGCGGCGCGTACACCGTATGCTTGGATGTGTTCTGCTGCGACGGTTCAGGTCTGGGCTACACCATCTGTCAAGACGTACAGATCAACTGTCCGTGTGACTTGCCATCGAGCATCGGCTTTGATCCGATTGTGGACGGCTGCACGGTGAACCCCAACCTCTGGTACACCGACGACTACACCGGTCCGCTGTGCTTCTTCTGGAGCTTCGGTGACGGCACCACCAGCACCGAAGAAAACGCGACGCACACCTACACAGCCTCAGGCACCTACACCATTTGCCTGACCGTGAGCTGCTGCGACGATCCAGCCGGCGCTTCGTCCATCACTGTTTGCCAAGAGGTTACTGTGAACTGCGATTGTCCTCAGCCTTGCGAGTTGTACCCTGCGTTCAACGCGCTGATGGATCCGATCACCGTGGAGACCGGCTGCTGCATGCAGTTCTACAACAACAGCATGGCAGGCCCGCACACCACCATCACCGGCTACCTCTGGGACTTCGGCGACGGCGCCACCAGCACCGATGCCAACCCGTTCCACTGCTTCTTGAATGGCCCAGGGGCGTATACCGTATGCTTGACCGTGTTCGGAAGCTCGCCGGAGGGCGAATGTGCACAGACCTTCTGCTTCACATTCAACTGCGACTGCGAAGACACCTGTCCAGAGGATGTGAACCACGATGGCTACATCGGGGTGAGCGACCTGTTGCAAGTGCTCGGCAAATTCCAGCAACAATGTCCGTAAGGATCCCACATATCAACACCGCTTTTTAGTTGAGTGGAGAAGATCAGGTAGGTTAGTTATGCTTGATCTGAAGAGAAGGGCTGCCCAGAGGGGTGGCCCTTCTTGCGTTACGTCAAGGTGTGCGCAGCCATGGCTTGGTGGGAGCAGCCAAGAAGTATGCGGTCGTTTGCTCTGAATGTGGAATAGGGGAGTCGGAGGTAGTGGGCCGGCGTCATGAAAAGAGCGACTGAAAGGGCCAAAGGTTACCGGCATGATTGCGGCGGGCCCACTACCTTTACCCCATGAACCGCCTGTACCTGCTTGCAACACTTGTCCTTTTTACTGCCTGTGGCACCCCGGATGCGGGGAGCGATGCCCGCCCAGAAAAGGAAGAGCCCGATTCGTTTGTACCCCAGTCGTTTTTTTTTGGCATCACCGAACTGTCCGACGAGCAATACCCCGACAACCCGGATATCGGCTTTCGTTCTGAGGATTACCGCAACGACCTGTTCAAGGATGCCCAGTTGGACATGATCGCGCCCGATTTGGCGCGTTTGGCCTTCTTCACCGAGGCGGGCGATTCGGTGGTGTTTCCGCAGTTCTCGCTCAAGGAGTACATCCCCACCGTGCCCGAGCGCATTCGGGACGACGCCGGGTTGACGCGCATCTCCTTGATCAACCAAGAGTGGAACCGCAACCAGGTGCGTTTTGCGCCTTCGGCCTACGAAACCAACATCCCCGGCATTGTGCGCGTGGACGTGGCCCGAAATTGCCTGAACGCTTGCTTGTGGGAAGTGGCGCTGTACGTGGAAGAACAGGGCAAGGAGACCCCTTGGGCCCACGGTTGGTTCACCTTCCCGCACCCGATTTACATCAACGCGGTGGAGGCCCACAACGCCATCCAGTTTGACGACTACAAAGACGCGTTGTATGGCTGGCAAGATCCCGGTCGCTTGCCCGTGGATTTGAACAAGCTGCGCACGGTAACCGACACCTTGGGCGTGCGCATCACCGATTTGAGTGATGCCATGTATCCGTTGGGCGGCGCACGGGAGAAGAAATTCAAGGAGATCGTCACCCCAGAGTCCTTTGAAACCATGCGGGACCTTCAAACCGACGCCACCACCTTTGCCACCTTTGTTCCTCCGGGCTACTACAGCAGGGCAGAACCTCGCCCCACCGAATTGGGCCGCTTTGTGTCGCTCACCGGCGCTGAGGCCTACCACACCGATGCAGGCACCGGCACCCAGACCGAGTACCAATTGCGCTTTTCGGACGGTACCCGGGAGACCACGCTGGTGTTTGGCGGGATGACCCCTACGTCGTACCCGACACTCCCTGTGGAGCAGGCCAACAAGGGCTTCCGCACGTCCATGGGCATTGGCAACCACCCTTTTTACGAAACCGCCGAGGAGCACGAAGCCATGCGCGCCTCCGAGAACCCCTACTTTGGATTGCTGCTGGACGACCAAGGCCGTTGGCTGGATTCCCACACAGTGGGCATCGACGGTCCGCTCATCCACCGCGATATGGACCGTGCAAACGCGCTGCACATTTGGCTGCTGTCGTTTGAACGCCACGCGCTGGTGGGCCACTACCTCCTCGAGTTTGACCGACCCATTCACTAGCTTTTGACCATGAAACCAAAACTTCCCGCTTGGGGCATCATTGTGGGCGTGGGCCTGATCCTGTTTGGCCTGTTGGGCTTCTTCAGTGACATCCAAGGCGTCTACGTCGACGAGATAGTCGATTTGCAAGAGAGCATCCTGAACCCACCAGTACAATACGAGGAGGGGGAGGACGTGTTTGAAGAATTTGACCAAGAGTGGCAGCAAATGATGGACTCGCTCGAGACCAAGGATGCCCAATGGGAAGAACTCGACGCACTCCAAGAACAACTCGAAGTGGAGCCCGAAACCCTTGAGGGCGACTCCAGCTTGGTGCACAGCATCGACTCGCTGAAGACCATCCTCGGCGGGGAAGACGGTTTTGACGAAATGGACCGGGTGGACCTCACCGAATTTGAGCGCGAATCCCTGCGCAAGGTGGGTAACGTGCCCAAGGCCTTTTCGGACATGTTCTCGGTCTCGGACCACACCAAGCTGTGGACCAAGCGCTTTGCGTGGATTGGACTGATCATCAACATGGTGTTCATCGCCGGAGGGATTTGGATGCTGATGATGAAAAAGTGGTCGCCCCGACTGGCCATGGTCATCCTCACGGTGAGCATCCTGGCCTCTGTGGCCCGCATCCTGATCATCACCGGCGACACCGAAACCGGATTCTTTGCCAAGGTCAGTTGGCTGGGCGACATCTGGAGCATCATGCTGGACCTGGGCCTGATGATCACCTTGCTTGTGGTGGACAAATCCCCCTACACAAGCATTCTCAAGCCCCACTCCCCACAGCCCGCCCCCACTCTCAAAGGCGACGGCGAAGACTTCTGACCTCCCGAAAACACACCGGCCCCGCCGGATACGCATTCTCCCAAACCGCTTGCTCAATCCCCCCCGAGCAAGCGGTTTTTGCATTGCACCTTGGGGTCAACAACACAAGGGCGGATCACGCCGCCCGTTCGCATAGCAACGATCCGACCAAGGACTCTTGTTAACTTCAACACAATCTAGGTGCAGGGAGTGAAGCAGCGGCTTCGCTCCCTTCTTTTTTCCCTGCGGAAAAAAGGAAGGGAGCTAGTGCAAGGAGTTAGTGCAAGTTTTTAGTGCAAGGGGAGGGAAGGGGGAGTTAAAAGTGAAGAGTGAAAAGTGAAGAGTGGGGTGTTTGTGGGGGTGCGAGACATACTGCTCAGCGCCGAGTGTACTCGGCGCTGCCAGAAGGAGGAAGTAAGCACTACGATCGCACGAGCACCCCCCCCATTTTGCATTCTGCATTTTGAATTCAACCCAGCACAACGGTAGGCCCCAACCCCCTTGCACTAAAAACTTGCACTTCCACTAACCACTAGGCTAAGATCCGCCTTTTCCAGTCAGGACGTTAATGAAGTCCTCCTTCCGGCGACGCGCCACCAGGATTTCAGCACCGTCGTCCATGAGGACGTAACCGCCGTCTTCGCGGACGAATTTTTTGACGTAGTCCAGGTTGATGATGTGGCTTTGGTGCGTGCGGTAAAACCGGCTTGTAGGCAAGATGAGTTCGTACTCTTTCAACGACTTGGGCACGGTGATTTTCTCGCCCGTGCGCAGGAAAAAGTGCGTGTAGTTCGAGTCCGATTCCAGGCGTTGGATGTTGTCGAGCTTGACCACTGTGAGCCCTTCCTGGCTGGAGAGGGTGATGCGGTCAAAGGTTTGGCTGCTGTGGGTTTCTACCAGCGCACCCAAACGCTCGCCTTGGTTCTTGTGCTCTTTGCGCGCCTTGGCTACAGCCTCGATGAGCTCGTCGGGGTCGATGGGTTTGAGCAGGTAGTCGATGGCCGAGAACTTGAAGGCCTTGATCGCGTACTCGTCAAACGCTGTGGTGAAGATCACATTGAACTCCGGCTGGCGGATTTTGCCCAGCAGGTCAAAACCCGTCCCGTCGTCCATTTGGATGTCCAAAAAGACCAGGTCGGGGGAGTGGACCATGATTTTGCGGTAGCCGTCGGCCACGCCTTCGGCTTCCTCGATGATTTCGAGGTTGGGGCAGTACGAGGTCACAAAGCTGCGCAGCGTGGTGCGCGCATCTTCCTCGTCATCGATGATGATCGTTTTCAACACGGCTGAGGCAATTAGGTGCCTTGCAAAGTAAAGATTCCGATCAGGACATGCGCAACACCAGCTTTCGCTCACGGATATTTTACCAGGCATCCAGCCACGCGGTCTTGGATAGACTCTCTGCGACTTCTGCGCGGAGCTGCGAATCGACACCAACGCAGTAAGGGTAGATTGTAGCATGAATAGTACATGGACTCGTAGTGATAGGAATACAAAAGAGACGTCAGAGTCATTTTAATCAGCAGAACAATTTTTTACCTTAAAGCAACTTTCCACCGCGCGATGCTGTCTTAAACTGTGGACGTCGACGCGTGACGCCGACATTAAACTGCCCGTTTTGCTGCACCTGATCCGAACCCTCCTGCTTGTTGTGCTGATGGCACCCGCCCTCGGTATGTGGGCCCACGACCCCAGCCTCACCTTTGTGCCCAATCTGGGCCAATGGCAACACCCCGCCCTGTTTCAAACCGGTTTCAACGGTGGCCGTGTCTTCTTGGAAGAGCACTGCTTCACCTACACGTTCCTCTCCCAAGAGAGCCGTGACCTGGCCCACGACCTCAACCAAGCTTCTTGGCAAGAGAAGGAGGCCAACGTCCTCCACGGCCACGCTTGGAAGATGCATTTTGTGGGCAGCCAGTCCGCGCAACTGACAGGTAAGCTGACCAAATCAGCAGTGCACAACTACTTTTTGGGCAATGACCCGGCCGATTGGCGCACTTCGGTGAACATCCACGGTGCGGTGCACTATGAGCAACTTTACCCCAACATCGATCTGTTTGTCCACAGCAGCGAGGGCAATTTCAAGTACGACTTTTGGGTGGAGCCCGGCGCAGACGCAGCATTGATTGCGCTGGATTTTGAAGGACTTGATGGAATGGAGATTGCGGAAGACGGCACCCTCAAACTCGCCACTTCCATTGGAGAATTTGTCGAGGGCAAACCCTTTGCCTACCAGCTGATCGACGGGCAAATGGTAGAGGTGCCCTGTACTTACGTGTGGCGCGAAGGGCACATTGGCTTTGAACTCCCAGAAGGCTTCGACCCCGCCTACCGCCTGGTGATCGACCCAGAACTCATTGCCGCTACGCTCAGCGGTTCTACTGGCGACAGCAACTACGGCCACACTGCCACCTTTGATTTGGAAGGCAACATTTACACCGGCGCCATCGCCTTTGGTCCGGGATATCCCTCCACCACCGGCGCGTACGATTCTTCGTTCAACGGCGGCGGCACCGATTGGGCCATGAGCAAGCTCACTCCTGACGGCACCGGCCTGATTTGGGCCAACTACATCGGTGGCAACTCCTCCGAGAATCCCCACTCCATGGTGGCCAATGACCAAGGCGAACTGTACGTCTTTGGTACCACCAGTTCAGACGATTTTCCGGCCCTGTCCGATGCCTACCAGTCCGACCTGGCCGGCATGACCGACATGGCCATCGCACGCATTTCTGCAGACGGCACCGAGCTGCTGGGATGCAGCTACATTGGCGGTTCGGACATGGACGGTTCTAACGCCATCTCGCTCAACTACGGCGACACCTACCGCGGTGAGATCATCCTCAACAACAACCAGCAACCGGTAGTGATGAGCGGTACACGCTCTTCGGATTTCCCGGTCACCAGCAGCGCGTACCAAGACGACTTGGAAGGCGCGCAGGATGCAGTGCTCGTGCAACTCAATGCCAACCTCACCACGCTCATGGTCAGCACCTACCTGGGCGGCACCGAAGATGACATGGGCTACGGCGTACGCGTCTCGGACAGCGGTGACTTTTACGTGTGTGGGTCTACCCGCAGCGCCAACTTCCCGACGACCGCGGGTGCCTACCAAACCGCCTACATTGAAGGTGACGGCGACGCGTGGAACGTACCGACTGATGCCTTTGTGGCTGTCTTGACCTGGGATGGAGGCACCTTGAACGCCTCTACTTACCTCGGCACAGAAGAGACCGACCAAGCCTTCTTCCTGGATACCGATACCGAAAACAACATTTGGATCTACGGCCACTGCGGCGTGGATATGCCTGTCGTAGGCGACGGCTACTTGGACGCAGGTGCCCGTCAGTTTGTGGCCAACCTGCCACCTACTTTGGATGTGCTGTTGCGTTCCACCACCATCGGTACCAGCGACGCCTTCTCGACCGACTTTATTCCCATCGCGTTCTTGGTGGACGCGTGCGACAACATTTACATCTCCTCGCACTCTTCGGGCTGGGGCCTGGAGGTGACCGATGATGCGCTGTACGACACCGGCGGCTTCTACCTGGGTGCATTTGCTCCCAATGCGGAAACCTTGGAGTTCAGCACCTACTACACCGAAAACCACGTAGACGGTGGTACCAGCCGCTTTGACAAAAACGGAACCGTTTACCAAGGCGTGTGCAGCGGCGGCGGGTTTGCCACCACTCCCGGCGCTTGGGCCGAAGACCAGTTCACCGGTTGGGACATCGGCGTGTTCAAGATTGACTTCGACGTCAGCGGGGTCAACTCGGCGATTACCGGTTCAGAGACCAACGGTTGTGCTCCCTTCATCGTGGACTTCTCCAACTACTCTTCTGGAGACAACTTCGTTTGGGACTTTGGCGACGGCAACACCAGCACCGAGTTTGAACCTTCGCACTTGTACGAAGATCCTGGCGTCTACGAAGTGAGCCTGATTGTAGCCGACTCGCTCAGCTGCAACTTGGCGGATACCTCGTACTTCGAGGTGGTCATCTCTACCCCCACCGACTTTATACCGTCGTTCACCTACGAGTTCGATTGCGAAAACCTCGGGGTGATCACCGAAAACACCACCGGCGTGGACTGGCTCACCTACGAGTGGGACATGGGCGACGGCACCCAGCTTAATGGCATGGACGTGGAATACTCCTATGCCGAGCCTGGTACGTACACCGTAAGCCTCTTGGCCATTGACGAGGGCTGCGAGAACGACTCCACGGTCACCGCGGAGGTCAGCGTCTTTGCCGAACCGCTCGCCGAGTTTGATGTGGAATCCTTCGAAGGGTGTCTGCCCTTCACGTTCGACCCCGATGAGGTCACCGTGGCCGGCGCCACCTTCTCCTGGGACTTTGGCGACGGCTCCACCGGCACCGGCCCCAACCCCGTCCACATTTACGAAGAGCCGGGGGAGTACACCTTGACCATCACCGCCGAAGGCTCTGAGGCCTGCTCGGGCACCAGCGAGGCCACGGCCACCGTCACGGTCATTGCCCCACCGCCCATTGAAGCCTTGTTTGAGGCCGAGCAAAGCGGGCCCTGTGAGGACTTGACCTTGTCCTTCACCAACACTTCCACCGGCGAAGACCTGACCTACAACTGGTTCTTCGACAACGGCTTCACCAGTGAAGACGCCGACCCTGAACCGCAGGCCTACAACAGCTCAGGCACCTACTATGTGTCGCTCACCATTGGTGAAGACATCTGCGACACCGAGGACATTTACACCTTGGAAGTATTGCTGATCGACGAGCTGATTGCCGACGACGACACTACCTTCTCGTTCTGCCCTGACTTTACGGCTTTAGAAGTGACCGCGCCTGACTTTGGCCCCGGTACCACCTGGATGTGGCAGGACGAGTCCACCGACCAAACCGTCAGCGTTGCGGGCCCTGGATTGTACGCGGTGGACGTGACCTTCAACAACTGCCAAGGCACCTTCGAATACGAAGTGGTCACCATTCCAGATGCCTACGAGGTGCGCGAGTGGACCGCGTGTGAAGACGTGCAAACCGTGATCGAGATCAACGCCGAAGGCACCGATTACGAGTGGTGCACTGGCGAGCAGCAAGACTTCATCGTGGCCAACGAGGCGGGTGACTACTGCTACTTCTACACCGATCCGTTTGGCTGTACCCAAGAAGGATTGGTGGTGCTCACCGTCCAAGATGCCGACGCGAAGTTCTACGTGCCCAACGCCTTTACCCCCAACAACGACGGCATCAACGATGTGTTTGTGCCTGTGGGAGAGACCCTGGAGGATTACCACCTGACGGTCTGGAACCGCTGGGGTGAAACTGTCTTCGACAGCGCCGACCAGGATGAGCCGTGGATCGGCAACTTCCAAGGCAGCACGCATTACGTGCCCGACGGCATGTACACCTACAGCTTGGAGTACACCGGCCAATGTTCGGCCGAGAAGGTGACGAAGGTGGGGTCGGTGACGGTGGTGCGCTAAGGCTACTTCACCCGAATTTTCACCTCCACCTTGGTGCCCAGCACCTCACCGGTGCGGTCCTTGATTTCTTCGATCTTGACTTTGCGGTCTGTGTTGCCGTCGTCGAGCATTTCCAGGCGCTTTTGCGTGAGGGTCATGCCCACCGATTTGTGCAAGGATTTGGCGCCGGTCTTCTGCTTTTTACTCTGCTCAATCCCAATCCCGTTGTCGGTCACAGTGGCCATCAAGTACTTGCCCTGAAGAATGTAATACAGGTTGATCTTGCCTTGCGAACGCTTTTGGGCCAGCCCGTGGATGATGGCGTTCTCCAAATAAGGTTGGATCAAAAGGGGCGGGAGCTCAATGTCCAAGGGATCGATGTCTTCGTCCAAGATGATGTCGAAGTCGAACTTTTCTTTGAAGCGCATTTTCTCCAGTTCCAAATACAGGCGCAGTGAGTCCACTTCTTCTTGCAAACTCACTTTGGCGCTGCGTGAGTTGTTCAGCATTACCCGGATCAAGCGCGCAAACTTGGCCAAGAACCGGTTGGCCTTGTCGTTCTCGTTGAGCGCGATGTAGCTCTGGATGGAGTTGAGTGAGTTGAAGATGAAGTGCGGATTCATTTGGGCTTGCAGGGCACTGCGTTCCAGGTGGGCTACCTTTTGGGCAGTGATGGCATCCTTGCGCGACTTGTCGATCAAAAAACGGAAGGTGAAGTACAGGCCCAGAGCCACGAGTACAATCAGAAATCCGTAGAACCACGGCTTGGTGTAAAAGGGGCGCTCCATCTCGGGGAGTACTGCTGAGGAGACCACCCATTCGCCGGTTTCGGTTTGGGATTCAAACACCACGGCGGTTTCGCCGGGCACCACTTCCAAGTGTTGGACAGTGGTTTGATCGGGCAGGGAGTCTGTGGGGACGGTGCGGACGCGGGTGTCTTGTCCGTGGGTGAGGGAGGTGACCAACACCAAGAAGGCCACCACGGATGCACGCAAAATCGGAGTCATGCAGCCAAAGGTAAGCGACTGCAGATTGAGAATGGAGCCGTACCTTTGCCGGCCCTGAACAGATGGAATTCTACACCTTCACATTGCCCAACGGCATCCGCTGCATCCACACCCAGACCGACCGGCCTGTGGGCCACTGTGGGCTCGTGATCGATGCCGGCTCGCGCGATGAGTTGGAATCCGAGGCCGGCCTGGCGCACTTCATTGAGCACACCCTGTTCAAAGGCACGGGCAAACGCAAGACCTTCCACATCCTTTCGCGCCTGGATTCGGTGGGAGGGGAGATCAACGCCTTTACCTCCAAGGAAGAAACCTGGATTTACGGTTCGTTCATGACCCAGCATTACGAGCGGGCCATTGAACTGATTGCTGACATCTCCTTCAACTCGGTCTTCCCCGAGAAAGAGTTGATCAAGGAAAAAGAAGTCATCCTCGATGAAATTGCCAGCTATCAGGACTCGCCGGGCGAGATGATCTTCGATGAATTTGAAGAAATGCTGTTCCACGGCCACCCCCTTGGACGCAACATCCTGGGCACCGAAGACTCCGTGCGCTCGTTCACCCGTGAGGATGTGTTCAGATTCTTGAAGCGCCAGTACACCGCCGAGCGCATGGTGTTCTCGTCGGTCTCCAACCACACCCCGGCGCAAATCCGCCGATTGGCCGAGAAGCACTTGTGCCAACACGAAGTGTCGACCGGCACCGCGCCGCGTCAGCCCTTCCAGCCCAACGGACAACAGCACCGTTCGGCGCCCAAGAGCCAGTACCAGTTCCACCATGTGATGGGCAGCTTAGGTTACGCCAACGATGACCCACGCAAAACCGGGCTCATCCTGCTCAACAACTACCTCGGAGGACCGGGCATGAACTCCCGCCTCAATTTGGAGGTGCGTGAAAAGCACGGCTACACCTACAACATCGAGAGCCATTACACGGTCTTTAGCGATACCGGCCTGATCGAAATCTACCTCGGCACCGATAAACGCCACTTTGAAAAGAGCCGCAAACTCGTGCTCAAAGAACTCAAGGCGCTGCGCACCAAAAAGCTCGGCCCCACCCAGCTGCACAATGCCAAGCAGCAACTCATCGGGCAAATCGCGTTGGCGCAGGAAAGCGGCTCGGGCATTATGATGGCACTCGGCAAGAGTTTATTGATGTACGACCGCGTGGACGGGCTCGAGGAAGTCTTCCGCAAAATTCAAGGAGTGACCGCTGCCGAGCTGCAGGACATTGCCAACGAGGTGTTTGACGAGGACCGTTTGAGCTCGCTCACCTACGTCAACCAGTAAATCTTCAAGAGCTCAGTCACGGCTGATCTTGTGCACGTCGTTGTTGTCGCGCTCGATGGTGTTTTTCACGAAGCGCATTTGGGCAGCTACACGCGCCAACTCCAAATGGTTGTTGCTCACCAAGTAAGTCATGGCTTCTTCTGAATTGTCGGCGGCGCGGGCCACGTACACCAGCGTATCCAGCTTGAACTTGCGCAACCACAGGATGGCGTTGGGGTCGCCCTCGCAGCCGCGGATCAAGGCCATGAGGGGGGGGAAGTTGTTTTTGATCAACCACTCGCGCGCCTCGTCGTTGTTGCGCAGGGCAAAACTGAACAGACCCAGTTCCGGGTAGCTATTTTTCATCAGCCAATCGCGGATCTCGGCGTTGCCTTTGATGGCTTCGCTCCAGGCGAGCAGGACTTTAGCGGGGTAGTCGATCTTCACAGTACAAAGATAACGGCTACAGCGCTACAGGATTGGGCGTTTCGGTCAATTTGGGAATCTTCACCACCACACGGTCTCCCGGGCGAATGATGCCTTCGGCGTCCACCCAGCCTACCAAACCGCGGCGGCCCAAGCCCCCTTTAGCAAAACTCACCAACGGCTTGCGACGCGCACCGGCCTCGATGTAGGTGTCTGGCCAAGTGCACGGCCCGTTGTGCTCGTACACCCCGAGTACGGGTCCCGGCTCACCGTCACGGTCAAAGAACAAATGACTGACCAGCGGCAGCTGCGAAAAGTGCGGAATCCCCTCCACCACAATGTTGGCGCCGATCCATCCCGGATCCAAGTCGTCGAGCCCCATGAGCTTGGCTGCGGCGGCCAATTCTTCTTCGCTCACGGCGGACCACTGACGCATGTTGGCCATCGGATGCCCCGCCGGATAGTGCTTCTCCCGTGGCCCCGCAGGCTTGGTCGGCCCAAAGTGCCGGTTGCCCGGAATCCCTGCGAAGGTCAGCTCAAGCGCGGCAGCCTCAAACGTATCCCGACGGCCAACGTCATCAGAGTTGAGGACTTGGGTGACGGTGCCGGTGAGGAAAGGGGCGGGGTGGAATTTCATGCCTTAAAGTTAGTTTCAAAACTTGACGGTTTTAGTGCAAGCTCAAATGCAAAGCCCCTGCATAAAAAAAGGCCATCGCTTTCACGATGGCCTCCACAGGTGCAAGCACCTTCACCTGCTAGGGCTGGTCAGCCCGGAACTTGGGGATGTTTTCCGATGGGCGAGTGCGGACATCCGCCTTTCGCATTTCAATGCGGTATTTCTTATCGCCCTTGTCGAGCTCGATGATCTGTGTGCCGTCCTCGAGGGTACGCGTGCAGCTGCAGTCTTCCCAGCCTTCGAAGTAAAAGCCGTTGTCGTTGCAGATGAGCATCAAGTAGGTGTCGGCGCCGTCGAGGCCGTCCTCGCCGTTGGGACCTCCGGCGGTGCCGGGGTTGACGTAGATCTCGTAGGTGCCCCACCAGTACTCGTAAGGGTTGATGAAGTATTCAAAATCGTAGATCCCGTCCAGGGTGCGGTAGTACTCGCCAAAGAAGGGATTGTCGGGTACCGATGGGTTGTTGTCCCAGTAGCTGAAGGGCGGATTCCAATCGTAGTCGATGCCAAAGTATGCGCGACCCTCTTGGCCGTGGTTGCCGCCATCGGTGATGATGATGCAGCTCTGCATGGAGGCCAGTCCAACCAAGGCCAGAACCAAGGCCAGGCCAAATCGCTTGCGCTTTACCGCGGGGAGGATTGGGGTTGCATTTTTCATGGGTTGCGTTTTTGTGGTTTCCCCCTCTTCCTTTCAAGCGCTGTGCCAGAGGTGAGGCCAATGGGAGAGGATTGCGAATTCGGTGCGATTGGAAGGGGATTCGGCAAGGGGGAGACGGCAGGCGGAGGGGCGGGGTGTCAAAAGGTGCCAAACGGGACGGCCAACCGGGGGTCATTCACTAATTTCGCCGATGCATTCAAGCACAATTTGCACGCTATGAAATACGATGTGATCGTACTGGGCTCAGGCCCCGGCGGATATGTGACCGCCATCCGCGCTTCTCAACTGGGTCTGAAGGCCGCCGTTGTTGAACGCGAATCGCTCGGAGGCATCTGCCTCAACTGGGGCTGCATCCCCACCAAAGCGCTTCTGAAAAGCGCCAACGTCTTTGAATACATCTCGCACGCCGAAGATTACGGCATCCAAACTTCCGATGCCAAAGTGGACTTCGGAGGCATGGTGAACCGCAGCCGTGGTGTGGCCGACGGCATGTCGAAGGGCGTGCAGTTCCTGATGAAAAAGAACAAGATCGATGTGATCATGGGTACCGGCAAAGTGAAAGCCGGTAAAAAACTCGACGTGACCGATGCCGATGGCAAGACCACCGAGTACTCTGCAGACCACATCATCATCGCAACCGGCGCGCGCTCACGCTCGCTGCCAAGCCTTCCTCAAGACGGTAAAAACATCATCGGCTACCGCGAGGCCATGACCCTCAAGACCCAGCCTAAGAAACTGGTGGTTGTAGGTTCGGGTGCCATTGGCGTGGAGTTCGCCTACTTCTACAACGCGATCGGCACCGAGGTGACCATCGTGGAGTACATGCCACGCATCGTTCCTGTTGAGGACGAGGAGGTGTCGAAGCAACTCGAGCGTACCTTCAAGAAGCAAGGCATCAAGATCAAGACCAACGCCGAGGTCACCAGTGTAGATACTTCTGGTAAGACCAACAAGGTGCACGTCAAAACCAAGAAAGGCGAAGAGGTCATCGAAGCCGACGTGGTTTTGAGTGCAGTGGGCGTTGTGGCCAACATCGAGGGCATTGGCCTGGAGGATGTAGGCATCGCGACCGACAAAGGCAAGATCATCGTGGACGACTACTACCAGACCAACATCCCGGGCTACTACGCCATCGGTGATTGTGTGCCTGGTCAGGCGCTCGCGCACGTGGCTTCTGCGGAAGGCATCACCTGCGTAGAGAAAATCGCCGGTCACCACCCCGAGCCCATCAACTACGGCAATATCCCAGGTTGCACTTACTGCAGCCCAGAGGTGGCGTCTGTAGGCATGACCGAGGCCCAAGCCAAAGAAGCAGGCTACGAAGTGAAAGTGGGCAAGTTCCCGTTCTCGGCTTCAGGCAAGGCTTCTGCCGCGGGTCACAAAGACGGCTTCGTGAAGCTTGTGTTTGATGCCAAGTACGGTGAGCTCCTCGGCGGCCACATGATTGGCGCCAACGTGACCGAAATGATCGCTGAGATCGTAGCGGTGCGCAAGCTGGAAACCACCGGCGAAGAACTCATCAAAACCGTTCACCCGCACCCGACCATGAGCGAGGCGGTGATGGAAGCTGCTGCTGCGGCATACGATGAGGTGATTCACATTTGATTCCGCTAACATTCAGATAGAAAAGGCGCTCTTTGGGGCGCCTTTTTGTTTGCCCTAAAGTTCCGATTGGGCACACCATCGGCATCCGGGGCCCCACCAGCCCCACCCCGCCACCTCCTCTCGATGAACACCACAAAATTGCCCCCACCAACTCCCCAAACCAAGCCCAACACCCACCACTTTGTACTTCGCCCGCTCAGCCCAATAGATCGTCCACCTCACCCCATCAATAGCAAAAAAGGCACCCCAACCGGAGTGCCTTTCTCATAAAATTCAAAGTCGGATTACACCACCTCCTTCACTCCGCAAATCGCCACGATCTTCTCGATGGAATAGTCCACGTCTTCACGCGTGGTGAAGCGGCTGAATGAGAAGCGCAGGGAAGCGCGGTTGGGACGGATGGCGTCGATTGCCGTGAGCACGTGCGAACCTTTGGCGGCGCCCGAAGAACAAGCGCTACCGCCAGAGCAGGCGATGCCTTCCAAGTCCAACAGGAACAGCATCATACCAGAGTTGTTGCTCTCGGGCAGGGTGACGTTGAGCACGGTGTAGAGGCTGTCTTCGCTGCGCGAGTCGCCGTTGAATTCTACGCCTGGCAAGCGCGATTCCAACTCGCGAGCCATGTGTTGCTTGAGGCTGCTGACATGGCTTTTGTGCGCGGCCATGTCTTGGGTGCAGAGTTCCAGTGCCGCACCAATGCCCACAATGCCATACAGGTTTTCCGTACCGCCACGGAGTTGACGCTCTTGCCCTCCGCCGGTGATGCGGGCGTTGATTTTAAGCGCCTTGTCTACGTAAAGGAAGCCCACGCCTTTGGGTCCGTGGAACTTGTGGCCAGCGCCGGTGATGAAATGCACGTTCAAGTCCTGCAGGTCAAAGGCGTAGTGCCCCATGGTTTGTACCGTGTCGGAATGAAACAGGGCGTCGTGCTGCGCGCAGAGCTCGCCCACTTGCTTGATGGGGAGCAGGTTGGCGATTTCGTTGTTGCCGTGCATGAGGCTCACCAGCGTCTTATCTGGGGTGTCCAGCAATTGGGCGAGGTGGTCGAGATCCACGTGGCCGTTGGGCAGCAGGTTCACCAGCGACAAGCGAATCTTGCCTTGTTGTTCCAGCAGTTGGGCGGTTTTGATGACCGCACTGTGCTCAATGGGGGAGGTGATGATGTGCGTGCAGCCCAAGTCGTCCACCGAGCATCGCAGGGCGATGTTGTCGGCTTCGGTACCGCCGGACATGAAGTAGATCTCAGCCGGCAGGCAGTTGAGCGCGCCCGCAATGGCACGGCGTGAGCGTTCGATGGCCGTTTTGGTTTTGCGGCCAAAATGGTGGGTCGAGGACGGGTTGCCAAAGTGATGCTCCATAAACGGGCGCATCGCTTCAAACACCTCGGGGGCCAACGGCGTCGTTGCGGCGTTGTCCAGGTAAATGCTGCGTTGGGTCATGCAGTCAGGGATTGAACATCATTGATAATGCGCTGGGCAAGTGCGTTTGCGGCAGCGGCCGATGCTGCTTCGGCGTACACGCGGATGATGGGTTCGGTGTTGGACTTACGCAGGTGCACCCAGCCTTCTGCGAAGTCGATTTTAACACCGTCCACCGTATTGAGTTCCTCGCTGGCGTAGCGCTGCTCTACTGCTTTAAGCAGAGCGTCCACATCCAGGTCGGGGGTGAGTTGGATCTTGTTTTTGCTGATGACATACTTAGGGTAGCTGTCGCGCAGCGCCGAGCAGGTTTTGCCCGAGGTGGCCAGGTGCGTCAGGAACAGGCCAATGCCTACCAGCGCGTCTCGGCCGTAATGTGATTCAGGGTAAATGACCCCGCCGTTGCCTTCGCCGCCAA
Source organism: Luminiphilus sp. (assembly GCA_964221845.1). GTDB lineage: Bacteria > Bacteroidota > Bacteroidia > Flavobacteriales_D > Sanyastnellaceae > CAXPZW01. Next base: position 52,170 of record CAXPZW010000055.1, on the reverse strand, counting down.
CGATGGCATTGGTGGCCTTCATGGTGTTGACTACGTTCACCTCGCCCACCGCAGCGGCCGTGTAGGTTTGCCCGTGCGAACGGGTCACGTCGCGCAAGGCGCGGGTAGAGGAGAGGTTGCTGACGGTGTTGCCCGGGGTGTGTTGGAGCACGTAGTCGGTCACGGCCACAAGGGTGTATTCCTCGCCAAACATGCTGCCGTCTTCGCAGACCATGGCCAAGCGGTCCACATCGGGATCCACCACCAAGCCTACGTCTGCGCCTTGCTCGCGGATGGCATCGGCAATCGCAGTGAGGTTCTCAGGCAAGGGTTCGGGGTTGTGGGGGAATTGGCCGTTGGGTTCGCAGTAGAGTTCAATGATGTTCTCTACGCCAAGGGCTTTCAACAATGCAGGTACAAAAATGCCGCCCGAGGAGTTCACTGCGTCCACCGCCACTTTGAAGCCTGCCTGGGCAATGGCCGCTTTGTTGACCAGTGGAAGGGCGAGGACTGCGTCGATGTGCTTTTGAACGTAGTCGTCGATGGTGGTGACGCTTCCGAGCTCGTCCACATCGGCGTAGTTGATTTCGCCAGAGTCTCCCAAACGAAGCACTTCTGCGCCGTCATCGGCCGAGATAAATTCGCCGCGTTCGTTGAGCAGTTTGAGGGCGTTCCATTGCTTGGGGTTGTGGGAGGCGGTGAGGATGATGCCGCCGTCGGCTTCTTCCATAGGGACAGCGACTTCCACAGTAGGAGTGGTGCTGAGGCCCACGTTGATCACGTCGCAGCCCATGCCCGTGAGGGTGCCCAGCACGAGTTGTTCGACCATGGGACCAGAAATGCGTGCATCACGACCCACCACTATGCGCAGGTTTCGCTTGCCGTGACGGGCTTGCAAAAACGCCGCGAACGCCGAGGTGAAGCGCACCACGTCGGGAGGGGTGAGGGCGTCGCCTGCAGGTCCGCCAATGGTGCCTCGAATACCGGAAATCGACTTGATCAGTGTCACAACGGGGATATTTTGAGACAAAATTACCGGATTCCGCCCGCGAAATGGGCATTTTCAGGGCGAAGGAAGTCCACCTGTTTTCCACAGGAAGGCAGGTTTCCCATCTTGCATCAAAGCCGATTGGCAGCAAATGGGAAAGTGGCCGAACTTCGCATCAAACCTGTTCTGTATGAAAGCAACGCCTTGGATTTGCGCCACACTTGCTCTTGGAATGCTGATGGCTCCCGGGCTGGCCGATCGCCCCGATTCCGCTCCTGCATGCGATAAACTCGCTGACAAATCAGCGCCCATGGAGCATTTTTACCTCCAACGCACCATGCCGGGGCAGGAGCTGGATTTGCGGGAATTCACCCGGGTGATGGACCTGGCTGCGGACGGGGCTGTCCCCACCCGCAACACCGACCTGCCTTGGAAGCAGGAGGGCCCACTCAACATTGGCGGCCGCCTGAATTGCATCGCCATTCACCCGGACAATCCAGACATCTGGTACACTGGAGCTTCTACCGGAGGCATTTTCCGCACTTTGGATGCCGGCGAAACCTGGACGCCCATCGCCGACGACTTCGACTACCTCTCGATTGCCGACATCGTCTTTGACCCCACCGACTCCGATGTGATGTACGCCGCTACAGGGGACCCCAACATTTCAGGCATGCCTCACCCCGGAAACGGCATCTACAAGTCTACCGATGGGGGCAACTCTTGGACCCACCTCGGGCTGGAAGAAGGGGTGATCATCACCAAAATCGTCATCAACCCTGCCGATCCCGACATCATCTTTGCCGGCGCCATGGGCCTGCCGTTTGCGCCCACCACTGCCCGTGGTGTGTACCGTTCGTCCAACGGCGGCGCAACTTGGAATTTGGTGCACTTCATCGACGATCAAACCGGCATCATCGATATGGTCAGCCACCCGGCCAATCCTAACGTGATATACGCGGCCAGCTGGACACGCGTACGCAACAACCAGGAAAGCATCATCACCGGCGAAAATTGCCGCATCTGGCGCTCAAGCGACAACGGCGACAACTGGGAAATGCTCACCGACGGCCTGCCCGACGGCGAACTCTGCCGCATCGGATTGACCATGAGCAACTCTGATCCCGACAAGATTTACGCCATTGTGATCTCCACCAGCTTTCAGATCGAGGGCATCTACCGCACCAGCGACGGCGGCGACAGCTGGGGCCCTGTGGATTGGGACATCGACCAGATGGCCAACGCCATGGGCGGATTCGGTTGGTACTTTGGCAAAATCCACGTGAACCCTGAGGACGACTCGCAAATCTCCGTGCTGGGCGTGGACCTGTGGACTACAGACAACTCCGGCAATGACTGGTACATGAGCTGTCCCATTTGGTGGGAATACCTTGTCCACGCCGACAAGCACGACATGGAAACCTTGCCCGACGGCTCCATTCTGCTGGCCACCGACGGCGGCTTGTACCGCCACCCGGGCGGCATGAACAACACCAACATTTACGCGTGGGAAGACGTGGACGAAATCCCCAACACGCAGTTTTACCACGTGGGGCTCAATCCGTTTGATCCCGACAACTACACCGGCGGAGCGCAAGACAATGGCACCACCACGGGTAACCAAGAAGCCTGGAGTGCTTGGACTCGGGATTTTGGAGGCGATGGTTTCCAAGCCTACTATGACTCCAATGCAGTGGGCTTGCGCTATGTGGCTGTTCAGAACGGCGCACTGTATTTCCTGGACGCCAACGGCTGGGGCGAGTGGGAGGATTTTACGTACGGATTGGATGAAGAGGACCGGCGCAACTGGGACATGCCGTACATCCCGTCACCGCACACAGGCGAAACCTTTTACACCGGCACCTACCGCATGTACAAGATGACAGGCGCACCCTATGGGATCTGGCAACCCATCAGCGACGACTTGACCGACGGGGTGATCTTTGGCGACCGCTACCACACCATCGCCACGGTGGCCGAATCTCCCGTGCAAGCGGGCGTGCTTTACGCCGGTACGACCGATGCCAACGTGTGGCGCAGCCTGGACGATGGTGCCTCTTGGGACAACGTCACAAGTAGCCTGCCCGAGCGGTACGTGACCAACATCAAAGCCAGTCCAGAGGATGCGCAAACCGTGTTCGTGACCCACTCGGGTTACAAGGACAACGACAACACCGCATACATCCACAAAAGCACCGATGCGGGAGACACCTGGACCGCTGTGTCCGGCGACCTGCCAGACTTGCCGATCAACCACTTGGAAGTGTGGAACGATACCACGTTGTTCATCGCCACCGACGTGGGCGTGTACTTCACCGAAAATGGCGGCGGTAACTGGCAGCGTGTGGGCAACAACATGCCGCTGATCCCTGTGTTTGACTTGGAGTTCAACGTGCCCAATATGGAGCTGGTGGCCGCCACCTTCTCACGGTCGATGATGACCTTCCCGCTGGATTCGCTGATCCCCGAGCCTGTTGTGGACCCTGTGGGCATAAACGAGTTGGCCTTGCAGTTGAACGTCTACCCGAACCCCACCGCCAACGGGGTGTGGATCGAAGGCTTGGAGCAACCCGGACTGCTGCAAGTGTTCAATGCTACTGGCCAGGTGGTGCTCCAGCGTCAGTTAAACGGACGCAGCTTTGTACAGCTGGCACACCTGCCCTCTGGCACTTACCACCTGCTCCTCCAACAGGGCGACCGTGTGCGCCGTACGCAGGTGGTGCGCACTGGTCAATAAGCGGTCATAGCGGAGTGGTCGCCTCGGTGATCGTGCTACCTTTGGGGCCCCAACATGACCCACAACACCTCTACGCCTGATCCTCGGGAGTCAGGCACCATTTTTACCCGCAATTTTTGGCTCTTGTGTTTCAGCTCGGTGCTGTTCATGATGAGCTTCAGCTTCCCACTGTTTGAGCTGGCTGAGTTCCTCAAGCGTATGGATGGGGGCGAAGCATTTGTGGGGTTCATCATTGGGCTCTTTACCGTTTCTGCCGGGTTGAGCAGGCTTTGGAGTGGACGTCTTGCCGACCGCATTGGCCGCCGTCCTGTGATGATTTTTGGGACCATCGTCACTGCAGTTTGCGGTGGGCTCTACATATTCACCACCACCATCTTATCCTTCTTGGCATTGCGGTTTGTGCATGGGCTGAGCACCGGTTGGCGCCCAACTGCCACTACTGCTATGCTGGCCGACGTAGTGCCTCCCAAACGCATTGGAGAGGCCATGGGGTATTTAGGCATGGCGGGTGCAACTGGAACGGCATTGGGCCCCTGGATGGGAAGTGTGGTCAAGGAGCATTTGGGGTTTGACAACATGTTCATCACCGCATCGGTCCTGGGGGTGCTGGCTTGGCTCATGACATCCCGGTTGCAAGAATCCTTGCCCAGCGCGCAGAAGTTCACTTGGAGCATGCTGGCCTTCAAAAAGGACGAGCCGATCTTGGATCGATCCGCCACGCCGGCCTTCATGACCACCTTGTTTGAGACCTTCAGCTTTGGGACCATCATTACGTTGGCACCTTTGCTGGTCGACGAGCTCAACTTTGAGTACAAAGGGTCGTTCAACCCCTCGTTCATCGCCACCTCCATAGCCATCCGGTTCATTGCCGGACGGGCTTCGGACCGTTTGGGGAGGTTGGTGCCGCTCATGATCGGGATGGTGTTCATGATCACCGCCATGCTGGTGCTTGGTTTTTCTACCACGCGCTGGATGGCCATTTTCGGTGGCATCCTCTACGGAGTAGCCATTGGCCTGAACCGTCCCACCATTTTTGCTTGGACCACCGACTTGGCTCGGCCCGGACATGTAGCGTTGTCTTTGGCCACCATGCTGTTGGCATTGGAAATAGGCATTGGTGCGGGCGCCTTCATCACTGGTGGGCTTTACGACGAGGCCAACGCGGCAGAGACGATTTCCAACGGGTTTCTTTTGGCCGCGTGCAGCGGGGTGTTGGGCCTGGGCTACCTGATCTGGTACGGACTCAAAACCAGAGGTTCCGCAGCGCCCGGGGCATGATTTTGCCCTGAGGGTTTCCCTGACTTCGTTCCCCACATCTGCTTGACTCCGTTCTTACCCGACTATTTCAACGTTCAGACGGTGTTCTCCATCAAGCACGTCTTGGTGCGACACAGACCACTGCTATGATGTGTACTTTAGTACTCTTCACAATGGCAAGAAGACGCTCGACACGGCAGGTATCGACATTCGGTTCGGTGAAGTGACGTTCACATATGCAACCATTAACTCTCCTTAAGATCTCCACGATATGAAACACGCAATCGCCATTGCACTTCTGCTGTGCAGCACTTTCTCTTGGGCGCAAGACGCCAACAACAAGGTTCTCACTCCAGAAGAAGAAACCATGTTGGTGAAGACCCTCACTACGCCCGTGGATTCACTGGCCGCAGACACCACCTGGAAGAAAGGCGGTACCCTGGGCCTCAACTTTAGTCAAGTGTACTTGAGCAACTGGGCTGCCGGTGGTCAAAACAGCTTGTCTTCAAACGGATTGGTCAGCTTGTTTGCCAACCGTGCCAAAGGCAAGAGCTCTTGGGACAACACCTTGGACCTGGCCTACGGTATGCTTTGGCAAGGGGACGCGGTCGGGGTGAAGACCGATGATAAAATCGACTTCGCTTCTAAGTGGGGTTACCAAGCCAACCAAGATTGGTTCTACTCGGTGCTGTTCAACTTCCGCACCCAGTTTGCTCCGGGTTACGAGGATCCATTTGCCGATGACTTGGTGCGCATTTCAGACTTCTTGGCGCCGGCATTTTCATTGGCTGCTTTGGGCATGGACTACAAGCCATCGGACAACTTCACAGCCTTCATCTCGCCTTCAACCTTGAAGATGACCATTGTGAACGACACCACCCTTAGCACCAACTACGGTGTGGCCGCCGGTGAAATGTTCCGCGCGGAAATCGGAGCATTCGCCAAAGTTCAGTACACAACCGAATTGGCTGAAAATGTAAGCCTGATGACCAAGATCGACCTGTTCAGCAACTACCTGAACAACCCGCAGAACATCGATGTCAACTGGGAGACCCTCATTTCGATGAAAATCAACGAGTACATGAGCGCCACCATCAGCACTCAGCTGATTTACGACGACGACATTGCTATTGCCCGTAGCCAAGAGTACTTTGAATCTACAGGCATTGCCGCCGGTCCCATTACCCAATTCAAAGAGGTGTTGGCCGTGGGCTTCAGCTACAAGCTGTAATTCCCGCACCACTGATTGAACGTAAAAAAGGCGCTCCTTGGGGCGCCTTTTCTATTGCATCAAAACATTGTTTTTGGCTTGAATGGCCGGAGGTAGATCCGTCTCACCGAGTATTTCACGCAGGTCTATTTCGATCACCCTGCACAGCGAAAGCATGGGGATGTCATTGGCCATGCCTTGGAAGGGGTTTTCTGAATAATCTCCCACCAATTCCATGGTGAGGTAGATCCAAGCGACGAGCACTGCTACTGGCACAGCTACGATGGCTCCGTAGGCACCAAGTCCGATCAGTTCAGGGATCATAGTAAAGGGCAGCAGGGCAATGAAAATGTCTCGGAGTCTCTTGTTGCGGAATCGATACCTTGGCTGGGATGAATCGGCAAATCAAAGGTGTGATGGTGGTGTTGGTGCTGGGCCTGTTGGCTTGGTCTACGTTTGAGCTAGACCGCCAACTTTGGCGTCCCGACCGCCTGCGTGCCCAAGCCACCACCGACTGGAACTTGGATCAAAAACGCACGGCTTGTTTTGCCCGCCCGGATTCCTTGGTGATCCTAGGCAACAGCATTTTGCACGCGGTGCGTGACTCCCTGGAAGCATTGCCCGGTGTGGCAGTGTGGTCGGTGCCGGGGGAGTATGCCTTGCACCTGGACAAGTGGGCCGCTGGATTGGATGATCAACGCATCAAAGCGGTGGCCGTAGCCTTAGGCGCCAACGACTTGTTGGCCGGGTATGAGGCGGACACCCTGCGCCAAAACTACGCGGCATTCCGTGCGCGCATGACCGCAGCAGGCAAGTACTCCTATACCGTACCTGTGGTGCCTTTTGAATTGGGCGCAAGCACCTACATCAGACCAGGGGCCCTGGATGAGGCGCGCGTGGCTTACAACCAGTGGCCACAAGATGCCGGCGATGCCCTGCAGGAGGCAGAACGCTTTTCGGCTGCCGTATGGCACGACTTTACCTCAGACGGCGTCCATCCCAATGAAAAAGGACGCACGTTGCTCGCAAATTTCTACAAGGCATACTGCCTTTTGGATTGAACCGTTTACCTTAGAGGTATGAATTTCTGGCACGCATATCCTCAAGTATATCTCAACCCATTGGGCTGAGGGAAGGAGACGCGTGCATGTACACCACACCTAACCTGATGCCCGGCAATTGCCGGGTTTTTTGTTGCCATGAAACAGCATTACGACCGCTACACCTCCGAGGACCACGCCATCTGGAACATCCTCTTTGACCGCCAGATCCAAAACCTGCAAGGCAAGAGCTGCCAAGCGTATTTGGACTGCGTGGACCGTCTTGCGCCCGAGATGGCCCCATCGCAGGTGCCTGATTTTGGCCCGCTCGAACGCCGCCTGCAAGCCGAAACTGGTTGGCGCATCGAAGTGGTCAAGGGACTGATTCCGGTGGAAGACTTCTTCCAACTCCTTGCCGAAAAGCGCTTTTGCTCTTCCACCTGGCTCCGCAGCCGCGGGCAGCTCGACTACCTCGAAGAGCCGGACATGTTTCACGACACTTTCGGGCACATCCCGCTGTTGATTGACCCCACCTACGCGGCCTTTATGGAGCGCTTTGGACAGATTGGCGTCAAGTACCTGCACGACCCCGCCATGCTTACCGCATTGCAGCGTTTGTACTGGTTTACCGTCGAGTTCGGGTTGATGAAAGGAGACACCCGCACCGAAATCTACGGCGCCGGAATCCTCAGCAGCTTTGGCGAGTCCAACCACATCTACAACGACCCGATTGAAGTGCTTCCCTACGACATCGACGCGGTCATCCACAACCACTTCGTCAACTCCGAAATCCAAATGCGCTACTACGAAATCGGCACGTTTGAGGACTTGTACCACAGCTTGGATCGGTTGGAGGCCATCGCCGAGGCAGGACTTGACCTCGAGGCGCGCATCGTTCGCTAGGGCATCTTGCGTAGTTTTGGCCCGAAATCTTTCAAGCCATGCAAGCAATCGTATTTCCCGGACAGGGATCGCAGTTTTCAGGAATGGGCAAAGACCTGTTCGATGCCAGCGCCGAGGCGCGCGCACGTTTTCAGGAAGCCAATGACATCCTGGGCTTTGACCTGTCGGACATCATGTTCAACGGCTCGGACGCCGATTTGAAGCAAACCAAAGTGACCCAACCGGCCATCTTCACCCACTCGGTGATTTTGGCAGAGCTGTTGGGCGATGCCTTTCAACCGGGCATGGCTGCAGGCCACTCGTTGGGTGAGTTCTCTGCGCTGGTGGCCTGTGGTGCCATGAACTTTGCAGACGGCTTGAAATTGGTTTCGGCCCGTGCGCAAGCCATGCAAAAAGCGTGTGAGGCAGAGCCCTCAACCATGGCCGCCATCCTGGGCCTGGACGACGACGTGGTGGAAACCGCCTGCGCCGAACAAGACGGCATTGTGGTGGCCGCTAACTACAACTGCCCCGGACAACTGGTGATTTCAGGTCAAATTCCCGCGGTGGAAGCAGCCTGCGAAGTGTTGAAGGAAAAAGGTGCGCGTCGCGCGTTGCTCTTGCCTGTGGGCGGAGCCTTCCACTCGCCACTCATGGAGCCTGCCCGCGAAGAGCTTGCAGCCGCCATCGAGGCCACGGGCATTGTGGCCCCTCGCTGCCCGGTGTACCAAAACGTCAGCGCGCAAGGTGAAACCGATCCCGCGACCATCAAAAACAACTTGGTGGCCCAGCTGACCGCCCCGGTGCGATGGACCCAAACCATGCACGCCATGATTGGCGATGGTGCTACCTCAGTACTGGAAGTGGGCCCAGGTAAAGTGCTCCAAGGCCTGTTCAAGAAAGTGGATCGCGGCTTTGCAACCGCTTCAGCGGCCTTTCCTGTAGCGGAGTAATTCCCCCTTCCAAATCGAATGCAACAAAAAAGCCACGCTGCGATAGCGTGGCTTTTTTTCACAGCAATTAGTCCCTGGCCTAATGTACAATGAGGCGTTGGGTACTGCGTTGAATGTCGTTTCCTGCTTCCACCAGGTAGATGCCAGGGGCAAGGGCGTCAAGTGAGAGAGAAACAATACCAGTGGTGGTTTTGTTCGACAGGATCTCCTTGCCTTGCATGTCCAGCACGCGTACGGTGCCGTGGAGCATTTCGCCGAGTACAACAGTGGCGTCGCCGTAGGTGGGGTTGGGGTATACGTTGAAGTCCCAATCAGCTACGTACTCTTCTACACCGGTGATGTCCAAGTCGGTGGTCACCGCCAGGTAGATGATGTCGTTGAGGTCTACAGGATCTTGGTCGCCACGCACGTGGAGTCCGGGCTCAAGGTCACGCTGGTAGATCATGTGCAGCTCATCATCCACAACCGGAGCCATGGTACAGAAGATGGCTTCGTATCCGATGTACTCTTCGTCTGGGGTGGCGTCTACAGGATCGGTCCAGTTGGCACCGCCGTCTTCGGATTTCATCAGGAATACGTGGCGGTAGTTTTGGGTGCCGGTCGCGTGGGTTTCTACCACACCTGAGTAGCTCACATACAGTGTACCTGCGGCGTCCGAGCCCATGCTTGGGTGGCCGGTGAGGCTGGTGAAGTAGGTGCCGATGTCCTCGGCCAGGGTCACCTCGCCGTCGTCGTCCAAGTCAGTGGTGAACGCGATGGTCATCGACTCGCCGTCGTTCATGTCCTCGTTCCAGTACTGCAGGCCGTCGGTGAAAGGAAAGTAGGTCCATTGGTCGTCGCCGAGGGTTTCGTCCAAGTAGCGCATGTTGCCCCAGGTCACGTGCAGGCTCATGTCGTTGGCAATGTGCAAGGCACCCGAATTGTCCGAATTGAGAATGGTGTCGGCCAGCATGTCTTCGTTGAGGTCGAGCAGCTCATCGTCCTGGGGGAAGAGGTCTACCGGGAAGTCTACCAGAACGCGCTTGGTCCAGTTGTCGCCGTTGTCTTCAGAGATCATGACAAACGAGTCAGACCAGTCGTTGAACACAGCAAAGGCCACTTTGTCGCCGTTGGCAGCAATGGCGTATGAATCACCTCCGAAGCCCAAGAATTGGGTCGAATCCATTTGAGGGAGGAGCATGTCGCTGATCTCCCAGGTGTCGCCTTGGTCTGAAGAGCGGTAGTACAGCAGCGCACCGTCCATGCCTTGGTACAGGTCTGCGGTGGTCAGCTGGTTGCCAATGGGGGTGGTCAGGGCAAACATGTGAATGGTGTTGCCGTCGGCACCACCGGCAATGGCACGTGGCCACAGCAGGCCCATCGGTACTTCTGTTTCCACTTCGGTTTCCTGCCATGCGCCACCGGCGTCGCGGTACATCATGCTCAGGTTCTCAAAGCCAATGTGGGTGATTGCGATGTCGCGTCCACCTGCGGTACGGGTAACACTCGGCCAGCCCACACGTTGCGACTCAAGGCGGTCAAAGGGAATATCGCCGAACTCGTAATTGGTGGCGTCGTTCCAACCGGTACCGCGGTCGTTGAACGGAGAAACTTGTTGACTCTGGGTCCAGCCAGCGACCAATGTACCGTCGTGGTTTTCGATGCGGTTTTGGTTGGCACCGTTGGACTGCAAGTCGTATTGGGTGGTTCCGATGAAGGTTTCGGTGAAGCCTGCACGGGTAGGGGCAATGACTTGTCCCACCTCACGCTCCACGCGTGGGGTTTGAGGAATCACCTCGTGGCCAGTCATGGCCTGTCGGCTGGTCTTAACAGCAATGTCTTTTTCTGCGGGGGCTTGGTAAGGGGTTTGGGCCATGAGGGCACCAGAAAGTCCAAGCGCGGCCAGCAAAACGTAGCCTTGTTTCATATAGCGTTGGTTTTGGTTGGGTTACTAAACAGCGCTTCCGAATGTAACAAAACCACCCATACCCACCGCCAACGCGGGGGCAAAACAGGCCGCAGACCCTGCCGGTCCAACCGTGCTTATTGCACGGATCCAAACACGCGTTGCAGGAGCTCGGTGGCGCGTGCACCGGGGTTTTTGCGGATGTTTTTCTCCTCGGACTCGATGTGCACAAACAGGCCTTCCACAGCGCGCTCGGTCACGTAGCTGGTCAGGTCGGGGTTGACGGGTTCGCCGCCGGTGAATTGCACTGCGAGGTTGTATTTGCTGGCCAAGGGTTCCCAGTGTTTGGTCAGCTGAACTTTGTCGATGGCCGACTGTACCTCTGGGCGGAAGGTCTCTTGCAACTGGGCGGTGGTTTTCTCGCGCAGGTAGTTGGTGGCGGCGTTCTCCTCGCCTTGCAGGATGGTAAATCCGTCGGCGATGGTCATTTCGCGGATGGCTTGGCCAAAGATGGGCGCCGCGGTCTTGACGGCCTCTTCTGCGGCGCGGTTCAAGGTCTGTTCAAATTGGTCCACTTGGGCGTTCAATCCGAGTTGTAGGGCTTTCTCTTTGACCTTTTCGGCTTCTGGAGGGAAAGCGATGAACAGCAAGTCGTTTTTGTAGAATCCGTCAACAGCCGAGGCGATGTTAACGCCTTTTTCGGTGCCTTGTACGAGTGCTTCACGCAGGCCGGCGATCACGTCGTCGTTGCTGAGCGATGGGGCAGTGGTGGGGTCGGTGAGGACCGCTTCGGTGACTTCTTGCAGGGCTTTGAGTCCTTGCTCAGAGCACGAGGCAAACAACAGGAGAACGGCGGAGGTGGCGAGAACAATTCGGGCTTTCATGGGGTTGCGATTGCGGGGTGAAAATTACCCAATCCACCGCACGCGCCGGCGCAGTGAAATGGCGTTCTTTTGCACTACCCAACAAACACCGTGCTAGCTGAAATCATTACCATCGGTGACGAACTGCTCATTGGGCAGACGGTCGACACCAATTCCGCCTGGTTGGGCGCCGAGTTGGCCAAAATTGGGGTGACCGTCTACCAGGTCACCTCCATCCCAGACGAACGCGCACGCATCCTTCAAGCCTTGGCAAATGCGGAGTCGCGCGTCCAATTGGTCCTCATGACCGGCGGCCTGGGACCCACCACCGACGACATCACCAAACCCACCCTTTGCGAGTACTTCAACACCACCTTGGAGCGCAACACAGCGGTCTTGCAGGAAATCGAAGGCTTCTTCACCCGTGCCGGTCTGCCTTTGCTCGAGGTCAACCGCCAACAAGCCGATTTGCCCAAGGCGTGTACGGTTTTGCGCAACTCACGCGGCACCGCAAGCGGGATGTGGTTTGAGCAGAATGACACCGTGTTTGTGTCCATGCCAGGTGTACCTCACGAGATGAAGGGCATCATGCAGGATGAGGTGTTTGAGCGCGTGGCCCAACGCTTTGATCGCCCGGCCATTGTACATCGTACCATCATGACTCAAGGTCAAGGCGAGTCGTTCATCGCCCAGCGCATTGCCGACTGGGCCAAGGCGTTGCCCGGCAAAGGCATCAAACTGGCCTACCTGCCAGGTCCCGGCCAGGTGCGCATCCGACTCAGCGCTTCCGGACCGGATGAAGCCGCACTCACCCGCGTAGTGGATGAAGAAAAGGACGCCCTCGTGGCCCTGATCCCAGACATCGTATACGGCTTTGACAACACCCCGCTGTGGCAGGTGGTGGGAGAACTGCTCGTGGCAAACAACGCTACGGTGTCCACAGCCGAAAGCTGCACCGGAGGCACCATTGCCCAGCTGCTGACCCAGCGCCCAGGCAGCTCAGCTTTCTTCCAAGGCGGGGTGGTGGCCTACGCCAATGAGGTCAAAATGAACCTGCTCGGGGTAACCCAAGCCGACTTGGAAGCCTACGGTGCAGTGAGCCAAGCGGTGGTGGAACAAATGGCCCGCGGAGCACGCAAAGCCTTGGGGACCACCTACGCCGTGGCCACAAGCGGCGTTGCTGGTCCTGATGGTGGATCCGAAGAAAAGCCGGTGGGTACTGTATGGATGGCCGTAGCCAGTCCGGATGGAGTAGAGAGCAAGGTCAAAACCTTCTCACGCAGCCGCGAACGAAACATCCAACGCGCCACGCTCTATGTATTGGACATGCTGCGCAAAAAAATACAGGGCTAAACCCTTGCGGTTCCCGGAATCAATGCGCATCTTTGCACTCCTTTTTTAAGGACCCAAGCTAACGCAGAAGAAGATGGCACGAGTATGTGAACTGACCGGCAAGAAAGTAATGACCGGTAACAACGTATCCCACTCACAGCGTAAAACCAAGCGCAAGTTCTACCCGAACCTGGTCAAGAAGCGCTTTTACCTGGAGAGCGAAGACAAGTGGATTTCCTTGAAGATCAGCACTCAGGCCCTGCGCTCTGTAAACAAGCTGGGCATTGAGGAGATGATCAAGCGCTCCAAAGCAGCTGGTATTTACAAGGGTTAAGCCCCTGTTCATGATAGTGAGGAAGGCCGCAGTTTGCGGCCTTTTTTTGTGCCCAAGATCCCCAACTGGGTTGCTGGGAAAGCGCAGTTAAGTGCGAAGTAAAGTCAAGAAAGTCTGCAGCTCATGCCCATTCATCTCGGTCCCATACGAGATCATGTAAACCTCATATGGTTGCGTCTTTGCCCTTCAACACGAAGTGAAATAGCCCGATTTGCGGCTGAGCAAAGGCAGCACGGCTGCCGTTACCACCCCTGAGAGAGCGTGCCTCTCACTTTCACAGCTTCAGGCCATGAGAATACCTGTGCACTTTGTATTCTCCACTGCAATTCCACGTTTGCATCTTGGTTGGATTGGAGGTAAAACTCCTGAAACTGTTCAAGCTGAAAGGTGTTGGCTGCTCCACATACCCCAAGGGCATGCAGCGGGACTGGTGGGTTGTAGAGTTGAATTTGTTGCTGGTCGCCCGAATTGTAGATGAAATGCTCCCGAACTGCGCTTATGTCCAGTACTTGTTGGGTGTCTACATCCCAAAGTCGGAACCAAATTTTTGTACAACTTCCTCCACTCACATAAGTGTAAGGTGTGTTTGCGTTCAAGCGATAGTATTCCCCTGCGCTAACGGCGTACGTGTCCGAAACCGCAGACCACACATTGGTAGGGGCGTCGCCTGCAAATTCAATGTGAAGTCGTTCTTGAGCCGAATCACTTGCTGGTCCAGGCTCACCTTGCGGCCCTACCAGCGATGCCAAGAAATCTTCTTCCGAGCCTTCGTTGCCCAAGGAAAGCCAAAGCTCGTAAGCGCTTTGACCATCAGCTCCTGCAGAAGTTCCCACCGAACTTCCACTGCAATTCTCAAAGTAGCCTTCATTGACCAAGTAGCCGTAGACATAGCCCACCCCAGGGTCGAAAATGCGGCTTCCAGAGGGAAAGTTGAGGTACCAATCGGAGGTGGTCCCGTCAAGGTCCCATGTGACTCCGTCAATCTCGTAAGTCCCATCCCAGGCGTATGCTCGCAGCAACACGAACTCTTTGCCATCAGGAACAATAAATTCACTGGCTTCATTGGGGTCTGTGGCATTCAAATAAATGTCGACAACCTCGACTTCGGACGAGACAGGAACCAACCAACCTCTGAATGACATATCCAAGGTTGTTCCAAGAATGTCCACTCTGTACAATGCGCCGCTGGGAACAATCAATGGATTTGTTGGAGCTCCCCAGGAGGCCCCTTGGGTGAGGTAGTCTTGTTGGTCGATGGTGTAGCCGTCGGCCCCTCCTCCGATCACATAGAGGTTGTATCCGTCAGGTACTGTATAGCCCGGGTCGGTGGCTAGAATGGTGTGATGAATGAAGGTGCCGTATCCTTCCGGAAAGCGCGGATTGCAGCCGCCCCCTGAGGAGAGCACACCAATACTGCTCAGCAATGAATCCAATGCAGGCACCACACGCCCTGCGTTCTGGATTTCACCGGTGGTTAAGGTCAGCCACAGGCTATCGTTGATGATTTCAACTTGAGACACGCCTGCGCCGGCTTCGCCTTGTTCCCCTGCGGGTCCTTGTTCCCCTTGTTCCCCTGGTTCTCCTTGTGGCCCTTCAGGTCCTGCTTGCTCGCTGGTTTTTGCATGCAAGGCATAGGGCACACTGGTCAATGCGCTGGTGCCCATCAATTGGTAACCTTCGCCGTTTTGGATGTCCAGCTCAATCTGCAGGAAGTAGGGACCGTTGGCCCAATCTACCGCAGACAAGCTGCCCAGAGACGGCGTGCCACTGCCCACCAACAGGTTGGCCAAGCCAAAGTTGTTGGTGGTCGCGGGTTGTTCTTCCACGTAGACCGCAGTACCGTCCATGGCTCCTTGAAGCACGCTCAGGCGGAAATCAACCGATTGGTTGGTCAAGGGGTTGCCGGCCAAGTTGCGGGCTACCGCTTGGAAGTTGAATTGGAAGGGCGATTGGCTCCAGGCCGCAGTCGTCCAAATCAAGCAAAGCGCAATGATCGCTGAGGTTCTCGTCAACATATGGTCAGGTTTTGATGCAGAGGTTGTCCTGTTTCAATTCAGGCGAGAAACGTTCAATTAAAATCGTCGAATCGGGAAAAAACGCATGGTATCTGATCTCTCGCTCCAATAGGAGTTTGAACTAGCGGTATGACTTGACCCTCTGAAACCATCATTTGGGTCCCATGCAATTGCTGTAGTAACACCAGTAAATGGCGGCTTACTAGAGGTCCACATTCGCACGCCACCGTGCTGGTAGTAGATATCACCGTTCTGTGAAAATGGAGGGTAACCCAGCTGAGCCATACTATTCTGTACGAAGAGCGCATTGTTTGCCAGCATTTGTGCCTCATGTCTTGCTGGGATGTACCAGTCCGAATACCCACTATAATTCAACGTGTCAACAACGGACCAAATGGTGTTGGGTTCAACCCCTATCACCCGCACGCTGTCCAAATTGGCCATACCATTTGTGCGGCTTGTGACATTGACTTGGATGCCATTGTAGCCCCATTTTGCGTTGGGAAAAAGTTCGGGACAAACCACAAGTCCGTGCTCCTCACCTGTAATGGGGTCCAGCCACAAATGGAAGACAATACCACCACCGAAAGCCTCGCCCAAGAAATGCGTAAACCCACTAGATCCGCCGGATCCGGGCTCACCTTGCGGCCCTACCAACGATGCTAAGAAGTCTTCTTCGGTACCCCCGTTGCCCAGGGAAAGCCAAAGCTCGTAAGCGCTTTGACCGGTTGCTCCATTTTCCCCTGGGGGTCCTTGTTCCCCTGGTTCGCCTTGTGGCCCTTCAGGTCCAGCTTGCTCGCTGGTTTTTGCATGCAAGGCATAGGGCACACTGGCCAATGCGCTGGTGCCCATCAATTGGTAGCCTTCGCCGTTTTGGATGTCCAGCTCAATCTGCAGGAAGTAGGGACCGTTGGCCCAATCTACCGCAGACAAACTGCCCAGAGACGGCGTACCACTGCCCACCAACAGGTTGGCCAAGCCGAAGTTGTTGGTGGTCGCGGATTGTTCTTCCACGTAGACCGCGGTACCGTCCATGGCTCCTTGAAGCACGCTCAGGCGGAAATCAACCGATTGGTTGGTCAAAGGGTTGCCGGCCAAGTTGCGGGCTACCGCTTGGAAGTTGAATTGGAAGGGACTTTGCGCCCATGCACTGGCTGTGATCAGCACAGTGATTAAACTCAAGAACAACTGTTTCATGCTCTAGAGTTCTGCGTAACAGGATGTTCCAAATGTGCCGAGAAGCAGGAGGATGTCCGTGGTGCCCACTTCTCCATCCTGGTCCATATCAGCCAAACACACCCCTTGACAGGCCCATTCGCCCAAGAGGATCAACACATCGTTGGTATTGATTTGGCCATCAAAGTTGAAGTCGCCGAAACAGAAAGCGTCGGTTTGATGGAAGCCACAAGTCAGTTGTGCTGAGCTGCCCAATGCGGTCTGGATGACCGGTTCACCTAAGGTCCACTGCAAGGTGGCAGAAGCCGAGGAGCCCGTGCCTCCAGAAGCAGCCGTCACTTGAGGAGATGTGTATTGACAAATCCCATACATCGATGAAAAAACGATATACAGCGAAGCAATTAAATTTTTCATAGAAATAACTAGAGGGCGAAATATACGAAAATTGATCCGGTAGAGATCCGTCTTTTCGAAGGATTATCCCTTGATGCATCTACGTGCGGCATCGTCAGGAATTCAACGTGAGTTGTCGCGGTATCAGGCGTCATGCTGTGGCGTCAAGGGATGCGAAGCATGTCAATACTTCACCGCGTAATAGAAAAGCTTCACGTATTCATTGTTGACCATGATGAGCCCACCTTCGCTCTTCCACCACAGCTCATCGTCCCACTGTTGTGAGGGCGCACCGTGAAAGTTGACTGCAATGCCGGCATCGGCAAACTTGTCTTCAAACACCCACCGCACGCGGCGCATGTGCAAGTTGGAGCTGATCACCATGATGTTGCTGAGCCCTTGCTCTTTGCAGTAGGCCAGGATCTCATCGCTCTCCTCTTGGGTGCTGGTGGAACCCGTAAGGGCCACCACGCGTTCAGCGGGCAGCCCTTCGTTTTCCAAAAATTGTTTGGTGCAATCGGCCTCGAACATGGCGGTGTCCAAAGCGGCCAGGATGGATGGTACGTTGCCACCGGTGCACACCACCGGTCCGGATACGTACCCGCTGTCCATCATCACCACCGCTTCAAGCCCGCGTTCGTACGAGCTTCCGCCCAAGACGAACACAGCATCCACCTGTGCTGTGGCATCGGTGGCCATCAGAAAGCTGCCGGTGCCTTGAAGCAGGCGTTCGCGATAAATGACGGCCAACACCAGCAGGACCAGTACCACCAGTCCCGTGCGGCGTCTGCGGCGGCGTGCGCGTTCGTTACTCATTGCCCAAGATCAGTGGCAGGCCGTCCTCGTTCCCGATGATGACAATCTTGGCGTTGTCGCTTTCGGCGAGTTGTGTGGTGGCCTCAATGCCTTTCCACTTGAGCAGGTCGTCGGTCACCGATTGGGTAACGATGTCTTGGAAGGCACGAATGCCCTCTGCTTCAATGCGCTTGCGCTCGGCTTCTTTGGACTCTTTCACCAGGCGGAATTCGTATTCCAAGGACTCTTGCTCTTGTTGGAGCTTACGTTCGATGGATTCTTCCAGCTTCAGGGGCAGTTTGACTTTGCGAATAAGCACGTCGTTGCATTGAATGAAGTTGGCTGCGAGTTTCGCCTCAAATTGCTCTTCGATTTGCGTCTGGATCAATTCGCGTTTGGTGGTGTTGATTTCCTCGGGCAAGTATTGAGCAATGACCTCGCGCGCGACCGAGCGCATCGCTGGCACAATCACCCGATCGGCATAGTTGGCGCCACGTTCGGTTTCTAGGTAGCCGAGCTTGTTGAGTTGTGGTTGGTAGAAAATACTCACGTCGAGTTCGATCTTGAGCAGGTTGGAACTCAACACTTCAAGGCGTTCTTTGGCCTCTTGCTGGCGCACTTCGTATTTGACCACCTTGTCCCAAGGGGCTTTCCAGTGGAAGCCTTGTCCTCGCGCCTCTTCATTCGGGTCAATGCCGTTGCCAAAAGTGTGAAACACCAAGCCGGCGTATCCAGAGTCAATAGTGTATGTCAAGCTGCGGAACAGCAGCAGAAAAGTGATGACCGCTAAGCCAAGGAAAATGAGCAGGCGGTTGCGTCCGGATAGAGAATTGCCGGTTCGGTTGAAGTTGGTTGCCATAATGATTGTGTTTAATAAGTTCCGTTGCGCTTGCGCCAGAGCCATTCCAGGGCGAGCAACCCCACGATGAGGTATAGCAGCCAAGGGGTGTTGATCAGGTCTGACAGCACCCTTGACTCATGGATGACGCTTTGCACATTGCCCGAGTTACGCACGAGCCCTTCCAATTTCCCCAATTCTTGTGAATCCACCATTTGGCCACCGTTGGCTTGGGCAAAATTGAACATCAGGGCGTGGTCGGCACGGGTTTCGGTGAGCTCGAGTTGGATGGGGGAGATGGAGAATTCTCCGCGTTCAGTCAGGGTCTTGCCCCCGAGCTGGGTTTGGGCTTGGTAGCTGTACTGGCCCACAGGAAGGCTTCCCGCATCCAGGCGGTAACCGTCCCCGGCGCGGGTAAACACGCGGTCGTAGGTGTTGCCTTCTTCGCTGGTGAGGGTCATGGTCACCTCAGGGCTGTTGATGGGCTCGTAGGCGTCGTTGTACAATTCGGCCTCAAAGCGCACGGCCTGGTTTTCCAGCAAATCGGTCTCACCGGCTACTCGGAATTGGCTCTTGTCGTCCTTGGCCGCGAGGTATTGCACCGTTTTGGTGACCCACTCGTCAAACGCGGCGTGGTTCCCGTCTTCCAAGTAGTCAAACAGGCGCCAACGCCAGAGGCCTTCTCCGGTGGTGACTGCGAGCTTGCGACCCTGTGAGGTGTTGAACGCCAACAAAGGCTGTTCGGTCTTGATTTGCCCTACGCGTTGGAAGAGCATGGGGCTCATGCCTGGGCTCATGTCTAGGTTTCCAAAGGGCAGGGTGAGTGGGGGATAATTGCGAAAACGTTTTTGGGTCGACTCGCTCAAGGTGAACAGCGTAAAGCCGTCCGACCATTCGGCGCCCGCGTCGGTGGTTTTGCCCGAGCCGCCAGTAAGCTTGGCTCCCGTGCCCAGGTTGTTGAACTCGCGGAAGAGGGTGGAGGAGGTCCAGATGTACCACGCGGGCACATCGCCTTCGGCAGCTTCGCGCGCCAGTGCTGCAGCATCGGTGCCGTTGGGCAAGCCGTGAAAGACCACCAGGTTGTAGTCGGTCACCTCGCCGTCAAAGTCGTCCAAGGTAGCTACCTGCACTTCGTAGTTGGCATTGCTCGCCATGGCGTAGCGCAAGGCCTTGACATCCGGGTGGGGAGCGCGGTGCAGCAACAGCACTTTTTGGCGACTGTCCAGCACATCAATGAAGAACGCCTCACGGTTGTTGGCGGTGGTGACTTCCTGGTCCAACACCGACACCGAAACCACGTACTGCTGCAATCCGGTTTCTTCGGTTTCCAGCGTGGTGCGTACCACTTGGCTGTGCGCAGGTCCATCGAATTTGACCACTTCGCTATACAGCGCTTGGCCTTTGCGTGCGATGGTGACCGTGGCCGATTCGCCCGGGACTTCGAACCCTTCTACGCGCACTTCCACTGGGAACCGGTTGCCCAAGTAGGCCAAGCGGTTGTGTGCCACCTCGGCGATTTGCACATCGCGGCGTGCGGCAGTATCGCCCAGGGCGATGGTGTACACCGGTGCGTTCAGCTTTTGGAAGCTGTAGACCGGATTGACCCCGCGGTTGTAGCGGCCGTCGCTGGCCACCACCACGGCGCCCAAGTTGCGGTTGCTGTAGGTGGCGTAGAGCTCATCGAGCAGAGACGTATAGTCGGTGGTTTTCTCCGAAAAATCCAAGGTGTCCAGCCCGGGAGACAGGTGCTCGCCAAAGGTGTAGGTCTGCACGTCGTAGTCCTCGGCCAAGGAGGCCGCAAAGGTGCGCAGCTCATTGGCGTAGCTCGCACGGTAACGCGCAGAGTCGGGCCCCAGGGCCAGCGAAGAGGAGTTGTCCTGGGCGATGACCACCACGGGCTTCTCCACGTCTTGCTCCACGGTTTTGATTAGCGGGCGGGCCAAAAACAGGGCAATGAGGGTCACCGCGCTGAACCGCAAGGCGGACAGGCCAAAGATGACTCCCCTGCTGAAATGCCTGTTCAAGCGGTCCTTGGTGTAGAGCGCAGCGGCGTAGGTCACCCCTGCGAGCACGCAGAGGGCCAGGATCCAGTTGGGGGCGTCGAGAATCAGTTCCACAGGCGGGAGGGACGGTTACATGAGCATGCCGCCGTCCACGTTGATGGTCTGACCGGTGATGTAGGTGCTCATGTCCGATGCCAAGAACAGACACAGGTTGGCCACATCGTCCGGCGAACCACCGCGTTTGAGCGGAATGCCATCACGCCACTGCTGGATCACTTCTTCGCCCAGCGCGGCGGTCATTTCAGTTTCAATAAATCCAGGGGCCACCGCGTTGCAACGGATGTTGCGCGAACCCAGCTCAGCGGCCACTGACTTGGTAAAGCCGATGATGCCCGCTTTCGAAGCCGCGTAGTTGGCCTGACCGGCGTTGCCCTTGACACCCACCACCGAACTCATGTTGATGATGGAGCCCGAGCGGGCCTTGAGCATGGTGCGCATCACAGCCTTGGTGAGGTTGAAGACGCTTTTGAGGTTCACGTCCATGATCTCGTCCCAGTGCTCTTCGCTCATGCGCATCAACAGATTGTCGCGGGTGATGCCGGCATTGTTGATCACAATGTCGACAGTGCCAAATTCCTTCACCACATCTTCTACTAGCTTGGCGGCTTGTTCGAAGTCGCCGGCGTCGGACTTGAAGCCTTTTGCAGTGCCGCCGTTGGCCGTGAGTTCGGCCTCAAGCGCACGGGCTTTTTCATCCGAGCTGCGGTAGGTGAATGCTACGGTGGCACCTTCGGCCACGAATTTTTCGGCAATGCCCTTGCCAATGCCTCGCGAGGCACCAGTGATCAGGGCAACTTTTCCTTCAAGAAGGGGCATAGGTTGTGCTTTGGATGGCGCCAAAGATAGGTAAAGGTGGGCGCCGTCACCCGGGTGCGCAAACCCGCCGGGTTAAAGATTTACAATGCCATTGTGGAATGCGTAAAAGTCGCGCAGGTCCGAAGGGTCGCCTGCACTCAATGGTCAATACAAAGTCTTCAATGAGCAGGGTACGCGCCCCATGTCCCTGTCCAACGTTGCACGGTCTCCACCCCCTTATTTGAGGCCTGCAGCGTTTTGTTGGCCAAAGACTCTTTTAGTGTCCAAAGCCTTGTAGCGGCGGTGTTGAGTTAGATGGACATGGGAGCAATTCGAACGGTGAGCGGGTTCAAAGCCATGTGTGTTCAAAAGCTGGACGGGTTCCCGTTGGGGCCTGCACCCGCAGGCCCCACTGGGAAGATAGGGGGCTGAAAATGGGATCCTAGCAGCTGCGCTACCACTTGGTAGACAGTCGCGCTCAGCACATGGATGGCTTAAATCAAATCCTCCGCCTCTGCAACCAACTCCGCAATGTCCTTGACCACGATTTCGCCTTCTTTTTCGAAGTGCTTCACGCCGTCGGTCATCATGGTGTTGCAGAAGGGACATCCGGCAGCCACGATTTGCGCGCCTGAGGCAATCACGTCCTCGGTGCGCTCGACGTTGACCTCCTTGTTGCCGGGTTCGGCTTCCTTGAACATTTGTGCGCCGCCGGCACCGCAGCACAGGCCGTTTTGCTTGCAGCGTTTCATTTCCACCAGCTCAGCATCCAGTTTTTCCAGCGCTTTGCGTGGGGCTTCATAGACGCCGTTGGCGCGGCCCAAGTAGCACGGATCGTGGAAAGTAATTTTCTTGCCTTTGAACGACTCGCCGCCACTCACGGTCAGCTTGCCATCGCCAATGAGGCTTTGGATCAGCTGGGTGTGGTGGATCACTTCGTATTCGCCGCCGAGCTCAGGGTACTCGTTTTTGAGGGTGTTGAAGCAATGCGGACATCCGGTAACCACTTTCTTGATGCCGTAGCCGTTCATGGTCATGATGTTCTGCATGGCTTGCATCTGGAACAAGAACTCGTTGCCTGCGCGCTTGGCGGGATCGCCGGTGCAAGTTTCTTCTTGGCCGAGGATGGCGTAGTTCACGCCCGCCTTTTGCAGGATCTTGGCAATGGCTTTGGTGATCTTTTTGGCGCGGTCGTCAAAAGAGCCGGCACAGCCTACCCAGAACAGGATTTCAGGGGTCTTGCCTTTGGCGGCAAGTTCGGCTACGGTAGGTACGTTGAAGGTCTGTTCCATGGTTAGGCTTGGTTGAGTTCTTCGCGCCACTTGTCGCGGTCCATGGCGCTGAAGGCCCACGGTGCGCCGTTGTTTTCTACGTTGTTGAACATGGCGGTGATGCTCTCTGGGCTCTTGGATTCCTCCATGATCAGGTAGCGGCGCATGTCCAAAATGATGCTCAAAGGATCGATGTTGACCGGGCAGGCTTCAACACAAGCGTTGCAGCTGGTGCATGCCCACAGTTCCTCCTCGGTAATGTGGTCGCCGAGCAGGGCCTTGCCGTCGTCTTGGAATTCCCCGCTGGCGCGGATGTTGACCCCCACCACTTCCAAGCGGTCGCGGGTGTCCATCATGATTTTACGGGGAGAGAGTTTCTTGCCGGTTTGGTTGGCCGGACAGTTGGAAGTACAGCGGCCGCACTCAGTGCAGGTGTAGGCATCCATGAGGTTTTTCCAGGTCAGGTCCTGCACGTCCTTGGCGCCAAAGCGTTGGGGCGGTGCAGCGTCTGCAGCAGGGGCGGCGTACGGATCGGCCGTAGGGTCCATCATCAACTTCACCTCGTTGGTGACCGCTTCCATATTGGTCATGCGGCCCTTCTGCGCCAGATTGGAGTACCAGGTGTTGGGGAAGGCCAGGATGATGTGGAAGTGCTTGGAGTAGGTCACGTACACCAAGAAGCCGAGGATGCCGGTGATGTGGGTCCACCAGAAGGCGCGCTCGAGCAGGGTCAAGGTGCCGTTGTCTGCGATGCCTTCATATAAAGGGACCAAGTATTGGCTGATCGCAAACGGTCTGGCCACGGTGTAGTGGTCCATGCCGCGTGCGGCCAAAATGCTGTCGGTGGCGTTCATGCTGAACAGGCAGAACATGAGTACCATCTCCCAAATCAAAATGATGGTCGCGTCGCGTGTGGGCCAGCCTTTCATTTCGGGGTTGTGGAAGCGCTTGATGTTCATCACCCAGCGGCGGGCCAGGAACACTACGCAGCTGATCACCACCAAAAAGGCGATGATTTCAAAGGTGTTGATCAGGAAGGGATACACGCTGCCGAGGCTGCCGGCAAACAAGCGGTGGTGCCCGGTGAGTCCGTCCAACACGATTTCAAGGAGCTCGATGTTGACGATCAAAAAGCCCACATAGATGATGATGTGCATGATGCCGGCCACCGGACGGGTAACCATTTTGCCTTGCCCCAATGCCACGCGGGCCATGGTTCGCCAGCGTGCAGCACGGTTATCGGTGCGGTCCAGGTCACGGCCCAGTTTGATGTTGCTGCGGATGTGCCCGAGGCGACGGGCGAAGAAGAACACAGCTACTCCCAGCAGGAGTGCGAAGGCAATTTGCCCAATCATACGCGTGGATTCCTAGTTGTCTTTTTCGGCTTCTTCAACGACGTCCAGGATACGCTGTTCGTCGCGGCGCGAGAATCGGTCTTTCTCACGCTTGCCAAAGATAGAAACATGGATGTAGCGCCACGGGTTCTCGTAAATGTCGTTGATCAGCAGCTGGAGCTCTTGGTTGGTGCGCACCACTTCGTTGTGCAACGAGTCGCTCGAGACCAGCAGGCCCAGTGAGCCTTCGCCGTTTTCCACCTTTTGCATCACCTCGGCCAACGAGCCCATAGCGGCGTCGGCCTTGCGGATGGTTTGGTTGAAGTTCATCTGCGCCAGCGAATCCGAGAGTTGGGCCACGTTGCGCACAATGGCGTTCAGCTCGTCGTTGTTGTCGCGGATGTTGGCCGAGATGGCGTTCACATTGTTGATGATGCCGTTGATGCTGGAGCGGTTGTCGGCCACGGTAGCGTCGAGCTTTTCAGCGGTGGCTTCCAGGGTTTCCATGGTGCGCTGCAGACTCGCAAATACTTGCGGCAGGCCTTGCGTAGCGTCGTCCTCGAATACGGTCTTGAGGTTGGTCACAATCACGTCGATCCCCGAGGTGAGCTCGTTGATCTTGGCCTTGAGCGGCTCGAATTCGTTTTTGATGGTGGTGGTCAAATCCTCTTCCACCTCACTGCGCAAAGTGTCTTTGGAATCGGCCATTACCATGCTTGCACCGGGCAGGATGTCAATCGCCTTGGACCCGAAGAAATCCGAAGTGAAGATCTTGGCACGGGTGTCGCTGGGCAGGTTGACGTTGGGGTCGTCGATCAAAAATTCGACTTCGATGCGCCCGCTGCCGTCGGGGTGGAAGCGCACCTGTTTCACCAGCCCCACCTTGAGGCCCTGCAGCAAGACGGGGTTCGAGGGCTGGAGTCCGTCCACGTTGCCGTAAATGGCAAAGAACGTCCGCTGCTCCTCAAACAGGTTGATGCCCTTCAGGTAGTTGAAGCCCAGCACCAGCAGCGCCGCACTCAACAGTACAATCAGCCCGATCTTAAATTCGCGAGAGATCTTTTTCAAAGCGGTTATTTCGTTTTGCGGATGGCCTCGGCCAATCCGATTTGTTTCTTTCCCTTGTAGGCCACCACAAACGCGTCCGCGAATCCGAGTTGGCGCAATGCGGCTTGGTTTTCCTTGGCGGTGTCAAACGAGCCGGTTGCACCGGCTAGGTATTTGAACAGCCCGCGGCTCTTGACTTCTTTCACGTCCTCCAACCCGTGCAGTGCAGGGTCGTCTGCTGCGAGCGCTTTGCTGGAAGACAGGATTTGCACCATGAACACGATTTGCCCGTCGTCCACCGTTTCGGTCACCACCTCAGGGGTTTCCGGTTCGGGTTCAGGCGCAGGCTCAGCGGGAGGCAGGGTGATCTTCACCCCTTCGATTTGTCCTTTGTACTGGACAAACGCCTCGGCAATGCCATTGGCCATTTTGTGTTGGCCGGCTTGGGTGTTGAGGAAGTCTTCTTCGGTGGGGTTGGTCAAGAACCCGAGCTCTACCAGTACGCTTGGCATAGTGGTGTAGCTGATCACGTAGTACCCTGCTTGGCGTACGCCGCGGTCTTTGCGACCGATCTCATCGCGGAACTGGTCCTGGATGTACTTGCTCAGGTGAAGCGAGTGGTCGATGTACACGTTGTTGCGCAGGGCAATGGCGATGTAGGTGTCCGGATCCTTGGGGTTGAAGCCCGCGTAGTTCTCTTCGTAGTTGTCCTCGAGGTAGATCGAGGCATTCTCCTGCATGGCGGTGCGCAGCGACTCTTCGTTCTTGTGCATCCCCATCACAAACGTGGAGCTGCCAAAAGCGCTGGATTTGGTAAACGCGTCGCAGTGCACCGAGATGAACAGGTCGGCTTGGGCGTCGTTGGCAATGTTGACCCGGTCCTTGAGGGTTGGGAAGGTGTCGCCGGTGCGGGTGTAAACGATCTCCAAGTCCGGGCAGGCCTGTTGGATGCGTCGACCTACTTCGAGGGCGACATTCAGGGTGATGTCTTTTTCGGTGGTCTTGTAGCGCCCGGTGCCGAGGTTGCCCGGGTCGCTGCCCCCGTGACCGGCGTCGATCACGATTTTGGTAATGGCGTGCGCCGACTCCGAAGAAGGAGCAGCCGCAATGAGAAACAACAGAGCCAGGGCAAGAAACGCCAGGGCTGTGCGTTTTCCACCTGAATCCGAGCCAGAAACCGGGGCGATGTGTTCGGTATGTGTCCGCATCGTCATTTCGTTATTTCTGTAGCTTTGGAGCCATTCTTGTGCCAATTCTTCAAAATTAAGTGGCCCCCTATGCGTCGTTTGTTGCGCACAAGTGAAATTATCCTGCTCTGCGTGTTGATAATGGCCGCGTCCCGACTGGGCGCACAGGCCGATTCGACCGGAGTGAACACGCCGGTCGACAGCACCTTGCAGGAGGTCTCTGAAGCTTCCAACGCGGAGGCCGCTCCCGATAGTATTCCACCGACTTCCAACCCGGACGTGCTCGACGCTCCGGTGTTTTACGACGCCGACTCCATCTTTTTTGACCTGTTGGAAGAGAAGTGGTACTTGGTGCGCAACGCCGAGGTCAAGTACGAAACCATGATCCTCAAAGCGGATTCCATCGTGTTCGACACGCGCAACAACGAAGCTTGTGCTTTTGGCATTCGCGATTCGCTTGGGGTGCTGCAAGGCAAGCCGGTGTTCCGCGACGGGGCGCAAGAGTTCTCCCAAGAAACCTTGTGTTTCAACTTCAAAACCAAGTCCGGATACAGCCGCTCTGTGGTCACCCGCGAAGGGGAAGCGTACGTCCACACCGAAATCTCCCGTCGCCACGCCAACGAGTGGGTGCACATGCGCCACGGCAAGTTCACCACCTGCGATGCGGACGATCCCCACTTCCATTTCCACATCTCCAAGGGCATCATCGTGCCCGGCAAAAAGATTGTGACCGGACCGGTGTACATGGAACTCAATGGCGTTACCATTCCCGTCCCGTTGCCATTGAGCGTGGACAGCAACAAAGTCTTAGAGCGCTCGCGGGGCATTCTGGGCATCAAAGAGTCCAAGATCCCCGGCCCGCAATACCTCCAACTCGAACGCATTCCCACCCCGCTTGCGCTGCCGTTTGCGTTCTTCCCCAACAAGATTGAGAAGAGCCACGGCATCATCATCCCGGGCTACGGCGACGGGGGCGATTTGGGCTTTTTCCTCAAAGAATTTGGGTACTACATCCCCATTGGGCAATACCTCGATACCAAGTTTACCGGAGACATTTACAGCCGCGGAAGCTGGAGCGTGCGTAACGTCACCAACTACCGCAAGCGCTACCGGTACAACGGCGGATTTACCGTGTCGCGCACCGTCACCAAACAAAGCTTCCCGGAACTGCCCGACTACGTCAAACGCACCGACTTTTTCGTGCGTTGGAACCACACCCAAGACAGCAAGGCACGTCCCAATACGCGTTTTACCTCGGACTTGAATTTTGGTACGGGAACCAACTTCACCAACAACCTGAACTCCTCCCAGGAGCAGTTTTTGAGCTCCACGTTCCGCTCGAGCATGCGGTGGAACAAATCGTTCCCAGGTACCCCATTTTCGCTGGCGGTAACCGGCGGACACACCCAAAACACGCTCAACCAAACCGTGACCGTGAACGTGCCCACGGTCAACCTCAACATGAGCCGGATTTACCCCATGCAAAAGTGGTTGGGCTTGAGTGCTTCGGGCAGCAAGTGGTACAACAAGTTGGGCATCAGCAAACTCGGGGTCAGCGGCAGCGTGAACTTTGACAACCAACTCAACGCCGACGAATCCGACGTACGCTTGAACAACCTGGCCTCGCTGTTGCGCCAAATGCGCAATGGGGTCAACGGCAACTTGACGGCCACCACCAGCATTAAAACCGGCGGCGGGTTTGTGACCATCAATCCTTCGTTCACGTACAACAATTACCTCGCGTTCCGCTACTTGAGCGTGGGCTTTGACCCGGATGCCTTGGTGCAAACCCGCGATACGCTGGCCGGTCTGCGCTACGCCGACGATTGGCGCGTTTCGGCCAACGCCACCACGCAGCTCTTCGGCACCTTCCGGGTGGGAGACGGCAAGGTGAAAGCCATCCGTCACGTATTGACCCCTACCGTTGGTTTTTCCTACACCCCTTACAACACCTACGAGCAGTTCGGCTTCTTCGGGGAGGGTGGTGAATACACCTCATACAATCCGTTTGAGGTGGCCCGCTACAGCCCCAACAACACGCGGGAAGCAGGTTCGGTCAACTTCTCGCTCTCCAACAACTTGGAGATGAAGGTGCAAGACGATTCCGGAGACAAACCCACCACCAAAAAGGTCAAGCTGATCGACCGTTTTGTGGTCTCTACCTCCTATAACCTGCTGGCCGACTCGCTCAACTTGAGCAACGTGACCTTGAGCGGAAACACCACGGTGCTGCAGCGGCTCAACCTCAGTTATTCCAGCAGCTGGAGCGCCTACGATCGGGACGAAAACGGCGCCACCATCGACACCTTCCTGGCCGAGAGCCAAGGCAAGCTGCTTCGCATGCGCAGCAGCAACGTGGGCTTCAATGTGCAATTCAGCTCGCGGGACAAAGGCAGTCGCGGGCCCGACCGTCCGGTGTCGGAGGCCGATCAAGATATCATCGCCCAAAACCGCGATGCGTTTGTGGATTTCAACACCCCGTGGTCTCTTGCGCTGGGCTACAACCTGAATCTGACCAAAGTCTTTGACGCCACCCAGCAAGCCGATACCAACCGCTACACTTCGGCCATTACCGCACGGGGTGACTTCCGCGTGTTGGACCGTTGGAAGGTGACCTTCAACACCGGTTACGACATCGTGGGCAAGGACTTCACCACCACCAACTTGGCCCTGTACTGGGACCTGCACTGTTGGGAGCTGGCCTTCAACTACATCCCCTTTGGCGTGCGCCAGAGCTACTCGTTGCAACTCAACGTCAAAAGCGCCCTACTCCAGGATTTGAAGCTCCAGCGCAGGGGCAATTTGGGGGAGAGCACGCTGCTCTATTAGGGGTAGGATAACTTCCTACAACGATCATCGCCGGTCTGGTTTATCTTGAGAGGACGTTAAGTCTTCTCTGACCTCAACTGAGACTTGCACTTATGACTATCAACCTGAACTCTCTATAAACGGTGATGCTGGTGGACGATGATACCAATTTCATCCACGAACAAGTCATCCGCGAAGCAGGATTCTCGGGCACCATCCAAGAGCGCGAGGCCAGGCAAGAACTTGAACGCCGAGAAGCCCGTTTCCGCGCTCTGTTTGAGCGGAATCCGGTAGGCATTGTATTGGCTGACCCTGTGGGGCGCTTTGTGGATTTCAACGAGAAATTCGTGGAGCTTCTCGGCCATGAACGCGATCACTTGTTGGGCATGAACGTGGAGCAAACGGCCCATCCGGCCAGCATCCTTCAGTTGCGGCCCATAGTCCAACAGATCAGGAGCAAGGGCGAAGTGGTGGTGGCCGAAGGCCATTACATGCACAATTGCACGCCGGTGAAATCTGGGCGGAAAGCACCTTGGGCGAGGGCAGCACCTTCCATGTAACGGTGTCCAAATTCTTGTGAGGTATCTTGCCGGGGTGTGGCGCACGTGCGTCACCACCCTGGACCTTACCCATGCAAAAAGACATTTACGAAACTTCGGCTGCTCCTGCGCCCATTGGGCCTTATAGCCAAGCTGTTGGCGCTGGAAACTTGGTGTTCCTTAGCGGCCAAATTGCGTTGGATCCCGATACCGGTGAGTTGCTACTCTCGGACATCGACACCGAAACCCACCGCATCATGAAAAACATCGAGGCGGTGTTGATCGCTGCCGGATTGGGCTTTGAGCACATCATCAAGACCAGTATTTTCCTGAAAGACATGAACGACTTTGCGGCTGTCAATGCGGTGTACGGCAGCTACTTCTCCGACGGTTTCCCGGCGCGTGAATGTGTGCAGGTGTCGGTCCTGCCCAAGCATGTGAATGTGGAAATCAGCGTGATCGCTGCGCGCTAAGCGCGGAAGCACAACCCGTAGGTCTCGGTGTCCGAGCCTTGATAAACGCGGCGCAGGCCAAACAGGCGTTTGCCAAACACGGGCGTACGTCGATACAGCACGCGCGCGTTGCTCTAGTTCTTCGAAGTCGGGGTAATCGTGCAGGCCCATCTGGCTGGAGTAGCCTTGTGAAGCCGCCAAGGGATGAAACATGCCCGGCACCAGAACACTGGAGATTTCATTGCAGAAGATGGCGTTGAATTCCCCTTCGGCCTCAAACACCTCGAGGTTGGGCACGCGCGAGAACGGCTGCAAATTGGCTGCTTCGATGCCTGGCTCTTGGGCTCGGCTTGTAAAGAACACCTGACACCGGATCCGTGGCCGTTGCTCCAACGCGGCGGCCAACCGTTCGCTGTCGAACAGGGCAACAGCGTGGCTGGGGACCAAAAAGCTACATCGGCTGGTGGCGAGCTGGCAAAGCTCTTCGAGGGCATCGCCCAAATCATGGGCAGACAGGAATTCTTTCATCGGTTTCAAGGCAGTCGTGCTCACGGTATACGGGCGGGGACGTGTAAGGTTTGTCCTACACGGATTTCTTGATCTTGGGTTAATCGTGTGAACCCAGAGCAGGGCAGTTTGGTTACATTCGCACAGCAAGACCTCACCATGTTCCTCAAACGCATCCTTCACTACATCAACCCGGCCAACCTGTTCCGCAAGTCGGACAGCAACATCAACCTGCGTATGATGCACGGGATCAATAAGATTTCCCTGTGGATGTTCATTGTGTGTTTGGTCATCATGCTCATCCGTTTCTTGTCCTGATCCATGGATCAACCGCCTCTGGTCAGTATCATTCTGGCCTACCACAACACCGTTGAATACCTGCCCGAGTGCCTGGATTCCATCCTGGACCAAACCTATCCGCATTGGGAACTCATTGCCGTCAACGATCGCAGCAACGACGGGGCAGATGCGCTTTTGGCCAAATACGCCGCCAAAGACCCCCGCATCCGCACCTTCAACAGCCCCGGCGAACGATTGAACCCTGCGTTGCAGGAGGGCCAAAAGCACATCCGTGGCACCCTGCTGAATCGTATGGACAGCGATGATCGTATGCCGGCCGACAAGCTCGAGGCCATGGTAGGTGCGTGGCAAGCGGTGGGCCAAGGGCACGTGATCGCAGGTGGCACCGAGCATTTTCGAGATGACGGCGAGGTGGGCCCCGGTTTCAAGCGTTATGACGCATGGCTCAACCACGTGGCCAAAGAGGGCCGTCACTTGGAAGAAATCTACACCGAGTGCGTCATTCCTTCTCACTGTTGGATGATGCATGTGGAGGACTTCTTTGCAGTGGGCGGCTTCACCGACATCTATCCCGAGGATTACGATCTCACCTTCCGCATTTACCAACACGGACTCACCATTGTGGGACTGGATAAAGTCCTGCACCATTGGCGCGACCGTTCTGAGCGCATCTCGCGCACGTGGGATGAGTACCAGGACAACCGCTACTTCGAGCTTAAGCTGCGTTACTTCCTGCCCATCGACCGCGATCCCAACCGTCCTTTGGTACTCTGGGGAGCGGGCCGCAATGGCAAAGACATGGCGAGGTTGCTCCAGGCTCAAGGCGAATCGTTCCACTGGGTGTGCGACAACCCCAACAAGATTGGGCACAATGTGTATGGTGTCATTCTGGAACCCTTGGAGGCGGTGCTTGACCTGAATCATCCGCAAGTTGTAGTGGTGGTGGCCTCACCCGATGGCAAGGCAGCCATCCGCACCCAACTGGCGGCGTGGGACAAACACGTCAGGAACGACTTCTGGTTTTTCGCCTGATCACTTGAGGCGGCGACGCTTCTCGGAAAAGAACCCGTCGTAGCGCAGGTTGATTTCCCATCCGCCACGGTAGTCCACCGCGCGGCGCCAAGAACTCAAGGTCACATCATAACTCAACAACACCTCGCCGAGTTGTTTCCAGCGGATGCCCACAGCAGGGGTGAGTGCATCGCCCCAGCGGTAGGTCAACCCGGTCAACACCGCCGATGAAGAACGCGCCGTGGTGTACCTGGAATCCAACCCAAACCCAATTGCGGCTAGCGCACCAAACTGTACGACTTGGGCACCGGCCTGGCGCATGAACAGTGCGTAGTAGTCCATGTCAAACCCGCGGAAATCGGCGTGGGTGTCCCACATGAAGGTGTGTCGGATGCGGTGAGTGTCTTCAGCCCGCACCAGCAGCGTACGGTTTTGCAAGAAGTGGTGGGCAGCGTATCCAAACCGCCAGTGCACCAAGCGGTCGTGCGACCAAACCACTCCAAATCCGGCGTCCACATACCCGCGTGTGCTGGCGGTGAAGTTTTCGCCCGAAGGCAACGAGGGGTCGTAGCCTACACCGTTGTATTGGTTGTCCCAACTCAGATTGTCGGGATTGAGCGTCCGACGTACATAGCCCACTTGCAGCCCAAATGCCCAATTGTTGTAATGGCTCGCCGCCAGGTTGACTGCGCCGGCTCCGTGTACCTCAAATTGATTCAACGTACGGTTGCCCAGCTGGTCTTGCAACACGACAAGCCCGGCGCCAATGTGGTGCCCGTCGTAGCCCGATTCCCAAGCCTTCAATTCGGCTTGCACGAAGGTGGTGACAAACGGGGCTTGCAGTCCGGGCCATTGGCGGCGGTGGTGGGTCTGCGCGCGGTAGTCGTGCTGGATGTAGCCGGTGAGAGCGGGGTTCATCCAGCCTTGCAGGCGGTACACCTGGCTCACCATGGCGTCTTGGGCGCAGGCCGTTCCTGCCACAAGCAGCAGTGCTATGGTCCACCAGATCCTCATCGCACAAGCAGAATATTGCCGGTTTGTTCTACGCGTTTCCAATCGTTGACCAACGCTACCAAACGGTAAGCATAGTTGCCTGAGGCTGCGGGTTCTCCACGGTGGGTGCCGTCCCAGCCCTGTTCGGGGTCGCGGCTTTCGTACACGGCCTCACCCCAATGGTTGTAGATCACCAATTCGAGCTCGGTGATGCCCTTGCCGCGCACGTAGAGCACGTCGTTCATCAAGTCGCCGTTGGGGGAGAAGGCGTCGGGGACAAACAGTTCGGTGGGCGGCAGGATGCACAGGTCCACAAAGGCGCTGTCGGGACAATTGCCTTCGTTGACCAAATGGAGGCTAACGCTGTAATTACCTGGGGTGTCGTAGATGACTTCAGGCGTAGTGCCCGGGGAATAATCGGTGATTTCGCCGTTGCCAAAGTCCCACGTTCCCGACAGCCCGTATTGACTCAAATCCAAGAACTGCACAGGGTTGGCCTCAAAGGGAATGCAATCTTCATTCGGGTTGGGGGAGAATTGCGCAGAGACCGGCGTGTAATTGGGCACCACAAGCAGGGTGTCCCACTGGCAGCCCTGTCCGGCATCTTCCACCAGCAACTGGGCAGCTGTGCCTGCGGGCGCAAACAACGTGTCGGTTTGCAAGGCATCGGGTCCCCAGTAAAGGTCGTAAGTGCCGGGTGTTGACACCGCTGCGGTCAACCAGCCATCCAGCCCAATGCACAGGGTGTCACTGGTGCTGACTTGTGCGGCAATGGGAGGCAACACGTCCACGGTCACCTCGTCCACTGCAGGGTCCGAACAGCCGTCGGTCACGGTCAACACGAACGTGGTGGTTCCGTCTGGGGCCACGGTATGGGTGGGTAAGGCGATGAGGTCTTGGTTCCAGTAGAATTCTACCAAGGCATCCGGCCCACCACCTCCGTAGATGGCCTCCAGTTCAATCCCTTCTCCGGGGCAAATCAAGGTATCCGACACCACAATTTCGGATTGCAAGGGAGGCAGGACCTCCACTTCAAATGCGGCACTGCTGCTGCACAGAATGCCTACGTAGTCAACGGTGATCAGGTGCATACCTGCTCCAGCTTCGGCAGGGTTAAAGGTGCCTGCATTCACGGGGCCTGTGATGGTGCCTACATCAGGCTGTATGTCCACTGGTAGTGCGGCGTCCTGCCAGCAATACACCGGGTCAAGTCCAGTGATGGACGCGGGCAAATCGTCTTCCACGGCCACCGTGAAGGTGTCGCTGCATCCTGCAGGGGAAGTCCAACTGACGGTGAATTCACCTGGTCCAGCAAGTGCTGGGTCGTAGGTCCCCAGCGGGTCAGAAACCCCAATGCCCTCAAACGTGCTGCCCGGTGGCAAATCTGGAAGCAAAGCAAACGGGGCGGCCGCCTCACACACCGGGATGGGGGCTTGGTTCAGCTCGGCAGGGTGCACTATGATTTGCATGGAGTCCACACAGGTGTTGGCGGTGTAAACGAGCGTATGCACACCCACGCCTGCAGTGGCGTTTGAGAACTCCCAATAGCTGCCGTCGGGGTTGATTGTGCCTGGGCCACTCCAGGTGCCTCCACCAGGGGTGCGGCCCACTTCCTCCCAGGTGAGTGGCAGGTTGTCGGCATCGGTGCATTGGTAGATGGGGTTCACCAAAATCTCGGTTTGGCGCACGTACATGAACACGGTATCGGTGCACCCGTTGGGAGCCGTGTAGATGAGGTTGGTCCAGGTATCGTTGGGCACGCTGCCGGGGTCAAACAGTCCGGTGACCGGGTCGGTGAGTCCCCATCCGGACCAGCTGCCTCCTGTTGGGCTGAAACCCGCTGCGGGCACGTACGGTGGCTCTTCTGGGCCAGCGCTGGTGTTGAAGCCGCCGGCGTCGATGGCCAAGACTTCGAGGTCGTAGGTGTCGCTGCAGCCTTGGGTTTGGTATGTCAGGGTGTGGGCCCCTGGTCCTGCAGCATTCGGGTCGAATATCCCGTTTGCGGGGTCAACGATGCCGGGTCCGCTCCAAGTGCCGCCAAACGGAGTGACGCCCAAGGAATCGGCCCAGAGGCTTTGGCACCAAATGGGTTGATCCAAGTCGGTGCTGAGGTTGGCCACATTGATCAAGGTGGTGGAGGTGCAGCCGCTCACGGTGTAGGTGCTTTCAAACGTGCCTGTTGCCACGGGGTCAAAGGTGCCGTCTGGGAGTATGCCTCCGCCGCCCCACGTACCGCCGGTAGGCACAGCGTTCAGCACAAATGGATCGCTTCCAGGGCAAGCGGCCACCACCGAGTCGGTGGCGATGGGCACCACTTCAATCTGGGCCGTGGTTTGGCACCCTTCGCCCACTTGGTAGACCACGGTGTTGAACCCCACCAATGCGCTGTCGGGATCAAACCAACCCAGGTCAACCTCTTGGATGCCGTCTCCGCTCCAGGTGCCGCCTTCCGGGCTGGCTTCCAGGTCTACGATGCCAGCGCTCTGGCAATATTGGGCGGGGGCATTGAGGATTTGCGGATCGGTGACCACCACGGTGATGGTGTCGGTCTGGATATTGCCCGTAGGTTCTTCGGTGACGGTTACCACATAGTCGGTGGTGGCGGTGGGGCACACGGTGTGCGGACCAGGGCCGGAGTCTCCCGTGTCCCAAAGGAACGAATGGTCATAACACCCTTCGACTTCAGCCCAGATTTCGGTGCATTGGCCGGCGCATATTTCCGGCGGATCGGCAAAGGTTTCTACCTGAATGGGGCAGTCGTCATAGGCCAGGGTTTGCATGTAGGGGAAGGTCCACAGGCTGTCGCACGCGTCGGGGATCAGCAGCTCCATATCCAGGTAGTAGGTGCAGTTGACCTCGATGGGTTGGTTGAGCACCAGTTCGTGCAAGGAGGAGGAATCGCCGGCGCAATTCAGGTTGATGTCCACCACGTTGAACGCGGTGTTGTCGGAATAGAAGCTGACCGATTCGGCTTGGATCCAGGTGCAGCCCACCGGGTAGGAGAAGCTGAAGGGAACGATGTTGGAACCGCAGGTGGGTGGGAGGAGTTCGGCGGTGGGAGGGGTGGGAGGCGGGGCCTCCACATCCCACAGCAGTTGGAAGCCGCAGTACTGGACGTTTTCGTTGGAGGTGAATTCAAAAGTGACCGAGCCCGTGCTGGTGAACGGCGGCGGCAATTCAAAGCCGTCGTACACGCCAATCAACGGCGAAAAAACATCCGGCCCGTCGTAAATGGCCAGTTGGTCAAAACCAATCTCCACGCAGAATTCGTTCTCAAACACCACGCTCACCGGAGCCGTCGAGGAAATCGTAAACGTCAGGTCTTCGCCAATGCTGTACTGTTCGTCGTAGCCAGAATCAAACAGGCGGCCGTCGCATGCGGTCACCGTGGTGTCGCTCATGATGAACTCGGGAACATCCTGTGCGCTCAAGGATCCAGCCACAAGCAACAACAAGCACAGCAGCAGCCTATTCATGAATCACCACCTCCGGGGATTGGACAGGATTGCTCCAGTTGCCCGCACGGTCGCGGATTTGGACGGTAAACCGGGTGGCTTCTGAGCTGCCTGAACCCAGCAAAAACAACGGGGGCAGCTCTACCTCAAACGTGCCTGAGATGTTGAGGTCGTCCAGGCATGGGGTCAGGGGAGGGATGTGGTACCAATCGTAGTCTTCCAAGCGGTCGTCCTTGATGCGGAGCGACAGGGCGTCGGGGTCTTCTTCACCCAAGTCGCCGTCTTGATCAGTGTACCCGAGGGTCAGGGTGACCAGGTTTTCGAACTGCACTACGTCGGCTTCGGAGATGGACTCAAAGGTCAACACCGGAATGGGGTCCACTTCATCGCTTTTGCGGCATCCGAGCAGAAGCAAACCGCACGCTATGAGTGCCCAGAGCGTTCTCATTGCACGTGCAGGCTAAAGACGGTGGTGATTAAGGAAGAAGACCCGTCGTTGGGCACCACCGTCAGGTTGGGTTGGTTGCCGTCGTCCCAGGTGGAGCGCAGGTAGTACACCGTTCCAGGAGGCACCCCGGTCAAGTCCATAGTGGCGCTGAACTGAAATTCACTGGGCTGGCCGTTGAGGTTTTCGGCAGTGATGGGGGAAGTGTAGGTCAACGGGGTTGCCAAGTGGGCATCGGTGAAGTCCACCAAGTCGTCCCAGTAGCGCAGTTCGGTGCCGGTCAAGGCAAAGTCGGCCGTGTTGTCGTCCAGTACCCGTAGCCAAACATCCACGGTGGTGGCTTCCACTTGAATGGCGGTCACACCAGCTTGATCCGGGTCACGGGTATACGGGGTGGTGGTGTTGCCCGATGGGAATATGGCAATGCCGTCTACCTGCGGAGGCAAATCGGCGCCGGCTGCACCGGGCAATTGCCCGTACATGTCAGGTGCCCCAGCCGCAATCCAATCTTCAATTTGTCCGATGTAGAAGTCTTGCAATGCGTCCCAGTCGCTTTCGGGTTCGGTGGACAGCGGCATCACGCCAGAGGTGTTGGGAATGAACACGGTCATGCGCTCGTGCAACAAGGAAGCATCAACGTCGCCGGGTTTGACGCGGTACTCGAAAGAAAACGCGGCATCGTTGGCAATCACCCCATGGTTCACCAGCGAGTTGTACGCCGAAGAGATGGTCAAAAACTCAGGTTCAAACGTGCCGTCGTGGCATCCGCTGTTGGCGCATGTGGGTTGAAATACCT
Source organism: Luminiphilus sp. (assembly GCA_964221845.1). Lineage (GTDB taxonomy): Bacteria > Bacteroidota > Bacteroidia > Flavobacteriales_D > Sanyastnellaceae > CAXPZW01. The sequence continues at coordinate 14,490 of CAXPZW010000055.1, read as the reverse complement.
TGCCGTGCAGCCACGCGAAGTTGCCCTCGGGCAGGTCGTCCACTGACGGGTTGTCTACCACCGCGTAATCGATGCTGTCGTAGGGGTTCTCGGGCTCCTTACGGCAGCCGATAACGACCAACGCCAGCAATGCTATGACGCCGATCCGTCTCACAGGTAGTCAAAGAGTGAAGTGGTGCCCGGGGCCAAGTAGCCGGTGGCTTCGATGTCGGGACGGACGCCCAGCAGGTCGCCCACGGTGAGCATGGTGTCGGTGACTTGGCCAATGGGGTTGCCCTCGCTGCCTACGGTCAGATTGGCCGGCACATTGGGACCAACCATACTGGTAAATACACGCAGGGCATTGGCGTCCGAGTGGTCGTATGCGCGCCAGTCGTTTTCATCCAGGATGTTGTTGGGCTCGTCGTTGCGGCCGCATTCGGGAACCACCAGCAGCGTGGTGTTGCCCGCCATTTCCGGAATCTCGTTTTGGATGTAGTTCCACAGGTGTCCCACCGCGTGGTCGGCGCGGTGCAGGTTGCGCACGTAGCCGGTGAAGTTGGAGTGGCAGTTGTCCACGTCGCCCAAGTTCAAGAACGTGCACGCGGGCTTGAATTCTTGGAGCACTTCACACGCAAATCCGACGGTTGTGGCGTCTCCGCCATCGGTCACAGGAGGGAAGGCAATCGTACCGGCGGCCACCTTGTCGTACATGGACTCCATGAAGGCCTTGATTTGGAACTTCTCTTCCTCGGTGTTGCCCAAGCTGAGCAGTCCGTTGGCGTAGTTCTCAAAGTTGTTGTCCAAGAAGTACTTGAGCTTGTACATCGGATCGAGCTCGTTCTCGGGGTGGTAGACCTTGGCATCGCCCATGAACTCCGCACACGCGTTGCCAAAGGTGACCAACGGCGCAAAGAAGTTGGCGCCGTATTGCGCGCCGTAGTCGGCGTGGGCGCTGTAGTTGAGCAGTGGAATGGAGTTGGCAATGCCGTTGCCCACAAACCAGCAATCGGTGGCTTGGTACCCGCCGTGGCGGCGCAGGTATTCAAAGATGGTGGGGTTGACCGGGCGTTTTTTCAGGCCTTGGGTGGTGGCGGTACTGCCCTGCACAATGCTGTTGAGTCCACCAAAGTGACCGGCCGAAAGCGCTTGCACTTCTTGGAATACGGTTCCTTGTGCTTGCAGAGTGGTATCCAAAATGGCCGGGATGGGGAAGGCACCGCCTTGCCCGGTTCCATAGACGATCTTGAGCTCAGGGGCGTCGCCGGTGAGCATGTTGTACATGATGTTGCCCGGGTACGGTTCCCCTTCTTGGGCGTCGTCCAAGTAACGCTGCAACACGGATTCTTGCTGACGCACGCCGCCTGCAAACATCACGACCACTACATGGTCGCTCATGCGCCGCCCGGTAGGGGCAAACAAGCGTCCGCTGGGCAGGATGTAGGGAGAGGCCAATGCGCCCGCCGCGGTCAATCCGGTTTTTCGAATGAAGTTTCTGCGATTCATGGCGGCGGTTTAGTAGAACATGTATTCGTTGCTGAGCGCAAAGGAGAAGTAGACCAACTCCGGGGTCATGAAGGGGTTGCCTTCGATGAAGTTGCGCACGTAGGTGCGCTCAGCCTCGCTGGGGTAGCGCACCAAAAAGCGCACGTAGGTCTCATCGATGAAGGCGTCCACGTCGGCGTTCATGTCCTCCACGGTGGGCAGGATGACGCCGGGTTCGTTCATGAAGTTGGAGATGATGACCTCGCGGGCCAATTCCTTGTCGCCAATGGATTCGATGCAACGCGAGACCTCGTAAATCTCGTCGGCGCTCATGGCGGTTTGAAACAGGTTGGCGTGGAGGATGGCCACGTACTGTTCGTTGGATTTGATGCGCGTTTTGCCCGCGTTGGAGGGGTAGAGTTCCACCGGGTTGAGCTCAAAGCGCGGTTCGGGCTCCTTGCGGCACCCCGAGAAGGTCAGCAGCGCTGCTGCCAGCAACAGGATCCAATTAGAAGCCCGCATATTCATCGCTGATCAGGACCGGGAGCTGCACAGCGCCCAAGGTCAGGTTTCCATTCAGGTTGTTGAGCGCTTCAAACACTTCCAAGGAAGTGGGCTCGCGCGAGACCAAGCTGCGGTACGCATAGCGCACCAAACCTTCGTCAAATTCGGTGGAACCCACCAGGATGTCGAGGTATTCGCCTTTGTTTTGAGCGGCTTGGCCAAAGACCACTGCCGCCTGGTCAAACTCAATGATCTGGTAGGCGTTGTCAAACTCCTCGGTGGTGGGAAAGCGGTCAAAGAGGTCGCTGAAGGTCGCGTTGACAAAGTTGAAGGACCCCATGTTGATCTCGTCATAGATGGCGTTGTGGCACATGCGCGCGTGCACCTCTTGGATGGAGGCTTGCCCCAAACGCAAGTCAGTACCGCTGGTTTGCACTTCGGCGATGCGGTTTGCGGCCTGGCGGTTGCGCTGCATGGCTTCAAAGTCCCCGTTCAAGCTGTCCACCAAGGACTGGGTGTAGAGCTGGTTGTACTGCTCGGTGAGGATGCCTTCGGAAGCCCCTTCAATCATGCGGGCTTTGAGGTCGTTGTAGACTTTGAAGAAGTAGGCGTGGTGGTACGAACTGTCGCCTTCCACATAGGCCGTGCTGGACATCAAGCGCGAAACCAGTGAGGTGCGCGCGGCCATGCTCAACCCGCCCGTTTCAAGGGAGTCCACCTCTAAGGCCATTTCCGCGTCGAGCGGTTCACGGCCAATGAGATCGATGAAAAGACGGTTGACGTAGTTGTTGACTTGGACCGTAGGCACGCCAGCATAAGGAGGAGCCGTGTTGTCTTCGAAAACAACCTCCTCTTTGCGGCAACTAGCAAGTGCCAGAAGCAACAGCATTCCAAGCGTCCAGGTTTTGATCATAGCAGCGGTACTACCTAAGGTACACAACCAAGACCTAAATGGTGGCTTAGCCCTTCAAATTAGTGTCCAACCACCACGCGCGTCACGCTGCGTTCGGTGGGTGTATTCCACACCAACAGGTAAGTACCGGCCGCCAATGCTGAAACGTCAAACTGCTGCAACTGCGCAGTAGCCAAACGTCCGGGAACAACGGTGCGTCCTTGCAAGTCGGTCAGCACAAGGGCGCCTTGGGCCGCAAGTGTGCGTACGTACAACAGGTCGTTCACCGGGTTGGGGTACAGCACCAATTGGCCCGCCTCGAGTTCACCTACACCAATGACAATCACAGGCAATACTGCGCTGGTGCCTTGGCACCCGTTTGCATCGGTGATGGTGAGTTGGTATTCGCCGTCTTCGCTCGGGTTCCAGGTGAGCGCATCGCCTCCTACAGGATCACCATTGAGGGTCCATGCGGCCGTCTCGTCGCCTGTGCAGTTCGTGCAACTCAACTCGCCGGTATCGGTGTTGTAGGCAATCGAAGGGGTGATCGCCGGTGGGTACACAATGATGTCTGCGGTAGCAGTAGACGTCCAGTCCCCGGCGGTGTAGGTGTAGGTGATGGTAAACGCACCTGAACCGCTGTAGGTGTAGGTGACCGTACCGTCGCAATTCTCCATGGGGATGGCCTCATCACCAAAATCCCAGAGGCAGGAGCCGCCGGTCAAGGTGGTGGTGTTGGTCACGGTGACCTCCAGTTCAGGACAGCCTTCGGTAGGGGTGACATCGAACGAAGCTTCGGGGTAGGTGCAGTCCTCCGCATTGGCGTTGGCCTCGGCGTTGTAGTTCACCGCAAACGGATCCAAACAACCAAAGGTCACGGTGAACGGGGCGCTTGTGCCCACGCATCCGTTGCCGTTGGTGATCACCAAGGTGTAATCGCCGTCTGCTTCTGGAGCATAGATACTTTCCGCGCCCAATTCCACCTCACCTGATTGCCAAGAGAAGGTCTCGTCGCCGGCACAGTTGGTGCAGCTCAGCTCTCCGGTGTCCATGTCCCACGTCACTTCTGGAGTGATGGCCTCGGGGTAAACATTGACCGTCAGGCTGTATTCACTCACCACATCGCTCACCACAAAGGTGTAGGTGATGGTGTACTCTCCAAGGTCGGAGTAGGTGTATTCAAACGGGGTGTCACACGAATCGATCACCGTGCCGTCGCCCATGTTGAAGCTGCACGCACCGGCCTCAGTGCCAACGGTTTGGTTGTTGACCATAACGGTCAAACTGCCGCAGCCAAAGTCTTGGTCCACGCTGAAGAAGGCCTCGCTGTATTCGCAAGTGCCGTCGTTGGTGTTGGCTTCGGGATCGTAGTTGAGTGCGTTGGGATCGGTACAGCCCCAGTATTCGCACATGCCGTCGTCTTGGTTGGCGCCCGGGTCGTAGTTGTCGGCCTCGGGGTCGGTGCAGCCCAGGTAGATGCAGGTGCCGTCCTCGTTGTTGGCCTCGGGGTCGTAGTTGTCCGCTTCTGGGTCAGTGCAGCCAGACACGATGCACGTACCGTCGTCCACGTTGGCGTCAGGATCGTAGTTGTCGGCATTGGGGTTGGTGCACCCAAAGTATTCACAGCTGCCGTCGTCCACGTTGGCCGTGGTGTCGTAGTTGTCGGCTTCGGGGTCGGTGCAGCCCAAGTATTCGCAACTGCCGTCGTCCACATTGGCTTGCGCATCGTAGTTGTCGGCTTCAGGATCGGTGCACCCCAGGTATTCGCAACTGCCGTCGTCGGTGTCGGCCTCTGGGTCGTAGTTGGCCGCTTCTGGATCGGTGCAGCCGAGGTATTCGCAACTGCCATCGTCTTCTACGGCTTCTGGGTCGTAGTTGTCGGCTTCGGGATCGGTGCAGCCTGCAAACAAGCACGAGCCGTCGTCGAAGTTGGCGTCGGGATCAAAGTTGATGGCGTCGGCAAACGTACAGCCCGAATAGCGACACGAGCTGTCGTCCACGTTGGCCGAAGCGTCGTAGTTGTCCGCGGTTTCATCGGTGCAACCGGGCACATCATCGGCAGAGAACCAACCCAAGCGTACCATAGGCGTGGTAGGCATGTAGAACAACTGGTTTTCGGCCGGGTAGTCCAGCAGGGTGACCTCGATGGGAGGCACACCGCTCTGCCCAATCCGCGCGCGTTCGAGTCCGCCTTCGTGGGCCACGACACCCCAATAGAGGGTCGTGTCAAAGGTGACTACCGGTGTTTCCAGCGGGAGCCATACCCATTTGCTGTCGCCTACGCTGTTCAGGTCCCAGGCATTTACGGTGTAGGGGGCAGATTCTCCCAGCAGCACTTCGGCGTCATCGCGGTCATACACCTTACCGGTGATGGTGGTGCCTACCGTGGTGGAGTCGCCCAAGGCCACACCCACCGAGTGGATGATGTAACCTGCCGCGCGCGATTGAAACAGGTTCCCCATTTCAAAGGCACTGTTTTCGTACAACGAGATCCCCAGGTATTGGCTTTCCATCACGCCTTCATCTTGGGCGTATTGGTGCGGGTGCACTTGGAAGTCAAGCTCGGCGCTGTTGTTGTCCAGGTTGTCGTCGACTTGGTCTTGGTAGACGTCGTAGGTGATGTGGTAATCGCCCACGCCCGGAGGGTTATACGGAGAAAGGGAAAAGTTCTTGATGCTGCCCGAAGCTGCAGAAGGGGTTTCGTCGGTGTTGTCTACGACCACCTCGCCGTCGCGGGTCATGACAAATTGCATTCCCACGTTGGTTTGCTCAAAGCCCCCGATGTTTTGGGCGCGGCCCTTCAAGTTGATCGGCGAGAGCATGTTGGCCGGATACACGTGGTAGGGAATGTCGCCGTAGCCGTCGGGCTCTTGGTTGAAATCGAAGTTGGTATACCCCGCGCTGATCAACTGCATGTCGTTGTCGTTGGGGCTGTACACGGCAATGTCGTCGATGCACCACCAGTAGTGGTTGCCGATGAATTGGAAGCGGAAAGAAACGTTGGTGGGGTCCACGGCCACCAGGTCGGTGATGTTGATGGACACCCACTCATCCAACTCGCTGAACTCATACCAGCCGCCGTTGTCGTGAAGCAGGGTCCAGTTTTCGCCACCGTCTATACTGATGGATACGGTGGAAGAGTTTTGGTAGTGCTTGAAGTACTGTTGCCAGGTAAACACCAAGTTGTCTGCCCCGGAAAGGTCTACAGCAGGGGTAGTCAGCACTGCGTCGTGCGGCGCTTCCACCGGGCCGCCTCCGCCCGAGCATCCGCCCACGTTGTCATCCCACCATGCCGAATCGAAGATCAAAAAGCCGTTGGCGGCCGTCAGCGATTCAATGGGTTCGGACCCCACGCCACAGGCGCCCTGTGAACACACGGTATTGTCGGGGGTGGTGTCGGGGCCACGGTACTCCCAATCGGCACCGCCGAGTCCTTCGTTGGTAAATCCTGCGGGGATGCCTTCGGCGAAATCCCAATACACCACGGGTTCTCCGAGGATTTGGGCGCCCAAAGCGGTGCTCAGCGCGAGCAGAGCCATGCACAAAGTCAGCGATCTCATAAGCTTCATCAAGGTGGACAACGAATGTACGCAAAGCGCTTCGCTCGAAGATCACAGGCGCCGATACACCTTTGGTGCACGGGTTGATTTGCTACCTTCGGCCCAAACCATCGGCATGAAACGCACCCGCATCCTGACGGCCCGCGAAATCGAGCAAAAGCTGCGTCGTATCGCCCACCAAATTAACGAGGACCACTACAAGGACAAAACCCTATTTCTTGTAGGTGTGCGCCCACAGGGATACCGTGTGGCCGAGCGTTTGGCCCAAGAGCTCCGCGCCATTTCCAACGCGGAAATCGTGCTGCGCTCCATCGCCCTCAACAAAGACAAGCCCTGGACCGAAGGCATGGACTTTGACGGGGACTTCAAGGCCATGAAAAACAAGGTGATCATCCTGGTGGACGACGTGCTCAACAGCGGCAAAACCCTGATGTACTCCAGCGGGTATTTGTTGCAATCCAATCCGCGAAAACTGGCGATTGCCACGTTGGTGGATCGCATTCACCGCACCTTCCCGATTCGGGCGACGTACGTGGGGCTCACCTTGAGCACCAACTTGAAAGAGCACGTCAACGTGGAACTCGGCGTGGCCGAGGAAGCGGCTTACTTGGAGTGATCGTCCAACATGCCCGACAGCTCCTGCATGGAGGTGTTTTTGGCATCCACCACAAATTCGCTCAGCAAATACTGCGGCTCGCGCTTGGGCAAATGTTCGGCAATGAAGGTGCGAATGTCTTCATCGGACTTCCCGCTCAACAACGGGCGGTGCGCTGCAGCTCCCTTCAAATTCTTGAACAAGTCCTGTTGTGACCACTGCAGGTACACGGTGATTCCGGCCTCCTGCATCTTGGCAAAATTGTCTTGGAAGCAAGGTGTGCCGCCTCCGGTGGCGATCACGGCGTTGGGGTAGAGTTCGATGACTTGTTCGAGCTGGTAGGCTTCTTCGAGGCGAAATTCATCTTCTCCCAACTCACTGAACCACTGGCTGATGGTGAGCCCGCTGTGTTCTTCGATCCAATCGTCGAGGTCCACGAAGGCGAGGTTCATGACTTCGGCCAACTCAGCTCCGGCGGTGGATTTGCCCGAGCCCATGTATCCAGTGAGGAAAATTCGCATGCCGTGAAGGTAGCCCGCGACACCACGCCCATGGTGGAAAACACCGAAGTTTTGACCACCCCAATGTGAACAGCCACGCGGGTGCATTGTCGTATTTTTGCCGAGACAATTCCGCATGGGCGCAACAGAAATCATCGTCATCTTTTTGGTCTACTTGATGTTCTTCGGAGCCAAGGGCATCCCTAGCCTTGCGCGCACCATGGGACGGGCCGTGCGCTCCTTCAGAGAGGCCACCTCAGACATCCAGCGTGAAATCATGGACAACACCAATGATGTGCGGCGGGGTGCGGAAGATTTCAAACGTAACATCGAGTCCGACGATTCGTCGTCTTAAGGACACGTGCCCATGAATCTACTCTTATTGCTCGGGGGCTTTGCCCTGTTGATTGCCGCCGGTGAGGTGCTGGTTCGCGGAGCTGCGGGCATGGCGCTCAAAGCAAGCATTTCGCCCTTGGTAGTGGGTTTGACCGTGGTCTCGCTCGGCACCTCCAGCCCAGAACTCTTTGCCAGCCTGCAAGCCGCGCTCCAAGGCGACTCCGAAATTGCGGTGGGCAACGTGCTGGGCAGCAACATCGCCAACCTGGGGTTGGTGCTCGGGATTACTGCGCTGATCTTCCCCATTGCCGTTGATGAAGACTTGGTCCGCCGGGATTGGCCGGTGATGATGATCGCCTCAGCGCTCTTTTTTGCCCTCGGATACGACGGTACTCTTGGGCTTGTGGATGGCATCGTATTCGTCCTGTCGCTCATCGGCTTTATAACCTATCTGGTGGTTCAGTCTCGCAGACGAAAAAAGTCCGACGTCCTCAAGAGCAATGATCCTGAAAACCAAGACGAGGTCGACGGTTACGGCACCTACGGTCAAAAATCCTACGCGCTGCTCTTGGGCCTGGTGGCATTGGGCTGTGTGGGGTTGTACTACGGCTCTGAGTGGTTTGTGCAAGGCGCGGTTAACATTGCGTACGACCTGGGCATTTCCAAACACGTGGTGGGCGTCACTGTGGTGGCATTTGGCACCAGTGTTCCTGAGCTCGCGGCCAGTGCCGTTGCGGCCTACCGCCAGCAAACAGACATTTCCATCGGTAATCTGGTGGGCTCAAACATCTTCAACATCTTCTGTGTGTTGGGCATCACTGCCACCGCCAAGCCGCTGACTGTAGGCGAAAATGTCATCCAGTTCGACATGCTTTGGATGCTGGGCATTGCGGCCATCCTGCTGCCGCTCATGGTCTTCGGGCGGAAAATCACCCGATGGAAAGGCGCGCTGCTGTTGGCCATATATGTGACCTACATCCTCACTTTGGTTTTGTGAGCCCGCGTGTGCTGATCGATGCGGGGATTTCCCGCTTGGAGCATTACCCCGGTTGGTTGACCCAGAATGAGGCCGATCACTTGCTCGCTGACCTCCAAGCTTCACCGACCCGCCAAAACCGCATCCGCATGTTTGGCAACTGGTTGGATGAACCGCGCTTGACCGCCTGGTACGGCCCGGCGTACACTTATTCCAACATCTCATGGGAACCGCAGGGGTTGCCCGAAAATCTGGACGTCCTTTCCAGCCGCATTCAATCGTTGACGAGTCGTCCCTTGAACGCGGTGTTGCTCAATCACTACCGCACCGGTGCCGATGGCATGGGCTGGCACCGTGACAATGAGCCTGAGATTGACCAGACCTTGGTGGCCAGTATTTCAGTGGGAGCCACGCGGCGGTTTTCGGTCAAGCCGGTTGAAGGAGGGACTTTAGTATCGGTGGACTTGGCCCACGGAGATTTGCTGTTGATGTGGCATTTGCAGACCGCTTGGAAGCACCAGCTGCCCAAGACCAAGAAGGCTGTGGGGGAGCGGTTCAATTTGACGTTTCGATGGGTGGATGAGCGGTGATGCTGCTCGGTGACGAAAGGGTGTTTTCTTCAGGCGCGCCGGGTTCCCTCCCGTGGGCTTCCCGGCCCTCCCGCCCCCGCCACCACCACTCTGCTCGCCAAGCGAACGCGTGAAAGCTCCGGATTTTCGCTCCCCCTTCCAACCGCATGTGCGTTTGACTTTGTAGCTGGTGGAGTTGGGTTTGTGGATGCCCTTGACAGCTGCCGGTTTTCAGTAGATCTCCAGCTTGCGCACCACAGCATGCTTGAGTTCCTCGTTGAGCAGTTCCAGCAGGCGGTCTTTGCTGAGGGAGAATTCCTCTTTCACCACGCCCGAGTCGATCTGTACGCGCAGGGTAGCCCCGTCGAGTCGGACCGAGCGGGTTTTGTTGGCGATGGTGTCGCCCACCACAGTGGTCCAGGCTGCGCGCACTTCTGCCTGGCGGTATCCGCTTTCAAGTTTGTTGATTTTCAGGAGGTTGCCCAGGACGTCGCCTACGGCTTTGTGGTCTCGATCGCGCTTCATATTCCGGTAGTTTCGGGGGTGATTTCGAAGATACGGAGTTCGCAGTCCACATGGCCAAAGAGTTCGGGCACGCGGCGGGCGTGGGTATCGGTGACGAAGATTTGGCCAAAGCGGTTTTCGCTGACCAGCTGCATGAGGTAGCCCACGCGCTTGTCGTCGATCTTGTCGAAGATGTCGTCGAGCAGGAGCAAGGGCTTGCGGCCACAGGCAGCCTTCACGAATTCAAACTGCGCGAGTTTCAACGCAATCAACAGCGACTTCTGCTGGCCTTGGCTGCCGAATTTCTTGACCGGATGCCCATCGATGAGCAGTTCCAAATCGTCGCGGTGGATGCCTTGGGTGGTGCGCTGGGCAGAGCGGTCTTTGTGCTGAGAAGCGGCCAAGAGTTGCCCCATGGTCTGCTCACCCACTTTGGTGTTGAGGGCTACACTACACGTTTCGTTTCCTCCCGAGATCGCGGCATAAAACTCCGCAAACAGCGGTTGGAACTCGGCCATAAACTTCGCACGCTCGGCGGCAATGCGGTCGCCCAACTCCGCCAGTTGTACGTCCCAGATCTCCAAGCTCTCCGCTTCAAAGCGGCGCTCGGCAAAGAAGTGCTTGAGCAGGTTGTTCCGCTGGCTCAGGGCCTTGTTGTACTGCATCACATCGTGCAGGTAGGCCCGGTTGTACTGGCTGATGATCCCGTTGATGAACTTGCGACGCACCTCGCTGCCCTCGCGAATCAAATCCGCGTCGTTGGGCGTGATGATCACCGCCGGAAACCGCCCAATATGCTCGGCCAGCCGGTCGTATTCCTTGCCGTTGCGCTTGAAGGATTTCTTCTGACCGGGCTTCACCCCGCAATGCACTTTGTCGGTCTCACCATCCACCTCAAAATCCCCCTGAATCACAAAGAAATCCTCCCCGTGCCGCACGTTTTGGCTGTCCATCGGGTTGAAGTAGCTCTTGCAAAAGCTCAAGTAATGCACCGCATCCAACACCGTCGTCTTCCCCGACCCATTGTCCCCCACCAAGCAATTCACATCCGACGAAAAGTCGAATTCCCCTTGGTGGTAGTTTTTGAAGTTGACAAGACTGAGGTGGGCGAGGTGCACGAGAAGAAGGTTCGAAGGATGAAAGCGTCAGCTAAGATCGGAAGAAACAGGAGAGTGCAAGTGGAAGTGCACGGGGTTAGTGCAAGGGGGGAAATGCAAAATGCAGAATGCAAAATGCAAAATGGCTGGCGCGGGGCGGTCAGACTGCTGGCGTCAAATGGGGGTAGGCGAGTGCAAGTGGAAGTGCAAGTGCAAGTCTTTTGTGCAAGGGGCTTTGCAAATGCCCATAAAAAAAGCCCCGCTCGATTGAGCAGGGCTTCCAAGATGCGTTTTGCGTTCGCACTTAACGCGCGTAGTTCACCGCACGTTTTTCGCGGATCACAGTCACCTTCACTTGACCAGGGTAGGTCATCTCGTTCTGGATTTTCTGTGAGATGTCAAAGCTGAGTGAATCGGCTTGTTCGTCGCTGACTTTTTCGCTCTCCACCAGCACGCGCAGCTCGCGCCCTGCTTGGATGGCGTAGGACTTGGTCACGCCGGGGTAATCCATGGCGAGGTTTTCCAAGTCTTGGAGGCGCTTGATGTAGCTCTCCACCACCTCGCGACGGGCACCTGGGCGGGCGCCTGAGATGGCGTCGCACACCTGTACGATGGGAGAGATCAAAGCGGTCATTTCAATTTCATCGTGGTGGGCGCCTACTGCGTTCACGACGTCCGGCTTCTCGCCGTACTTCTCGCAGAGCTTGGCGCCAAGGATAGCGTGCGGCAACTCGCTTTCCTCATCGCTCACCTTGCCAATGTCGTGCAGCAGACCTGCGCGTTTGGCGGCTTTTGGGTTGAGGCCGAGTTCTGAAGCCATCACCGCGCAGAGGTTCGCCACCTCGCGGCTGTGCTTGAGCAGGTTTTGTCCGTACGAAGAGCGGTACTTCATGCGGCCCACCATGCGGATCAGGTTGGAGTTCAACCCGTGCACGCCCAAATCAACGGTGGTGCGCTTGCCGATTTCCATGATCTCTTGCTCGATGTTCTTGCGCACCTTGTTCACCACTTCCTCAATGCGGGCAGGGTGGATGCGGCCGTCGGTCACCAGTTGGTGCAGGCTCAGACGGGCCACCTCGCGGCGGACCGGGTCAAAGCAGCTCAGGATGATGGCCTCGGGGGTGTCGTCTACAATGATCTCCACACCGGTAGCGGCTTCCAAGGCGCGGATGTTGCGTCCCTCGCGGCCGATGATGCGGCCCTTGATGTCGTCGTTCTCGATGTTGAAGACCGAAACCGAGTTCTCAATCGCCTCCTCGGTGGCCACACGTTGGATGCTCTGGATGACGATTTTCTTGGCTTCGGTGTTAGCCTTGAGCTTGGCCTCATCGATGATCTCTTGCATTTGAATGGACGCTTGCTGTCGGGCGTCGTCTCGCAATTCTTCCATCAGGGCAGCCTTGGCATCTTCGGCGTTCATTCCCGAGACGTCCTCCAGCAGTTGCACGCTTTTGGCGTGTTGTTTATCGAGGTCTTTTTTCTTCTTATCTACCGCGTCCAACTTCTGGTTGAGGTTGTTTTTTTGATTGTCAAGTTCCTTTTCCTTGCGCTTGTTTTGTTCAAGCTGCTTGGAGAGCTGCCCCTCGCGGTTTTTGAGCTTTGATTCCTTGCTCTGGATTTCGGAGTTGCGCTTTTTTACGCTTGAGTCGTGCTTCTCCTTCATCGCCAGGAACTTTTCCTTGGCTTGGAGAATCTTTTTCTCCTTGATGTTTTCCCCTTTGGCCTCGGCCTCTTTGAGGATGTCGTTTTTTTTCTTGGTGAGGACGCTGTTGAACACCAAGTATCCCAACAGGATGCCCAGTATTAACGCTCCGCCCCCCACTGCAATGGTCAGTGTATCCATGGGTCGTTTCTATGGTTATAAACCCTTCCGGGTAGGGCCTGGACGGCGGGGATCAGGACAGGTGCTTGGCCAGCATGTCGTGCACGGCCTGTAAGTCTTCAGCTGCTTTCGCTGATACCGGGTTATCGCCAGATTTCAACGCTTGTGTAGCCATTTGCAACGCCACCATGGCGAGCAGGTCTTGCTTGTCGCGTACAGCGTAATTCTGCTGGAATTGCAACAAGGTGTCTTCGACCTTTTTGGCTGCCTTACGGATGATTTCTTCTTCATCGCGTTGGATGGTGAGCGGATAGGTCCGTCCGCCGATCGATACTTTGATGGAAAGTTCGTCCACAGCCTCAGCTATTTATTCAGTAGCGCAATGCACTTGTCAATCTCCCTGACCAATTCGTTGATGCGGCGTTTGGCAGCGCTGTTGTCAGCGGCCTCTCCACCCAGCGATTGGGCCATTCTCAGGACTTGTTCCTTCTCGGATTGTTCGGCCAGTTGGGCCTCTAGCGATGATACACGGTCGCGCAATTGCCCCAGTTCTTCAGCATGTTGCGAAGACTGGCTGCGGAGTTGATTGTTTTCGTCAATCAACTTCCGCACATAGGTACGGATGGCAGCAATTGTGGTGTCCAAAGCGGTAGGGGTCCGGGGCCGACAACGCCGGCGAAGAACAACCCCAAAATTAAGGAAGCCCGACGGCCATACAACCTCGGACTCCAGCGTTATTCACAGTGGGGTGTCTTTTATCCCCGAAGACGCCAAACGGTTGCGCACCTGCGCCGGGTTGGGCACCTTTGATTTCAAGTGATGACTCGACTGCTCATATTGACCTGCTTGGCCTTTTGTTTGGGGGGAGGAAAGACCTCGGCACAGTCGCCGTCGCCCTACGCGGACCTGAACTTCCGGGCTCCTGTGGACATCCGAATGGTGCTCTCGGGCAACTTTGGCGAATTCCGAAAAAACCACTTCCACACTGGATTGGACATCAAAACGCAAGGCCGCGAAGGCATTGATCTGTTCAGTTGTCACGACGGCCATGTGTCGCGGATTGGGGTCAGTCCTTATGGTTATGGCAATGTGCTCTACATCGATCACCCCAACGGTTACACCACCGTTTACGCCCACATGCAGTCCTTCGCTCCTGAAATCCAAGCATGGGTGCGCCAGCAGCAATATGCCCAAGAGACCTACGCCATTCAACTCCACCCGGATCCGGACCAGTTTCCAGTCAAGCGGGGAGCGTTTATAGGCCTGTCGGGCAATTCAGGCGGTTCGTTTGGGCCGCACTTGCATTTTGAGATTCGCGAGACGGCCACCGAGTTTCCGATGAACGGATTGCTCTTTGGCTTTGACATCACCGATACCCGCGCACCCGAAGTTCCCGCCATCTGGGTGTTTGATGTGGCCGATGATGCCGGCAAGCGCTACCCGGTCAAACGCACCTCAGCCGGCTACCGCGTGGCCGAACCCATTGCCCGAGGGGGCGCCAAGTTTGGTTTTGGGGTAGAGACGGTGGACCGCCTCAACGGTGCTTCCAACCGCTGCGGGGTGTATACGGTGACGGTCTTCTTACGCGGGGATACGCTCTACCACCATCGCATGGACAAGCTCGACTTCTCCACCAAGCGCTACATCAACGCACACATGGACGCGCGTCAG
>CAXPZW010000054.1:0-24669 GCA_964221845.1 Luminiphilus sp. | reverse complement strand
GCAAGGAAACAGCATTCGGCGTGTCGCTGGCAGTAAGTGCCGATCCCGACATTGACTTTGGCGCTGGCCTCACACCATACTTCCGCTGGTACTTCAGCAAACAGCCCGCGGCGGGCTTGTTCATCGAAAGCGTGGGTTCGGTCTTTGTGCGCCGTGACTTCTTTCAGGGCAGTCCTGGAGATGACATTGCGGCGGGCGTGGGCTTCAGCTTGGGCTACAAACTGGTTTCCGACGGCGGTTGGGTAGGAGAGGTGTATGGCGGCGCTGGACGCATTTTTGTCAATACCTACATTGCCGGCGAGGTGTTTCCGCGCATTGGCTTTTGCATCGGCCGCCGGTTTGGTTCCTGAAATAATCCGCAGATGCAGGCCGTTCTCTGGATGTTCTTTTCTGGGAACGCCTGACAACAACGTACTATGAAACGACTCTTTCTCGCACTGGTGGTGCTCTTCACCGCAGGGTGGGCGCATGCGCAAAAGGCCATGCCCGAAGCCCGCAATGAAATCAAGTTCAACGGGTTTTACACCCTTGTGGGCATCCCTGAACTTTCCTATGAACGCATCTTGGACGAAGAAACCTCGGTGGGCATCTCGGCCGCCATGGCCTTTGAATCCGACTTGGAATGGCAGTGGGGCGTGACGCCATACTTCCGCTGGTTCTTCAGCAAGAAAGCCGGCGAAGGCCTGTTCATTGAGGGCAACGCCACCGTGTTTGAGTCCAAAATCCCGGATTATTGGTACTGGTATCCCTATCCGTACCCCGATCCTGGGTACATCGAAGAAATCGGCGCGGGCGCCGGGTTTGCCTTGGGATATAAAATGACCACCAACGGCGGTTGGGTCGGAGAAGTCTACGCCGGTGGAGGCCGCAACTTCCTGGCCGACCGCGCAGCACCGGGCTACCCGCGGTTTGGCTTGATCATCGGCCGCCGCTTTGGCAGCTGACCAAAGTTGAACCGATTGCTTTTGAAGGTGTACAGGGCGTCAAACCGAGGCCATGTGCACCTTTTTTCTTGCCCTTTTGTTGGTCTGTTCGCAAGCAGGCTTTGCCCAGAACGAATACGGGATCTTCAACACCTACCTGGGTCCATGTACGGTGGATTCGGTCAACGGAGGGTTGGGCTCGACAGCTCATCTGTTTCCATTTCGGGTGGCCGGGGTGGGGGACACCATTCCACAGGCGGTCTGGTTGCTGGACGGCTTGCGCCACTGGGGGTGGCATACTCCGCCGTTTCCTGAGCTAAACACCAACTCCACCCATTGCCGCACGCGGGACACACTGCTGACCACGCACCAAATTCTGACCACATTCGGAATCCCCATAGATACCCCGCAAGTAGCGCCCGCAGCGGCGTTGTTTGGCATCAGAGGGACCTTGGATTTCGTACCGTTGTTGCAACAGGGTGGGCAGGAACTGATGCTCTACCAATACAGCGGGTATCCGCATGGCGGGCAAACCTCGTGGGAGCACCATACCATGTACATCTTTCGCAAAGTCGACGACCTCAGAGAGTAGGTGCGCTGCTGCGTGCGTAGTGCGCCAGCGCCACCTTGATTTCGAAGTAGGAGTAGCGTTCGTCCACGGCTTCGCGCACGGCCTTGAGGCCTTGATCGCCCACGCGTTTGGCGTGCGGTTCAATCTCGCGCAAGGCGGCTTCGGATAGGACTTGGTCCGCGGCAAGCTCTCCGTGCTGAACGGCGGAGGCCAAGTGCCCTTCGACTGTGGTCAGCACCACACCACGTGCCCCGGCGATTTCAGCCATGGACATGCCTGCGCGGTAGAGTGCGAGGGTTTCGGTAGCGGTACTCGAGAGGCCTTTGGCTGCCTTCTTCTTGGTCTTCTTAGCTGCTTTGCGTTTGCTGGCAGGCAGGGCCGATTCGAGGCCTTGTTGGCGGGCGTAGTCGGTGATTTCTTCCAGGAAGGCGTCGCCAAATCGGCTGACTTTCACCTTGCCAAATCCGGTGATGCCCAAAAGCTCATCGCGGGTATGGGGCAAGTAGGCGCTGAGTTCCACCAGGCTGTTGTCGGGCAGGACTTGGAAGGCTGGAATGCCCAATTCAGCGGCCAACTCCTTGCGGCAAGTGCGCAGGCGTTCGAACAGGTCGCGGTGGTAGTCGAGATCGGTTTCGCGCTTGCGTTTGGGTGCGGCTTGTTCCACAGCTACTTCGGTGAGCTCCACTTTGCGGCCGGCTTTGAGGATTTCCCAGCTGGCCTCGTTGAGGGTCAAGGTGGGGAAGCGGCCAATGCTCTGGTGCAACAGCCCCAACTGGATCATTTCCTTGCCCAATTGCATCCACGCGGCCTTGGGGCGGTCGGCGCCAATGCCGTAGGTACTCAGCGCGCGGTGGGTGGGAAGGATTTTCTCGGACTTCGATCCGCGCAGGATGTCCACGAGGTGGGCCAACCCGTACGGCCGGTCCAGGCGGGCAATGGTGCTGAGCAGTTTTTGAGCCTCTACCGTGGCATCGAAGGTGGTGCGTTCGGTCAGGCAGTTGTCGCAATGGCCACAGTTGCCGGGGTGGTCTTCCCCAAAGTAGGTGAGCAGGTTGCGGCGTCGGCAGGTGCGCGCGTCGGCATAGTCCACCATGCGGCGGAGTTTGCCCAGCAGCACTTGGCTTTGTTCCGGATTGCCTTCCACCTCGCAGAATTGGCTGAGTTTGAAGTAGTCGCCCGAGCCGTAGAAGAGGAGCGCCTCGCTGTCCAGCCCGTCGCGTCCGGCGCGTCCGGTTTCTTGGTAGTAGCCCTCGATGTTTTTGGGCAGGTCCACGTGAATCACGTAGCGCACGTTACTCTTGTCGATGCCCATGCCAAAGGCAATGGTGGCCACCACAATCTGCACTTGGTCCTTCAGGAATTGCTCTTGGTGAGATGCGCGCTGTTCGGCGGGCATGCCGGCGTGGTAGGCCAAGGCTTCGAAGCCCTCTTCGCGCAAGTCCTCGGCGAGTGACTCGGTGCTTTTACGGCTGAGGCAGTAGATGATGCCCGACTCGCCTTTGCGCGCTTTCAAAAAGGCGCAGAGCTTGTCGAACCAGTCTTTCTTGGACGTCACCCCGTACTTGATGTTGGGCCGGTCAAAGCTGCTGATGAACGTGCGCGGCTGGTCCATGGACAACTGGCGCAAAATGTCGTCGCGGGTTTGCTGGTCCGCAGTTGCGGTCAGCGCAATCATGGGCACACCCGGGTAGCGTTGCTTCAATTGCCCCAGCTGCACGTACTCGGGACGGAAGTCGTGGCCCCATTGGGAGATGCAGTGCGTCTCGTCAATGGCAAACAGGGAAATCTTCAAGGTGTCCAGCAAGTGCAGGAAGGCCCCCTCTCCCGCAAACAAGCGCTCGGGGGCGAGGTAGAGCAAATCCAAGTTTCCAGAGGTGAGCTGGTCAAACACCAAACGCTCCTGATTGGGGTCCAGCGTGCTGTTGAGAAAGGCCGCGCTCACCCCGTTCAAACGCAGGGCGTCGACCTGGTCTTTCATCAAGGCGATCAGCGGTGACACCACAATGGCCGTGCCCTCCATGGCGAGCGCGGGAAACTGGTAGCACAAGGACTTGCCGCCCCCGGTGGGCATGAGCACAAAGGCGTCTTTGCCACTGAGCAGGTGTTCCACCACAGGAACTTGAGCGGGGCGGAGTTCGGAGAAGCCAAAAGTCTCCTGCAGAAGGTCGAGGTGCTGTTGCGCAATCATGGTGCAAGGGTACGCCCGAAGTTCGGGAATCGCCGCCTAAGAAACGGGTATAAACGGGTAGAAACGGTTATACGCGGATCGGCCGCGCAGACCCTTGGATTTGCTACCTTCAGCCCATGCCCCTCGCCACCCAACCCACCGACCTCAAGGTCGCAGACTACATCGCCCGCATCGACTCGGCCGCCAAGCAAGCCGATGCCCAAACCCTCTGCGATCTCATGCAAGAAGTGACCGGCGAACCGCCTGTAGTGTGGGGAGACTACTTCATTGTGGGCTTTGGCCAGTACACCTACACGCGCAAGCAAGGCAAGGAGGAGTTCACCTGGTTCAATACCGGATTCGCGGCACGCAAAACCAAGCTCACCGTCTACCTCACCTACGACATCAACCAACACAAGGAGCTGTTGGACAAGCTCGGTAAGGCCAAATGGGGCAAGGGTTGTTTGTACATCAATAAGCTCGCGGACGTGGATGTGGAGGTGCTGCACGAACTGATCACCCTGAGCAAATCCAACCAATGGCATTGATGCGGACTTTGGCATCATAACTGCACTTTGCTTGTCGCTACTAAAACACTTCTCGTATGCGTGCTATGCTCTCCCTTTTACTTCTTCCGCTGCTCACGCCAAACGTGCGCACTGTCGAAGTCTCGCCTTTCAAGTCCCACCAGAACTACGAACACTTCAAACGCCTGACGCTGGCGTGTGACCCTGCAGAAGTGGAGTTCATTCAAGGGTTTGACTACGAATGGGGCTACACCTACACTCTGGAGGTTCAGGAAAAGCGGTTTGAGGAAACCCTCAGCGACGGCACCCAAGCCGAATACATCTTGGAGCGTGTGGTGTCCAAGACGCCCGTAGCCCCGGGAACATCCTTCACCCTTTACCTGGAAGGCCAGCGGTATTACCACGACGATCCGGAGGGCGCCACGCTCAAGTACGTAGGGGGCACCACGTGGCGGTACTATGATGAAGTCGAGTTTGAAGTGCCCGAATCCTTGCAATCTCGGGTGTCAGCCATCGCTGCGGGTGAGGCCGGGGCCAATGGCAGGATCGGAGGCAATGGGCAATTTACGTTTGACGGTCCGCATTCAATTCGCTTAGTAGCGTTGAAATGAAGCAAGCCTACAGCGCGGCGGTTGCTCACGTTTTCAGTAGTTCGTGCTGCCCAAGACAACAGTGGGCTGCGGAACTGAGTGAACGCCTCTTCAGGTGAGGTCAGGATTTGACAAGCCGCACCGTGTAGACAGCATCAGCCGTGCGTAGGACAACGGTGTACAATCCTTTTGGGAGTTGTTCTACCTCTAACATCCCATTGCCAATACCGGTCTGCTGAGATAGGATTTTACCGTCGCTGCTCACCACGTCCGCTTGCCATGTTTCGTGCTTTTGCAAGCCCATGATTTGCGCAGTTGAAAAGGCAGGGTTAGGATACAGTCCCAAAGGTTCATTTGCAGGATCGATTTCTCCCAGATTGGAAGCAATGTCCTCACAGATGACCAGGTTGATGGTGCTAGGCGGTTCCTGATTGAGGTCGATTTCTTCGAGGATCACATCACCTGCTGGATTGAGGATTGTGTAGCCACATCCTGTTGGGAACAAAAGGGGAGCGTTGACCAGAAAATCAACCTCACCTTCATCCACAGTTACCATGACTTTTTTGCTGGAAAACCCAATGTAGTCGGGGTATCCGTCTCCATCAAAATCCGGATTGAAAAAGATGTTGGCCTCGAGGCCTGATTCGGAATACACACCCATGTTTCCGCCATACCACCCATCGCCTGCTTCATCGCTGAACACGATTTCAATCAGGCCGCAGCTTGGATCCGGATCGCAAGGGTTGAGGCCATAAACGCTCACTGGAGATTGCGGATTGCCAAAGGGAGGGTTTGATCCAGTGCTGCTGAAAATGGTCGTTCCTGCTTGGTCTATGATGCTGTAGCCGTGAGCAAATCCTGCGCCGGCATCGTTGTACACGACATCGATACGGCTATCTGTATTTACCGGGACGGAAAACGACTCAGTACCGTTGGTCGTCATGGTTTCTGCTGCAATTTCGTTGCCGTCGGCATACACGTGGATCGATGCATCTTGCCATCCAGCGTCAAAGTCGCTTGGGTTAGAAGTCATGACAACGGTCCAAGCTCCGCATGTGCCCTCAGCCTCTGGGAATTCAAAAGGCATGACCTCCCCCAAGACGTGCACAACGCCGTTGTATGCGAGCAGGTCAGGTGCTACCACAGGCGCTGTATTTGCTGTGATGAAGGAACCCTCGAACCCCACGTTGATCGTTTCATTGTTGTAGGAGACCAGGTTGGTCCCTTCCTGCAAATCTTCACTCTGGTAAACCGATTCAACAAGGTGCGCCCGCACGATGTCGTCGATGAACTGAGAATCAAGCAAGTCCTCCACGTTGTCAAAACCATTGGCTTCCGCGAATGCAATAAACGCGTCATCGGTAGGCGCGAAAACCGTAAACGGACCCTCGGCCGGTTCGTTGTCATTCAAAATGGGTTGTCCTCTTAAGGCTGTATTCAAGCCTTCCGACAGCAGTGCTTGCTGCAGGTAAGTGTGTACGGGACTTTCGACAATCACTTCCCAGGTGGTCGCTCCAGGGTATCCCTGAGGCTCCAAGATTTTATCGGTAATGTGGATCACACCGTTGAAGGCAGTGATGTCGGTATATATGATGTTGGCGTCGTTTACCAGGGCTCCCGAGGGATCAATCGAAATGGATACTGACTGGCCCTCTGCGGTGGTCAATTCCATCCCATCTTCCAAGTCGCCAGCGGTGTAGATGCCAGGAACGATGTGGTACTTCAGGGCCGGGACCATGTCATAGAACGCAAGCATATCGAAAGAACTCAAATTGATCCGAGCCATTAAGTCGTCAATTGCGGTTCCATTCGGCACGAAAACAGTGTACTCCTCGGTGCCATTTAAGTCCACATCTCCGACCCATCCTGGGTTTTCGGTTTGTCCATCCCAATAGGTCGAACTGTAATAGTTCAAAAATGCCCAAGCCGAACTAAAAGCATCCAGGCTTTCTAGTTCGCCACCTCCACTAAAGTCAACCATGCGGTCTGCGATGGTCACGGCATCCACGACAATGGTGCCGGTCATGCCCAATTCGGGCTGCACCCCAATGGAAGACGTGTAAGTGTAAACCCCCGGCACGTCGAAGGTGACCGTGCCCATACAGATGCCTTCGATGTTGCCTTCGGTTTCCGCAAGAAAGAAGGAGACGGGGTTGCTCTCGGCGGTGCCATCAACGTTGTGCGTGCCTTCTGCGTTGACAAAAGCAATGGATTGCCCTACAGCAATTGTGATTTCATTTGGTGTGAACGTGAAGTCAGTCAGGTACACGGTGGTATCCGCTTCGCATTGCGCTTGCGCGCCCAAGGCAGCCATCAGGCAGAACGTATTGAACAGGAGGAAGGCTTTCATCGCATTTGATTTGAAAGGAAAACCCAGCATCCCGAAGGAATGTTCTTGGGAAGCCAATTGTGATCTTGCGGATGTTGGAAAGCTGACCATACCAGTGCTTGCGGTGCAGGTCGCAACAAGAAAAACGCTAAGGACGCATGGATGCTGGACAGTGCTCGCGTTCAGATGTCACTTGACGCCTAACTTGCGTGCATGATGTTGAAGCAAAACCTGTTTGTCTTCGTGTTCGCTGGTTTGGCGTTGTTAAATGCCTCATTCACCTGCGCGTTGCCAAAGACATTACTGGACGAAATCACAGGCCAAGACGTTTCTTTTCTCTGGAAAAGTCATCGGCCTGCTTTGCCCAACTCTCCGTGCAGAGAAGACAGCATCATTTGGATACCCTTGGGCTTCATTGGGGAGGAGTACCAACGCTTTTACATCCACTTTGAGTCGGTCATCCGCAATCCTGAGCGGGGCAACACGTACTACGTGTACGGCAAGTCACGCGTCAAAAACAACGTGTGCCCGTTCCAAGGCGAGCTGATCATCGAAGAGGCCACCAGTTTCACCTACCAAGAGTTTGCCGATGATCCGTGCGTTCTGCTGGGTGGCGGATTGGCCGGGACCTACACCTTTTTTGAGGACCCTGAAACCCCGCATTCCGGTGTGTTTGAGGGAAACTTCGTGACCGACATCTACCTGGGCCCGCGCCGCGAAATCTACTACGATAACCTCATGTGGGGTGCCGACGGCTGGAGCAACAACAGCTTCTTTGGGACGTGGACCCGCTACGGCTCGGCTTCACCCAAGACCTGCAATTGGGGCGATGCGCGCATTCCCGGTGCTGAAGGGTTGGACGGTGGCGCGTGCTGCTTTATTCCCGTGCAGCAATACGTCAAGGCAGGCTGGAAAACCTACATGGATGCCTATTGGCACGACGACACTGTCTCGCAAGAAACCGTAGACGCCGCGCTGGCCGAAGAGCAGCGCAAGTGGTGGGTCGATTGACCATTCATGGGTTGAAAGCGAACATCCACAAAGCCAAACCCGGCCTGGGTTGACTTTGATTTTCAGGCGAGGTAGTTTGTCAGTGGGGCCTGCGGGTGCTGGCCCCACCGGGTACCCCTCCACGCCGTATCTTCCCCTTCCAAACCCCACCCATGCGCCTGCTTTCCCTTGCTATCCTCTTCGCCCTGCTCTCAGCCTGCTCCCCCCAACAACCCACTAAAGGACCCGAATCCGAAGTGGCGCCGCCTTTGGAATCGCCCCGTACCCTCAGCCCGGAAGAAGCCGCCCAATTGGCCACCTTGCCATTGGCCTGCGTGCACCAGGAGTACCCCAACAAGCTGGGGCAAGTCTTGGGAGGCGATGAGGATTTGGGCTCCCCACAGCAGCTGCATCCGGCCTTCTACGGCTGTTTTGACTGGCATTCGAGTGTGCACGGGCACTGGTCGCTGGTGCGGCTGCTCAAGCGTTATCCAGACATGCCCGAGGCGGCCCAGGCCCGCGCAGCGTTGAACCAATCGCTCACCCCGGAGAACATCGCCGGAGAATTGGTCTACTTCCACGGCAAACACAACACCTCCTACGAGCGCACTTACGGCTGGGCTTGGCTGCTGAAGTTGGCCGAAGAACTTCACGCGTGGGATGACCCAGACGCGCGCCGCTGGGAAGCCACCCTCAAACCGCTGACGGATCTGATCGCCGTGCGCTTTGTCGATTTCCTGCCCAAGCTGGTGTACGCCATCCGGGTGGGGGAGCACACCAACACCGCGTTCGGGATGAGCTTTGCGCACGACTACGCGATGGCTGTACGAGACTCCACCCTGCAAACGGCGCTTGAGCAGGCCAGCTTGCGCTTTTTCCAAGACGATGCAGAGGCGCCGTTGGCCTGGGAGCCGAGCGGTTACGACTTCTTGTCTCCGACGTTGGAAGAGGTGGATATGATGCGCCGCGTGTTGGACGAAGGGGCCTTCATGGACTGGTTGAACCAGTTTATGCCGTGGTTGGCCTACCCGAGCTTTACCCTTGAGCCGGGGCGCGTTTCGGACCGCACCGACGGCAAACTTGTGCACTTGGACGGACTGAATTTCTCGCGTGCATGGGTGCTCTACGGACTCGCCGAACAGTACCCGGACCGGTTTGCCCACCTGCACGCAGTGGCCAATGCCCACGTGGCCCATTCCCTGGACCATTTGGTGGGTGACAGTTACGAAGGGGGCCATTGGCTGGGCTCTTTCGCCTTGTATGCACTGACCCGATGAGCCTGCCATCCAACGCATTGGGTGGAGCATCCCGCCAAAAAAAATCCCACCTTTCGTGAAGGTATCGTTACGGGCTTCCAAGCATGCGCGTGTATGTTTAGTCCCAGCACTTTGAATGCTCCCTATGCGTAAAATCGTCATCATCGGCAACGGCATCTCTGGCGTCACCACCGCGCGGCACATCCGCAAGCGGTCCGACGACCGGATCGTGTTGATCTCTGCCGAGACTCCGTACTTCTTCTCGCGCACTGCGCTCATGTATGTGTACATGGGCCACATGCAGTTTGAGCACACCCAGCCCTACGAGGACTGGTTTTGGGAAAAGAACCGCATCGAACTCATCCAGGAATACGTCCAAAGCGTGGATACCGAAGCCAAAAAGCTCCAGCTGCGCGACGGCCGGGTGCAGGGCTACGATGTGTTGGTGCTGGCCACCGGCTCCGAACCCAACCGCTTTGGTTGGCCAGGGCAGGACCTAGATGGCGTTCAAGGACTCTACAGTTACCAAGACCTGCAATTGCTGGAAGCCAACACCCATCCGCCCAAGGCCAAGCCCGAAGAGCGCAAGGTCAAGCGTGCTGTTATTGTTGGGGGAGGGCTGATTGGCGTGGAGCTGGCCGAGATGCTGCTTACCCGCGGCATTGAAGTGACCTTCTTGGTGCGCGAAGACCGTTTCTGGGGCAATGTGTTACCCGAAGAAGAAGGCAACCTCGTGGCCCGTCACATGCGCGACCACCACGTAGACCTACGTTTTGGCACCGAACTCAAAGAGATCCTGCCCGGAGAAGCCGGCCGGGTCAAAAGCATCATCACCAGCACCGGGGAGGAAATCCCGTGCGAGCTGGTGGGCCTCACCGCAGGGGTGCGACCCAACATCGATTTCTTGCGCGACAGCGGCATCGAAATCGACCGGGGCATCTTGGTGAATCGCAAACTGGAAACCGGAACACCGGGCGTGTATGCCGTGGGTGATTGTGCCCAGTTCCGCGACCCGGTTCCTGGCCGTCGACCCATCGAGCAAGTGTGGTACACCGGCCGCATGATGGGGGAGGTGACCGCCGAAAACATCACCGGTGGCAACCGCGAATACGACCCCGGGCCCTGGTTCAATAGCGCCAAGTTTTTTGACGTCGAATACCAGACCTATGGTACGGTTCCAGCCCACCTCCCTGAAGGTCAAAAGGACTTTTACTGGGAGCACGAAGGAGGATTGATTTGTGTTAAAGTGATATTTGACGCATCGGATAATAAATTTCTGGGAATCAACACTTTCGGAATCCGAATGCGTCACGAATTGTTTGACCGTTGGTTGCGTGAAGGAAGGGATGTTGCCTATGTGCTCACCCACCTCAAGGACGCGAACTTCGACCCCGAATTCTACCGCCCACACGAGGGGGCCATCCTCGAGAAATTCAACGCTGAGAACGGCACACAACTCGTGCCGGCCAAGCGCGGTTGGAAACGCATTTTTAGCCTGACATGAGCCAGCCCAGTCTTTCCATTTCTAACCCGCATCCTACCGGAGCGTCGGGACTTCAAAAAGCAGGCATGGGCGTTGCGGCCCTCGGCGTTTTGCTGTTGTTGATCGCATGGGCAGGGATTGACCTGCCGGCGCTGCCCGTACTTGTGGTGAGCATCGTCAGCATCTTTGCAGGCACCTTTATGGTGACCCGGGCCAAGTACAAAGGCCTGCCTTTGGGCATCAAGAACCACCACGTGTGGTTTGACAGCTTCACCAACCGCGGGTTGTGGGGCTGGTTTGCGGGCATCTTGTTGACAGGCTTTTACGTGTGTCTGTATTGGTTCCCGGAGACCTTGGGATACCGCGGAAGCACCAACAGCGGCTTGGTTCGCCTGTTTGATCCCCTTTCCATGGCGTTCAAGGGCAAGCCTGCCAGCCAGTGGTTTGTGTACGGCACGCTGTATACCGTGGCGATCTTGGCGCTCGGCACCAAATTCATTTTCAAGTACCGCCACAACCGCTACCAACTCATCCGCACCATTGTGGTGATGGTGTCCCAACTATTCTTGGCCTACCTGATCCCCGAGATCCTCGCCGGGTTGAATTACAACGATGCGGTAGACGCCAACGGCAACTACATCGGCTACTACAACACCGATCTGAAGAACACCTGGCCGCTGGACTACGATTTCTTCCAGAAGTGGCAGCTGGAGGGCTTTCAGAAGTCCGCTTACCAACCGGTGGGCAAGCTGTTTTTGTACTGGGGGATTGCCATGTTCCTGATTGTGACTCCGGTGCTGACCTACTTGGTGGGCAAGCGCTGGTACTGCTCCTGGGTGTGCGGTTGCGGCGGATTGGCCGAGACCGCTGGAGATCCTTACCGTCACCTTTCCAGCAAGAAACTCTCTTCGTGGAAGCTGGAGCGCTGGTTGATCCACGGGGTAATGGTGTTTGTGTTCTTGGCCACGGCGGCTTCCATCTACGGCTACGTGGCCGAGACGGGAAAGGTCTTCGGCATCGGCATCTACAAGAATTTCGAGAAGCCCTACGGGTTCCTGATTGGAGCCATGTTCTCCGGGGTGATTGGCGTGGGCTTTTACCCGCTGCTCGGCAACCGGGTGTGGTGCCGCTTTGGGTGTCCGATGGCCGGTTACATGGGCCTGATCCAACGCTTCAAGTCGCGCTTCCGCATCACCACCAATGGGGGGCAATGCATCTCGTGCGGCAACTGCAGCACTTACTGCGAGCAAGGCATCGATGTGCGCTGGTACGCGCAACGCGGGCAAAACATTGTACGCGCTTCCTGTGTGGGGTGTGGCATCTGCTCGGCGGTGTGTCCTCGCGGCGTACTCAAGCTCGAGAACGCACCCGAAGAGGGGCGCATCAACGATAAGCCTATTTTGATCGGAGGGGACAGCGCCAAGCTGAACCCCACCGTAATGGACTGAGGTTTGGACGTTTGACCCGTGCCTGGGTCTTTTGGTCAAACAAGGGCCACATGTGGTCTACAGCAGTGAACATGGCGGGCCGTCCTACGGTTGCACTCCAAACATTGCAACGGTTCTGTCACTTTTTGTGATTCACAACCGTCACACATGTCGTAACTTGTACCCCGCGCGCGAAGTGCGCAATCCTGTGAACGAAAATTTTAAACCAACCAGAGCGCTTATGAAATCGATCGCTACCCTGCTGATCGGATGTGTGTTGTGTCTCCCCGCAGCACTAATCGGCCAAACCTTTTCAGACATGTCTTCCAACCTCCCCGGCACCTTTTACTCGGGTGGATGTGTTGGGGTCTGTGACATGAACCAAGACGGATACGACGACATCGTTGTGCTCGACGAGTCCACCACCATCCGCGTGATCTACCAACAAGCCGACGGCTCATTCAGCGCCACTGAGTTCGGAGCTGTATCGGGTTCGAACCAATGGGGCATGGCTGTGGCCGACATCGACAACGATGGCCACGGTGACGTGTTCTCAGGCGGCGCTTACGACGGCACCCACGTGCTGATGTGCCACGAAGACGGCTCCAGCGAGCTGCTCGCCCTCGAAGAAGGCAGCATGTTTATGCAAGGCGCCAACCTGGCAGACATCAACAACGACGGTTGGCTCGACGCCTTCGGTTGTCACGATGACGCCGAGAGCCGCATCTGGACCAACGACGGCACCGGTGCCCTCACCCCAGAGAACAGCATGATCGACATGACCACCACGCCGGTATCGGACAACTCGGGGAACTACGGCTCGGTGTGGACCGACTTTGACCGCGACGGTGACATCGACCTTTACATCGCCAAGTGCCGCCAAGGCGTGACCGATCCGATGGATATGCGCCGCATCAACGCCCTGTTCGAAAACGACGGCAGCGGCAACTACTCGAACTCCACCGAGTCGCGCGGCATGATCGTGTACGAGCAGTCGTGGACCTCTGACTTTGCCGATATCGACAACGACGGCGATTTCGACCTCTACCTGACCAACCACTCGAACACCGCCATGATCCTCGAGAACGACGGTGCGGGTAACTTCGCCGACATCACCGAAGGTTCAGGCATCGCAGTAGGCGGTTTCTACCTCCAAGCGAAAATGGCCGACTTCGACAACGACGGTTTCGTGGATCTGGTGTACTCAGGTGGCCTGCACGCGTACTACAAAGGCAACGGCGACGGCACCTTCACCGAAATGCCCGGCACCTTCCCAGGCGACGACACCATGCACTCACTCTCGGTAGGTGACCTCAACAAAGACGGCCACCTCGACCTCTACGCTTCTTACGGCAACGGCTACGTGAACCCCGACTACGGCAACCCAGACCGCCTGTGGATGAACGACGGCAACGACAACAACTGGATCGCCTTCGACCTGAACGGTGTGATGTCCAACATCAATGCCATTGGCGCGCTGGTCCAGATCCAAGGCGACTTTGGTGTTCAAATCCGCGAGGTGCGTTCAGGTGAGTCTTACGGCATCACCAACTCGCATACTATGCACTTTGGCCTCGGCGACAACGAGAGCGTAGACAGCGTAGTGATATTCTGGCCAAGCGGCGAGACCACCGTGATCGAGGACCCTTCGATCAACACCTACCACGAAATCGACGAGACCGATTGCGACCTCGTAGACATCGCCATTTCAGCTTCAGGCGACCTGACCATCTGCCCAGGCGAAACCGTAGACCTGACCGCCCCCATGGGTTACAGCTACGTGTGGAGCAACGGCCAAACCGGTCAAACCCTGACTGTAGGTGAGAACGGCAACTACACCGTTGTGGCTTACGACGCCGAAGGCTGCAGCGCAGCTTCTGCGACCGTTACCGTAACCGTACTGACCCCATCGGTACCCACCATCACCGTGATTGGCGAAACCGAATTCTGCGAAGGCGAGAACATTGTCCTCAGCGCTTCGGATGCAGCCAGCTACGACTGGAGCAGCGGTCAGGATACGCAAGACATTGTGGTCACCGAGTCGGGCGACTACACTGTTCAAATTACTGGTGAGTGCAACGAGCCTATTTCTTCGGAGCCCATCATCGTGACCGTTTACGAAGCAGCTCCTACTCCAGTGATTGACGACATTGTGCTCGACACTCCGGGAGAAGGTACCTTCATCGGTACCAGTGAGAACCTGTTCTGGTACGATTCTGAAGACGCTACTGACGCCCTCTACCAAGGCGCCGAATACACCGCGACCTTCAACGAAACCACTTCCATTTGGGTAGAAGACGCTACCGTGATCGGCGGCGGCGAAGCCCAAGGCGGCCTCGAGGAGAACACCGAAAGCGGCCAGTACCACTTCAACAGCAACTACTACTTGACCTTCGACGCGGTGGCCGACATCGTGATCGAGTCTGTGAAAGTGTACGCCGGCGAAGCAGGTGAGCGCGAGATTGGTGTGATCGACGGTTCAGGCACCCTGATTGCTCAAGGCACCTTCATGCTGGAGGAAGGAGAGCAGGTAGTGGAACTGAACTTCGAAGTGCCAGCCGGTGAGAACTACGGCCTGCGCAGCCTCGACGACGATCCACAACTGTGGCGCGACCAGTCGGAAGACGACCTCCCGTTCCCGTACGACCTGAACGGTTTGGCTTCTATCACCGGAACCAGCGTGACCTCGAACAACTGGAACAACTACTGGTACTTCTTCTACGACTGGAGCATCAACTCGCCGGCCATCATTTGCCCAAGCGAGCGCATCGAAGTGCTTGCCACTGTACTCAGCGTAGAGGACCTGGCCGGCACCACCGACCTGGAAATGTACCCCAACCCCACCAACGACCAGGTGACCCTGTCGATCTCGTCGCTGGTGAACGGTGAGCTGGACATCATCCTGCGTGATGCTGCTGGCCGAGCGGTACGCACCGAGCAGCGCAACGTAACCACCGGTACCCAGCAACTCCAGCTGGACCTGTCGAACGTGGCTACCGGCGTGTACACCGTGACTTTTGAACTGAACGGCGCCCGCGCAACCCGCCAACTGGCAGTGCGCTAAGCCGAACGGAAATACAGCTTACACGAAAGCCCTGTTGGTTCGCCAGCAGGGCTTTTTTTTATGCGTTAAAGGGAAAGGAGACGGTCGCAGTACGCGCGCCACGAAAAGGCTTCGCGTTTGGCTACCAACGCCTCGCGGAAGGAAGCAGACAGCTCTTGGTCCAAGTAGGTGCGCATAGCGCCTGCCAAAGCGCCCGGGTCGGCCGCGGGGACCAGCATGCCGTCCACACCGTCGGCGATGTACTCATGCAAACCGCCAACACGGGTGGAGATCATGGGCGTACCCAGTTGCAGCGCAATGGCCGCAATGCCGCTTTGGGTGGCACTGCGGTAGGGCAGCACACACGCATCCGCAGCGCCAAAGAAGGGAGGCACCTCTGCGTCTGCGATGTAGCGGCTGTGCAGGTGGATGTGCGCCTTGTGCGGATGTGCGTCGATGAGCGCTTGGTAGCGGTCAAAGGCGCCATAGGCTTCGCCGGCTATGAGTACCTGAACAGGACGCTCCAGTTGCGCGGTGGCCTCTAGCAGCACATCCAGTCCCTTGTAGTCGCGGATGAACCCAAAGAACAAGAACACCGGCAGCTCGGGGTCCAAACCCAATTGCTGGCAGGCTGCTGCTTTGGAAGGGGCCGGCGCAAAGTGGTCGTACACCGGGTGGGGCTGGACTTCCAGTGGCGCGTTGGGTCGGAAGCCTTTGACATCGTCCGCAACGGCCTGGCTCATGGCCAAAAACGCATCGCACGAATTCAGGAAATAGCGGTTGAGCTGGCGGTCCCCCGGACGGGGTTCGTGCGGGGTGACGTTGTCGAGCGAGACCACCTTGCGGGCGGATTTCACGCGGCGGGCAGCAGTGCCCAAGGCCGGTGCCAAAAAGGGCATCCAGTATTTCATCACCAGGACATCGGGCTCCCAAGCCTGGATGGCGTTGCCGGTCTTGATCCAGCTGAGCGGTCCAATGCTGTCCAAGGTGCGGTCGTTGGGGATGGCGTCGGCCAGGTCTCTCTCGGGCACCAGCTGGGTTTTGCCCGGGAACAGCACCGAAGGGTACTGGCGTTTGAAGTTCCACGCCCGCACCTCGTGTCCGGCGCCTTCCAATTCACGGTAGAGCCGCGCCCCAAATTGGGCGATGCCCCCGCGGTAGGGGTGGAAGGTGGAAAGCAGAGCAATGCGCTTGGGACTCACGGCGGTCAAATTAGCAAAACCTTACGCGGTGTAGAGTACCTGAAAGGTGGCGCCGTCCACGTCGGTCAGTTCTTGTTCAACAGCCGCGGCGTCGTCTATGCGTACGTCGGTTTCCAGGCGGCAGGTGATTTCGAATTGCTGGTTATACTGGGGCAGCTGGCGGTCTTTGAGGATTTTCATGACCCCAGACATAGCCGGGTAAGGGAAGGTGATGGCGTAGCGGTGGCACACCTGGCGCTCGATGATGGTGCCGGCTTCGATGGCCTCTTTGGCCGAAGTACGGTAAGCGTCAATCAACCCGCCTACGCCCAGTTTTACGCCTCCGAAGTAACGCACCACCGCAATCAACACGTTGGTCAGGTCGTAGCTCTGGATTTGGCCCAGGATGGGTTTGCCAGCACTGTTGGAGGGTTCTCCGTCGTCGTTGGCGCGGTAGACTTTTTTGTCCAGCCCCAAACGGTAAGCATAACACACATGGCGCGAGGCGTGGTGGATCTTGCGGATTTCTTCCAACCGCTCCTTGATCTCTTCTTTGGAATAGACCGGAATGGCGTAGCCAAAGTGCTTGCTGCCTTTGACCTTGTACAGGCTTTCTGACGTGTCTTGAAGCGTGCGGTATGTGTCGGAGGCCGACATCAGCTGCGGCTGCGTTGCACAGCCCAGCGGGTGAGTACCAGAAACAAGCCGGTGAGGCACAGGAAGTACACCATGTCGCGGGTGTCCAACAGGCCTCGGCTCATGCCGCGGTAGTGGTCGGCCATGCCGAGCTTGAGGATGAAGTTCTCGGCGGCGCCAAAGGCTTCAAATGAAGCAATGGACTCCGGGCCGGTGTACACCAAAAAACACAGGAACGCACCCACCAAAAACGAAACGATTTGGTTGCTGGTCACACTCGAAGCAAACAGGCCGATGGACACGTAACCCGCGCCCAAAAAGAACAACCCGATGTACGAGCCCCAGATGCCGCCGCTGTCCAAGTTCCACTCCGGAGCGCCCAAAACGCCCACCGACCAGTAGAACACCAGGGTAGGGAGCAGGCTCACGAATACCAGCGCCACACCGGCCAAAAACTTGGCAAGCACAATCTGCATGTCGCTCATGGGGCGAGTCAGCAGCAGTTCAAGGGTGCCGGTGCGCTTCTCTTCGGCAAAGGAGCGCATGGTGATGGCGGGAATCAAAAAGATGAAGACCCAAGGGGCCACAAAAAACAGCGTGTCCAGGTTGGCGTAGCCGTTGTCCAGCGCGTTCAG
This sequence comes from Luminiphilus sp., assembly GCA_964221845.1. Lineage (GTDB taxonomy): Bacteria > Bacteroidota > Bacteroidia > Flavobacteriales_D > Sanyastnellaceae > CAXPZW01. The sequence continues at coordinate 6,911 of CAXPZW010000054.1, read as the reverse complement.
CTCGCCGGGGAAGATCCACATGAACAAGCCGGTCAACAGCAAGAACACACCAATCACTACGTACCCGATCAGGGACGATAGGAAGCTGCGGATTTCTTTCAGTAACAAGGCCGTCATGCAGGGGCGAATTTAATCATTCTAGTTCCGAACGCAGGGCCGAATGGCCTTGGTATCCTTCACGGCAATTCGGCGTGGACCTGTACGCTCCACGCCTGTGGTTTTGCGGCGAATTTGGACTTGGTTTCGGGCCAAACCACACCGAAGGTTTCGGAGTGGCGGTACGCGTTGAGGTGGTCTTCTGATGCCCAGCGCGAATAGGTGAAAAACACGCATGGGTCGTGGATGTCTTGTACCAAGCGCAGGAGTTGGCAGCCGGGTTGGTTGCGGATGGACTGCTTGTGTAGTTCAAACAACGCGCGGAAGGCGTCTACTTCTTCCGGGCGGAAGGTCATCTGTACAATGCGGTCGATCATCACACGTCAAATTCCACCCGAATGAAGTCCCCTTTTTTGAGTCCGAACAGGCTTGCAGCTCCACCGCCGTTGTCTGGAGCCCCCCGGTTGATGGCGATTTCCAGCAGGCCGGCTTCGTTGAACAGGGCCACACGTTCGCCGTCGGGCACAGCGGCGTAGTGGGTGGATATGGTGCGGATGTCGTGCGTGCTGCGCTTCATCATGATGCGGAAGTCGCGGTCTTTGCGCACCTCTTCAAACAGGCTGCGCGGGATGTTGGTGATCACATTCTCGTAGCCGTCCACGTGGATAACGTAGCCTTTGATGACCCCTTCCTCCAGCACCGGACGCAAATCGTCGGCGGGGTGGAGGGCTGGTACTTCCTTGCCAATGAAGCTCGGTGCACCCCCGCGGGCCAAGTGGCAGGCGGCTTTGACCAGCACATCCCGCATGGGGAAGGTCATCACGTCTGAGTCCATTTGGATGTTGAGGTCGTAGACGGCGTCGGGCTTCTGGCCCAGGATGAGTGCGAAGATGCCGTTGTCGGTGCCCACGAAGTACTGGCCCTCGGCCTCCACCACGCGGTGGGGGCGTTCAAGGGTGGTTTCAGCGTTGACCCCGATGATGTGCACGGTGCCTTTGTCAAAGTTCTTCCAGCTGTGGCGCAGGATGAAGGCGGCCCCGGCGGTGTCAAACGGGGTGATGTCGTGGGAGATGTCCACCAGGTTCACGTGGTCCATTTGGCGCAGAATGGTCCCCTTCACCGCCGCCACATAGTGGTCGGCAGTGCCCATATCAGAGGTGAGGGTAATGGTGGGCATGACGGGAATTCTGGCGTACGCGTGTGCGCAACACAAAAGCGTTGCGTTTCTTTGTCAAAAGTACCGGGCGGTGCCCCACTGCAGGCGCGCGGTTCGGTGAATTTTCAACAACCCAATTGCGATTCGTTTGCAGCAGATTGAAATCGTCATTCCACTGACCGATCCGGTGGAATTCCTCGGCGCCGGAAATGCCCGGTACCGCACCATTCAAAAAGCCTTCCCCAAGCTGAAGCTCATGCAACGCGGCAACCTGCTCAAAGCAGAGGGCCCCGAAGACGAGCTCGAGCGGTTTGAAGAGACGGTGAACAACATCTTCCAGTTCATCGAGATCTACAACTCCATCAGCAACCCGCAGCTGGACCGCATCCTGCGTGGCCATTACGAGCCCGAGCGCAGCACCAGTTCAGACGGCGTGCTTGTGCACGGTCCGGCAGGCATCCAAGTCAAGGCCCGTACGCCCAACCAACGCAAGATGGTAGACGCCATGCGCGAAAACGACATGCTGTTTGCCATCGGCCCAGCGGGAACGGGTAAATCGTACACCGCTGTTGCCCTCGCGGTACAAGCCCTCAAAGAGAAGCGCGTCAAACGCATCATCCTCACTCGGCCTGCGGTAGAAGCTGGAGAGAACCTCGGTTTCCTCCCGGGCGACCTCAAGGAAAAACTCGACCCTTACATGCAGCCGTTGTACGACGCGCTCATGGACATGCTCCACTTTGACAAGCTGGCGGATTACATGGAAAAAGGGGTGATTGAGATTGCACCACTTGCCTTCATGCGCGGGCGTACACTTGACAAAGCCTTTGTGATTTTGGACGAGGCCCAGAACGCCACGCTCCAACAGATGAAGATGTTTCTCACCCGCATGGGCGCGGACGCCAAGTTCATCATCACCGGCGACGCCAGCCAGGTGGATTTGCCCAAAAAGCAACAGTCAGGCCTGATGCGCACCGTTGAAATGCTCGACGGTACCGAAGGCTTGTCGGTGGTGAAGCTCGACGGTAAAGACGTGATCCGTCACCCGTTGGTGCGCAAAATCATCCGCGTGTTTGAAGATGCCGGCGAGTGATTCCGGTTGAAAACTAATCCTTCCACAATCGCTTTCCCTGTCCGAATTTTGCACCCATGAATGCCCTGCGCGAAACGAACTTCGACCTCCCCGGACAAGCCGCCTTTTACCGCGGCAAGGTCCGCGACGTATACACCTTGGAAGACGGCCGCCTGGTGATGGTGGCCTCCGACCGCATCAGCGCGTTTGACGTGGTGTTACCTCGGGGCATTCCATTCAAGGGTCAAGTGCTCAACCAAGTGGCCGAGCACATGCTCAACGCCACCGCAGACATCTGCCCCAACTGGAAGCAAGCCTGCCCAGACCCCAACGTGATGGTGGGGTTGGCATGTGAACCCTACCGCGTGGAAATGGTCATCCGTGGGTACCTCACCGGCCACGCCTGGCGCGTGTACCGTGATGGTGGTCGCGTACTGTGCGGTGTGCCGCTCCCAGACGGTCTCAAAGAACACGACCGCTTGCCCGAACCCATCATCACCCCGGCCACCAAAGCCGAAGAAGGGCACGACGAAGACATCTCCCGTGAGGAAATCCTCGCCCAAGGCATCGTACCCGAAGCCGAATACCTCCAACTCGAAAAGTACACCCGCGCCCTGTTCCAACGCGGCACTGAGCTGGCGGCCAAGCAAGGCCTGATTCTGGTGGACACCAAGTACGAGTTCGGCAACCGGGACGGCAAAGTGGTGCTCATCGATGAGATTCACACTCCGGATTCGTCGCGCTACTTCTACGCCGACGGGTACCAAGCGCGCCAAGACGCCGGCGAGCAGCAAAAGCAGCTCAGCAAGGAGTTTGTGCGCGAATGGTTGATGGAAAACGGATTCATGGGCAAGGATGGGCAAGAAGTCCCTGTCATGGACGATGCGCTTGTTGCTACAGTTTCAGAACGCTACATCGAGCTGTACGAAACCGTCACCGGCCACACCTTTGACCGCAGCGAAACCCACAGCATCGAGGCCCGTGTGCTGGAGAATGTGGTGGAGTGGTTGGAAGAAGAAACCTAGCGGATCAGGGTCAAGTACCCCATCTCATCCAAGTTTGAATAGTCCGGGAGTTTTCCCGTGACCTTCCACACGTACGTCCCGTTGGGCACGTAGTAGCCCGCACCTTGCATGTCGCCGGTCCAGGCGTCGCCCGGGTCGTTGGTCTCAAAACAGAGTTCACCCCAGCGGTTGTAGATCTGCAGGCGGAAGTCGGTGACGTCGTACACGTACACCTGGTACACGTCGTTGAGTCCGTCGTTGTTGGGAGTGAAGGCGTTGGGTGCGTAGAAGGTGGGCGGACAACCGTCGTCAAACACGCGCAGGGTATCGCTCACACTGCCGCAGCCGTTGAACGCGGTCAGCACGTACACGCCCGGATCGCGCAGTCGGATGCGCGGTTCGGTTTGGCCGGTGTTCCAGAGGTAGTCCACGTTTTCTTGTTCCAGCAGGTTCAGCACTTCTTCCTCGCCGGGGCAGAGGTAGAGGTCGGGACCCACTTCCAGGTCGGGCCAGGGCACAGCCACCACTTCCACGTCGTCGGTGCGGGCGCAGTGTTGGATGGCCACGGTCACATCGTAGTTGCCCGGTTGGGTGACTGAAATGGTGTGGGTAGTGTCTCCCGTGCTCCATACGCCGATGTACGGAATCACCAAGTCCAACGTGTCGTCGGGACAAAGCTCAATCACCTGCCCGATGTCGAAAATGGCGTACTCAATCACGTCCACCGTAGTGCTGGCCGAAGTGGTGCAGCCCATGACTTCCAACGTGTAGGTGTAGGTGCCCGGTTCAGAAGTGTTGTAGGTAGAGGTGGCGCTGCCATCTGACCAGGTACCTCCGGGAGCTCCGGGGTTGAGTACCAGGATTTGGTCCTCACAAATGGCGGTGTCTGCTGGCAGGCTTAAGGTGGGTAAGACCGGTTGGATCACTTCAATCGCGTCGGAGTTGAAGCAATTGCCATCGCCTACAGTGGCGGTGTAAGTACCGGGTGTGCCTGTGGTGATGGTCGCGGTGGTCTCGTCGGTACTCCAGAGCACCGAGTCCCAGCCCGTGCCGGCATCCAAGGTGGCGGTTTCGCCTTCGCAGATGATGACGTCTTCGCCCAGATCGGGTTGGGGCAGCGGGAGGATGGTCACCTGTACAGTGTCGGTTTGGATGCAGCCCAACGCGGCGGTGTCTGCACTCAGGACAAATTCGGTGGTGATAGGGTCGGTGAGGGGATTGGTCAGGGCTACGTCCAGCTCGCTGAGCGAAAGGTCTGCCAGTTCCGCGGCAGGGTCCCAAGTGTAGCTGAAGCCTTCCATGCCTACCTCGCCGATGGTCACCAGTTCTCCAGAGCAAATGGTCTGATCGGGGCCGGCACTGAGCACGTGCTCCACCTCGTATGGGTAACACGCGTCAAACGAAATGTCGTCGATGCCAAAGTCGTTGCCACCGCTGTTGGTCTGTTGGTTGAAGATGCAGAGGTCGATGGTGGTGAAGTCGCCTGCGTTCCAGGACACCTCAAACTGTTCCCAACCGCCGTCGGCGATGAACTCAGGGCCAATCAACTCGCCATTGATGGTGAACTGAAGAACAGCGTTGACCGTGTTGTCAGGATTGGTATCCACGTTCCGGGCCCACGCACTGAAGGTGTAGTCCAGCCCGGGAAGTACGTCAATGGTCTGGCACCAAATGGCGGTTCCCGCGGTGTTGGATCCGTTCACAATCATGTAATCCCCAAAGGGCGGATTGGTGTGGTCGAACCCATCAAAGAAGGTGTGGACGTCGGAGGCGTTGTTGTCGATCACGTAGAATCCCGCATCACTCAACAAGCCCCAAGGACCGCTAACGGTAGCCAACTCGTAGTCGGTAGAAAACCCGGTGTTCCCCTCCGAAAAGTCCCCGTTGTCCACCAGGTTCCCGGTGAAGAATTCACACGCACCACATTGCGCCACAACCCCGGCGGGGAGCAGCATAGCGGCCATCAGTATCGTAAGAAGTCGACCCATCTGTTGTCCGAAGTTACCAAGATCGTGCCATGACCCGGTATCGAAATTAGTGGAAGTGCAAGGGGGGCTGGAGCATGGGGAGTTAAAAAGTGAAGGTTTACAGTTCCTCACCTTAACTCCAAAGCCGCATCCACGACTTTCGCTCAGGAACAGCACGACTTTTGCCCGTCAGCTGATCGTGAATCGCGTCCCAAAGCTGGATGCGGTGGTCCAGGGCTTGGGCTGCTACCAAGCGCGTTTCTTCCCATTTGTCGGCATCGTCACCGTTCAAGAGCGACACCAGCTTTAGTGATAACGGGCCGTGTTCATCTCCATCCAACTCAATGTGGCGCTTGAGGTAGAACGCAAACTTATCGCAAGGGGTGCCTTGGTCTTGGGCGTTTGCCAGGATGTGCAGGAACATATCGGGAATCACATCCTCCCGACCAAAGGTGAAGGCTGCAGCTGTGGTGTGCGGCTTATCTTGGGCAATGACCTCAAAGGTGAACTCCACGAAATCCCGTACACGGGGATCCAAATGCAGCTGCGCAAGTGCTGTTGGAATGCTCATGCCTCTTTTGGCGTTCAGCAGCAGTTCTTCGATGGGTGCCGTGTTGGCCCCGAGCTGCTCCATGGCCTCGATGTACATGGCGTAGTGGCTCTTGGGGTTGCCCTCGGCATCCAAGTCCGTCTCTTCTTCCAGCACGATCTCGTTGATGAATCGCGCCAACTGTGGATATTCCGGCGGCGTCCACGGCGTTTTTACGCAGGTCAACTGGCGCTGCAAGGTTTTGAGCAAAGACATAAAATCAAATACCGCGAACACATGCGATTCCGAAAACAGCCGGATGTCATCCAAGGTCTTCAGTGCCTCATACATGGGATGACTCCGCAGTTTTTCCTGTCGGGAAGCGATGTGGGTTTGAATGTGAGTCAGATCAGCCAAAACCAAAGTCTTTGTGCAAAGAACCGAACTCGCCCTTCGAAGTTTGTAAGACTTGTCTCAATTTTTACTCGAGATCGTTAAATGGTAAGATTTGGGCGGTACACTGCACAGATGCAAAGGGAAATAGTGTCTGCGGATAGTGCAACGTTGTGCCGTTTCCAAAGAAGCGCCTCACGGCCAGGTCCAATGCCCCCAGAACAGATGCTCCGGCTGATTTGCCTACGAATGCACTGCGATGCACTCAGTGCAAGTCCTTGGTGAGCAGCAAGCTGTCCGCATAGGTGTCTTGCTCACGGACTGCAAACCCTGCGTTGGAAAATACCTTTACAGAAGCCACATTTGCCTTGACACACCAAGCCGTCACGGTTTGTACATCGGTGGTGGTGCGCAAATGGTGTTCTACCATCGCCAGGGTTTCGGTGGCCAAGCCTTTGCCCCAAAATTTGGGACCGAAAGAGAAACCCACTTCACACGACCGGGGAGTGAGTTTACCGGTTTTGAGCAGGAGTGTTCCAGCCAGTTCTCCACAGCGGAGGGTGAGGGCGATGCGCTTGTGTTGGATCAGGTCATCTTCCCATACCGCTTTGCGCACCAACATGATCGCATCATCACGCCCCTGCAGTGCTCCGCTCCCACGAAAACGCATGGCGTGCGGGTCTGAATAGAGCTCCAA
>CAXPZW010000053.1:0-27663 GCA_964221845.1 Luminiphilus sp. | reverse complement strand
TGGGCGGCGGCATTGGCATCTACAACGACGATTGGTTCGACTGGGACCTCGGCTACAATCTTGAAGTGGGCACCACAACTTACGCGCTCAACACCAACGCCTCACAGGAATTCACCAACCACAACCTCTACGCAGAGGTAGCCATGGAACTTGGCGACAATTGGTTCTTCGAAATCTGGGGCGATTACTTCGTGTGGGACGGCGATTTTGCGGCGCCCGATCAGCTCATCATCAACGCAGGCCTGGAACGCTACTTTGGCGAAGGACAACGCTTTTGGCTGAGCCTGGAAGCGCGTGACATTTTGGGACAAAACAACCAAGTGAACCGTTCGGTGGGCTCCAACTTTGTGCAGCAAACCCAGAGCAACCTGCTCACCCAATACGTGATGCTGCGGGCCCACTGGAAGCTGAGCAAGTTTAGCCGTGGCGGAGGTATGGAAGTGGAGGTGGACTAAGTCCTAGCGGTACGCTCTTGCCCGATCGGCTTCGCGCTTGAGGTCCTTCTCTTTCAGAGAATCGCGCTTGTCACCAAGCTTCTTGCCTTTGGCGATGGCAATCTCAAGCTTGGCCAACCCTTTCTCATTGATGAACAGACGTGTGGTCACTACAGTTTGGCCCACGTCTTTCAGTTTGCGCTCGATTTTGCGCAACTCGTGTTTGTTGAGCAGGAGCTTGCGTGCGCGGCGTGGTTCGTGGTTGGTGTACCCGCCGTTGTGGTATTCAGCGATGTACATGTTGTACACGAACAACTCTCCCTTGTGGATGCGGCAATAGGCCTCCCCGATGGATGCTTTGTTGCCCCGGATGCTCTTGATCTCGGTACCTACCAGCTGGATGCCGGCCGTGAACCGGTCGGTGAGAAAGTAGCGGAACTCGGCCTTTTTGTTTCGAATGTCTACGGACATGCCTTTCCGCGGATTGGGCCTTAGCGGCGTACCATACGTCCAGTGATCGGCGCTTGGCCGCTGAGCTGGAGGGTGTAAAGGTACACGCCAGAAGGCAAGTTGTTAGGAGTGAAGGTCACCGCGTAGGAGCCGCTGGGCAGCGCCTTGTCCATGAGCACAGCCACGAATTTCCCGTTGGCGTCAAAGATGCGCAGGGTCACGCGGTCGTTGGCCTCGGCCAGGTTGAAGTTGAATGAGGTGGTTTGGGCAAACGGGTTGGGGAACACGTTTAGGTCCAGCTCGGTGGTGCCATTGAGCTCAGTCACGTTGACGTCAACTTCACCAATATCAGCCATATCGGACATGTCGCTCATATCACTCATATCGCTGATGTCGCTCATGTCCGAGAGGTCGCTGAGGTCACTCATGTCGGAGATGTCTGCACCATCGGTCATGTCGGTCATATCGGTGATGTCCGAGAGGTCCTCGATGTCACTCATGTCCGAGAGGTCGGAGATGTCCGAGATGTCCTCAATGCCGGTTAGATCGGTCAGGTCGGTGATGTCGCTGAGGTCGGCAAGGTCGGCAAGGTCACCCACGTCTGCGATGCCGGTGAGGTCAGTGATATCCGAAATGTCTTTGCCTACGTCTGCAAGATCGCCCAGATCTGCGAGATCGGTAAGGTCGGCGAGGTCGGCGAGGACAGAGGCGTCGCCCAAGTCGGCCAAGGAAAGGTCGGCTTCGATGTCCGAGAGATCCGAGATGTCTGAGAGCTCTCCGAGGTCGGCCAAGGAGAGGTCGGCAGAAAGGTCTGCCAAGTCGCCCAAATCAGAAAGGTCTCCGAGGTCTGCAAGCGAGAGGTCCGCTGCCAGATCGGCGATGTCTGAGAGGTCTGAGAGGTCGCCCAAATCGGCGAGCGATAGGTCTGCGGAGATGTCTGAAATATCACTAATGTCACCCAGCTCGCCGAGGTCGGCGATGCTGATGTCGGCAATGCCGCTGAGTTCACCTTGGGCTTCGGCCACGATGGTAACGGGTACGGTTTCGGTGAAATCGATGTTGGGGATGATCAGGGCAGAAGCTACGGCCACGCCGGTAGCAGCAATCCAAACTTGTTTCATAATCGGACGTTTTTCAGCACTTCAAAAATAGCATTTTACTCCGCCTTGGAAGACCGGTAACGGTAGATCACCCGGCTGCGAATCACAGGGGTTTGGTAGTCGGAACGGGTACGCTCATGCATGAACACCAAGTTGAACGCATCAATGTGCTCCTTTTCAGGCCGATCGGCGTTCCAGGTGTTGACAAAGTAGCGGCGCCAATAGGGCAACAGCTTTTTGTGGTTGCCCTTGCGCAGACTGCGGTAGTACTTGCTCCAGCGCGTGTTCTTGAACATGGCTGATACCCGCGCGGGCTTCTCCTCGGTAATGGGCAGGCCCGTCATCAAATCCAGCGAAGTGCCGTCGTTCAATCGTCCGTCGATGATGTACCACCCGTCGGATTTGTAGGGGTACGGCGCAAACATGCTCCAGTTCTGCACGATCTTGAACACCTGCCCTACTTGGTTGGCCTGCTGCGGAATCTGCAACCGTTCTTGGCTGACGCTGACCACGTTCACAAACACCACATACACCAAAGAGGCCATACACAGCATGGCTACAAACGTGCTGTGGGTGTACATGCGCGCACCTTGCAAACCGCGCGGCACCGACAAGCCCCGCATGCGGTCGCGGCGGTTGGCCACGAACCGGTATACGCGTTTTCCAATCGGCTTGATAGCGGACCACAGTTTCCAACTCCACCACCACAAGCGGCTACGTCGCACGAGCGCAGGAAACACATCATACCCAGTGAACCAGGTGTCCTCCACACGCACCACCCAGCTGCGAGCGGTGTTCATGTGCTCGCTGGCTTGGGCGTCGGTTTGGGCATGCACCACTTCTAGCCCACTCCACACCAACAAACTCTGCAAAGCAGCTACTGCACGTTGGCAAAAGCCGCAGGTGCCGTCCACAAACAATGTCGCGGTAGGCAAGGATTTACGTGCCGTACGCTCCGCCAGTCGGTCCCAAAACTCTGCGGGTAAAAAGCCAAGCACACACACGCAGGAGATGTAGGGGAAGATCCCCAGTCGCATAAACAGCCCAAAGCCAATGTGCAACGCCAAGAAGCCCAACACCCCGATCAAACGCGTCCGCCACCAAGGCAGCAGCAGTAGGAACGGCCCCAACCCTTCCCAAACCAGCGTACCAATGGTCAGGGATTGGTGCACCCAAGGCGGCTTGTTGTAGAGCCAATCGGTGAAGGGGGATTTCAACTCGTCCAACGCCAGCGCATAGTAAACCGCTGAAAAGTCTGTGATCCACTCCGCGCCGTTCTTGAGCAGGGTGGCACTCCAGTAGATCAACGCAACCTGAAGCACATAACCTATGGTTCCTAGGTGCCGCGCACGGGTGCCCAACTCCTGCACCTTCAGTCGCCCGGCGTCCACCGCAAAGCGCAGCCCCCAAGGCAGGAACATGCCCCAAAACAGCAGCATGCGCATCACCGAATCGCCCCCATAGCAAATAGCCGGATTGCGGTTTTGTAAAGACACGAGCAGCGCCCAGCTCACAATGGTGGCCAAGCGCGTGCGCCACCCCACCAGCAACATCACTGCAAACACGAGCTGCACGGCAAACAACACCCCTACAATGCCCGCCTCACCGCTTAAGGTGTGGATGGTCAAGTGAAAGCTGCCGTAGAATTTCAACAGGGCTTGCCGCGGGAGAATCCCCGCATCCGAGTAGTGCGCGGCCAAGTCTGACCAGCGCTGCACCAAATCCAAGATCAGCACTGCCGCAGTTCCCACGCGCAGCAGAGCGAGGGAGCGGACGTCAAGCGTGAACATGTTGTGGAAGAAGCGCATGCGGGAGGATTGCGGCGCAAGATCGGAATTTGGAGCTTCAACCTCGCCCCCAGCTTACCTTGGTGGGCGCCCGCCCCCGCCTACCAACCTGAGCATTTCGCTCGTGGCTAAGTTCGCCCTACCACCAACACCAACCAACCCGCATACCGCGCCCATTTGTAGGCGGTCAACTTGAGCTCATGGTTCGCCACGTTGAGCTTGTACATGAACGCTACCCCTACTGCCCCCCCGAACAACACATGCAATCCTCCCGCAGCCCCCACCTGCAAATAGCCACTCTTCACTTTTCACTTTTAACTCCCCCTTGCACTAAACGCTTGCACTTCCACTATTCGCTATTTTCGCCTCCATGTCAACCCTTCTCAAATCCCAGATCGGCGGCGTGGTTGTTATGACCTTGAACCGCCCCGACAAATTCAACAGCTTCAACAAAGAGATGGCCCTGGCCCTGCAGGAAGCGCTCGACGCTGCCGAGCACGATCCTGAGGTGCGCGCCATTGTCCTGACCGGTGCGGGCAAAGCCTTTTGCGCAGGCCAAGACTTGCAGGAAGCCGTGGAGGACAACGGGATTGACATCACGCGCATCGTAAGCGCACACTACAACCCCATCATTGGTCGCATCCGCAGCATCGAGAAGCCTGTGATCGCCGCGGTGAATGGTGTGGCGGCGGGGGCCGGTGCCAACATCGCTTTGGCGTGCGACTTGTGCATCGCCTCAGAGAACGCCGCATTCATCCAAGCCTTCAGCAAGATTGGTTTGATTCCCGACAGCGGGGGTACGTTCTTCCTGCCGCGTTTGGTAGGCATGCAGCGCGCCACGGCGCTGATGATGCTTGGCGACAAACTCATGGCTGCCGAAGCCGCAGACATGGGCATGATCTACCGCTCGGTACCGGCTGAAAACCTGGCCGAGGAAGCCCAAACCCTGGCCGAGCGTTTGGCCGTGATGCCCACCAAGGCCTTGGGCCTCACCAAACGCGCACTCAACAAGTCCTTGGAGCAATCCTTGAGTGAACAATTGGCGCTCGAAGGCGAACTGCAAACCGCCGCGAGCAACACCCACGACTACAACGAAGGCGTTGCGGCCTTCCTCGAAAAGCGCAAGCCAGAGTTCAAAGGCGCCTGAGGTATTTCCCCAGCGAAGCGTACCGATTTCTTCTGAGATACGGTACTTTGGAGCATGCGCTGGCTGCTTTTGTCCTTCCTCGCCTTTCCCCTTTGTAACGTGGCCCAATCGGACTCCACCCGCACAGTGGTGACCGAAAAGGAAATGCGCCAAGCAGCCGCACACATCGTGCAATTCAGCGGTCTCAAAGGCGGCTTTGTGGTGCGCGAAAACCCCGAGGTAAAATCTGCGGTGGCTTTTGTCAAGGGCAAGGAGCGCTGGGTGGAGTACAACGCCACCTTCATGAGCGCCATGCTCGACAGCAGCGTGACGCGCTGGAGTGCAGTCAGCATATTGGCCCATGAGATCGGGCATCACTTGATGGGCCACACACTGGATCCGGCCTCGCTCTCGGTCGGCAACGAACTGGAATGCGACCACTACAGCGGGTTTGTCTTGGCCAAGATGGGCGCCACTCTGGAAGACGCACTGGCCGCCATGAAACTCAGCGGCAGCGCCCAAGGCACCGCCACCCACCCGCCCAAAGACGCGCGGTTGGAAGCGATCTCTCGCGGTTGGCATCAGGCCAACAGCCAAGCCCTGCAAACCCTGGAGGAGCCGTTTGAACCCAGCAACTTTCTGCTTCGCCTCACCTTTGTGGGCGATCCTCAAGTCTACTTCGCCGACGCCGACAGCAATTTGGTGTGGTTGGACCTGTCTGGAACCCCCTTGGTTTTGGGCCCCATCAGCACCACCACAAAGGGCGATTACCTGTACGAATTCGACTGGAACGACAAGCATTTCCTGATCGATAGTCGGCTGAAAATCTGGACGTTGACCCCTTACAACGTGTGGCGTCAGGTGGGCGCTGTGCAGGAGCTGCTACCCTAACATTAATAAGTCCGCCTGCCTGTCTCGGCTTTCGGGAGCTTTCTTACTAATTGCAGTGTCTCTTAACGAACAACATGAACACGGATTTGCCCCGCGCTCCCAAGCGCATTCTGGTGATCGATGACGACTCGATTGATGCCTTCATCCACGAGGAAGTCCTTCGCCAGCATGTGCCCACCGCAGAAATCGTGACGTATATGGATTCGCGCAGTGCGCTTGACCGCATCCGCGTAGACCACGCCAACATTGATCTGATCCTGATGGACATCAACATGCCCGTGCTCAGTGGCTGGGATTTGATCGAATCCATGCGCGAGGCGGACATCCACACCCCTGTGCTGATGGTTTCCTCTTCCAACCACCCCAGCGACTTGTCACGCGTGGACGCCTCAGAGCTCATCCAGGCCTTCATCCCCAAACCGCTCACCATCGAAAAGATGGAAACGTATCTTTCGGATTCTTAATCCGAACACCGTGCACTGGATCGCCGTTTCTGACCAACTTCCCGCCGATGGGCAACGCCTGTTGGCCTTCATTCCGGGCAACAAAGTCTACCTCCCCGGAAAGTCCCTGGACTTCGAAATCCGCGAAGTCATCGTCCTCAAGTTCCTCCAAGATTTCTACCCTGAAGGCTCCGAAAAACGCACCAAGCACGGCCCCCACTTTTGGCAAGGCGAAGGAAATTCCAACCACTTCTTTCAGGACGTAACACATTGGGCGGCAATTCCGGATGGGCCGGGATTGCGTGTTTAGTGGAAGTGTAAGGGGTTAGTGCAAGGTGCTTTTAAGTGAAAAGTGGGGCGTTGGTGCGGCTCGGACGCTGCGCTACTGGCCTGTCCAAACGCTTCCACTCGCCCCGATGGCTACCAACATGTCTTGTCGGATAAATTCTGTGTGTCACCGGGGCAAAATTGACGTTGGGCGATGGAATTTCTTACTAGATTCCTCGGCGCAACCAAACTCGTGAATCCATGTCTGACGGCACTCTCACAGCCGTAAGCCGGCTGGCCGATATAGACGCAACTTTCCGCCGCTACAAAGGCATGGCGGAACGTGCCATGGCCCAGGTATCGCCCAACCGCATCAACTGGTACTCCCACAACGACTCCAACTCCCTGGCCATTTTGGTCAAGCACATGAGCGGGAACCTTGTTTCACGTTTCACCGACTTCTTGCGCACTGATGGTGAGAAGGTTTGGCGCCACCGCGATGTGGAGTTCATGGACGATATCGAAGACCAAACCATGCTCATGGAAGTGTGGGAACGCGGCTGGACCGTCCTGTTCAACACCCTTTCTAAATTGGAAGACACCGATTTGGAGCGCACCGTTTACATCAACGGTGACGGCATGACCGCGCGTGAGGCGTTCAACCGCGCGCTCACTCACCAGTCGTACCACATCGGTCAGATTGTGTTCCTCTCGAAAATGCTGGTCCCCGAATGGACGAGCATTTCGATTCCCAAGAAGTTCCCGTTTCAGGGTGAATAATTAACGCACTACGATTTCATCGCAGAACAGCCACGATTGTTGTCCTGCTGCCGCGTGCCCTTCAGGGCAAATGCCTGTCGTGTGCGCCGTCATGCGGAGGTAGCGCGCCTTGAGCTTGCGGTCCGGAATTCCTGTCCAAAAGAATTTGCTTTTGTATTGCGGCTCCAGACGTTCAGTGAGCCCCAGATCAACAAACACCTGGTGTTGCTCATCGATACGCAAAGCATCCAAATGCGCTAAGCGAGCCTCCCAGGATAAACCTTCGGGCCGCAGGCGGCGATTGCCCCAGCTTGGCAGTTGATTCCAGCTCTCTCCGTCTTCTGAGTATTCGAAGGTGACTGAATCAGGTAAGAAAATCCATGCGTTGGGGTAGGACTGAAAATGGGTCTCCAACCACCAGAACTCCTCAGACTGGCCCATATCCACAATGGCCACCACATTCTGCCCTTGAAATCCTTGCCAGAACCCGGAGCGAAAATCGCCGTAGCACGGGTCCAATTGGCCGTCTACCAAAGCCCCTTGACCACTTGCCGGATAGCTTGAACTGTAGGTACTCTCAAGCGACAGTTGCGCACCCACGGCTTTGTGGTGTTCCAGGTTGAGCGCATAGTGCGGACGGTGAGGTTTACCGCGGAACGAGGCCATCACAATCTGACTGCGGACTTCTTGTTCATCCAAGGTGTAGCTCAAGGTTTCCAAGGCAGTCGTATCGCAACTTCCCATCCCTTGACCTGAAGCAGGTGGAATCGGCGTCAGTTCAAACAACTCCAATCCAGCATATTGCGGAGTCAGCGTCACTTCCATCTGCCCATCCGACAAACCAACCTCAGCATCCAAAGGCAAGCGAGGCAAGCCGTATTCAACTCCCATAAAATCGAGCATTGGATAGTGCGCTTGCATGGCTCGTTCAAAGGCTTGGTAATTCCGCACGGCCGTATCCTGTCGCCACAACACCTCACTCATGCCCAACAAGCGCGGGTAGATCTTGGATTCGATGACCGATTGCGGGGCGCGCTCGGTCCACATGTTGCACTCGCCGCCGCGGATCAGGGCTGCTTCTGATGCTGTCAATCCGGCTGGGATAGGATCGAAGGCGAAGACCTCCGGCAAATCAGTACTGGAAAGCGGGTAATCGAAGTAGCAGTGGCTCGTGGGCGACATGATGGCCGGGTGGCCGTGCTGCACGGCTTCGACCCCACCTTCCATGCCACGCCAGCTTTGGACAATGGCGGTTTCGGGCAGGTCGCCTGCTTCGAGGATTTCGTCCCAACCGATGATGGTTTTGCCGTGCCCGGCGAGGTGATGGCCGATCTCGCTGATGAGCCAGCCTTGGAGGGCCTGCTCGTGGTCCAGTCCCATGGTTTGGATGCGCGCTTGGCACTTGTCGCATTCCTCCCAGCGGCTGACCGGGGCTTCATCACCGCCGATGTGCACATACATGGAGGGGAAGAGCTCCACCACCTCGTCCATGACGTCTTTGAGGAAGGCCACGGTGCTGTCGTTGCCCGCGCAATACACGTCCGGAAACACGCCCCATTCGGTGACCACATCTATGGAGTCGCCGGTGCACCCCAGGTGGGGATAGGCGCTGATGGCCGCAGAGCTGTGCCCGGGCAATTCGATTTCGGGGATGATTTCTACGTGGCGCGCCGCTGCGTAGTCCACGATGTCGCGGATTTGGTCTTGGGTGTAAAAGCCGCCGTAAGGCTCGCCGTCCTCGCCTTCGCGCCAAGCGCCGTGCTCGGTGAGGCGGGGGTATTTTTGGATCTCAATGCGCCAGCCTTGGTCCTCGGTAAGGTGCCAGTGCAGCACGTTCATCTTATAAAAGGCCAGGTGATCAATGGTGCGCTTGACAAACTCGGGTTCCATGAAGTGGCGGCAGCAGTCCAGCAGCAGCCCGCGGTGGGCAAAGCGCGGTGCGTCGTTGATGGTGCAGAACGGGAAATTCGGAAGCTCGCAGTGGTCCCCCTCTTGGCTGGGGAGCAGTTGCACCAGGGTTTGCAGGCCGTAAAACACGCCTTGTCCGGTAGCGCCTTCTACACGAACGCCGCTGGCATCCACGTTGACGCGATAGGCTTCCGGCGACTCCAGTTCAGGATTGAGCAGGAGTTGAATGGCCTTGCCGCCTTGCCACTCGGTATCGGGCTCGAGGGGGCCGTGGTAGTCCAGGTAGTCGTGGAGGAATGTTTTGAGCCAACGCCCCTCTCCTTCCATGACGCGCGGATAAGTGATGCTTTGGATGTCCGCCAAGGCCAACGTACCTGTGGCCACCTGTGCGGTTTGCACCACGGGAATGACGCGGTTGATGCGCGCGGAGTTGGTTTCTACCGTGCCGGTTTCGGTGCCGCACGCCGCCAACAGCAGTGCCAACGCCCAAATCAGGTGCTTATTCATCGCGGTCGGTATTGTCCATCATGTCGGAGATGGGGTCCGAAAGCTGCAGCGGAATGAAGGTGGTAAACACGCCCAAGTAGCGGTATTCCTTGCTCCCCAAATCCACGGTGTACAGCGAGGCCACGAGAAAATTCTCGCGGGTGGTGGCTGCCGTGCCTAACCCTCCCAGCACGTTGCCAAAGAATTCGTTGAGGGCGCCTCCGAAGAGGCCTTCTTCCGCGTTTTCGTCCAGCTTTTGTTTGGCTTTGGCTTTCATCCAAGCATCAAATGCCGGTTGCTCGGGATTGGTGAAATACCCGGCCACGCCCAACAGGGCGAGTACGATCAGCAGGTTGCGAAGTTTACGCATGGGGTTCAGGGTTGGTCAGGGCAAAAATATGCACCGCGGCCAGCGCGGCGGTTTCGGTGCGCAAGCGTGCGGCACCGAGGGTCACTGCGGTGAATCCGGCGTCTTCTGCATGGGCTATTTCGGAAGGAGCAAAATCCCCCTCGGGGCCGATGAGTACAGCGGTTTCCAGGCCCGGTTGCAGGTGGCTTTGAAAGGCCGGTCCAGGATTGGAGTCGTCCAGGTGGCAGACCACGCGGGTGGCTGCGGTGCAGCTGGCCACAAACTCCGAAAGCGGGGTGAGCGGTTGGATGTCAGGCAGGTGTGCGCGCAGGCTTTGCTTCATGGCAGAGGTGGCAATGCGCAGCAAACGCTCGTGCTTGATGACTTTGCGCTCAGAATGCTCGCACAACACGGGCACAATGCGTTCGATGCCGATTTCGGTGGCCTTTTCCACCAGCCATTCCATGCGGTCCATGTTTTTGGTAGGGGCCACCGCCAAGGTCAGGGTCGCCGGGCGGGCGGGCACCGCGATGCGCTCGGTCACTTCCAGCACAGCCGCTTTGGGATTGGCGTCCACCAACCTACAAGTCAAGTGATGTCCATTCCCGTCGGTGGCGTGGAGGACATCACCGGTTTTTTTGCGAAGTACACGCACCAGGTGTTTGCTTTCCAAAGCGTCCAAGGTGGACAGCTTGGCATCAACTTCAGGGAGGTAGAACAGCTGCATGGGGTAAAAATGGCCAATTTTGTCCCTTCGGTCATGAAATCGGCACCCACAAACCGCATACAATTTTTGGACATGGCCCGCCTTGTGGCGGTGTTCATGATGATCCAAGGGCACACCATCAAGACCCTGCTGGGCGATCAATGGCAAGATCCCTCCCACGCAGTGTACGGTACATGGCGCTATGTTCGTGGCTTTACCGCCCCCATGTTCATGCTGATTGCGGGCATGGTCTTTACCTATTTACTCTTCCGAGGACAACCCCTGACCGGACCGCATCCGCGCTACCGCAAGGGCATCATCCGCGCTGTTTTGCTGCTGGCCTTGGGCTATTGGATCAACTGTAGCGGGTTCTATGGTGAGATTTGGGAGAACCACACCTTGGCCTTCCGCCGCGCGCTTTGGCGGGTGGATGTGTTGCAGTGTATTGGTGCCAGCTTGTTGGTACTGTTGGGACTGCACCGCTTGTTTCGGCCTTCGGTGAAGCACTTTGCCCTTGGGGCCTTGGTACTGGTTGCAGGGGCGTTGGCCGGGCGCCTATTGATCAACGACATACCCTTGAGCGAGTACCTGCCTTTGGCTTTGAGCCAGTACTTCACCGCTGGTGAGGGCTCCCTGTTTCCGCTGGTTCCATGGGTGAGTTACTTGCTGATTGGCGCTTTGATTGGCGGGTGGATTTCCACCAAACCGGCTTCGGTATTCAACACGCCCAAGTTTGCCCTTCAGCTGGGCGCCATTGGCGGTGGATTGGTACTCATGGGCATGCTGGGCGACAAATTGGAAATGGCCGTCTGGGGCGAGTCGCGCTTTTGGAGCGGCAGCCCCTGCTTGGTGTTCTTCCGCACCGGTTGGGTGGTAGTAGCGTGCGCGCTGCTCGTGTTGGTAGGTCGACTCTTGGGCCCCATGCCGCAGTTTGCCCGACAAATCTCGCGCAACGCACTGTGGCTGTATATCGGCCACTTGCGCCTGATCGGGTGGATCCACGGTGCAGGCTGGAACGAACTGAGCCCTTGGATGGCCATTGCCACCGCGATGTTTGTGCTGCTGTGCATGGCAGCCTTGACCAAGGTGCTGGTGTGGCTGGGTTACAAGACGGGCATCCGGCTTTGATGATTTTTTAATGTCCACCCTTGCGCAGCAGGCAGCAAACACGAGTACCTTTGTATCGTAAGATTTCGATGATGGGATTTCCTCGCATGCACGTTTCGCTGTACGTCAGCAACCTCGCCGCCACGGTGAATTTCTACAACCAATTCTTTGGCCAGGCAGCAGCCAAGATTGAGACCGGGTACGCCAAGTATGTGTTGGACGCTCCCTCGCTGATCATCTCCTTCATCGAAAATCCCGAGCGTGTGCAGCAGAACTTCGGCCACCTGGGCTTTCAAGTGGAAACCAAGGCCGAGCTCCACACCCGCCTCGAAGTGGCCAAATCACTCGGCCTGGTAGCCCTGGAAGAAGTGGGCACCGCATGCTGTTATGCCGTACAGGACAAATTCTGGGTGAACGACCCCGACGGCGTGCAATGGGAGGTCTACTACTTCCATGCTGACGCCCAATTCAACGACCCCAAGTACACTGGCCAAGGCGCCAACGCGTGCTGCAGTCCTCAGGACGCGGCCATTTCTTCGGCCATTGCCACCGCAGCTGCGGCACCTGCCAAACCCAAAGTCAAGCTCAGCGAAATCCAGAACGGTTGCGCTCCGGACTCAGGCTGTTGCTAAGGGGATTCTACGTTACTTGAGGGTACCAACCCAACTGTTCATGGTAGTACTGCAAGCCATCCGTGCGTTTCTTCGCGTATTGACCTTCATCGTGGTCTCGCTATTTACGTGCCTGATCATGGTGATTGTGCTTGCGGTCAGTCGCAACCAACGAGCCCTTGCGCGCATCCTGTACATGTGGCGACGATGCATGACCGCTGCCCTTAATCTGCGCGTCACTCAACATGGCCAACTCCCCAATGAAAACTGCATTGTGATGAGCAACCACCGCAGCTACACCGATATCCTGCTGCACATGGTGGGGGTGCCGGTGGTGTTTGTGGCCAAGGCCTCCATTCGCTCATGGCCCATTGTGGGATGGGCGGCGCGCATGATCGGGGTGATTTTTGTGGACCGCAGCAGCACCAAAAGCCGCGCAAAAACCCGCAACGATATCCGCGACCGTCTGCGCGGTGGTGCCAACATCCTAATGTACCCTGAAGGCACCACCCACCGCGGCCCTGAATTGCTGGGATACCGCCCGGGCGCATTCCGCGTAGCAGCCGAAGAGGGCTTCCCGATTGTGGCGTGTGCGATTGAGTACCGCAATCAGAACATTGCTTGGGTGGGCGAAGACACCTTTCTCCCCCACTTCCTGCGCACCTTTGGTGGCCGCCGATTGGAGGTCACGATTGCCTTCAGTGCATTGATGCAAAGTGGTGATGCAGAAGCGCTGCGTGCCCAGGCCGTAGAATGGACCTCAGCCCAAGTGTTGACCTTCAGAAACGCCTACGACGCCTAAGGCAACACGTGCCGCGAAACGTGCACTTGGCCTGCCGTGTCGTGCAGGTGTACCACTACCACTCCTGTTCCAATAGAAGCTGGAATGCGCATCCCGTGTTGCGCCGGAAGAGTGGCCTGCAACAAGCGGCCGTCGGCGCTGTACACCGATACTTCACCGCGCCACTGCGGCAGGGCTTGAATTTGGAGTGCATCTCCCAACAAAAGGACTGCTGCTCCGCTCGACTCCAGTTCTGGCTCTTCCACAGAAAGCGGGGTGCTCGTACTCAGGTCAAACACAATCGGCAAATGGTCGCTCATGTGGTACAAGGCCCAGTTGACCGCGTTTGAAACGGTGGCCCCACCGTCCTGGCATTGGACAAAACTCTGGTTGTAGCACAACCCGCTGTTACCATAGGCCACATAGCTCCCTTCCACATACTGCAACGCTGAAGTCGCCTCGAAGAAAGGCGTGGAAAGCATCGCAAAATCAAACCGATCATCGAGCCCGCCGCCGGCCCCGTCGCCGTAGATCTGGGAGGTGCGGGTGGACTGGGTCAACAGGTGAGGCTGGCCAAAACTGGCTTCGCTCCACTCTCCTGGCGCATCAATGGGGTCCAAAAAGACCAACGGATTGTCTGGGCTCAGGATGGCCTGGTACGCCGGCTCGTTGCTAGAGTACAGGTTGAAGTCTCCGGCGAAGATGGCCGGCACCTCCGGGTCGTACGCATCGAGCGCAGTCATAAAGTCCTGCACCATGGCCAAGCGGATGGCCTCGTTGTCGGCGCCTTGGCTGCTTTTGAGGTGGGTGACAAAGACGTTGAGGAAGGTGGTGTCGCCGTCCAAAGTGGCCAGGTCGCGGACAAACATGCGGTAGGCGTTTACGTCCCGGTAGGAGGTCAGAATGACGTCCTCTTCAAGCATGCCGAGTACCTCGTTGTTGTAGACCAGGGCTTGTTGCAATGGCCAGCCGCTGTTGGGGTTGGATTGCAACGGCACGTAAGCACTCGCGATCCAATTCCCCGGCAGTCCCGCGCAGCTTTCCTCGGCAATCAAGGCCAACCCTTCGGCGCTTTTAAGCTCCTGGAGCAGCAACAAGTCCGGCTGGATGTCTTCGAGGATGACCGCCAAGGTGTCTTGGCGATCAGGCATGGTGCCGGTCGGAAAGTTCAACACGTTGTAGCTGGCCACGCGGAGGGTGGACTGGGCCGGGCTCGGGAGTGGGAGCCACAGAAAAAGCAAAAGCAATGCGCGCATGGGGCGAAGGTAGGACGTCTTCAGAAGCACCGCTCAAGCGCAGCGATCACACACCCCACTCACGCTCAAATTCGTCTCTTTCAGGGTAAAGCCGTCGGGCAGTTCGAAGGCCACTTCCACCGATTCCAAACAGCGGGTTTGCCCGCAGGTGGTGCACGTAAAATGCAAGTGGTCGTGGTTGTGTGCGTGGCCGTGGGACTCGCAAGTGTGGCAGGAAGCGTAACGGACCGAACCGTCCAAGTCGCTGACCTTGTGGACCAGGCCCTCGCCGGTCAGGCGACCCAGGACGCGGTAGATGGTCACACGGTCGCAGGTGTCCTGGAGCAGTTCCTGCAATTCACGGTGAGTCAACGCGTGAGAGCTGCCGCGAAGGGTTTCGAGTACAGCGGTACTGGCCTTGGTCTTTCGCATGAAACAAAGTAACGCAACAATGTTGCATTTGTCAAATGCAGTTTTACTTTTGCAACATAATTGCATTAACCAATGAAGCGACTCTTGCCACTGGCATTTCTGGCCCTCACTTGGACCGCCTGCCAAACCGATGAACCCGAAGAATGCACCCTGCCCAACGAAGGTGAGGTGATTACTACGGTTTCGCTCACATTTACTCCCGAAACCGGCGATGCCGTGGAATGGACCTTTGACGATCCGGACGGCGACGGCGGCGAAGACGGCATGACCACCACCGCTCCTTTGGCTGCCAACACCACCTATACCGCAGTGGCTACCCTGCTCGATGCAAGCCAAGATCCGGCCGAACCCATCCACGAAGAAGTGGCAGAAGAAGCCGAAGAACACCAAATGTTTTACGTCGTGAGCGGTGCGAACATCACCTTCACCTACAACGACACCGATGCCAACGGTGATCCCCTCGGTTTGGAAATGACCGCTGTAACTGGCGAAGCAAGCACGGGTGATGTCACCGTCACCCTCCGCCACGAGCCCAACAAAGCTGGCGAAGGCGTAGCCGCGGGCGACCCCACCAACGCCGGTGGCGAAACCGACGTCGAAGTCACCTTCGATGCCGACGTGGAGTAAGTCCATATTCCTATTGGTCCTCGTCCTGCTCGGCGTGGACCTCTCTCTTCAGGCACAAGACACCTGTACCCTGGTGGTTCGTGGGGTGTTGTTGGCTGAGCGGTCAGGGAAACCTATACCGTTTGGTCATGTGCAAACAGCAGATACAGCCGTGGTGTGTGACGCCCACGGCCGTTTCGTGCTTCAACATTGCTGCCCAGGACCATTGCCCATTTGCGGCAATGCCCTGGGTTTTGAATTGGCGCGCGATACGGTCATGCTCCCGCTCCCAGGTGGCGACTTGGAGCTCCGATGTCCGGAAAGCGTGCAACAACTTGGCCCCTCTGTGGTCAGCGTAAGGGGCGACCACCGCAGTGCTGAACAATCCGCCTCCCTCACCCGCGGCGCCAATGCCATGGATCTGGTGGCTTCGCTCGAAGCCCTCCCCGGCGTCCGCTCATTGGCCTCTGGCAACGTGGCCAAACCACTGGTGCACGGACTGTACGGGGCGCGCGTACCCATTGTGGACGGCGCCATTGAACTGGGAACCCAGGGGTGGGGATTGGACCACGCCCCAGAACTCGATGCCAATCGGGCACGTCAGGTGCGCGTGATTCACGGTGCGCGCAGTGTGTGGTATGCGGGCAGTCGCGGCGGTAGTGTGGTACAGCTTCTCCCCCACCGTCCCGACAGCTCGGGCAACACCAAAGGGCACGTGCAACACGCCTTTTCCACCAACGGGCGGGCACTACAGACCTCGGCCCGCATCACCCAAGGCTCCCCGAAATTCGGATGGCAGCTGCAAGCCAGCCACCACCACGGCGGCGATCTGCGCGCCCCTGACTACTTCTTGCGAAACACGGGCGTGCGCAACGGTTCGGGTGCACTGGGCTTGCGCGGACGCTTGGGAGATCGCTTCGCGTGGGACGCTTCGGCCAACTGCTACGCCAGCAACCGCGGGGTGCTGCGGGGTGCACACATTGGCAACCTCACCGACCTGGAAGACGCCCTCGAACGGGGCACGCCACTCTTCACGGAACCGGACTTTTCTCGGGAACTTATCGCACCGCGCCAAGAGGTGCAACACTGGGCGGCGCAGACCGGAGTTACCTACAACAACGGGCAGCACACCCACCTGTTGCGCGCGAGCGTGCAACACAACGACCGCCAAGAATTTGACGTGCGCAGGCAAGCGCTGGCGGGCAAGCCTTCTTTGGACCTCACCCTCCAAACCGCCGATATACGGCTGGAAAACCATTGGGGACGCTTGCAAACCGCCACCCAATGGCGACGCAGCGAAAACCGCAACCAGCCCGGTACACAGGTATTGCCCCTCATTCCTGACTACGTAGAAAATGCCTTCCGCACTGCAGCCGTCTGGAACCCTGCGGTAGGCTTTGACAACTGGACCTTTGGTGGGCAGTTTGAATGGGCCAACGTGGTGGCCTTCCCGCTGACCTCTGGCTTCAACCCCACTTTCGTGCGCACGCATCGCGAACGCATCAGCGCGCGCTTGGCCACCGACTACAGTTACGACTACCAAGCCTTTCACCTGGAAGTCTCGGGCATTCTGGAGCGCCGTGCACCCACCGTGCAAGAGTGGTACAGCCAAGGCCTGCACCAAGGCGTAGGCGGACTCGAAGAAGGCAACCCGAACTTGGAGGCCGAACACACCGCCAAACTGGTGCTCGCCCCTACCCTCAAACTCGACCGGGTGCATGTGGTGGCCGTGGCCTACGCCCAACTGTCAGACGGATTCATCCAACTCACGCCTACCGGCGAAACCAGCCTCACCACGCGCGGGGCCTTTCCGGTGTTTGCCTACCTCCAACAAGACGCCTTTTTGGCCGGCACCGATGCCGAACTGCATTGGTTTCTGAAAGCCCTCGGGTACGCGCGGGTGACCTTGGGAACAAGCTGGGCCTACGCCCAAGCCCTGGGGGCCGAGCCGTTGACCCTCACCCCGGCGCCAGAAACCTATATGTCGCTGCGCGGCAGCACGTACAAGTCCTTTAGACAAGACCGCCGCACCTCCATCAATTACCCGCACTGGAGATGGTCCACCGAAGTGCGTCGCGTGGGTAGCCAACAGCGCTACCCTGCGGAATTTGACTTTAGCGCACCGCCTGCGGGGTACTGGGTCTGGAACGCAGGGCTCACCTGGCGCCCCGTACGCAGCGACGGGCCCACCAAGTGGTCGTTTGTGTTGACAGGAAACAATTTGTTGGATGCTTCATACCGCAGCTACCTGAACCGCATGCGGTATTTCGCCGATGATCCGGGGCGCAATGTGACCCTCTCGGTTCACTTCCGCTTCTGACGGATGGCTTTGTGGCACTTGAACTTGGTCAAGTCCGAAGGTGCCTTTTTGCGACTCATTTTTTTGTTGCGCTTGGCGTGTGCCTTGTAGTTGTATCCACGTGTGTGGGTGCCGCAAGATGAAGCGGTCAACAGCAAGCCCGAGAGCAGCAGCAGGGTGAAGAAATGTGCAGGTCGCATGTTCACAATAACGCCAAAATCGGGTAGATAATTTCAATCCAAGCAAACAGACGGCCCAAGATGGACCGGCTGAACGCTGGTTTTGATTGCGTCTCCGCGCGCCAACACGCCACTGCTTGGCAGTCGTTCAGGGGGACCATTTATCTTTCGATGTCATCTTCGATGAACAGCATGTGAAAACGGTTTCGTCGATGAGTGCGAACGCGCTAGCGCTTATGCTCCTTACGCACAAGAAGTTTTTCGGGCCACTGCTCGCACCCATTGTTAGAAAACTCTAACTTTGATGTATGCAAATACGAACTCTTCTGCTTTCACTCTTCTTACTTCTGGATTTAGGCGCCCTAGGTCAGAACGGGAATGACGGCGTGATGTACTTCTCCATCACCGCCGAAGGCCAGCAGGTGCCGTTTGCCACCATTGAAGTGCCCGATGCCGACCGCGTGTTCTCCACCGATGTGGACGGCACCACCACCGCCAGTGGCTTTGCGTGGGGCACCTACCGCGTGGTGTTGCGCTACATAGGGCACTTGCCCTCCATCCAGCATGTGGTCTTGAGCCCGGCGTCTCCCGCAGCCACCGTGGAAGCCGATTTGCAACCCGACCCGCTCCAATTGGAACAGGCCGTGGTGACCGGCACCCGCACTTTTCAGCGCCGCACAGACGCACCCGTGATGGTGGGCATCATTGGCGCCCAAACCCTGGAGCGCACCCAGAGCTGCGACCTCAGTGAAGGCCTGAACTTCCAACCTGGCCTGCGCGTGGAAACCGACTGCCAAACCTGCAACTACACCCAACTGCGCATCAACGGCTTGGGCGGCGGGTACAGCCAAATTTTGATCAACGGCCGGCCTCTATTCTCTCCCCTGACCGGGCTGTATGGCCTGGAGCAGATTCCCACAGCGCTCGTGGACCGCATTGAAGTGGTGCGCGGCGCGGGGTCGGCCCTGTACGGGTCAAGCGCCATTGGGGGGACGGTGAATGTGATGACGCGCATTCCCGAGGAGAGCCAGTTCAGTATGGGACAAACCCTGCGGCTCATCGGTGGCCAAGCTTGGGAGCAGCAATTCACGGGCTTGGGCACGTTGGTAGTGCCCGGGAAAGACCTGGGCATTTCGCTCTTTTTGAATCAGCGCGATCGCCAAGCCTACGACCACAACGGGGATGGCTTTTCGGAACTCACCCAGCTCAACACCACGGCCTCTGGCCTGTCGCTGTTTTGGCGCATGGACCCGCGGCAAAAACTGGAATTCAGCCTCACCCACACCCACGAGGAGCGCTACGGCGGGGAACTCATAGACGCCGCCCCCCACCTCACCCAGCAAGCCGAACAGCGCACCCACCGCGTCACCCTGGCAAGCTTGGACTACCAAAAGAACAACGCCGATCGCACGGGCTCCTTCATTGCCTACCTGGGAGCCCAACGCACCGATCGCGATCACTTTACAGGAGTAGCTCCAGACGATCTTCTGGAATTGGCCGACTGCATCAGCAACGCGCCTTACGGCCAATCGCTGGCGCGCACCGTGCAAGGGGGCGTACAAGTAAACCGCCTGCTGACCGTCTTTGAAGGGCGCCACGTAGTAACCCTCGGCACCGAAGCCATCGTGGACGACATCGACGACCGCATTGAAGCCTATGACTTTGTGGTGGACCAAACCACCCAAAGCGCTGGCGTATTTGCGCAATCGGATTGGCAGTTCCGCCCCAAGTGGACCTTGCTTACTGGCGTGCGCGCGGATGCGCACAACTTGGTAGAAGGACCGGTGGTATCGCCCCGCGTATCACTCCTGTTCAAGCCGCTCGACACCCAGCAGTTTCGCGTGAGTGCAGGGCGTGGCTTTCGCGCTCCGCAGGCCTTTGACGCCGACTTGCACATTGCGTTTGCAGGTGGAGGCGTGTCCCGCATTTCCCTGGCTCCCGACCTGTCTCCGGAGTACAGCAGTAGCCTCAGCGCGAGCTGGAACGCGGATTGGATCCGTAGCACATGGATTGCCGGAGTTACCGTGGAAGTCTTCTACACCCGACTCGAAAACGCCTTTGTGCTCGCCGCGGTAGGCCAAGATGATTTTGGATTGCGCTTTGAAAAGCAGAACGGTCAGGGCGCAACGGTGCGAGGAATCACCGTTGAAACCCGCGCCAACCTTGCTCAGAAGTACCAACTCGAAGGGGGATTGACCTTGCAGCGCAGCACCTTCGATGCTCCAGTCGAAAACATCGAAGGATTGCCGGGACGCACCAATTTCTTGCGCACGCCGGACGCGTATGGCTTTGGCAACCTGCAATGGATGCCGAGCAAGACCTTCAACGCTACGGTGGGCTTGGTGTACACCGGCCGCATGGAAGTGGCGCACTTTGGCGGAGCGCCCGAGCAAGCCGAGGACGCCTACGTCATCACCGACCCCTTCTGGGTCTGGAACCTGCGTGTGGCCAAGCAATTTGCCGCCAAGTGGGAAGGGTCCTTTTGGGAGGTATCCGCTGGCGTACGCAACCTGACAGGCGCGTACCAAAACGACTTTGACACCGGCAAAAACCGGGACTCCAACTTCGTGTACGGTCCAGGTGCCCCGCGCACCCTGGTGCTGGGCGTGAAGTTCAGCGTGTAAGCCCAAGGCCTTCTTCACGGAAATTGGCTAGGACGCCGCTCAGGTTCCCGGCATCTTTGCACCACCCAACCAAACACACTAATGAAGTCCTTCTTCACCGCCCTGGCTGTGCTTTGTGCCACAACCCTCTTTGCGCAAAATCGCTCGGTTTCGGGCGCCTACCTCGACGCCGAATCCCAACCCATTCCTTTGGCCACTGTGCTGCTGTCTGACACCGCGGGTACGCTGGTAAAAGCTGGTGCCACTGATATGGACGGAGCTTTCCGCGTGGTCGCCCCTGCGGATGGGTTGTACCAACTGGCCATCACCGCCATCGGATTCAAACCCTTTGTGCAAGAGCTGGAGTTGGCCGGAGCTGACTTGGATTTGGGCACCCTAGCGGGTGTTCCGGATGCAGAAGTATTGGGTTCGGCCGAAATCACCGCCAAAAAACCCTTGGTAAGTGTGGACCCCGACAAAACCGTTTTGAACGTGGCCGAACACCTCTCAGCCTCGGGCGACAACGGCTTGGAACTGCTGCGCAAAGCACCCGGAGTCATGGTGGACAACAACGAGAACATCATGGTCGAAGGCAAGTCCGGCATCCAGGTGTTCATCGACGGGCGTCCTTCCCCCTTGCGAGGTGAGGACCTGACCAATTACCTCAAAAGCCTGCAAAGCACCGACGTGGAATCGGTGGAGATCATCACCCAGCCCTCGTCCAAGTACGACGCTGCGGGCAATGCCGGCATCATCAACATCATTCTCAAGCGCGAGAAAGGACTGGGCACCAACGGAACCGTCAACGCCGGCTATGTGCGCGGCGAACGCAACCGCTACAACGGTTCGGTAAGCATCAACCACCGCAACAAGTTCATGAATGCCTTTGGCAACTACGGCTTGTTTACTGGTGAGAGTACCGGGTTCATGAACTTCTACCGCGAGCAGAACGGCTACACCTTCGACTCCAAGACCAACTCGATTTACGACAACGAGAACCATAACGCACAACTGGGCGCTGACTTCTATGTGGGCAAGCGGTCAACGATTGGATTTTTGGCCAGTGCGAACACCGGCCAGCGCGGCGACAGCACCGTTTCCAACACGCCCATCTACTCGCCTTCTTCGGCGGTGGTGGACAGCATCTTGTATGCGCCCACGGTGAGCGATGCAGAATCGATCAACGCGTCGTTCAACATCAACTACCGGTTTGAGGACACTACCGGGGTGAGCTTTTCGGCTGACTTGGACTACGGGCGGTACACCCGTGATCGCCTGGACTTCCAGCCCAACTTTTACTTGGACCCCGACGGGGTGACCGTGCTCAACGAGCGCACCACACGCCAAGAAACCCCCATCGACATTGAGCTCTATAGCGCCAAGGCCGATTACGAGCGCCCGGCCTTCAGCGGCACCTTTGCCACCGGGGTCAAATGGGCCGATGTGCGCACCGACAACACCTTGAATGCGTACAACGTGGTCTCAGGCGAAGCCGCGCTGGACTCCTCGCGCAGCAACAACTTCACCTACCGTGAGCAGGTGTACGCCGCGTACATCAACCAGCAATACAAGTGGGGCAAGTGGGGGCTGCAAGCCGGTTTGCGCATGGAGCACACCGAACGCTTTGGGGAGCTCACTGCATTCAAAGAACCCGATCACGACCGGGTGAAACGGTCGTACACCAACCTGTTCCCTTCCGCCGGACTCACCTTCCAGCAGAACATGATGAACACCTGGTCGTTGATCTACAGTCGCCGCATTGAGCGTCCGGATTACGCCTCGCTCAACCCGTTCGAGTACCAGCTCAACGAGCTGTCGTTCATGCGCGGAAATCCTTTCCTCCAACCCCAGTACACCGAGAACATCAAGTTGACCCACACCTGGCGTTACACCTTGAACACCAGCTTCTCGTTCAGTTACATCTCGGACTTCTATGCCCAGGTGACCCAAGCCGAGGATCAGGTACGCAACTTCTTGACCACCCTAAACGTGGCCGATCAGCAGATCTACAACTTCAGCGTGAGCTACCCCATGCAAATCAAAGAGTGGTGGAACGTGTACGCCAACATCTACGGCTATTATGCCAAATACACCGCCAACGATCCGCTGTTTGTGCCCATTGACCAGCTGACCTACGGCGGTTATGCGCAAAGCACCTTTACCCTCAACCCCGCTTGGAGCCTCGAGGTGAGTGGGTGGTTCTCCTCGCCTTCGATTTGGGGAGGTACGTACCGCACCGCTTCATTGGGTGCGCTCAACACGGGGGTGAAGTACCAGTTCTCACCGCGCGGCACGCTGCGCATGTCGTTCAATGACATCCTCTACACACAGCCCTGGGAAGGCGAAACCGAATTTGCGGACGTGCGCATCAGCGGCACCGGCGGATCGGATTCACGTCAGTTCCGCGTCAACGTCAGCTGGCGCTTTGGCGATGCAGAGGTGAAGGAACTGCGCAAACGTAAGACCGGGCTCGAGAACGAGCAGGGCCGCATTGGCGGTTAAGCACCCACACTGGACCAAGCACTGTGGCCTGCCCGGTCGCTATACCTTGCTCCAAGCCTTTGTACCTTCGCCGCAAATCACGCAACCATGAGTCCTGCAGTACGCAACATTTTGGCCATCATTGCCGGTATCGTTCTAGGCATCATCGTTAACATGGGCATCTCCAACGTGGCTTTCATGATGGTGGAATTCCCGGAAAACATCAACCGAGAGGACCCTGAGGCCATCCTAGCCTTTGTAGAAGGTCTACCTGCCTCCTCTCCGTTGTGGTTGCTGAGTATGCTGGCTCACGTTGCTGGCACCGCGATTGGCGGCTTGGTCACCTCGCGTATTGCCGTTACCGGCCATGTGCGCCTTGCGATTGGCGTAGGCATCTTCTTTTTGATTGGCGGCATTCTCAATAAGCTGCAAATCACCCATCCAATTGCCATTGCCATTGCGGACGTGGTGCTCTACATTCCGGCAGCTTGGTTCGGTTGGAAACTCGCAGGTTCTCCTGCGGATACGGCTGCACCGGAATAGGCGCTTTTTTAGGTGCGGTACCGGACGCGCGTGCTACATGAGTTCCAAGGCTTGTGTGTAATGGATAATACTCGCGCGTAAAGGGCCTTCAGCGATAAGAGTCTTGGATCTTATCCAAACCGCCGCAAAAACTGCGTGATTATCGAGGGGGTTGTCTTTTTGGCGCGCCTTTTTTGCGCACACGCTCAGCTGGTGAACCAGCTCGGGTGGGTTGAATACGAAGAGTAAGGTCAACGGCTGACGCCATTGATGTCCGTTTCAACATAGCCCTCTCACTTCTGCACTGGACTGATCGATTCACCGATTATTTTGTACTTTTTGTGTGCTTAGAGCAAGCATTTCAGCATACCCTTCAGCGGCCTTGTGCAAATGCCTGACTGAGTTCGCCTCAACTAAAACAAACATGCGAAGAGTTAGTACACACCTGACTCCAAGACTGCTGGCCAGCTGTGCCCTTCTGTCCTTTGCCCAAATCGCACTGGGGCAAACATGTTTAGAATTCGCCGTAAACGCCATTCCTATTGCCGCTTGTCCTGGAGACTGCGTCACACCCGACCTCTCGTTTACCGAAATCAAGGCAACAGATACCTATACCGTATCAAGCATCGACTATTTGCCACCTGTCCCTTTTTCGGAAGGAGACCCCATCATCGTCGGGTACGATGATATTTGGACCGAGCCACTCGACTTGCCTTTTCCCTTCTGTTTCTTTGGTGAATCTTACAGCCAAATTACGGTGGGCGCAAATGGGGTACTGTCGTTCAATATGGATTTGGCAAGCCCCGTTGGGTATGACATCTTCACTGCGTCATTTTGCGATTGGCAATTCGACCAAACGCTGCCCAACACCTTCGAAGTACCCTATCACAATTCCATCAATGGTGCTTACCACGACATCGACCCCTTCCTTGGTGGCAACGTGCGTATGGCAGTAGTTGGAGAAGCTCCCTGTCGCAAAGTGGTGGTGAATTATGAAGCTGTCCCGCACTACGCACCGTGGTTCGCACCGTGGTGCGCGGACCTCATTACCAATCAGCAAATCGTGCTGCACGAAAGCACCAACATCATTGAAATCTATTTGGGCGATAAACCCACCTGCTTTGACTGGAATTTAGGAAACGCAGTGGTGGGTATCCAAAACGCCAATGGCACATTGGCTTACACACCGCCAGGTCGAAATACAGGCAATTGGTCGGCAACAAACGAAGCCTGGATGTTTCTTCCAGATGGCGCTCCAGTGCATTCGGTGGTATGGACCGATGCCCTGGGGAACGTCATCAGTTCGGGCGCGGCCGGAGAAATTTGCCCCGAGGAAGACACCAATGCCACCGCCACCTTAACCTACGACATCTGTGGTACGCCCTTCACCCTCCAGCAAGATGTCCTCATAGAGGTTGCAGGGGCCAACACCACATCCCTCACCAACCTCACCAACTGCGAATCGGTCGAATGGAACGGTACCACCTATGATGCAAATGGCACCTACACATACACGACTGTGAATGCAGCGGGATGCGACTCCATTGCAACCTTGGAATTGGTCATTGCTCCCCCCGCTACATCCTTGACCGAAGTGAGCGCCTGCGAGAACTATACATGGAACGATGTAGAATATTCTACTACGGGTTCCTACGACTTCATTTCAACGGCAGCCAACGGGTGCGACTCCATTGCAACGCTGGCGTTGGACATACTCATGCCCTCCACCAGCAACACAACTCTGGTTACTTGCGACAGTGTCACTTGGAATGGAACCACCTACGATACAGCGGGCGAATACTCCTTTTTGACGGTAAATGCCGTCGGATGTGATTCGATAGCTACTCTGACTTTGAGCGTGGTCCCACCCATCGAGGTTGAAACTGCTGCTGCGGGATGCGACTCGGTTTCTTTTGGAGGTGCAACCTACTTTGAATCAGGCATCTATACGTTTACCGAAACCGCTGTATCGGGCTGTGACTCGATCGTGGTTGCTGATCTGCAAGTCTTGTACTCCACCTCTTCTTTGGATGAAGTTCAAAGTTGCGTACCCATTACTTGGAACAGTACGCTTTGCGAAACATCTGGTGTGTACAGCTTTGAAACTACCAATGCAGTGGGGTGTGACTCGTTGGCCACATTGGATTTTTTGCTCACCACTACCCTCACGTCCACCTCACAAATTGAGGCCTGCGATTCGCTGCTTTGGAACGAAAACATCTACTACGAATCGGGAACGTATGACTTTGAAAGCACCTCGGTGTTGGGGTGTGACTCCGTTGCTGTTTTAGAGCTCAACTTGGCGGCAAGCAGCACGTCGTTTCAAGTTGAACAAGCTTGTGCTCCCTATACATGGAATGGAACCACCTACGACACGTCAGGAACCTACACCTACCTCACGACCAATGTGGCTGGATGCGACTCGTTGGCCACGTTGGACATTGACATTGCCGCGCCCTCCACGTCTACCACAGTGATAAACACTTGTGATTCCTATTTCTGGAACGGTACACTGTACAGCGCATCTGGCACCTATGAATTCTTGACCAGTACCGCCCAAGGCTGCGATTCAGTTGCCGTGCTGGAATTGGAGCTGGCAAACGCGACTTCTTCCACAACAGCCCTATCCTCATGCAATGAAGTCGAATGGAACGGTGCGATGTACGGGACCACGGGCACCTATGAATTCATGACAACCACAAGTGCTGGATGTGACTCGCTGGCCGTTCTCGAGTTGGAAATACTGCCTTCCAGTACCGCATTTATCGAGATTGAAGCATGCGCCCCCATCTTGTGGAACGGGGACCTCTACGAGGCGAGTGGTCTTTTTGAATTTACCTCTACCAATGCTTTGGGTTGTGATTCAGTGACCACTATGCAATTGACGATCACAGAAGGACCTATTGAAATACAAACCGAAGCCGAATCTTGCGAACGCTTTTTTTGGAATGAAGAATGGCTCGAAAGTAGCGGCGCCTTCACCTCTGTTGCAATAGACACCTTGGGGTGTGAAACCATTACCACCCTGAACCTGACGCTTTATTCTGATAAAATCTACGTGCCCAACGCCTTTTCTCCCAACAACGACGGGGTGAATGACGTGTTGGAAGTGGTCAGTGAGGATGTGGAGTGGATGGAGCTGCTCATCTTCAACAGATGGGGTGACATCGTTTATCGCGGAAATGATACACAATCGCCTTGGAACGGTTCTCACCAGAGCGGTACGCATTACTGCCCTGATGGGATCTATTGTTACAAACTGGCCTACCGTTGTCTAGGGGATATAACCGAGCGGTTTGGATTCATCACGCTGATCAGATAATGCCCCCGATGGAGCGCAGGCAGCGGCAACGCTGAAGACTCGGGGGCGCGGTCGTTTGCATAGGAGCCATGAAGCGGGTGCTCGCAGGCGGGACGAACCGCATGGACAGATTTTACAGCCCTTCTTTGCCCTAGCGCGTGAGCCCAGCGATCAGACTCGTATGC
This sequence comes from Luminiphilus sp., assembly GCA_964221845.1. GTDB lineage: Bacteria > Bacteroidota > Bacteroidia > Flavobacteriales_D > Sanyastnellaceae > CAXPZW01. Next base: position 615 of record CAXPZW010000053.1, on the reverse strand, counting down.
TCGGGAAACATACCGGTCAACATGCTGCGCTCGGCCAACTCAAAATCAGCAAAATCAAACCCCGGCGCCACCGTGCAACCCGTCAGTCCGTATTCCCCTCCGGCCTTGACCCTGGAGCCGAACCAGGCGCCACCTGGAACGACGTGTTGAGGAACCTGACCGGCCGCGAAATCGGTGCCGAGTGCGGTGATGGTGAGTGTGCCTTCGGGCGAAATCTCGATGACCTCCACCGGGTCTCCGCTGTAGAAATGCCACACCTCGTCCTGGCGGATGCGGTGAAAGGCCGAGAAGTTCCCTGCGGTGAGCAGGAAGTAAATCGCGGTGCTGTGGTGGCGGTCGCCGGAATATTCGGGCAAGGCCGATTGTGGGATGGTGCCCGTGCTGCGGTAGGTTTCGCGGTAGAAGCCACCTTCGGGGTGGGGCAACAAGTCCAGGTGCTGGGCAAGCGTTTCGGCAGGGTTCATAGTTTTGGCTGAGTTCCAAAGAACGTGATTATGCTCTGGCTCGCCCCGTGGTTTTTCATTCCAGCCATCACTGCTCCCGTGCTCATTCTAGTCGGAGTGTTGATGCTCAAGCGTCCTCCTGCCAAGCCCACCGGCGTGTACGGCTACCGCA
>CAXPZW010000052.1:0-13930 GCA_964221845.1 Luminiphilus sp. | reverse complement strand
TCCAAGTACGACCGCTACCTCATGGGCCTCGAAGAGCTCACCGAAAGCGAGGAGCGCGGCCGCCAACTGTACTTCACCGAGTACAACCCTTTCTTCCCCGAGGATTCAGGGGCCGACTGCCAGCACTGTCACGGCGGGTCCAACTTTGAGAATGACCTCTACATGAACAACGGCCTCGACACCGAGGAGAACATGGAGGACGACGGCTTCATGACCGTCACCGAAAACCCCATGGACAAGGGCAAGTTCAAGGTGACCACCCTGCGCAACATTGCGCTCACCCCGCCCTACATGCACGATGGTCGCTTTGAGACTTTGGAAGAAGTCATTGCCCATTACAACGACGGCATCCAAATCGCCCCATCGTTGGACCCAGCGCTGTTGGCCACCACCGACACCGGCCTGATGCTGGACGAGCAAGACATCGCCGATCTGGTGGCCTTCCTGCACACCCTCACCGACGACAACTTCCGCACCGACCCGCGCTATGCAAGCCCGTTCTAAAGCCTGGTTGATCACAGTGTGTTTGGGGCTCATTGCAACGAGCACGCGAGCACAGACTGTGTTGGACATTGTTTGGGAAGATCCCATTCCCGTTGCGCCCGAGACTTACGACAACAACCGGCCTCGTATGGCTCTCAACGCCTCCGGCCAACCGGTGGTGATGTGGGGCCAAAACAGCGGCAACCAAGTGCATGTGGCCGTGTTCAATGGAAGTGCATTCGACTATGTGGGTAACATCTTACCCGAAGGGGTGGAAGCCTTCACCGCCGATTGGGCCGGACCCGATTTGGATGCCAACGGCGGAAATGTCGGGGTGGTGTTCAAGCGCTATCCTGAGGATGTGTATGGCGCATATCTCATGCAAAGCACCGACGGTGGGCAAACCTGGGGAGACACCGTGCGGATTGACCCTGGATTGGAAGTCGATTTTCAATCGAGGTTCCCCACCTTGGCTTACGACGCCAGCGGCGAAGCGGCCGTCACCTTGATGACTTTCGAAGGCAACTACTTAGACCCCGCCTATGAGGTGGCACTGGGTACCGAGAACAACACGGCCTTTACCCCTTTGACCAACACCTCCACGGCTTTCTTTGAGGGCGAAGCGTGTGACTGCTGCATGGCCGACCTGGTTCACGCCGGCGACGAACTGATTCAACTTTACCGCAACAATACGTTCAATGTGCGCGAGGTGAAAGCTGTGCGTTCGACGTCCAATGGCGCCGCTTGGGAGGAGTCGTTCAACTGCGACCTGTCGGGCACCTATTCCAACGTGTGTTTTTCGTCAGGGCCTTCTTCAGCCATGCGCGATGGGATGCTGTATTCAGCATTCCGCTCCAACCTCGAAGACGGCGTCCGCACACAGGTCAGCGTGAATGATTTGTCCACTGGAGAGGTGGTTGAGAGTGTCACGCTGGATCCAGAAGTAGCGTGGAATGTGAGCCAAAACAATGCTCGCCTTGCGCTCAATGAGCAATACGTGGCCGTGGTTTGGGAAGAAGTACGCACCACCACCACCAATGTGTTGATGGCCTTTGGCGCGGGTACCCCAGCATTGCTGGCCGCACACGATACGGTCAACGTGGAATTCTCAGGCCGCCAAGTCAATCCAGACATTGCCATGGACGGCACCTACGTGCATGTGGTTTGGCAGGACAAGGAGTTTGATCAAGTGATGTACCGCCGCGGAGTGTTGCCCGCGCCGGTGTCGGTGGAACCCGCTGAGGAGACATCCTTGATGGCCGCGCCAAATCCGTGTCGAGACCGGTTGACCTTGCAAGTGATTCCTGGAACCGAAGTTGATCAGGTGTGGTGCTCCAATGTGCAGGGCCGTCGCTTCCAATGCCCTGTTGTGCAGCATACGACGGGCCTTGTGGTGGTGGACGTTTCTGGGTTGGCTCCGGGCCTTTGGCTGGTGAACCATCCAGACCAGGATCGCCCCGTCCGAGTGATCAAGCAGTAAGCGGGTGCAGGGGTGCTCCCTGTCGCCTCATCCCCAAACAAGCTTGCCTACCGCCATGGCCAGCATGCCTACATCCTCTATGATGGTGACCGTAGTCATGGGCAGGTTGAATCCCGTGCCCAAACAGGCGCATTGAATCTGACGCTTGTTGGCGACGGCTTGAATCACCCCAATACTGCTGACGCCCATGACCACAACGGTTGTCCAAAGGGTCACAGTCATCAGGACATTTCCGAGGTAGGCCAGCCCGAGGGCCAATTCAACAAACGGGTAAATGAACCCCCATGTCATCCATTGCTTGGTGACCACATCGTAGCTGACGTAGCTGTATGCAAAACCTTTCAGGTCCAGGAGTTTGAAGAACGAGAAGGCCAAAAAGAAGCCACCCATGTAGTGACGCATGGCACGCATGCCGTCGAATTCACCCAACGCCACTTCGGCCATGACGGTGGCCAACAAGATGTAGCCAAGCACCAAAATCAAGGGCTTGAACGAGTGGGGTTCTTCTGTAAGATGATCCTGAGCAGCTGGAGTGCTGTCCGCGGTTTTAGCCTGGTCGTGGACTTCACCCACCAAGGAATATTTGCCCGCCGCTTCAACAGCTGTGGCCAAAGTCTCGCTCGGGATATGGGTAGTCATGGTCACTGCAGCCACTTGTGTGGCCACGTCCACCTGGACTTCGGTGACGCCCTCGACAGCCTCTAGCGCAGTTCGGATTTTTTGCGCGCAGCTTCCGCAGGTGATGCCTGAGAGTTGGTAATTGTGGGTCATTTGGATCGTTTCGAAACAAGTAGAAGAGGTGTTCAACCTGCGAAGGGCAACACCAACAAAGCGCCAAGATTTCTGCGCTTTGTTGGTGGCCTTCAACAGCATTTGCCGTTACAAATTCAACCACTTCAAAGTGGCCGTATGCAGGCCGTTTGAAGCCCGGACCAAGTAGGTCCCTTTGGCCCATTGTGAAGTGTTGATCGCTTCGGTGTTGCGCACATTGGGGGTGCCAGTTGCGCTTCCGCTCCACACCACTTTGCCTGTCAAATCGGTAATGAGCAGATCGAGGTTTGCTGAAGTGTTGGTGGCTTCCCACCACAACTGCAGGTCACCGTTTTGCTGAGAGGCGATGCCCAAATCGAGCTGAGGTGCTTCCGATGCGATTGCGTCTACGGAAGATGCGATCTCCGAGACTTCGGTCAACCAGGGCTGTTGGAAGAACCCAAAATTGCCGTCGTATTCCACCAAGACCGTTTCTGAGCCGCTTCCATCGGTGGCGGTGACCACACAGCTGCCGTTTGATCCACCCCAGATTTCGCCGTTCATGCCGTCACCATAAGTGTCGGTGAGGGTAAAGGTGTAGCATCCGGTGCCGGGCAACGTGACTTCTTCCTCATACAAGGTCAGGTTGCCGTATCCTCCCGCGGCTTGCGAAGCCACGATCGATCCGGTTGCGTCCTCAATGAGCCAGCCTGTTTCTTCTCCCCAGTCATCGGTAGTGATGGCAATGGTCCACACGTTTGAGCCGCTTGGAGCCCCGGCAATCGACGCTTCCAGCGCGTTGTTTTCTGCAACTTCGTCATTGAGTGCGGTCACTACCAATTCAAAGCTGGTGGAGCCGTCAACCGGAAGATCACCCAGGGAAACGCTTTCAGTCATGAAGGTCTCCAAGTTCCCGCTCCAATTCACCGAAAGCACAGTGCTGCCATCTTGGACCAAGGCGATTTCTGCAGCTGTGAGCACATCGCTTCCCCAGTTGGTGATTAGGGCCGAAACGGGAACATCTCCTTCTCCACAGACTTCAGTCACACCCTCGTAGCCGCTGACCGAAGCATCGGTGACAGCAGATGGGGTCAGGGCAAACTTCCAGTTGGTGGTCATGTAGTCAAAGGTCCCGGGGTCCAGACTCATGCCGTTGATCAGGTACACTTCGTCGTTTACGATGAAGGAAGCTGGTGCCCATCGAGACATACCCGGGTGCGCTGGCAATTGCGCCCAAGTGTCGGTCAGAGGGTCGTAGCGGTAAAATTCACCCGTTTCCATGGAAGAGTGGTCTTCGCCGTCACCGCTGAGGACATAGCCGTATTCCTCGTGGGCAAACTGGGTGCCTGCCACCCGGCCTTCCCCGGGCAAGTTGGCCATTTGTTCCCAAGCGGCGTTGGCAGGGTCATAGGCGTACCATGTGTTGAAAATGCCATCGCCGTGGCCGAGGCCTACGTACACTTTGCCGTCCACGCCAAATTGGTATGGGTGGTGGCGGGGCACATCGGGAAAGTCCTCCAGTTGGGTCCATGCGTCGGATTCCATGTCGTATTCCCACCAATCCTTGAGGTTGTTGGTCCCTGTTCCGCCAAGTCCCATGTAGATCTTACCATCGATGGCCACAAAAGCCGGGTGGTACCGTGCGGTGCAAGGGCAAGATGCTTTTTCGGTCCAGGTATCGGTTTCAGGATCGTACACCCAGAGGTCGTTCATGGCGCCATCATCAGAGAGGCCGAAGCCCATCCAGGCTTTGCCATCCCATGTATCGCCAATGGCATAGCCGCGTGCGGTTCCCGGAAAATCATCGAGTTGGGTCCAGGTATCGGTGTCAGCAGCATAGCTGTAGAACGCATTGGTGTATCCCGCATTGGTGTTGCCAGAAACCAAGTAACCGGTGTCGTCCAGCGCAAAGCCATAAGAATGGTCTGAGAAATAGTTGTTGGGCAGGGAGGATACCGGTTGCCATCCCTGTGCCATCAGTGTTGCGGGAAGCAGCACCATGAGTGAGATAAAAGTTGAAATTTTCATTGCATTGATGTTGGGTTGTTGATTCAAGGGGTCTGTCGTGTGTATTGACAACACTCAGGAAGTGCATCGTACACCGATGATGAAGAAGTGTGCATGGCGTTGTCATGCCCAGAAGCGGCAACGGCTGTGGCCACTGCGCTCAGGTTGGTTGACGTGTCCAAGGCGACTGACAAGGTTTGCGTCGAAGTGTCCCACGACGCATTGGAGGCACCGGCCACACCGTTGGCAGCTTGTTCGATGCGTGCTTTACACATGTCGCAGTTGCCCGAAACCACCAGTTCCAAGGTCGCGCTTTTATCTGAAACTGGTGCCGGCTCAGAAGCGCATGAGGCCATGCACGTGGTCGCCAACAGCAGGGCAAAAAATCGAAGTGTCATAGGTATTTATTGTGTTTGGTGAAGGGTGCGCGCGTACAGGCAGCACCCTGGAAGTTCATCGTAGATTTCATCGGGAGCAGGGTGCAATGCGGTGTCGTGCCCGGCAGTCGAAACAGCCATGGACACTTCCGGCACACTGGTTGAAAGCGTGTCTAGCGAAAGCGACAAGACTTGGGAGCCCGCATCCCAAGTGGCAGCTGAAACGCCGAATACGTTTTGTGCTGCACCCTCAATGCGCGCTTTACACATTTCACAGTTGCCGGACACTTGCACGGTCCGTTCGACCGTTGAGGCCGAGGCTTCTTGGTGCATGGAGGATTGCATCATGGAGCGGGAGCCGTTGAGCTGGGCTGCCGCGTCGACCTTGAATGCGCCATGGGTCACCACACGTTCTCCTACCATCAAGCCTGATTGGACGAGATAGCGGTCATCGAAGGCCTTGCCCAGTTCAATTTCACGCAAGGCATATGCCCCCGGATGATCGGGGTGTTCTACATACACCACCGATCGCTTGCCAGTCCAGAGCACTGCGCTGCGAGGCACCGTCAAGCTGTGCTCGTCATCGGGTTGAACGCTGGACATCAGTTCTCCCTTTAAAACGCTGCCTGGCTTCAACGTTTGTTTGGCGTTGGGGAGCACAACACGTACCTCTGCGGACCGCGTCGATGGATCCACCACGGGCGAAACGAAAGAGACCGTGCCTTTATGAACAAGGCCGGTGCTTTGGTCCTCGATACGCACAGAATCACCGAGCGCAATGAGGTTCAGTTGGTCCTGGTATGCCGCAAATTGCGCCCAAACCTTGTTCAAATCGACCAACGTGTACAGCACTTCTCCAGCATTGAGAAAGTCCCCCAACTCGGATTTGAGTTGGAGCACAAAACCAGTGTGTTCTGCGCGAACAGGTACACGGTCACCTTGCATTTCACCAGTGAGCAGCCGATCAATGTCACGTTCCGAAAGCTTCCATTTTCGAAGCTTTTCTTTCACCAATTCCAAACGCAAGGGATCCACTTCCTGGACACGCTGGGCTTGTTGCAGTTCGGTTTGGGCATTGGCCAATGCTGGGGAGTAAATTTCGGCCACCACTTCCCCCGCGCGTACAAACTGGCCGTTGGCAAGCACCTGTTGCTTTTCAATGCGACCTGAAAACTGCATGACTTGCGGGTACCGTCTGCTTTGATCCACGGCCACCTCACCTTGTAAGATCACGGTGCTAGCGCCTGAGGTAGAGGTAACCTCTGTGACTTCAACCTGGGCAAGTGCCCGAGCGCGTTCGGTCATTTGAAAATGCAAGTCGGGCAGGGTTGCGTCGTCATTGTTGGAAGAAAGTGGAATCAACTCCATGCCGCATATGGGGCAGTCCCCGGGCTCGTTCTGCCGAATTTGGGGATGCATCGAACAGGTGTAGGTCGATGCTTCGGTTCCCGCAATCGCCTGTGCGTGGTCGTGCCCTGCCGATGGGAAAACCCACCTGCCCAAGACAATGCCAAGCAGAAGTAGGAGGGCTCCAATTGTGGCGGTTTTCCAGCGGGAATAGGTGCGTGGTGTACTCATTGCATCAGATTTAAGGTGGCCAATGTTGAGTGGGCTTGGGTGTACAGTTGCAGCAGCTCAAGTTCTAGCTCGATGTGCTTGCGGTAGAGTCGAAGGACAAACTCCAAGTCGCGTGAATCTTGGGTGTATGCCGCTTCGGCGAGTGCAATGGCTTGTTCAGACAGCTCCAATTGCGCCTCGATGCGTGTGCATTCCACCGCCAAGATTTTCCAACGCCTTTGGAGCTCTTGAAGGATGAATACGCGTTGCTGACGCGCTTCAGCGGTTTGGGATGCTGCCGCTTGCGTGCGCAGGGAGGCCGCCTCTCGAATGGCTGAATTACGTTTGCTGTGGATGGGTAAACTCAGGCGAATGGATGGCAGCCAAGCATCTTGGCCATTATCCGAGGCGGTTCCTTGTGAAGGTCCAATAGCAAAGTATTGCAAGCCGACACTGACTTGTGGTTGTGTTCCGATCTGGGATAGGTCTTCCTGCAAGCTGGCGGTGTTGGCTGCATTGATGGCCAGTCGTTCCGAAAAGAACAGGGTGGTATCCTGATGTTGCCATTGCCAGAATGATCCGGATGCCGCTGGCACCAACGCACCCGGCTGGGGTGTCCATGCAGAATCCCCAGAGAGCAGGTGGAGTTGCTGGAGCCACAACTGCTTGTTGGCTTGCGCTTGGGCATGCAGCCCTTTGCGATGTGCAAGTTCGCTGTCGAGCAGTACCAAGGCCAACGCGTCGGCTTGACCGTTCGTGTAGGCCTGTTTGGTGAGGTCTTGCATATCTTGGATCAGCGCAAGTTCATCGCTGAGCAGGTGCGAATTTGCAGCGTTGAGCTGCCAATTCCACCACGCAAGGGTAGCTTGATGTACCGCGCTGGCCTGCGTTTGGTCGGTCAGAATGTTGGCCCGGGCGGTGCGCTCAGCGTGCAGTGCGGCATCGACATTGGTCGCTCCAAAAAGCGGTAGCGGCTGCATGAGACTTGCAGTGGCTTGTTGGGGTCCGTTGCGTGTTTCGATGGGAGCGGCAAACACCCCGAATGAAAGCATGGGGTCTGCCCAAGTGCCGGCGCTTGCTTCTGCGCGCAGGGCTGCGGAGGCTTGAAGGCGGTGTTGGACCACCCCAGGGTCAGAAGCCAGGGTCATCTCTTGAACCTGGTCAAGGCTCTTTTCCGGGGGTGACTGCCCGTCCATTTCAAGAGCCGCACCCAGCATGAAAGGGCCAAGGGTCAGGTACAAGAACGTCCGTAGCACAGTTTTTTTCGTTGCGCTCATGATGCATGCTTTTTAAGTGCCAATTCAGCCCGCCAGCAAAACAATACGGGAATGACAAACAGGGTGATCAAGGCGATGGTCATGCCTCCAACTGCGGGGATGGCCATCGGAACCATGATGTCGGATCCCTTTCCTGTAGAAGTCAAAATGGGGAACAACGCCAGCAAGGTGGTTGCTGTGGTCATCAAACAGGGGCGAATGCGTCGGCTCCCAGCCGTCAGTGTTGCGCTGCGTATCGCTGCTACGCTAGTCGGTTGTTGGCGTATAAATTCTTGGTTGAGGTAGGTGCCCATGACCACCCCATCATCCGTCGCAATGCCAAATAGCGCCAGGAAACCAACCCAAACTGCGACACTCAAATGCACCGGTTCTATTTGGAACATCTCCCGCAAGTGCCAAGTACCCAACTCCAGATCCATGAATCCCGGTTTGGAGTACAGCCACAGTAAGATGAATCCTCCGGCGAAGGCCACGGCTACACTGGAAAAAATCATGGCCGCCACCCGGACTGAACCAAATTGGAGGTAAAGAATCAACAGGATGATGCCCAAGGAAATGGGGATCACCAGCCTCAATCGTTTTTCGGCTCGGAGTTGGTTTTGGTAGTTGCCGGCAAACTCAAAACTCACTCCGGCGGGAACGCGCAGTTTTCCTTGAGCGATCAGTCCTTCGATGGCGGATTGTGCGTGATGCACCACGTCGTTTTCAGAAAAATCGCCCATCCGATCGAACAACACGTAGCCTTGAAGGAATGTGTTTTCGCTTCGGATCATTTGAGGGCCTTTGACAAAGTCAACCGAGGCCAATTGATCCAAAGCAATGCGCCCACCTGATGGCAGAGGGATTTGAATGCCTGCGATTTCATCCGGTGCGCTGCGCCATTCACGCGGATAACGAACACGGATAGCATAGCGCTCTCTACCTGCAATAAACGTGGAGGCTTTCATCCCACCAACGGCCATTTGAACCACCGAATTCAGTTGCTCCAAGGTGAGGCCGTACTGAGCAAGCAATTGGCGGTCTGGGACAACGGTCAAGTATGGCTTGCCGACCATGCGCTCGGCGAAAACGGTTTCTCGTTTCACTCCTTTTACCCCTTTGAGGATGCGCTCCAATTGCAGGCCAAATTGTTCAATGGTGGGCAAGTCTGGGCCGTTGACCTTGATGCCCATGGGAGAACGCATGCCGGATTGAAGCATGACGAGTCGGGTTTCTATGGGCTGCAGTTTGGGAGCAGCAGTTACCCCTGGGAGTTCCACGTTCTGAATTTCTTTCCAAATGTCCTCGGGCGATTGGATGTGAGGTCGCCAGTTCCTGAAGTATGCTCCGTTCGGGTCGGGAATCAATGCGTTTTGCTGGTCGCGGACAAACGTGCCATTGCTGTCCACTTTGAATCGGATCCGCTTTCCATGCGCATCCTGGGCATACTCTGGGGCGTAGTGAATGATGTTTTCATACATCGAGATTGGAGCGGGATCCAATGCGCTTTCGATGCGCCCAAGTTTTCCAACCACCTCGGTAACTTCTGGGATTTGGGACACTGCCATGTCTAGTTGAGCCAGTACCTCTTGGTTTTCTTGCATGCCTGCATGCGGCATGGAGGTAGGCATGAGCAAAAAGCTGCCCTCGTCCAAACTCGGCATGAATTCAGAACTCAACCCTGGAAACGCATCGTCCAGGGCACTCCAAATCTTGGAATGGGCCACCCGATCCTCGGACACTCCAAACAACTGCGCCGCGCCAATCCAGCAAAAGACGCCGAGCACCACCAATGAGAGCGGTAGAAGCATAAAGGTGCGTTTGCGGCGAAGGCACCAAGTAAGCAGTGTTTCGTAGTGACGCTGAAACACGTAGAAACCGCCCAGTACAGAGCCGACTACAACCAGGGTCAACAGGGTTTGCTGCCACGGCGCACCGGCCGGCCCAAGCGGTTCCCAGACCAATCCCAACACTACTGCAGCCAACCCGGCAAACAGCAGCGCTACAAGTGGTTCTCGGACTGTTTTCTTGATGAGTTTGAGACGTGGAACAACGATGCCCACCAAACCCGCGGGAATGAGCCACAGCCAAAGCGAACTTTGCAGCATCGCGCCCGCAATGCCCAAGAGGATTGCCAAAACATTGAGAAGCGTTCGTCCGCGTTGACGTTCCAGGCCGGATTTGTAGAGAATATGGGCAATCAAGGGCACCAGCAACATGGCCACCCCAACGGCTGATATCAATGCAAAGGTCTTGGTAAAAGCCAGTGGGCGGAACAGTTTGCCCTCCGCATGCATCAAGGTGAACACAGGTAGGAATGAAACCACCGTGGTGCCCACCGCAGTGAGGACTGCAGGCAATACTTCTGCTGTAGCGGCGACAATGGCTTCTTTGGCAGACTTGGCGGCGTCTTTGACCGCTAGGTGACTCAGGATGTTCTCGGTGAGAATGACCCCGATGTCCACCATGGTTCCAATGGCGATGGCAATTCCTGAAAGGGCTACAATGTTGGCATCTACCCCGGCCGCGCGCATGGCAATGAAACAGCCGAGTATGGACAGGGGAAGCACACTGGAAATGATCAGTGAAGCACGCAGATTCATCACCATGACGATGACTACAATGAGTGTAATCAGTAACTCCAATGACAGGGTCTCATTCAAGGTTCCTAAGGTTTCCTGAATCAACCCCGTTCGGTCGTAGAATGGCACAATGGTCAGCTTGCTCTTGCGGCCGTCTTCCAACGTTTTTTCAGGGAGGCCGGGAGCAATCAGTTTGATTTTTTCTTTGACGCTGTTGATCACCTCCATGGGGTTGGCACCGTAGCGTGCCACGACCACTCCGCCCACGGCTTCGGCGCCCCCGCGATCCAACACGCCTCTGCGGGCTGCTGGTCCAGTGCTGACTTCGGCGACGTCTGCAATGCGAACCGGGACCTGTCCCTGCATTTTGATCACAGTTGAGGCCAAGTCTGAGATCGACTTGAGGTAGCCTAGCCCGCGTACAAAGTATTCTGCCCGGTTGATTTCCATGGTGCTCGCACCGACTTCCTTGTTGCTGCTGCGAATGGCCGACATGACCTGTTGCAACGTGAGGTCGTAGCGTTCCAGCGCGACCGGGTCAACGTCCACATGAAATTCCAAAACATGCCCACCGATGCTAGCAACTTCGGCCACACCAGGGGTTGAGCCCAAGGCCAACTTTACATTGAAGTCTTGGATGGTACGGAGTTCTTGAAGATCCCAACCCCCGGTGGTCTTGCCTGTGGAATCCTGTCCTTCTATGCTGTACCAAAAGACCTGCCCCAATGCCGTGGCATCCGGTCCCAGAGAGGGTTGAACCTCTTCGGGAAGAAGGCCCGCAGGAAGGGCATTCAACTTTTCAAGAATGCGCGATCGACTCCAATAGAAGTCCACCCCTTCTTCGAAGATGACATAGATATTCGAAGCCCCAAACAGGGACGAACTACGAATCGTTCGCACGCCGGGAATGCCCAGCAATGCTGTGGTCAGTGGGTAGGTGACTTGGTCTTCAACATCTTGGGGAGACCTTCCACTCCAAGAGGTGAATACAATTTGCTGGTTCTCCCCCAAATCAGGAATGGCGTCCACCGGAACGGGGTTGCGCGGGATGCCACCCGTCTCCCAATCAAATGGGCTGACTGCAACGCCACCCAACAGGATGCCGCACAACAGGAGGATCGAGACCAGCTTGTGGTCTAGAAAAAATCGGACAAAGGAATGCATGGAGGGTGATAAAGGGTTCTACACTTGAACACTTCGAATTCAACGCTATTGTGAGCGCCTTTATCACCGGTTTACAATCGCCAGTCGTCGAACAACAGGAACTGTGGAGGTTTGTCAGGAGGGATCCAATGATCCAAATAAGTTCCAACTGTGCTTACCACTTCAGCAGTGAACACCGAGTATGTGGGCGCAAAAGAAGAAACAACGGCGGGCTGATTGTCCACCGTGTCCCACGAGAAGGGGATGCCGTCAGCGTCGTAAACCACTGCAGCCCCTTCAGGCGCATCCTCGCAAGGAGCCCCGCAAGTGCATGGAAATACCTCGAAGGCGATTCCCAAGCCTACCTTTCCTGAATCCATCCCTACCCGTAATCCTGAGGCAGAAATGAGAATCAAGCACGTGGCGATATAGGCGAATGCACTGCGCATCACTTCAAATGTGCACTTTTTGATCTGTTGGGCCCTCAAAATTGCAGGACTTTAACCAAGTAGGATTGCAGGCGAATTGGCAGCAGTGTTCCCTCCTGACCAGTCGTTTCCGTTGTTTGGGCCATCCGTATGGTTGGATTCCTGACCTCCTACTGATCGGTATACACCTTGGTAGTCCGGCGGGTACGCTCGCCTTCCCAACTCCAAGTCACACCCACCATCACGCCGCCGTTTCGGTACGAGCGGCGTACGCGCGTATCGATAGCACTGGTGTTTGAGGTACGGTTGGCACTGGTGACTTCACCCCACAAAAACCATTCTTGGCCCAACGCGCGGTCAATCCGCAGGCTGTTGCGCAAGTAGGTGTAGGTGAGCGTGGGGAACGGGGTAGGGGTGTCCTGCTCAGCCAAGCGGTCGGTGTAGTTGCGCAGGGTGTAGGAGGTGTGCAGTTTGGCACTCCATACGCCGCGTTGCAGGTAGACGTACACGCCGGGCTGGTATTGGTGGAACCCAAAATCGCCTTCCGATACGTCCCAACGCCGGGTGTACTCCAGCATGGGCTTGACTTCGATGCCTTCGGCCACCGGCAGGTTCCACGTGAGCTTGCCCACCACGTAGCGCCAAGCGCGTGCAGGGTATTGGCCCAGGCTATCAAACGGCAAGAAGGGGGTCGGGGCCAGTGGGTCGGCCGCGTCGTCCAGCAAATCGTAGTTGAACCAATCGGTGTATTGGCGATCGCGGTAGCGCACCGAAAGTGCCAGCGTGCGTTTGGCTTCGTGTGCACGTCCAAGCAGCCACACGCGTTGGGCCTCAATGCTCCACTCGTGTTGGTCCAGGGCCACGTTTTCGCCTTGCTGGCCGCAGCCGTCGCAGGCTTGGTAGTCTTTGTAGCTGTAGGCGGCCTCCAGTTTGAAGGTGTGGTCTGCCGGGTTTTTCCAAAGCACGTATCCGGTTCCGGCGGCTTGCCAAAAGCTAAAGGGGGTCAGCAGTTCGCTGCCCAGCACGTTCAAGCCCAAGCGGTCTTGTTTGCGCAGGCGCAGGCTCGCCCCTTGACGGCGGTCGCTGGAAGCGCGTCGGTCATACTTGAGCTGGCCCTGGAGTTCGGTGGCGTGGGCGCTGGGGGTGTTTTGGTAACGCAGAATCTCGGCGTCGGTCTCCAGGCGGAAGCGGTGGATGCCGCGCTTCCATTTCACATTGGCCGAGAACTTCCCATACAGGAAGGCATCGTTGACCAGCAGGCTGTCGGCAAACAGCGTGTCACCGGGCGTGCGCACATAGTCCTCGGGAGAATTGAAGACGTTGAAGCGGTAGCCCGGCGCCATTTCGGCTTCCAGGTTGAGGGTGGACTGGGCGGCCGCGCCGGTGGCGACGACACAAAGGAGCAAGAAGGCAATCCGTTTCATTTGATTTGTTTTTCTGCCGCAAAGGCGGGATAAAGGGACTTGAGCTTTCGAGCGTAAGGGTTATTCATGCGTCCGGCGTTTGCTTCGAGCAAGGCCATGCGGTATAGGCTGAATTTGTGGTTGGGGTCGCGGTCGAGCGCAAGGCTATACCCGCTGCGTGCGGCCGTGTTGTCCCCGGCTTCTTCGTGGGCTTTGGCGCTCCAGTAGGCCACCCACTTGTCTTGTTTGCCTTGGGCTTCGGCGCGGGCGTACCAATCTTGGGCTTCCGGGTAGCGATCGGCTTTGTGCAGGTCGCGGGCCAGAGCGTAGGTGGAGTCCGGGTCTTGGCGCTGCTCCTCCAAGAAAATCCGCGCACGCAGGGCTTGTTCCTGGTTGCCGGAGGTGGCGGCCAGGGTGCGCCACTTGCGCAAAGCACGGGTGTAGGAGGGGCGCAGTTGCACGGC
>CAXPZW010000051.1:0-41681 GCA_964221845.1 Luminiphilus sp. | reverse complement strand
GATGGTGTATTCTTTGGGGGTTACAGCCCAGCCAATAGCAGCGGCTGCGGCGGTAGAGAGGAGAAGGTTACGGAGTTGCATATCGCTAACGTATGTTGACAACAAATATAAACCCGGTTCGGCAATGCTTGTTCAGAACAAATGTCAACTTCCATTCAAAGCGTTATGCGCTGCATGTTTCACATTGTAAGCGAAATGCTCCCACCGGATAAAGGCTGGCCATTGGCAAAACATGGACTATCCCTCCGTAACCAATCACAACTCGCCTAAGTAGGGCGCTAGTTGCGAAACGCACTTCAACCTTGATCGCTTGCAATGAGAATTTGCTAGTGAGATCAAAAGAAATTCCGAAATTCCATGCTGTTAAACCAAGCGAACATGAGACCAGGCATCCTACTCTTCTTTGTACCCTTCTTCTTTGCGCCCTGCCTCAGGGGCCAGTCTGGATCGGTCACTTTGACCGACTGGACTGAGTACACCTTTCAGTCGAAATACGACAACCCCATTACAGTGTTGTGGCAGCTAAAACGATCCAACAACCCTACATCGTCAGGTTCTTACAAATATTTGTTGGGGGTAAAAAGTAAAACTTCTTTCAATGGCCGTTTACAAACTGTTTACATCGGAGTTACGCCATTGTTCGTTGATGGAAAAGAGAAATCTATAGGGGCTATGTGCGCATATGTCGATGAAGCCTACACCACATGGTTTTACCACGAATCTCCAAACTTAGACTTCAACTTCAAATGCGACTATGGCTGGATCGGTACTTTTCTAGAAGAAGTTGAGGGGCACTGCCAAACTTTAATCGAAACTTTGGACAATGCTACGGCTTCAGATGCAGTCGGTATGGTTTGGGATGCGAATTCACTCTATGCCAAAGGATTTTCCGCATGGTTGACTCGCAAAGGGCTTGTTACATCTGCAAAGGTTTGGAAGGTAGCAACGAGCAAAGCTTTCGGTGCCCTTGAGGTGCTTTTGTCTTCGTCAGATGCGGGTCCGACGGGTCAGAAACAGTACAAGAAAAGTCATGACGACATCAAGGAGCATGTTGTTGCGCTGGAACAGTCCTATGTCGAAATGGATAAATTGGTTTTCGAAAATTGGCCACCTAATGAACTCGAAGAACGCAAGTTAGAGTTAAGAATAGAATTTAGTAAGAAACAACTCGAAAAAGCATTAACTAATTTTAATGTGATTTTTTCTGAACAAACTAAGATGAATTGGGCAGAGACGAGTCTCAATGACTGCCAAAAAGAGGCCATTTCGAAATATCACAGCGCCTTCGTGTCTGAAGTCACAGATTTCTTGTATTTCGAATACGAAAAACCACCGATAGAAGAGCGAGTACCACCTGCTTTGCGACCCAGTCCTGATGCGGACAAAGAATGAACTTTCATATATGCTTCATCACAATACGAAATCTACGATGTTTAAGCTCCTGGCCACTTATCTAGCCCTCCTCTCCTCCTTGACTTTGCTTTCGCAAAATCTAACTTCAAAAACAACGGTTGACTACATCGAAACCAAAATGTTGATTGCTGACCCGATGTTTAACAAATTAACCCTTGGACCAAATGGGGAAACAGTCATTAAATGGGCCAACAAAGATGTGTTGACAGAGTACAGGTTTAACATCAGGGAAGTGGAATTCAATCTGTACCGCAAAGAGAACGGAGACAACTATTTGAAACTTACATGCAGCTCAACAGAAACGGGAAATTGCATGCAATGGACTTCTCGCTTGCTCACTAATGAATACGGGGACGATGTTTCTTATGACCACTGTGCTGCTTTGACCATTGAGTCTGTAGCTGGTTTCGCAAACATCACCAGTATCAAAAATGCTCTCAAGTACTTGAAAATAATATCGATTGAGGAAAATGAGGGTGACGACACAACGAACAAAGATCCATTCCTTTATTGATTGCATTTAATCTATTGAGTGATGAAATTATTTCGCCATTTACTCGCTTTCGCGCTGATTTCTTTTTGTTCGCTTAGTTTGATGGGGCAAATCACTGACAAGGTTGAAGACTTGCGTACTGAACTAAGGCAACTCGTATCGGCGAAAAATTGGTATGCCGCTCAGGAAGTAATTACCAACTTTTATGCGACCTACCCCAAAGAGCCCAGTGAACTCCAGCGTGTTGAGAGATATGAAGTGTCAAAATTCGAGACACGGGTGGACGAAGGCATTCTCCAAGATGAGCTCTCATATTTGAACCTCCTCGAGAACCAAACTGTTAGCGCATGCCAGAAGTATCTGTCGGATCAGCCGTTTGGCAAATACCGACAAGAAGTCAGCGCTATCATCAGCGCAATTGGAGATGAGGATGGGTGGCTAAGCGCCTCTCGCAAGAATACCATCCCGGCATACCAGAATTACCTGGATACATTCGTAAATGGAAAGTATCGAACTGATGCAGAGCGGGCCATTTCTGAGTTGTCCGAAGCAGCGCGTTTGGGCAAGTTACAAGCTGAGGAAGATGCGTACCAAAGGGCCAAAAAGTCGAGAACCGTGACAGCTTGTGAACAGTATCTATCGTCCTACCCATCTCCTAAGGGAAAGTATGCTCAAGAAGTATCATCTTGGTTGTCAGAGGCTTATTTGCGTAAGGCAGATGGATATTTCAATGACAAGGATTACAGTCTAGCTAAGAGTTATTACACCAAATACATCAATCAGTCTTCTTTTGCCACGCAGACCAACTATGCTCGAAAGCAAATTGAAATATGTAAGAAACACTTGAACAGGAAAGGGATGAACCCTATTTTCTTCCAATACGATGCACTTAGTCCTGTAGGCCTCTGTGGGGGAGTGATGAGATTAAATAAGTCGTCTTGGTACTTTGGCTTCAAGATGAATCTGTCTTCACTTACAACGCTTACAAACGGCGAAGTGGATAACAGAGGAAATGTATATACTTCCAATTCTGGAAATTACAGATACACGAGAACTGGTGAATCAAAATACACGAACTATGCCATGAGTTCAGGGATACTCTTTCCCATTCGTTATCCATTTTGGGGCTATGGTGGTATCGGTTTAGGCTACTTTGAACAAGTAGACGAAGTATACCAACGCAGGATCAGTGACAACAAAGTCGTAGACACTATCTATATGGAGAATATTGACGAAACTAAGGGTGCTTTTTTTCCAGAGTGTGGCCTGATTTTGAAAGTCTCGAGTTCTATAGCCCTTAAAGGTGGCTGGGTCCGTCGCGGTGAAAATTATGCCCAATGGGGAATTGGAATCCGGTTTTGATTCATTTCTATTTCGATTGTGAATACAACCATTATCCAGTGCTCATGCTGCATAGCACACCTAAGCTTTCATGCGGAGGTGCTCCATAAATCCAAACAAAACCTGCTTTCTGCCTAAAGCGCATGCATAGCGCCATCGTGATTGTAGAAACCTCCCGTTTCTAAATCGTGCATAGGCACCACCACATTGTTGTACATGTTCTCTACAGATTCCACCGGTTGGAGCGGGGCCTTTTGCCCACCCATAAGCGTGGCCACCCAACCTGGATTTACCACGACGGATGCAATGCCGTCCTCGGCCAATTCCAAGGCTGCGGCTTTGTTGAGCATGACCAAGGCTTGCTTGCTGCCGCTGTAGCCGTAGTGTCCGCCGCGTTCTTTGGCGGTGACCGATCCCAGCCATGAGCCAATCGAAATGGCCTTCTTGTCCTTGCCTGCGCTGAGCAAGCTGCGGAAATGTTTGAGCATGAGTACAGGCCCGACGCTGTTGATGCGGTAGCTCTTGAGCACCTCTTCAGGGTTGAGGGCATCAAGTTTAAAACTGCTTTGGAACACGGCATCGTCGCCCAAGTCTTTGGCGTTGTAGCCCGCGTTGTTGACCAGGATGTCCAAGCGGCCAAACTGCACCCCAATGATGCGGGCGGCAGCTTCCATGTGCTTTTCGTTGGTCACGTCCAGACCAAGTGGGGTGACCTGGGTGGTGGCAAACCCGGCGTTGATGGCGGCCTCTTCGGCTTTAACAATGTTGCGGGCGGTGAGGTAAACGTGGTAGTCCTCAGAGACCAATTTGCGGACCCAGGCGGTGCCCAAGCCTCCAGCGGCGCCGGTGACCAGCGCAGTACGTTGTGCATGCATGGGGCGAAGTTCGGAATCTCGGCGTTACGCCGCCTCCACTTGCAGGATGGATCGTGTGATGCGCTTGAGAAAGGCCAAAGCAGTGGCGTTGAAGAACTGCGGCTGCTCGATGCTGACCACGTGCCCGCATCCTGGGGCTACATCCAATTCGGTGTGGCGGTGGCGTTTGGCGTACAGTGCGGCCTGCTTGCCAAACAAGTGGTCCTGCCCTCCCATCACCAAAACTCGTGGTGTAGTGGTGGTGCGCATGAAGAGCATGTTGAGGTGATCGTCTAACCCGGTGTAGAGCTCGGTCCAGCGTTTGAAGGCAGGAATGCTGAGCGCCTGCGATTCACGTACAAACACATCACGGGACTTCTTGTGGTTCTTGCGCGGCAGTGCGATCCGAGCTGCCAATTTGTAGAAGGATCGGAAACCAATCAGTTTGGCCAACGCCAAAGACGTGTTAGCAATGAAACGCAATTGGGGCGTCAGCTTGACAATCGCTCCCCCGAGTATCATGGACAGCGCACGGCTCGGCTGCATGCGTTCCATATCCATCACCAGAATGGATCCCAGCGAAAGCCCCACCAAATGCACCTGTTTGAGTCCTGCGGCATCCACAGTGGCCCAAAGGGTATCGGCCAGTCCGTCCCAGGTGTATTCTTCAGAAACAGCGGCTTCATCGGCGTTGGAGCCGTGGTCAGGCAAATCGATCAGAAGCAGGTTGTATTGCGCTCCAAAGTCCTCCCGTTGGCGGCGCCAGGTGCGTGTGCTCCCTCCTGCTCCGTGCACAAATACGGCCCATTCAAAGCTGGCGTTGTTTTCGATTTTCTCGAAGGAAAGTGGGGAGCGCTTCATGGATGTAGAACAGAGATTGGGCTGGAGTGTTCGTCTTGCTTGGATTTGCAGAGGGATCCATTCCAGCGGCAAACTTGTGCGGGTATGTCCTTCCAATCTCGCCCCAATCGACCGCGGAGTGCATGTTGCAACACATCCAACGCACGGTCGAGGAGGTTTTGGCTGTGCCGGTTCTGTAGTGGTTCAGGCATGTCAGCGTTTGGCTTTGCGGAGTTTACGTTCGGTGTCTTGGGCCAGGGAAACCTGGGTCTGGCACTCGGCGCAGCTGAAGGTGCCCCCTGAGAACAGGGTGGCTGGATCCAACGGGATCATAGTGGAACACTCCGGGCACGGAATGGCGGGGTTGGATTTCATGGTGACCAAGGTCGGATTTTTCCGCGCGCGCGAACCTCCTCCCGCCCATCAATCAACCACCCCACTCCCACCCAACCCAAGTAAAAACACGTATACCCGGGTAGAAACGGGTATACGCGTTTAACTGCGGATGTACACAAACAAAGGCTAACAGCCTGGCAGGAAATAGGCCGCCGAGAGCTTGAATCCTTCCGGCGTGCGTTGCACCTCCACGTGCCGTCCAAAGGCCAACGACGTGTAGTCCATGTGCACATAGGCCGGCTCATCGTTCCAGAACACCTCCACCCACCAAGCACCGTCCTGTTCAATCACATTGGCGTCCCAAGGAGCACCATCACAATCCAAGAATGCAAAGCTGACCGCACCCAACACTTTGCTCTGGTAACCCGGCGCACTTCGTAAGCGCACTCCTTCTCCTATCACCAACACTTGCCCCTCGGTCATGCCGGCAGCCGCGTACGCTGGGCCTACGAAAATGGCCTGTTCTCCAGCACTTTCGCGAACCCAACCCATGCGTGTGGTGTGGAGCAACTCTTTCCAGAACTCGTCTTCTGGATGGTCGGCCAGGTGGGTCAACAATTCCGATTTATCCTCGAAGTAGGCGTCGTACCCCAAGCGGAGTGTTTCAGCCAGCAAAGGACGTAGCAAGGACGTGTCTTTCTGGGTGGCTGCGAGGTGAAGTTGGGCATTGAAGGTGACCATATCTACATCCAAGTGAGATTGGTCAAACTGACGCTGCGCGGCAAACGATCCGGACCACAGCAAAGCAAGAAGAAGCAGGTGTTTCATGGCGTGTTTGTTTTTTCTGTACCGCTTCAAATTGCGGACCAAACACGCTTTAAATCAACGAATTGAAGCAAGCGCTACCGCCTGAATATTATTCGACAGGTGTTGGGTAATGGTGCATGACTCCAAAGTCAAACGGAGTCCAAGCGCTCGCCGGCAAGTCGGCCTGTTTGAGCAGGTCGTTGATCCAGGTATTGCAGGTGAAAAAGCACGTGTAGTGGTCTTCTGCCCGGTAAAACTGGTCGTTGTCGTGGTAGCCGGGCTCGGTGAGCATTTGCACCCGGTTGTCCAGGTAGCTGAATTGTTGTGCCACGCCCTCGGTGAGGATGGCCAGCTGCTCGGTGGTACACGTGATTTCGTGCCACCCTTTGCGGCGGCTGTCGTAGTGGGCCACATGCATCAAACTGGGGGTTGGCCACAGCAGTGCTTTGGCTGCTACACCGGTTTTGAAATCCGCCCACGTGCGGGTTTGCAGGAAGAAGTCCGTGTCGCCCCACCCAATGCCAATGAAGCGGGTGTTAGGTGTGTGGACCACGCCTTTGTCCAACACCGGCTGCAAATGCTCCCGTGGAAACACCAAATCCACGTGCAGCCCGTTGGTGACCACATAGACCGTGTGTGTATCCTGGTTCGGTGTCACCGCGGTTCCCGTGGGGATGTAGGTCAAGATCAGTGCAATGATCATGTAGATCAGGATGGGCGCAAACACCAGGCGGAAGAGCCACTTGAACAGCCACTTGATTCGGCTCCACCCTTGTTTGAGGAGCGACTCAGCCATTTCCCATCAAGAATTCCATGGATGCATACTTGCCCTGGATTTCACGGACCACGTCCAACATCTCCTTCTGCTGGGCGCTCTGCACCAAGAAGGCAGGTGCAATCCCAACGGCTCCCAGGGCGGCCAAGGCGATGGATACTCCCCGAGAAGTCTTGGTTTCTGCGTTTGCTTCGAAGTCTGGAATGGTGGTGAGGTGATCTCGGGCAAAGCCAGGCTCAAGAACCTTGGTCAGATGCGCCTTGAGTTCACGGTTGTAGCGTGCGAAGGTGATGAAGTACTCTGTGGATGGTTTGCCTGCAATCAGGCTTTGCGCCATGGTTTGGATGTCGCGCACTTGCCGGAGTTCATGCATGGCTGTCGGGATTGGAGGTACCGTTCTTGCCCGCGGCCTTGACCTCGTTGTAGTGGCTGTAGACCGTGTTGATGAAACTCAGGATGATGCCTACTCCAATGACGATGTAGAGGATGGTAAAGGCCTTGCCTCCGTCGGTCTGGGGCGAAAAGTCGCCGTAGCCTACTGTGGTGAGGGTGATGACCGAAAAGTAGGCGCTGTCCAACCAAGACCACCCTTCCAAGTAATGGTACATCACGGTTCCGATGGCCAGCACGATGGATGTGGTGACCAACAAGTCCCGGTATTCCGGGTCTTTCAAAAACGAAACGAGCGTCCGGGTGAAGAGCATGGACGTAAGATACGCCTCTCGCCTATTCCCGAAGCACCGTCTGCAAAACCGGCGCGTTAAATACTGCTCCGGGGGCAATCATAGGATGGTCCCAGGGGATGTCTCCCGCGTAGCGCTTCATTTGCTTTTTGACCGCCGGGTGCTTCAAGTCGTATTCCTTGAGGGCCTTGAGGGCGCCCAACTCCACGCCTGCTGCGCGATGGTACGCCTTCCACACCAACTCTGAGCAGTACATCTCTTCGTCCGACCAGTCAAACGCAATGTCGTACTGCTTGCCCAGGTGGGACTCTGCTTCGGTGCGCAGGGCCTTAGCTTGTGCTTCGGTGAGGGTGTTGCTCAAGCGGCGCACGGCAATCTTGCCCCCGTCGCTGTGCAAACGGAATTGGGCCAGCGGGGTCCACTTCACGGGCTGGACAGCTTCCAGCACCCACCACTCCCCGTCCCCATGGCGGTCAAACAACAAGCCCACATGGCTGAACTCCGAGCCGGTGGCCAACTGCACCGCCAAACTCTGCCCCGACTTGGAGGACTGGAACACGATGTCTCCGTTTTGAAACTCCGTTTCACTGGCCACTTCCTTGGAAACAGACTCCAGCGGCAGGATCAGCGCGCTGCTCAGGCCCACTACGGCCGCTATAGCAAAAAATAACAGGGCGGCTTTGCCCCAGGAATCAGTCTTGAACATCGAAGGTGATTTTTACGGTGATGGATGCGGTTTTCTCGCGCGAGGAAGTGTTGTAGGTTCCGCCCCAGCTGTAGTCCTCGTTGGAGTGCTGACCGGTGATCTGGAACACGCCCATGCGCGCAGAGGAGATGTCCCCCAGCTTCCCACCCGCGTTTTGCGCGATCATTTCGGCGCGTTGGCGGGCGTCTTCGGAAGCCTTGGAGATCATCTGCACTTTCAAATCGGCCAATCCGGTAAAGTAGTAGCGGGGTGCCTCTGAGTAAAGGTTGACGCCTTGGTTCAAAAGCTCGGTCACCTCGCGAGAGATGCGCTCTACCAAGTCCACTTTGTTGGATTTTACTTCGAGTGATTGGCCCAACCGGTAGCCTGCGAATTCCTCGCCTCGGTAGTCTCCGTCATCGGAATACAAGCGTCGGGTGAGGTTTTGAGTGGATACGGCGTTAAACACCACTTCGTCTTCGCGCAAGCCTTGGCCCAACAGGTACTCGCGTACGATGGCCTTGGTGCGCTCGAGCTCGGTGTAGGCGGTCTGCAGGTCCATGCGCTCGGCGCTGAAGCTGGCCTCCCAAACCGTCAAGTCGGAGGTGAAATCGGTTTTGCCCAAGCCGGTCACGTGCACTTGGCCGGCGTTGTGGCTGCGTTGGATGTAGGCGCGTCCCAGAAGGAAAGCGCTCAAGACAATGGCCCCGGCTATCAGGGCGGTGGCGGTAATACGTTTCATGACCGTTCGGGTACAGATTGGATGCCAAGATGGCGCTCCATAGCCTGCCCGACTGGCGGTTTGCAAAAGACGGTGTGGGTTTTCGAATATCCGCAGCTTACAGCGCGCTAAAGCAGTGGGTGTTGAGCTGTTTCGGGCAATTGCCGAAGCGGTTGCGCAAGTTTTCTTTACTCAGGCCATTAGACGGGCTGATCAGCGCATGGCTGATCGTGGGTACCTTCAAGTGTGGGGTTGTCCAAGGCGTTCACCAGCTCCTTCCACACCGCGTTGAATGCATCCACCGACAATTCGCAGTTGGCCGCCAAGTGCACACATTGACCTCCAAAACGAGCGGTGCGGTGTTGTTGCGAAGTGCCCGCAGGGGTGCGCAGGTAGCTGAAGCTGGGCACTTGATCAAAAACGGCCTTGGCCTGATCTACGGTTTCAAAGTCGGCCAGGGTCACAAACAGGGTGTACGGGCTCTCGCCTTCCATGGTGAATTTCCAGCTCTTGATGTCACCACCCTGATCGGGTTGGTTGACGGTGCTGGCCGCGGCCTCGGGCAAGCGGAAGACTTTCATGTAGTCGTCCTCCCCCATTTTGAGGTGATCCTCGGCCATGGTCACAAACACACCGGCATTGAGCGCTTCGGCTTCAGGCGCAGGGGTTGCTGGCGTTTCTACGGCCGGGGTGACCGCGTCTTGGTCAGGGGTTGCGGGGGCAGGAGATTCGCCGCAGGCCACCATAAGGGCCAATGCGGGCAGTACAAGCAAGCTTCGTTTCATGCCCACGAAAATCGCAAAAACGGCTGGAATTTACCCCTCCTTTGATGCGCGCTTGCGCTCGTGCTCTTGCAACAGGATTTTGCGCAGTCGAATGTGCTGCGGAGTTACCTCTACGTACTCGTCCTTGCCCACGTATTCCATGGCCTCTTCCAACGAGAACTTCACCGCAGGTGCAATGGCCGTTTTTTGGTCGTTACCGGCCGAACGCATGTTGGTGAGCTTCTTGGTTTTGGTCACGTTGAGCACCATGTCGTCCTGGCGGTTGTTCTCGCCGATGACTTGGCCCATGTACACTTCCTCGTTGGGGTCCACAAAGAAGGTTCCGCGGTCTTGGAGTTTGTCCAGCGAGTAGGCTATCGAGGTGCCGGTTTCCATGGAGATGAGCGAACCGTTGCGGCGCCCACCGATGTCTCCTTTCAGCGGCTCGTACCCGTCAAAGCGGTGCGAGACGATGGCTTCACCCTCGGTTGCGGTGAGGATGGGGTTGGTCAGACCGATGAGTCCGCGTGCAGGAATGCGGAAGGTCAGGTTGCTGCGGTCGCCCTTTTGCTCGATATTGAGGATGTCGCCCTTGCGTTGGGTCACTAGCTCAATCACCTTGCCGCTGAACGCCTCTGCAACGTTCACGTTGAGCTCTTCCATGGGCTCGCACTTGACGCCGTCCACTTCCTTGACCACCACTTGCGGCTGGCCGAGTTGGACTTCGTAGCCTTCGCGGCGCATGGTTTCCACCAATACCGCCAAGTGAAGAATTCCGCGTCCGTACACGATGAGCTTGTCGGGGCTTTCGGTGTCTTCGACTTTGAGGGCGAGGTTCTTTTCGGTCTCGCGCTCCAGGCGTTCGCGGATGTGACGCGAGGTCACGTATTCTCCGTCGCGGCCAAAGAAGGGCGAGTTGTTGATGGTGAACAGCATGCTCATCGACGGCTCGTCAATGGCAATGGTGGGCAGTGCTTCTGGATTCTCGGCGTCGGCAATGGTGTCGCCGATGTCGAACTTCTCAATGCCGGTAAGCGCTACGATTTCACCACTGTGGATCTCGCGATCGGTCTTGTCTTTGCCGAGGCCTTCAAACACGAAGAGCTCCTTGACGGTGAACTTGCTGGAAGTGCCGTCGCGGTGCATCACCGACACGCGTTGACCGGCCTTTACGCTACCGCGGTGCACACGCCCTACGGCGATGCGTCCAGTAAAGCTGCTGAAATCCAGTGAGGTGATCTGCAACTGCAACGAGCCTTCGCGCTGCTCGGGTGCAGGTACGTGCTCCACAATTTGGTCGAGCAGGTAAGAAATGTCTTCGGTGGGGTTCTTGTAATCCGGCCCCATCCAGCCTTGCTTGGAAGAACCATACACGAGCGGGTACTCCAGTTGCTCCTCGGTGGCGTCGAGGTTGAACATGAGTTCGAATACCGCGTCGTTGGTTTCCTCGGGCGTGCAGTTGGGCTTGTCCACTTTATTCACCACCACAATCGGCTTGAGGCCGAGCTCCAGCGCTTTGCTCAGTACAAAGCGGGTCTGAGGCATGGGGCCTTCAAACGCATCCACAAGCAGGATCACGCCGTCGGCCATGTTCAGCACGCGCTCCACCTCACCGCCAAAGTCGCTGTGACCCGGGGTGTCGATGATGTTGATTTTTACGTCGCCGTAGCGAACAGATACGTTCTTGC
This sequence comes from Luminiphilus sp., assembly GCA_964221845.1. GTDB lineage: Bacteria > Bacteroidota > Bacteroidia > Flavobacteriales_D > Sanyastnellaceae > CAXPZW01. The sequence continues at coordinate 30,281 of CAXPZW010000051.1, read as the reverse complement.
TGAGGATCGTAATGCCTCGCTCGCGCTCGAGGTCGTTGGAATCCAAGAGCAAATCCTGGACTTCCTGGTTCTCGCGGAAGAGCTTGACCTGGGCCAGAATCTTGTCAACCAAGGTGGTCTTGCCGTGGTCAACGTGGGCAATGATGGCGATGTTGCGAAGTTGCATGCGTGCGGTTTTGCGGCCGCAAAGGTCCGGGTTTTTTCCCGATAACCGCTGCTGCTGCCTCATAGAATCAACCGCAGGCGTTTGACAAGGTGCGTTTTTAGGCTATTCCATCTCCTCGCGGGCCTTGCGTTGCTTGTAGAAGGCCACAAAGATGAAGCTCAAAGGCATGGTCAGAATCACCAGTATCCAGAGCACTGCATTGGGCGTGGATTTTACCCAGTCCGTAAAGGCCATTACACGGTGATTCGTCCGCGCAGGTATTCCACGCCTTGCCCTTTGAGCAGTACGCGGTCGCCGCGGTGTTCGACTTTGAGGGTGCCGCCCCGCTCAGAGCGTTGACGTGCATCGAGGGAGGGTTTGCCCAAACGGTCAGCCCAGAATGGTGTCAACACGGTATGCGCCGATCCGGTCACCGGATCCTCATCCACGCCTACTGCGGGTGCAAAAAAGCGCGAGACAAAGTCCACCTCGTCTCCGGGGGCGGTGCAAATCACACCACGGGCATCGATGCGTTCCAATGCACGGATATCTGGGCTCAACGCCAATACCGCTTGCTCATTGGGGTACAGCACGACCAAGTCGGTCTTGCCTTTGAACACCGGAACCGCTTGGGTGCGCAGGGCGTCAAACAAGCCCTCCGGTGCAGCCACCGACCCTGGCATGTCGGCTGGAAAATCCAACACGTACCACTCCCCTTCCTTGGCCACCGATACCGGGCCGCTCAACCGCGTATCAAAATGTTGAAGTGTGCGCAGAGGGTGATAGTGGTCCAACAGCACTTTGGCCGAAGCAAGCGTGGCATGGCCACACAAAGCCACTTCAGCCGTGGGCGTGAACCAACGAATGCCGTACCGCTCGCCGTTGGGTACCACAAAAGCGGTTTCGGCGAGGTTGTTTTCGGCGGCGATGGCTTGCATGGTGGCCTCAGGCAACCAGGCGTCCAACACGCACACCGCGGCGGGGTTGCCCGCAAAGCGCTGATCGGTAAAGGCGTCGACTTGGTAAAGCGGCAGTTGCATTTAGAATTTTCCGGAATTGACGGAGTGCTCCGGCACGGGCTCAACGTTGTCCCAGTGCTCTACAATTTTACCGTTTTCCTGTTTGGTTCCCACGGGGGTAGTCTAGGGGGCAAAGACTCGCTTCTGCTCTCTAGGACCGCCTGTCGTGTAGAGCGGCTGACCTTATCGGAAGCTTTGGCGCGAAGAAGGCCACAACGCAAGCGCGGTGCGCGCGTTCAACGGGAACTCCAGCACCACGTGCAAGAAGCTCACAAAGAACAACACCCGCAATCCAAATGCGTAGTCCCACATGTAGAGGGCGATGCTGGCCACCCATAGCACTGCAATGATCGCGGTAGTGCGCTTGGTCAGGGTTTGCCCCCAACCGATAAGGGTGGTTTTGCTGAACCAGTTCAAGTAGTGGTAGGTGTAAGCAAAGGATAGGAAGAACTGGACTTTACGTGTGAGTGTGTTGGACCCAACAGGCGATGCCCCCAGCAGCTGCTCCAAGGTCAGGTTGGTCATGCGCAGGTCGGTTTGCCAATACTGGCGTTCGCATCCATCAAAGAACAGGAAGACCTCGGGCCAAAGCAGCAATACTCCGGGCACAGCCACCATCAACCCTATCGCAATCCATCCGTTGACCGAGCGGGACTTGAGCTGCCCAAACACCATGAACAAAAGCGTGAATAGGTATACGTGTACCACTGTGGGGATCAGCACTTTAAGCGCAATGGATGTGTTTGGGAATAACAAAGTGATTCCCGCACAGACGGCGGCGCCCACCAAGGCCCACAAGCCTCTGCGCTGGCGTGTGGGAAACAGCACCATGCCCACCGCAACCCAAAGCGCCCACAGCACCCAAAACTCGGGGTATCGGAAAACGAGGTGCCTCCCGAGCTCGTCGCCAAACGCCGTACCTCGGAAGAGTGGGTACAGCGAGAGCAGAACTGCCGTGCCCCCTAGCACCCACGGCCACACGCCTGGGTGCTTGACAAAGTAACCGCGTTGGTGCAGCCACTGGACTTCAGTGAAATAATGCAACGGACCCAACACCGCATAGGCAAGCAGGAATGTACTGAACGGCAAGGCGTACGCCACCAGGGCTGCGGCCACCAACAGTCCAATGTTCAACCGATCGACTTGTGCAGGGCTCATGGGCCTAAGTTGGGGAAACTCAGTCGGATTGTACCACACAGAGGGCGGCCTTGACCATGAGTTGACTGAAATGGTCCAGGGCAGGGTTGGCTTGGATCATGGTGCGAGTGGGCTGTTGGACTGATTGGTGGGGGTGTTTGCTGGAAATAGTACCCCTCATGCGCGTCCCCTAAAAGGGGTAAATGCATTGTCTGACTCCCATGGCTCAAAAATCCCGAATTCAACTATCAATGCCCAAGTATACCCGTTTCTAAACAGCTAGCATCATGCCATCCAATGCACACGCAGCACTTCCACAAAAACCCTCGCTCCGCTGGCAATCAAGGCGTCCGGAAAGTCGTAGTCCGGGTTGTGCAAAGCCGGACAGTCTTCTCCGCTTCCCAGACCAAACATGGCCCCGCTGTAATGCTTGGAGAACAACCCAAAGTCCTCGCCCCACCGGAAGGGCCGCTCCAGATATGCAAAAGAAAGCCCCGCTGCCAACGACGCTTGTGCGATGATCGCTACGTTTTCTGCGGCATTGTCGCACGCCTCGAATGACTCGGTTTCGCGCAAGGAAAGTTGCAGCTTGTGTGCGTCGGCCTGTTTATGAGCAATTGCTTCCAAGGCTGCTAGCTTGTCGCTCAAAATTTCTGGCTTCCAACTGCGGACCGTCAGGTGCACCTCTCCCACTCCAGCGGCAATCCCATAGGCTTGCTGGCCCAGAGTGGTGTACACCGGCACCGCAATGAAGAAATCATCCGAGTCGGGTGTGTTTACGCTCGCCGCTTCGGCCTCTTGGAGCAGCGCAGCCATGGCCAAGGCGGGGTTGCGCCCTTGTTCGGGCTCGGCGGCGTGCGCGGTGATGCCTTCAAAACGGTAGATCACACTCTTGACTGCTGCGTTGAAGGTGCCGTTGCGGCTGGCGACGTGGTGCAACGGGAAGCCTGGCAGGTTGTGCAATGCGTAAGCATGCGTGATGGGGTATTCCTTGAGAATACCGCTGTCCAGCACACCTACCGCTCCGTGGCCGTTTTCCTCAGCCGGCTGGAACAGCAGGACCACGCACCCTTGCTTGGGTGGATGTGCGTTCAGGTGTTCTGCCACTGCACACAGGATGGCCGTGTGACCGTCGTGCCCACACATGTGACCGTAACCCGGGCGTTTGGAAGCATGTGCAAACGTGTTGACCTCAGGAATGGGCAGCGCATCGGTATCCCCACGCAGCAAAACACCAGGCCCTGGCTGGCCTGAATCATAGGCCACCAATGCCGCAGTGCCATCCATAAACACCCGAATCTCAGGCGCAATACGAGGCTGAAGAAAAGCAACCAACCGTTCCACGGTGGGCGCTTCTTCGTCGGATGCAAAGGGATATTGATGCAGTTCGCGGCGGAACGCCTTCAAGGCATCCAGCGAAGCATCAGACAGGGCAAAAGCAGGCATCGGTTCCATGCCTGCAAAATCGGGAAATGGGGTTAGACCTCCTCGTCCATCAGGTTGGTCACCACGTGGTAACGCGGATCGTCGATGCTGGTCTCAATCACCTTCTCAAACTTGGGATTGGCCTTCAGCAGAATGGCCTTACAATCGGGGCTCAGGTGGGTGAGTTTGACCGACTTGCCTTGGTCCAAGTATTTGTTGGCAATGCCGCGCAGCGCTTCAATGCCTGAGTGATCGGTGACTTTGGACTCGATGAAGTCGATCTCCACGTTTTCGGGGTCGTTCTTGGGGTCGAACTTGCTGTTGAAGGCCTGGACAGACCCAAAGAACAACGGACCCCAGATTTCGTACACCTTGGTGCCGTCCTGCTTCATACGCTTGCGGGCGCGGATGCGGGTTGCGCTGTTCCACGCAAACACCAGCGCACTCATGATCACACCGGTAATCACGGCCACCGCCAAATCTTGCCACACAGTGATGGCTGATACTGCCACCAGCACGATCGCGTCCGACACGGGAATCTTACGCAGGATGCGGAACGAGCTCCACGCAAATGTTCCGATCACCACCATAAACATCACCCCTACGAGCGCCGCAATCGGAATCTGCTCAATCAAGCTCGATCCAAACAGGATGAAGCACAACAGGAACACGGCTGCAGTGAGGCCCGACAAACGGCCACGTCCGCCCGAGTTTACGTTGATGATGGATTGACCGATCATGGCGCAACCGCCCATGCCCCCAAAGAGACCGTTCAGAATGTTGGCACCGCCTTGGGCCACACATTCGCGGTTTCCTGAGCCACGGGTGTCGGTGAGTTCGTCTACCAAGTTGAGGGTCATGAGCGACTCGATCAGGCCAATGGCAGCCAGCGAACCGGTCCACATCAGGATGTTACCCCAATGGCCTTCCATGGTGCCAAACAGCTCAAAGATTTGGAACTGGAACGTGGGCAATCCGCCTTCCAGTCCTGAACCGCCGCCGTCACGAATGAAGGATCCCACTGTCGGCACGTCCAACTCGCCAGCAATGGCAATCACGGCCACCACCACAATGCCTGTAAGTGCCGCAGGGACCGCCTTGGTGATCTTGGGCAGCAACCACATGATCGCCATGGTGAGTCCAACCAGACCGAGCATGATGTAGAGCGAAGTGCCTTGCATCCATTCCATGGCGCCTGATGCTCCTTTGGTTTTAAAGAGCCCGAGCTGCGAAAGGAAAATCACAATGGCCAGTCCGTTCACAAAGCCCATCATCACCGGATGCGGGATCAAACGCACCAGTTTGCCCAGGCGCAGTACGCCGGCCAACACTTGCACGCCGCCTACCATCAACAGCACCATAAAGAGCCATTGCAAACCGAGGTTTTCGACAGGTGTGTCCAAGCGGAGGCCTACGTCGTTTCCGGTAGACACCAAGTGCACCATCACTACAGCCATCGCACCTGTAGCACCGGAAATCATGCCCGGACGCCCACCAAACATGGCGGTGATCAGCCCCATCATGAAGGCGCCGTAGAGGCCCACCAGCGGGTCCACCCCTGCCACAAATGCAAAGGCCACCGCTTCAGGCACCAGAGCCAGGGCCACGGTCAGGCCAGAGAGGATGTCGTCCTTGGGGTTGAACGTAAAGTTTCGGAACAGGCGGGACATGCTACTTCGTTTTGGAAAAGCGGCAAAGATAGGCCGTCCTCCCGGACCGAAGCGCAAATGCAGGGCTAACCTTCCTGTAGGAGCGCGCCTTTATCCACAAGTGGATACAGCTGCTCGTAGGTCATGTGCTCCAACTCGCTCACGCGGCGGTTGATGTGCTCGCGGCGGATTTGCTCGGGAGCGGTAAAGCCCGATGCGGCAAGGAGCTCCACAAAGCTGCGCACGGTTTCTCGGTGGTAGTTGGCGATGCGGGTGGTTTTGTCCTCCACGTTCAGGCCTTTGATCAAATGTTTGTTTTGGGTGGCCACACCGGTTGGACAGGTGTTTTTGTTGCATTGCAGGGCTTGGATGCAGCCCACAGCCAACATCATGGCGCGGGCGCTGTAGCACACGTCGGCACCAAGGGCAATGACCCGGGCCATGTGCCAACCGCTTACGATTTTGCCCGCAGCAATGAGTTTGATGTCGCGTTTGAGGTTGAAGCCACGCAGGGTGTTGAAGGCAAAGGCCAATCCGTCGCGCAACGGCATGCCCAGCGAGTCCGAAAACTCCACAGGGGCTGCTCCGGTGCCGCCCTCTCCCCCGTCAATGGTGATGAAGTCGGGCTTGTGGCCGGTGCGAATCATGGCGCGGCAGAGCTCTACAAACTCTTCACGCTGGCCAATGCAGAGTTTGAAGCCCACAGGCTTGCCTCCGGCGAGTTGACGCATTTCAGCCATTAGGTGCATGAGTCCATCTGCGTCTTGGAACGCCTTGTGGTAGGGCGGTGAATGGACCGCCGTGTGCGGCTCAACACCGCGAATTTTGGCGATTTCTTCGGTGTTCTTAATGGCAGGAAGGATGCCGCCATGCCCGGGCTTGGCGCCTTGGGACAGTTTGAGTTCCACCATCTTCACTTGCGGAAGGGCCATCTTCTCGGCGTACAAATCCCGGTCGAAGTTGCCGTCATTGGTGCGGCAGCCGAAGTAGCCGGTGCCGATCTGCCAGATCAAGTCTCCACCTGGATTCAAGTGGTACGGTGCAATGCCGCCCTCACCGGTGTTCTGCGCGAATCCGCCGGCTTTGGCTCCGCCGTTCATGGATAGTACCGCACGGTCGCTCAACGATCCAAAGCTCATGGCGGAGATGTTCAGGATCGACGCATCATAAGGCTGGGTGCACTCTGGGCCACCGATGCGCACGCGCGGATGATGGTCGTGGTCCATGTGCGCGGGGAACATGCTGTGGTCCATCCACTCATAGCCCGTCTCATACACATCGCGTTGGGTGCCAAAGGCGGTGGTGTCGTTCACGTCCTTGGCGCGTTGGTACACCAGGCTGCGGTGGATGCGGTTGATGGGGCGACCTTCAGTATCGGTCTCCACGAAGTACTGCATGATCTCGGGGCGGATGCTTTCCAGCAGGTAACGCCCGTGGCCGATGATGGGGTAATTGCGCAAGATGGCGTGCTTGGTCTGCAACATGTCGCGCAAGCCCAACAGCACAAGCGGCCCCACAATGGCCCACACCCACAGGTGGTTTCCTTTCCAGGTAAGCAGCACGGCGGCGGCCACAAGCAGAAAAGCAATCACAGAGAATCCAATGCGGACCATAGGTCGAAAATCTAGAGGTGTACGTACGGGAGAAGGCGGGTTGAAAATAGGCAGAATGCCGCTGATTCTTTGCGCCCAGCACTGCGGTTGTGTACCTTCTGCGCACCGACCGATGTCAACGCAATTCTGGACGCATGGAAGCCTTTATCGAAGTGTTTGAAAACCTGCCCTCGTGGCAAAAGTTGATCTGGATTTTGGGGTGCTTGTCGCTCTACTGGGTGATCGAAGGCGTGCGCCCGTTGTTCAAAGGCGGCTTCCACCGCTGGAAGCACACGCGGGTAAACCTGTTCTTTTTGGCCACCACCATTTTGATCAATGTGTTGGTGGGTGTAGCTACAGTAGGTGTGTTTGAGTGGATTGCCGCAGAAGAGATTGGACTCATGCACTACGTGGACTGGCATTGGGGCGTCGAACTCCTGATCACCATCCTGATTCTGGACTTGGTGGCGCAGTACACCGTACACTTTTACCTGCACAAGTGGAAGTGGATGTGGCGCCTGCACATGATTCACCACTCCGACACTCATGTGGATGCCACCACCGGCACCCGTCACCACCCCATTGACTTTGTGGTGCGCGAGGTGTTTGCAATCATGGCGGTGATCATCGCCGGGGCGCCGGTGGCGTTCTACGTATTCTACCGCATCAACACCATCTTCTTCACTTACATGACCCACGCCAACGTCAACTTGCCCTTGGCGGTGGACAAGGCCATCAGCTACGTGTTCATCTCGCCCAACATGCACAAGTTCCACCACCACTTTGAGCGGCCGTGGACCGACACCAACTTTGGCAACATGTTCAGCATTTGGGACCGCATCTTTGGCACCTACGTGTACGGCGACCCAAGCAAGATTGAATACGGGTTGGATGTGGTGGACAACTCCCGAGGCGATGACCTAAAGTACCAGCTGGGCCTGCCCTTCCGCGGCGATGTGAAGACCGACTACTGATCGGTAGCGGCGCTGTAGACCTTGCCGAGCAACTTGGTTTCCTCCAAAAGCACCACCGACAGTTTGATCGGCGGCAACGCGCGTACCACACGCACCTCTACTTCCATGGGCTTCTTGCCTCCAAGCAAAAAGCGCGGCTTGTGCGCACGGATCAGCACGTGCTGGCTGTGGAAGGCCTCGAGTTGAAGCGGCTGCTCCAGTTTCATCAAGTACCAATAGTGCTGCTTACCCACCACCATGTTGCGCACCAACGTGCCTTGCATCGGAAACAGCGCGGCCACCCGCTGCTGGTTGGACTTGAACAACATCTTGCCTTGGGTGCCCAGGGACAGGCGTTTGCCCAACTCGTCCCCACTCGCCAGGGCCACTGAACGTCGAATGGTCAGCCACAAACTGCCGTCCGGCACAAAGGGCGCCACGTACCCACTCACCACCCGAATCCGGCTGAAGGTGATGGTGATGAACACCAACACAAACACCCCGGCAAGCAGGCTGCCCCAGAGGAATTCTGTCGCGGCGCCGTCTTGATTGAACAGGTGCACTCCTGCAGCCGCGAGCATCAGTGCGCACACCAGCCCGGTGATGGTCAAGTACTTGTAATCGCTGGGGCGAATGCGTTCCTGCACCGAGAAGAAGTTCGACAGGTTCATCAGGTTGTTCTTCATGATGGTCCACAGGTACAGGGTCACCAGGTAGAACATCAGCGTGAGGTCGCTCAGGAAGGCCACCGCGGGGCTGATCAACCAAAAGTCATAGAAGCCATGAGCCACCGATGCCAAGGCCAGCCCCACCGGGAAGGCCCACGGACGCCAGCTGGGGTTGTGGAAGCGTGCAATGGCCATGCAGTAGCAGATGATGGAGGTGTCGAACATGTGCGACACGCTCGCATACAACGCGCGGCCGTTGACCGCCATCAAATCGTAGCGCTCCAGGTAGAGGATGTTTTCGACAAAGGCGAATCCGAGGGCCGAGATGCCGCCGTACATGATGTAGTCAAACGGCTCGTTGATGTTGCGGCTGAAGCGCAGCAGGATCAGCACAGGCAAGATCTTGACGACCTCCTCCACCAATCCAATGCCCACCACGCAGTAGATGAAATCGCTGATCACGTCTCCCCGGAGTACGATGCCCATGCGGGCCAGCATACCCGACAAAGGAAACACCAGAAATACCGCCAAGCAGCTGAGGGCAAAAACGGCCAATTGCGGCCAGAACGGCTCGGGTTCGTAGTGGTCTAGACGACGCAGGTACAGGTACCAACTCAAACTGATCAGCCCCGACACCACTACCGACATGGCCAAGAGCGCAGCCCTGTTGCCGGACCACAATCCCGCGTACCCTGCTTGCCCTACGAACCACAGCCCCGCACCCAACACCAACGCGACGAACACCGTCAACACCAGCAGGTTTCTGCGGCGCGAACGGTGTTCTCGCAAAAGGTCGCCTGCCCACAAATAGAGCAGAAATACCAGGCCTGAGAGGCCAATGAAGGTCAATGCGCCGTCCAGCATGCGGCGAAGCTAGCCAATAACCCGGCTCAGCGTTCCATGCGGCGCACCTTTCGGGCGATGCGTTTGGCGGCCTTGCGCGCGGTCTTGCGGCTGAGGTGCGCGCAGACGTTGGGGGCTAAGCGTTTCTTTTCCAAACGGCGTGGGCGGCCTTCGCGCGCACTGTCGCGGAACTGAACGGTTTCGCTGCGGTTGAGTGTGCGTCTCCAGCGCTTGGTCTTGCCAGTCCGCAAATCAGTGATGGTGCCGCGCATGTGTACACTGATCTGCGCTACCCAAGTGCGTGCGGTCACGCCAGGACGGTCGGGATCCTCCACCTTCTTTTCTCGGGCAGATTCGCGCAAGGTCATGCGGTCCACGGTGATGCGGTAATCCGGGTCCACGTTCACCCGCTCAATGCCGCGTGATTGCAGCACGTCGTTGAGGGTGCGAATGGCCTCGGCTTCGTATTGCGCGGGCGAACCCCAAAGCGCATAGTTGCTGCTGCCGTGGTGCAACACCTGGAGTTGAGTGTTGATCTCGATGGTGGCGCGCTGAGCGGTGGTGCTTGTTGCAAGCGCAGTGCCCAGCAGGGCGAGGAAGAGGATGCGAATGACTTGCATAACCGTGTGTTTTGACGGCATAGGTGCAAGCCAGGGGCCAAAAGAAACCCCGCTCGAACGCATTGTGCATTCGGCGGGGTTTGCGTGAAATTCGGTTGAGGGGCTTATGCAGCCGGCTCGTCGTTTTCGAGGAAGGTCACCTCTCCACCATCCAGGGCGTAGAATGCAGGCACGATGCGTACTTTGCCTGCAGCTACTGCGTCGCGGATGATGACGCTGTCGTCGATCAAACGCTGGGCAGTCAGGCTAGCGTTGACCTTGACCACGTCGTCCACCATAGAGGACTCCGAAGCCTTCACCGCTGGGGTGATTTGGCCGAGCAGAGCATTGAGGTTAGGGCCGTTGTCGCCACCTTGGATGGCAGCAGTCACAGCACCACAGCTTTGGTGGCCGAGCACCACGATGAGTGGCGTACCCAAGTGTGCCACCGCATATTCGATGGATGCAGTGGATTCGGTATTGGCCACGTTGCCAGCTACGCGAATCACAAACAATTCGCCCATGCCAGTGTCGAAGGCCATCTCAGGAACCACGCGGCTATCGGCGCAGCTGAGGATGATGGCCCAAGGAGCTTGGCCGGTAATGAGATCGTCACGGCGCTCCGCGGTTTGGTTGGGACGGGTGAGTTCTACGGGTTTAAAACGGAGGTTGCCTTCTTTGAGGCGATCGAGTGCTTCTTGCGGAGTCTTCATAAAGTTGTGGATTAGATCCGAAGGTGTGAAGATAGGGTTCTGGCGAAGACTCTACGCTTCCGAATGGACCAATCATTCCACCCCCAAATCCCACAGAACAATAATCGCTGGCTGATCCTCCAGCGTCACAAGTGACGTGGGGATATTCCCCTCTCTCCAAGACCGTGTCATGTAAATGGCCCCAGCACAGCCAAGCGTGCGCAATTCGGGTTCGCGCGCTTGGATCTCTTCGCTGCGCATCACCCAGCCCTTGCGGTGAGCAAAATACAGCGGTGCGGGGTTCTCTCCCGAGTTGATGACAATGCGGGCGTCTGGCGCAAACGCATGATCCACCTCTGCCTCCAAGGTCAAGAGCGCGCGTTGACTGGCGCTTGGAAAAAAGTCGTGCACGCGGTTGCCCACCCCTTCAATAGCAATGATGGCCAACAAGGCCACGCGCATCCACATTTTGGGCAAGCGGGTCAAAGCGTACCCAGCCAGCAGCGCCAGGAAAGGGATGAAGGGGATCATGTAGTAGTCGTGCCGGACGAAGGTGTCCCCTGCCCTCACAGCGATTACGGCCAACGCCACCAACGCAGCACCCACCGAAAGCAGCACGCGCCACTGTTTGGCCCGCACCAACACCACAACGCCCGAAACCGCCGCCACAAACCCCACATACTTCAGCGAGCGGTCGTAAAAATGCTTGAGCACTTCGCCTGGTTGGGCAGCCAAATCGGCCAGCCCCTCGCCTGCGGGTTTGCCCATGAAGAAATGCCAGAAACCGTATTCCTCCACCAAATGCGGCACCCATCTGAAATACCACCAGCAGGTGAACGTGAGGCCCGGCAGCAAAAGCACCAACGACGCTTTGCGCGTCCAGTCGCCCTTCATGCCTGGTAGAAAAGGCACCATCCCGGCCAGCAGGATGCCCGAAGGCAGTTTGGAAAGCAAGCCAGCGGTGATCGCCAGCGCTCCCAAGGCCGACCACAGGAACCACGCATATTTCTTGGCTGCCTCCCAGCCGAGCACAAAGGCGTGCACGCCCAAAATCACCAGGCTGCAACTGAATACATCGGGCATCACTTTGCGGCTGTAGATGAACCAAAGCGAGACCAGCAGAATCAATACCGTATGATGTGCCCACCGTGCGTTCAGTACTCGTCGCAGCAGTGCGAAAAGGCTCCACATGGCCCAGGAGCTGAAGATTAACACGATCAAGCGTCCGTACCAGTGATCATATCCAACTACCTCTGAGACAGCAGCATGTGCCGCGTTGAGCAAGGGAAACTCCATGCCTGTGATGCCTGTCAACTCCCCAGCCATATCCACCCTTGGGTGGAGCAAATCAAACCCGCCCTCTACAAAATTGCGGGCCACCATGAGCACGGTGGTTTGACGCCAGTTGTGCCCCACCTCCACCGGTGCGAGGGTGATGTTGAACAACCGCAACGCAAAGGCAAGCACAATGAAAAAGCGGATGTCACCGAAGAACTTAGGCATGGCGGCAAGATGCCAACTATTTGGATGCGCCAAACAGCCGCTGATCAAACCCAAAAGGTTCTATGGCGTCCACCACCATGTAGATACTCATGACAATCATGCCGATGGTGTCTGGCACACTCTGCCGCGCAAGCAGTTTACCAAAGGGCTGTGTGCCGCGTGTTTGTGAGGCTTGGTTCACCGAGTAGCGTTACGCGTTTTTGGCCAGAAAACACTGGTCAGGACTCGCGGAGAATGTTCCCGAGGTGTTTGCGTAGATAGGTGCGCCACGCGGCGGCATTGAAACCGGTCGACTCCAGTACGCAACGCCCCCCGGATTTGTGTTCGATGGTGATGTGAAGCGCCTCTCCTGCTCCAGGTTTGGCTTCGATCTGCAGGAGCTCACCACGAGACATCACGAGCCCATACACCTCTAGGCGACAACGAAAGCGCAGCACCAGTCCTTGGGTACGCATTTCAATGTTGCAGTGATTGCGGTCCACGGTTTCTTGCATAAAGGATGTAGCCTCGGGCGGGGCCTTCAGCAACATGGCCTTGGGAGAACCGGTACCGCCCAACCGGATGGATTTGAAAAATCCGATGTCGTCACCGGCAATGCGTCGCACTTCTTGCCAGCGTTCCGGATCGTTGTATGTGAGGTTGAGAAGCTTCAAGCGAAAGGGTCTTGACCTGTCAACCGCACCCGGGTGGAATTGTTCAACATTCCTATCTTCCAAGCCATGGATCAAGCTATAAACGCATGCAGGCCTTTTTGAACTCGGTGGTTCCTCGACTCACCGGGACCGATTGGAAACCTGGTGCTGCCCTGCTGCTTGAGAGCCTCAGTCGCATTCGCAAGCGACGCGTAAAGCCCGAAAACAATTGACCAAGCGCACTTTTCTCCCACTTCTTGCTGCATTGACGCTGTGCACGGCTGTATATGGCCAAACAGACAGCATTCCTAATTACTTCCCCAACCCCGCAGGCAAAGGGTACCGCTGGTATTCCGGCGGTGGCGCCATACCTGTGCGGTGGAGTTCACCCTGGCAGCGTGACTCTACCGATGAGCGTCAAGAATTTGCATTTGCCTTGCTGGAAGGGCGCTTTCGCGGAGATCTGCTGAATCACCCCACCTGGAGCACCGGACCTGCAGTGGAAGGCAGGGTCACCTTTGCCTTCTTGTTTGTGCTGGGCGCCCGCGCCGGCTGGTCTGTCGGCTACAACGACAACAGCCACGCTGAGCGCCCTTGGGGACTGCGCTTGCAAGGCGGCATGGACGCCACCTTCTTGCCCCAAGCAGCGGAAGCCCAGAACCGCTGGGTGCCTGCGGCATACTGGGAATCCTCGCTTGTGATTAACCCGTTGGATGGCGGTTCGTGGTATGTGGCCTATACGCAAGGGTATCCGTTCGGCAATGAGGTGGTGCGCACCCATCAGGTAGCGATTGGCTGCATGTGGCCGATTGGTGAGCCGTTTGCCGTTGCTGCGCCCGTCGAGCGCTGAAAATTGCGGTTACGGCAAATGCTCTCGCATTTACTTGTTCTTATAATGACAGGGACAGGGCTTTCAATATGTTGGCGTATGCTTTTACGACTCTCCTTATTCCTCTCTCCCATCACCCTTGCGGCCCAGCCTGCTCACCAATATCCTAGACACTTTGTGTTCGACTGCATGCACGACTCACTGGAGGTCGAACTCGATTCATGTTGCGATTACGTGGCGTTGGCAATCTCGTCCTTGAAAAAAACACCAGACCTGTCTGTAGATCGGTTTGAGTCCTCGGGAGGCGGTGTAGTCTTGGGTTATGCTGATGAATTTGGAGATATCCGAGCATTGATCACCAGGGATTTCGGCTGTGGAGGGCAGACACAATTTTTCTTCATCTGGGAAGATGACCAACTCATGTATGTTGAGGAACACCAAGTGACCTACCCCAATGACTTCGGTGGCAGCCCTAAATCCACGTGGACTATACAAATCACTCGGGCATGCTAAAGCGAAGGTGAATTGGAATCACTGCAGTACGGTGACCCCTGCGAAGTCCCCGTCCCGGAATCTGTGCGCAGAAAGGTAGAAGAATACTACGCATATGCATGGGATTTGGCATTGGACAGTCTAAATAAGGATTAACACAGGGTTAGCTGGCCTTTCGTCCTTAGTCCAGCACTTCCAGCACCACCGGCAACAACGCCGCGTTCAGCTTGGCCACGCCGTTTTGGTTGAGGTGGCGGTCGTCATAGAAATCGAGGGAATCGCTCAGGGCCAGGCGTCGGTTATAATTGATGTAGGTGGTGTAGGTGGCAAACAGACTGTCCATCTCCGCATTGTTGGTGAACGCATCGCGGAAGCCCGAAGCAAGCGGTGTTTGCACAAAAAGCACCTCAGTGCCATGCTGGGCGCACAGGTCCAGAATGTCTTGCAGGGCCTGTTTTTGCAGCGGCTCAATGGTGTGCGCCTTGGTGGGATACGACTTGGGTGAGTTGAACAGCAGTTCTTTTTCGGTGTAGCCGCCGGGGATGTAGGTTTCGTTGCTGCGGGTGGACGGTTCGGTAAAGTCGTCGTCGAGCCCCAAGCCTTGGCGGAGTCCGGTGTACCAGAGGGTGTTCCACACCATGAGGTGATCCACGTCAGAGGCCATTTGCCACACGTGGCGGTCCAATTTGTCGTTGGAGATCACGTCCACTGCGGACTCTTGCCCACCGTAGGTCATCATTTCCGGCGCCACTTCCAAGACCACGAGCCTCGGCGAAAGCTGGTCCATGTACCGCTGCAGCAGCATCCGGGTTTGGATGGGCGACTGGGAACTCGACCCCATATTGAAGGCGTTCAGCCCAGCGGCCGCATAAGGGCGCGTATCAAACCCGCGATACGCATGCGAACTACCCACAAAGAGTACATCCAGGTGCTGCTGGGTCTTGACTTCCTGCATGCGCGAGTACATAAAACCGTAGCCACCCAGCTTGTACTTCAGGTTACTCCGCAAGGCGTGGGGTTGGTTGGAACCGTACACCAACAAGAGCACGCTGTATCCCACCAGTGCCAACAGCGCAAAGCCTACCAACCGTTTTAGAAATCCGCCCATCAGAACTGGAAGTAAATAAAGGTGATGTCTCCCACGCGCATGAACATGGAGATGAAAAACACAATAAACACATAACCGCCCCAACGCACCGCTGTAGGCAGTTTCTGCTTCCACACTTGCAAACCGTGTTGGCCGCGGCGTCCAAACCACTCCACCAGCACCATAAACACAATCATCAGCGCAGTTGCCGTGGGATTCGGAAAGGACGAAAAGTCGATCTGCCCCCATCCTTTCAGCGTGGTCAACCCCTCAAAGTATTGGCC
This sequence comes from Luminiphilus sp., assembly GCA_964221845.1. Classification (GTDB taxonomy): domain Bacteria; phylum Bacteroidota; class Bacteroidia; order Flavobacteriales_D; family Sanyastnellaceae; genus CAXPZW01. The sequence goes on along the minus strand of CAXPZW010000051.1, from coordinate 14,732 downwards.
GGCTATTCCTAAGGAACTGGCGCGGAAGAATACCCACGCCAAACACACCACCACAAAGGTGCCGAGCATACGCAGCCACTCGTGCCAACGCGGAAAACCGTCTTGACCAATCACGCCCAAGTACTTGCGGTTGCGCCCGCCGAGCAGCAGCGGCAAAAAGCACAACGCATGCACCAACCCCCAGATCACGAAGGTCCAGTTGGCCCCGTGCCAAAAGCCGCTGACCAAAAAGATGATGAAGGTGTTGCGTACCACTTTGGCTTTGCTCACTCGGCTGCCACCCAATGGTATGTATACGTAATCGCGGAACCACGTGCTGAGGCTGATGTGCCAACGGCGCCAGAACTCGGCAATGTCGCGGGAGAAGTACGGGAAGGCAAAGTTCTGCTTGAGCTCAAACCCGAACAACTTGGCGGTGCCAATGGCCATGTCCGAATAGCCCGAGAAGTCGCCGTAGATCTGCAGGGCAAAGAATACCGCACCGAGCGCCAGCATGGCCCCGGAGTACTCGTGTGGCCAGCCAAATAGAGCGTCTGCAAACCGCGCACAGTTGTCGGCAATGACCACTTTTTTGAACAGGCCCCAGAGCATCTGGCGCAGGCCGTCGGCCGCTGCTTCAGGGTCGAAGGTGCGCTGACGGCCAAACTGCGGCAACAGGTTGGATGCCCGCTCAATGGGCCCGGCCACCAGCTGTGGAAAGAAGCTCACGTAAGCTCCAAAAGCCACCAGGTTCTTCTCAGGCTCAAGCGTGCGACGGTACACGTCAATGGTGTAGCTCAGGGTTTGGAAGGTGTAGAAGGAAATGCCCACCGGCAATACCCATCCGAGTGTGGCGGGCTCGATTTCGGCGCCAAACCAAGTGAAGGTCTCGGTGAAGCTCTCCACAAAAAAGTCGTAGTACTTGAAAAAGCCGAGGAGCCCTAAGTTGGCCGTCAAGCTCACTGCGAGCAGCCCTTTTCGCCTGCGCGGATCTTCCATCCGACCCAATGCTCTGGCCACCGCAAAGTCGATTCCTGTACTGACCACAATCAGCGACAAAAAGCGCCAATCCCACCACCCGTAGAACACGTAACTGGCGGCCAGCACCAGCAGGTTCTGCCATTTCCAGCGCCGTGGAATCGCCCAATACAGGGCAAATACCACCACCAGAAATACCGCAAAGTCAATGGAGTTGAAGAGCATGCGGCGGTGAAAATACAAGGATTAACCTCCGATCACCGCGCTGCGGTTGGGACTACACCTGCTCCACTCCCAACCACAGCTCACGAAACGCCCCTTCCTTGTCGTACATCTCGGCCTGGCGGGAGGTGTTGAACTTGCGGTTGGGACGCGGATCGTTGCCTACGCCGGCCACGTAAATCCAGTTGCCGTAGTTGCTGGCAGGGTCGTAGTCCAGCAGCGCGGATTCAAACCAGGAAGCTCCTTGGCGCCAATCCAGCCCCATGTCGTGCACCAGGTAACTGGCCACGTTTTGGCGGCCGCGGTTGCTCATCCAGCCGGTGTGCATGAGCTCACGCATGTTGGCGTCCACAAAGGCGTCCCCGGTTTCGCCGTGGATCCATTTCTCGAGTTTGCGGGCGTGCTTAAGCCCTGGCTTGCGTTGGGCCTTGATGCCCGACGGCCAAAAGATGCGGTCGCCGTATTTGAGCGCCACAAACTTGAAGTAGTCACGCCAAATGAGTTCAAAAATGAGCCAGTAGGTGCTCTGGTTTTTGACCACCTCTTGCTCGTAATGCTGCACTTCCCAGTAGATCTCCCGGGGCGACAGACTGCCGTTGGCCAGCCACGGGCTGAGTTTGGCGGAGTAATCTGGGCCAATGAGCCCGTTGCGCGTGTGCTTGTATTCGCTCAGGGCCTCGGTGTTCCAGAAGTAATGGTCGATGCGGTCCCAGCCGGCCTGGCTGCCGCCTTTGAACGCCAGGGCTGCACGAGGATCGGCATCGGCGTGCTCCAGACCAAAGTCTTCCAACTTGGGGACGCTGCACGCCGGCGCATCGGCAAAGTGCACGTCCTCGGGCAACTCCAAAATCGGGCGCACCTTGGCGCGCTTTTCACAGGCCTTGCGGAATTCGGTGAAGATGTCGGGGATGTCCTCGATGGCCATGGGTACGTCCTCGGGGTGGAACAAAGTGCTGCCGTGCTCCAGGCGCAGCGTCAGTTGGCGTGCAACCGCTTCTTCCACGTCTACCTCTTCACGCGTGTACTCGGCTTGGGCAAACACCTTGGAGGCGTTCCACTCGTCGGCCAGCTCTGGGAGGATGTCCTCGGGCAATCCGGTTCGGACGACCAATTGGCCGCCGACTTCTTCCAGCTGGGTTTGGAGGTCCCGCACCGATTCAAGCAAAAATTGCGTGCGGTAAGAACCGGTTTTGATGTGGCCCCACGCGTCGGCTTGCCAACAGCGAGTATCAAAGATGTAAACCGGCAACACGTCTTCCCCTGAAGCCAGTGCACGCAGCAACCCGGGGTTATCATTCAAGCGTAAATCGTTGCGAAACCAATAAAGTACCATGCCTTATCCAACAGGCTGTAGACGGGCATGTTCGAGTCAAACGCACGTGAAAGGCAATTGCCGAAGTCGTTCGACTACAAGGGCCTCGCTTTGTTCTTGGCGGATGAAAAAAGGACGCGCCTGCTTAAGTATAGCTAAAGGCTAGAGTTGTTCCAGCCTGGCCAACACGTGTTCGGCGTGCTCGATCAGGGCTTGTTGCCTTTCGCCATCCATCTTATCCCATGTGCGGTACATCATACCAATGCGCGGATTGCGCTCGAGCTTTTCGCGGTTTCGGGCGTAGAAATGCCAATAGAGGCTATTGAAGGGACAAGCGTTTTCGCCGGTTTTGGCGGACTTGTCGTAACTGCATTGCTTGCAGTAGTCCCCCATCTTGTGCATGTAGTTGGCCGAGGATACGTAAGGCTTGCTGCCCACAATCCCCCCATCGGCAAACTGGCTCATGCCGCGGGTGTTGGTGATTTCCACCCATTCGATGGCGTCCACGTATATGCCCAGGTACCAAGCGTCCACCTCGTCGGGATGGATGCCGGCGAGCAAGGCAAAGTTGCCGGTCACCATCAGGCGTTGGATGTGGTGGGCATAGCCATACTCCAAACTCTGCCCCACAGCGTGAGACAAGCAGCGCATGTTGGTGTTGCCGTCCCAGAACCATCCGGGAAGCGGCCGCTGGTGGTTGAAGAAGTTGAGCGACGCATAGTCCGGCATTTTCTCCCAGTAAATGCCGCGCATGTATTCCCGCCAGCCGAGCACTTGGCGGATGTATCCTTCGGCTTGGGCGATGGTCACGCGGTCCGGATCCTCCCGCCAGGCGTGCTCTACCGGACGAATCACTTCCAAGGGGTGGACCAACTTGGCGTTCATCACAAAAGAGATGCGCGAGTGAAACAAGCTCCAATCCCGGGTGGTCATGGCGTCTTGGTATTTGCCAAAGTCAGGGAGCAGGTGGTCCACAAAATGCTGCAACAAGGTCAAGCCCTCTTCCCGCGTGACGGGCCAGAGGAAGCGTTTGGCATCAACGGTTCCAATGGTGTTTACCCTCTGTTGTTCGAGCATCTCCACCACATCGGTCACATCGCGGGTGAAGGCCTTGGCGATGGGCAATTCGGCTTTGGCGGGGAGTTTCTTGCGGTTATCCGCATCGTAGTTCCACTGACCGGTGGCCGGGCTCTTGCCGTCCATGAGCACGCCGTAGCGTTTGCGCATGTCGCGGTAGAAGTTCTCCATGAGGTACATCTTCTTGCCGCGGAAGAAGTCGCCTAAGTGAGCTCGCGCGGTCAGGAAATGTTCGGTGTCAGCCACTTCGCAGGGCAAGCCCAACGTGTCCTGCAATCCACGCAGCTGTTCGTCCAAACGGTATTCGTCGGGAAGTTGGTAGGCCCATGAGGTGGCGCCCGTTTCGGTGATGACGGTTTGAAGGTTGCCCGCGATGGTTTGGGTGTTCTTGGGATTGTCCAACGTGAGGTAATGCACGCGGTGACCGGCCGCCTCGAGGTGATCGGCAAAGCCGCGCATGGCCAAGAAGAAGCTGAGCACCTTTTGGATGTGGTGGCGGGCGTAGTCGGTTTCCTGGCGCATTTCGGCCAGCAAGTAAACCACGTTGTCGTCCACGGTGTCGTACCAGGAATGCTGGTGGTTTAGCTGATCGCCGAGGATGAGGCGGATTTCACGTGCAGGGTTCATGTCCGTTGGTATTTAGCGGTGCGGCGGCAACGTTCAGAGCAGTACTTGACCTGCTCCCAATCGCGCGCCCACTTTTTGCGCCAGGTGAACGGCTTGGCGCATTGCACGCAGGTTTTGGTGGGCAGATGGGGTTTGGAGTGGGCCATAACGTCAGGGCATGCGGGGTCCAGGGTTCACGTGGGTGGCCAGCAAACGCATGCCTTCGCGGCGTACGGCTTCGGAATCACGGATGGCCCAAATTTTCTCGCGGGCGGCAGCCATGCTGGCTTGGAGGGGTACGATGGGTGCTGGATAGTCTTCGCCCAACTGAAAGGGAATCAATGCCGCTTCCAACGGAGGAATGGTCCAGGGCTCGTGGATCTGATAGGGCAGCAAAGCGCTCAATTCAGGCACCCATTCTCGGATGAAGTCGCCTTCAGGATCTTGGTCTTGGGACTGCTTGACCGGATTGTACATGCGCACCGTATTGATGCCGGTCACCCCCGCCTGCATTTGCCATTGGGCGTAGTGGATGCCAGGTTCAAAGTCCAAAAACAGGCTCGCCAGAAAGTCCGCACCGGGCTTCCAGTGCTGGAACAACATGTGGGTCAGGAACGACGCCAGCATGGACCGCATCCTGAAATTGACATAGCCCGTGGCGTGCAAACAACGCATGCATGCATCCACCATAGGATAGCCCGTCTCACCTTTCTTCCACGCTTCAAATAGCAAATCGTTCTGGTTGTATTTCAATGTGTTATACCCGCGATTGATGTGCTCAAACTCGTAGCGATCCTCGCTCTCAAACTTTTGAATGAAGTGCCCTTGCCAGCGCAACCGGCTCTGGAAGTTTTGCCAATTGAACCGGTTGGGACGTTCGACTTTGGCATGCTCCGTAAAGCGGTACACCTCACGCATGGAGATGTTGCCCCAAGCCAGATACGGACTGAGGCGGCTGCAGTGCTCCCGACTGGCAACTGGTTTGGAGATGGACTGCATGTATTTCGGAATGCTCACCGCGGCAAAGCGTTCGAGCTCCTTCCAGGCATGCTCGGGACCTCCGGGTTGGAACTGGGGATTGCGCCGAGTGAAACGAGGCGGGCAGGCAAACCGCTGCAGGAAGGCCTCCGACAGCTCTGCACCTTGCAAACGCCCGAGTTCGGGTTGCGCAGGTGGACGTCGCATGACTTCATACCACTGCTTCTTCCAAACATTGCGCCCCTGCAAGCCGCGGATGACGGCACCATGCTGGTGTTCTATCCAATTGATGCCCCGCTCCATGAACAGGCGTCCCATGCGCTTGTCGCGATCATAAGTCAGGCGTATGCCAATTTCTTGGTGACTGAGGACTTGACGGATGTCGTAGGTGGCCAGGAGCGATTCAAACACTTCTTCTGCCTCGCCGTGCAGCAAGTAGACTGGCAAGCGCGGTTGAGCAGCGTTCAGGGCAAACACACTTTCGGTGACAAAGCGCCAGTGGCGGTCATCGCTTTGGGGAGCGGCCATCAAGCTCGGTTCGAGCAGGGCCAAAAACAAGGTGGGCAGTCCGGATTGGGTGGCCTGAACCAGGGGCGCGTGGTCGGTCCAACGGAAGTCCCGTTTGAACCACACCACTTGTACCGCGAGCCTCACAGCATCACGGTATTCTTCTCGATGAGGGCCTCCACGTCACGTAACACCGCTTTTTCGAGGCTTCCGATGTGGTCGAAGAAGAAATCAATTTCATCGGTGGTCAGTACGCCATGCACAATGCCGTAGAGGCCTTGATGCACCAGTTCGTTTTCGCGGAGCAAGACCTTGAGGAAGCGCACCTTTTCGGTGGTTTTGTACAGGGAAAAATGCTTGCTCTTGCGCTGTGCGTAACGCTTCAGGAAGGACAGCAACACGGGCGTCTGCATTTGGATCACCGACTTCAGGGTGTGGTCATAGAACTCCTTAGCGTCTTTCGGTGCGCTCGTTCCGTTCATGTTGGGACGAATGCGTGTCATTTCCTCGTTGCGATCCATGCCGTGCGTGTTTCTCAGAAATAAAACTGTTCAAACGACACATTGTTCGCGACGCAACTTTTTGGACGCCGGGCTGTTGGACAAGGAAAATTGCACCGCATGCATTACCTCATTGTCGGCAGTTCACATGGCATCGGAGCCGCGCTCGCCGAAACACTGCGCTCAGCTGGGCACACCATCACCGGAATCAGCCGCACTCCGGGAGCATCCACTGTAGACCATCACACCGCACACGACGTGCTCAGCGAAGACTGGAGCGCTGTCCCCGTGCCCGAATCGCTCGACGGTTTGGTGTACTGCCCGGGCTCGATCAACCTCAAGCCTTTCCGCGGCTTGAAGGACCAGCACTACCGAGACGACTTTGAAATCAATGTGGTGGGTGCAGCACGCGCGCTGCGTCATTTTTTGCCTGCGTTGAAAAAAGGCCAAGCACCTGGCGTGGTGCTCTTCAGTACCGTAGCGGTCAACCAAGGCATGCCATTCCATGCTTCTGTGGCTGCAGCCAAAGGCGCGGTGGAAGGCCTCACCAAATCACTGGCCGCCGAGTTGGCGCCCACCATCCGCGTGAATTGCGTGGCCCCTTCCCTAACCAACACCCCACTTGCCGAAGGATTGCTTAACAACGAGCGCAAGCAAGAATCGGCGAATGAACGCCACCCACTCAAGCGTTTCGGACAAAGCCAGGACCTCGCCCAAGCCGCAGCCTTCTTGCTGGAAAACACCTGGACCACCGGCCAAATCCTCCACGTAGACGGCGGACTTTCAACCCTGAGAACATGAAGCACTTTTCCCGCGCAGACATCTTGGATCTTCCCCAGCGCCACCGCGCCCGCCTGATCAACAGCATCAGCGGATTCAAAAGCGCCAACTTGGTTGGCACCAAAAGCCCGCAAGGGCAAGAGAACCTCAGCATCGTGAGTTCTGTGGTGCACCTGGGGTCCAACCCAGCATTGCTAGGTATGATCATGCGTCCACCATCGGTGCCCCGCCACACCTACGAAAACATCCTGGCCACCGAGACCTACACGCTCAATGCCATTCCCAAGCACTTGGCCCGGGCTGCGCACCAAACCAGCGCGCGCTACGACCATGCCCAAAGCGAATTTGACGCCACCGAATTGGAGGCCGTTTACCGCGAAGGATGGACGGCTCCTTTTGTAGGCGGCGCCCCCATTCAACTTGGCATGCGTTTGGTGGAGGACGTAGAAATCAAGCACAACGGTACGCGCCTGATCATCGGTGCAGTAGAACACCTTTACCTGGCCGAGAGCATCCAGCAACCCGACGGGTTTGTGGACTTGGCTGGCGCCGGTGTGGTGAGCATCGGCGGCTTGGATGCGTACCACGTGCCTGAGCTGGCCTTCCGCTTGAGCTACGCCAAACCAGATGAACCGTTGAAAACCCTTCCTGTGTCTGGCGCTTCGGACGCGGACTGAGGGTGTACCTTTCGCATCAGATGAAGGCCATTGTCATTGGATCGGGCATTGCCGGGCTGGCAACTGCGGTGCGGTTGCGCGCCAAGGGTTACCACGTGGAATTGTTCGAGGCCAACGCCTACACCGGTGGCAAGCTCACGGCCTTTGAGCTCGGGAGCTACCGGTTTGACGCTGGCCCTTCCCTGTTCACCCTCCCCGATTTGGTGGACCATTTGTTTGAGGCCCTGGGCGAGGACCCCAGGTCAGCTTTCAACTACCACCGCCACGACACCAGCTGCCGCTACTTCTGGCCCGATGGCACGCAGCTCACCGGGCACGGCGACCGCGACGCCTTTGTGGAAGAAGCCGCCAGCGTTCTTGGAGAGTCCGCCGAAGACCTGCACGCCTACCTCAACCGCAGCGAAGAAGCCTTCAACCTCACCCGAACCATCTTTTTAGAATCGAGCCTGCACAAGCCGTTTCAGCTGCCGCGTAAAGACGTGTTTCGTGCGATTGGGCGCATGCACAAACTGAGCTTGACCAAGACCCTGCACCAGGTCAACGCCAAGACCTTCCACAACCCAAAAACCCACCAGCTTTTTGATCGCTATGCGACCTACAACGGCTCTTCTCCCTACAAGACGCCGGGCATCATGCGGCTCATCCCACACTTGGAGCTGGGGCTGGGCACCTACCTGCCCATGGGCGGCATGCACGAAATCTCGCAATCGGTTACCCGACTGGCCGAGCGGCACGGTGTGCGCATTCACTTGAAATCCCCCGTGGAGCGCATTGTGGTCAACGACGGGCAGGCCACCGGCATCGCATCCCAAGGCACCTTCCACCCCGCCGATGTGGTGGTGTCCAACATGGACGTGGTGCCCACCTACCGCAAACTCCTGGCAGACCAACCCGCTCCCGAGCGCACATTGGCCCAAGAGCGCAGTTCATCGGCGTTGATCTTTTACTGGGGCATCCGAAAGGAATTCCCGGAGCTGGACCTCCACAACATCCTTTTCAGCCGGGATTACGCCCGTGAATTCCGTCACATTTTTGACGAGCACGTAGTGCCCGACGATCCCACAGTTTACATCAACATCACCTCCAAACTGGAGTCCACGGACGCGCCTCAAGGCTCAGAAAACTGGTTTGTGATGATCAACGTGCCGGGCGATACGGGGCAAGATTGGGACACGGTGATTCCCAAGGCACGCAAAGCCGTACTGGAACGCATCTCTGCCGCGCTCCGCACCGACATTGAACCGCTCATTGAGGTCGAAGACGTGCTGGAGCCACGCACGATTGCCTCGCGTACGGGCAGTCACCAAGGCTCGTTGTACGGTGCGAGCTCCAACGCCGCAATGGCCGCATTCCTGCGCCACCCCAACTTCAGCCGCAAATTGGACAACCTTTACTTCTGCGGCGGCTCGGTGCATCCCGGAGGCGGCATCCCGTTGTGCCTGCTCTCGGCCAAAATCGTGGACGAACTCACCCCTGCGCCATGACCGCGATGCTTTGGAAATACCGGCATGCCATGGGCATCGGGCTTGTGATCATCATGCACGCGGTGGGCTTGACCTCTATGCTGCTGGACCCGGAATCCCCGTTGCTGCCGTTGACACCGGTAAACTTGTGGTTGTGCGGCAGCGTGGCCGTACTGCTGCATCTGCTCGAAGCGCGCAAAGACCTGATGTGGATGCTCGCGGTTTACGCGCTAGGCTTTGGGATTGAATGCGTTGGCGTGAACACTGGCTGGCCGTTTGGCACCTACGCATACCTGCCCAACTTCGGCGCTCAGGCTTGGGGCACCCCTTGGGTCATTGGCATGAATTGGTTGTTGCTGGCCCTGGGAAGCGTCACACTCCTGCGTAGTTGGACCCACCACTGGATGCTGCTCGCCTTGTGCACAGGCGTGGTGATGGTGGGCATCGACGCGTTGATTGAGCCGCTGGCACCAGCGTTGGGATTTTGGGCCTTCGAGCAACACCCAGTACCCGCAGCCAATTATGTGAGCTGGTGGATCCTGGGGACCATAGCTGGGGCTCTGCTGTCACGCACCAAGCCTGTGTCCAATCCCACTTCGGTGGTGTTGCTTGGATTGCAAGTGGTCTTCTTTGTTGTGCTGCTGCTGTTCTACCCGGCTTGATCTGCCTATCTTAAGAGGGTTATAACCCGCGCGCTTATTCCCGTTTTGCTCCATATCGCACTTGAGCCCTCTCAGGGGTGCACGCCTACCCTGCTTTTGGCCCGGTGACGTGGATGCGAGTTGGTGGACCATCTTATACGCTCCTTCGGACTGGGTGTGAGACATGACCATTGACCAAGACGGCAGCGGCCCCGGCAGCCAATGGACGCTGTACAGCAATCCATATTGCGTATCGGTAGACATCGCACCCTTTGTGGACGACTATGACACCACCTACGAGGGCTGCACCAACGAGACGTCGGTGTTTGAAAGCCTGTTTTTGCCCTCGGGTTACTACCTCTTTCAGGTGGACCGGGTTTCCTCCAACGGTCAGGTGACGGTCTGCTTCTCTGGGCATTCGTTGCTCAGTCTCTCTGTGCCGGAGGTCCGCCCGCTAGTGATCCACGGTCCAGACGGGCTTTACATCATTCGCGATGGGGTCAAGTACGGCCTGTGTGGCCGCCGACTTAAGTAGCTCACCCAGCGCCACTGCTTGGCTCTTCATCAAAAAGGCGAACAAGTCGTGCTGTTCAAAGACGTACCGTTGGCCGGCTCCCTCTCGATGACCTCCTTGAAAATCGGCTGATTGCGCGCCACAGCGGCTTTACCATTCCTTTTCACGCGCGCGGGGCAAAAGCCGTTATCTTAGGCGTTCCTATCCCAGATTTGCCGATGACGCGTAGTACGATTGGATGGGTGTTGGGGATGCTGCTCTCCCTGCCCCTTTTTAGCCAGTTCAACGAACCCACCCTCGAGCTTGATGGAGACACCGCTAACTATCCCAGCCTGCTTTGGGAAATCTCCGGAAACCAGCTCACCAAGTCCTGTTACCTCTACGGAACCATGCACGTGAGCCAAAAGCTCGCGTTCCACCTTTCGGACTCGTTCTATGTGAACCTGCAGGCTTGTGACCTGGTGGCCCTCGAACTCAATCCCGAAACCTGGCTCAATGAAATCGTCGAGAAGGAAATCAACCTTAACCCGTACGGTGGCGTGGGCTACGACGAGCACGACAACGACTTTTACCGCACCGCCTTTGCCTTTGAAACCGCAGACAATGAGCTCATTGCCTCTGCCCTCAGCGCAGACGACGTCTTGCTTAACAGCCTACTGTACCGCTCCTCAGGTGATGGCATGACCGAGTTTGAAGAAGAAACCTACCTCGACCTCTACATCTACCAAACCGGCAAAAAACTCGGGTTGGATATTCGTGCACTGGAGGACTTTGATCAGGTCAACGCATTCCAGCGCCAAGCCATGAAGCCCTCCGAGGAGGACGACAAACGCGACACGCGCAAGTACCTGCGTGAAATGACCCGCAATGGAAAGTCGCCCCGCCAACTGCTTGAAGACGCATACCGCGAAGGGGATTTGAACATGGTGGACAGCCTCAACAGCTTGCTTAACCCGTTCTCCAATTGGAACAAGTACATGCTCATCGAGCGCAACAAAATCATGGCGCGCAACCTGGATTCGCTGATGCACACCCATGCGGTGTTTGCAGGCGTAGGAGCCGCCCACTTGCCCGGTGAGGATGGCATGATTGACCTGTTGCGCGAACGCGGTTACACGTTGCGACCGGTGGACCGCAAGATCGGTGGCAAGAGCCGCAAATACGAATTGGAAATCGACCGCAAAGAAGTACCGGTAGAGCTGCAGACTGCCTGGGCGCCCGACAGTTCCTTTTCGTGGCGCGTGCCTGGCGAGATGTACGAGATGCCCGGCACCCGCCTCTACCGCGAGTTCATCCACCCCAACATGGCCAACGGGGCCTACTACTGGGTCAAGCGCATCCGCACCAACGCCGCGCTCAACGGGCAAGACAGCGACTATACCCGCCAACGCCTGGATTCACTGCTGTACGAGAACATCCCCGGTGAAATCCTGTCCCAGGTGGACTTGATGCAAGACGGATATCCAGCAGTTGAAATCCGAAACAAAACCCGCAAAGGCGACCACCAGCGCTTCCGTGTGGTGATCACCCCGCTGGAGCTGTACATCTTCAAAATGGGCGGCACCCTGGACTACGTAGAACGCAACTCCGACCCCATCTTCAACTCCATTGAGCTCCACCTGAAAAACGGCGACAACTGGGAACGCGCACGCCCGGGCGAAGGAGGCTTCTCTATGGAAATGCCGGCCAACCACATGGCCTTCCGCTTCCGCCAAGGGGGCTTCCCGGGCATGGAACTGCAAGGCATGGACAACCAAGGTCAGCTGTACCAAGCCGCACGCCGCGTGTACCACGATTTGATCTACATCGAAGAAGACCGCTTTGAGCTGATGCAATTGGCTTTGGCGCACTTGGAAGGCAAGCAATGGGACACGGTGAGCACTTCCTACACCACCTTCCAAGGCTACCCCGCGCTGGATGTGCTCTATGCACACGAAGACGACCCGGCATTCCTCACCGGCCGCTTCTTCATCCACGGCCCGGAGTACTACGCACTCACCCGCTATTCCCACTCCGACGCCACACCTACGGAGTGGTACGACTCGTTCCAATTTGAGGACCTCGCCACCGACCGCACCATGGAAATGGTGGAAGACACCACCCTGTGGTTCACGTGCATGAGCTACCCCATCCACCCGGCCATCACCAACTACAACACCATGAGCAGCTTTATGGAGTTGGACTTGGAAGAGGACGACGTGGACTTTTCGGAGACCTACAACAACAAGCTGTTGCAACACGGCTACAACGGCGACGAGGTATTTGTGCGCGCCAAGCGGTACAACAAGTTCTACACCGTGGCTGATGTAGACGAACTCTGGGAGCGGGAAAAGACCATCCTCTCGGACGACAGCCTGCTGGTGGTCACCGAGCTCGACCGCGCCACACGTGACAGCCTGGAAACCCTTACCCTGCTGCTGACCGACACCAACTCCACACGCGGCATCCACATCCACCTGGTGCATTACAAGGACTTGACCTTTGCCATCAAGTCCAATGTAGACACCGACTTGGGCGTGCGCCCGTTTGCGCAAGAGATCATCAACACCTTCCAAGTGCTGCCTGACACCTTGGAACACACCTCGGTGACCAGCGACAAGGTGGACCTGTTCTTCGACTACATGGCCAGTGGAGACAGTGCCACCATTGCCGAAAGCTTTGAGTACATCTACTACCTGGATTTCAAACCCGAGCACTTTGACCGCCTGACCGGGTTGTTTGACGCCTTCCCTTACGGCTATGCTGGCATCGAAGAAAAGGCAGACCTGGTGCGCGCCATAGGCCGCACCGAACACCCGGGCGTGTTTGATTGGTACCGCGACTTCTACTCGGCCAACCAAGACACCTCGCAACTCCAGATTGCTGTGCTCAAAGGGCTGGCCCGCATGCGCAGCAAAAAAGGCCATCAATCGCTGGCCGCGCTGTTGACTGAGAACACGCCTGTGCCTTCGGACCGATACGCGCTCTACCAACTCTACCGCCCGTTGCGCGATTCGTTGGAGTTGCTGCCGCCGGTGGTGGATGAGCTGCGCAAGCTCAACCCTGTGGAAGAGTATTATGGCTTCAACACCCGCTTATTTAGCGAGATGTTCTCGGAAGATGTGCTGAGCAAAAAACAGCGGAAGGCCTTCAAAGACACCTACCTGCTCCAAGCTTCCATTGAACTCAAGCGCCAACGCGCCGACGAGGTAGAAGCCGCCGACGAAGACTACGGCCCGTACTTGCGTGAGTCGCTCCAAGAGCAAGCCAACGAAGAACTGTTGCAATACGCAGCCATTCTGTTGCCCTGGTACGAGAAAGACAGCCGCGTCAAAACGCTCATCGACGGCATCATGGACACCGACAACCCGTTGTTGGAAACCACCATCTTGGTGGCCATGGTCAAGCGCGGCATGCCGGTAGACCAAGCCCGCATGGATGCCCGCGCCGAAGATGTGCGCACCCGCTTCACGCTTTATGAAGGGCTGCAGTACATCAACCGACTGGACCTCTTCCCTGCCGATCAGTTGAGTCTCGCGTCAATCATGGACGCCAAGCTCTGGAGCGAATACCTCTTCGAAAACGACACCGCAGACGTGGAGCTGCTGCAAACCATTTACATCCCGGCCCGGGGCGTGGATGGCGGTGAGTACGCCCTCTACAAAGGCGCCCGCAAAGACTACCGTGACGAAAAAGAATGGTTCCTGTTCATTTCCGGGCCTTTCCACAACATGGACGACGGCACCGTGGACATCGAGCACGCACGCGGCCGACGCCTCGAGCGTATCGACAACGACGAGCGCATCGACGAGATGATGGAAGACATCATCCGTGATATCACCTACGCTGGACGCAAGCGTTACCGCAAGAAAGGTTCTGGGGGCTACAGCTTCTTTTAGATGATCCTCAAGGTCGAAGTCAAATGCCCGCACTGCCCTGAACGCATCGATCGGGTGACCACGGTCTCCACGCGCCTGGAATTGTCACGCTCCCAAGGCGTTGAAATCGAAGAGCGCTGCCCAACATGCAGAAAGCCCAGCACGCATCATTTTGAAACGTACAGGGCTTTCATTCCTGTGCTGTGGCAATTGACCTTAGAGTTGGTTCTGTTTCTGGTGATTCCGCTTGGGATCACCTTGTTTTTCTTGGACCTCGGTTACGGTCTTGCCCATATTCATTGCTCAACGCGTTTGGCAAATACGCCGAAATACGTTTAACAGGAGTTGAGGCCTGCTTGGATGATTCCGCCAACCTTGGCTCAGATACATGTGTGACAAATGTGATGTCACCGACACAACCCCATATGGACTAACCACGATGTACAGGCAATGTCAACCCCTTTAGACAACGACTTACTCCCTCCCGAACCCGAGGCTCCCTTGAGCCTCAGCGTATTGCTGGGTTGGGCGCTGGTGGCCACTTTAGGCATTGTGTTCCGAGCGCAAGGCGTGTCTTATGCGGATGGGATGTTGGTCACCGGGTTTGCGGGTTACTCGGGGTATGCGCTGTTTGCGTTGGC
>CAXPZW010000050.1:0-56500 GCA_964221845.1 Luminiphilus sp. | reverse complement strand
CTCAAGCGCTGGGCGCAGTCCTTCATGAACAAGAAGACCTGCCCCACTTGCAACGGACACCGGCTCAAAGCAGAAAGCCGCTATTTCCAAATCGACGGCAAGCACATTGGTGAGCTGGCCAGCATGGACTTGATTCAATTGGCAGACTGGTTCAGAGGGCTGGAGGACCGCTTGGAAGAACGCAAAGCCCGCATCGCACACGAACCCCTCAAGGAAATCCGCGACCGCTTGGACTTTTTGTTGGAAGTGGGGTTGGACTACCTGACCTTGGACCGCTCGGCCCGCACCCTGAGTGGTGGTGAGGCGCAGCGCATCCGGCTGGCCACGCAAATAGGGTCGCGGTTGGTGGGCGTGCTGTACATCTTGGACGAGCCCAGTATTGGCCTGCACCAACGCGACAACGAGCGCCTGATTCATTCGTTGCAAACCCTTCGGGATACGGGCAACTCGGTGATTGTGGTGGAGCACGACCGCGACATGATGTTGGCCTCCGACCATTTGATTGACATTGGTCCGGGTGCCGGCGCACACGGTGGCAAAATCGTAGCCGAAGGGCATCCCGAGCACCATTTGGCCTCGGACTCGGTGACTTCCAAGTTCCTGAACGGCGACTTGGAAATTGAGGTACCTAAGAAGCGCCGCAAAGGCCACCGTAAGAATTTGATTCTGGAAGGCTGCAGCGGGCACAACCTGAAGAACGTGAAGGTGAAGTTCCCGCTGGGCACATTTATCTGCGTCACAGGCGTGTCGGGCAGCGGCAAGTCAAGCCTGGTCAACCAGACCCTCTACCCCATTTTGAACGCCCA
The DNA here is from genome assembly GCA_964221845.1 of Luminiphilus sp. GTDB lineage: Bacteria > Bacteroidota > Bacteroidia > Flavobacteriales_D > Sanyastnellaceae > CAXPZW01. Next base: position 55,694 of record CAXPZW010000050.1, on the reverse strand, counting down.
CTTCTTCAACGGGGTCAAAAAGCCTTTGCCGTACAAGAAGATCAAAGGCCTCGAGCACCTGGACAAGGTGATCGAAATCGACCAGAGTCCCATAGGGCGCACGCCGCGTTCCAACCCGGCCACCTACACCGGCATCTTCACCGAAATCCGCAGCCTGTTTGCCCAACTGCCCGAATCCAAGATCCGCGGCTACAAACCAGGACGCTTCAGTTTCAACGTGGCCGGCGGCCGCTGCGAAACCTGCAAAGGCGGAGGACTGCGCACCATTGAAATGAACTTCCTACCCGACGTTTATGTCGAGTGCGAAACTTGCATGGGCAAGCGCTACAACCGCGAAACCTTGGAGGTGCGCTACAAAGGCAAGTCCATCTCGGACGTGCTCAACATGACCATGGACGAAGCCGTTGAGTTCTTCGACAGCTTCCCCAAAATCAAACGCATCACCCAAACCTTGCGAGATGTGGGCTTGGGCTACATCACCTTGGGCCAGCAGTCCACGACCCTCTCTGGCGGGGAGGCCCAGCGCGTGAAGTTGGCCTCAGAGCTTTCCAAAAAGTCAACCGGCCAAACCTTCTACATCCTGGACGAACCCACCACGGGCCTGCATTTCCAGGACGTGCAAATGCTCATCAACGTGCTCAACCGCTTGGTAGATCAAGGCAACACCGTGCTGGTCATTGAGCACAACTTGGACGTGGTCAAGGTGGCCGATCACCTGATTGACATCGGCCCAGAAGGCGGGCAAGGCGGGGGAAACGTGGTCGCCGAAGGCACGCCAGAACAGGTAGCCGAAGCGCAAGACAGCCACACCGGACGCTTCCTAAAGCTGGAACTGACGCGGGGTTGAGGATAACTTACCCCTGTGCTGCGAAGCTCCAGTTGCAAACCCGTTACATTTGAATCAAACCTCTCCGCCATGCAGCAGGACTCCAAAACCATTGCCATCATCGCCCACATCACCTTGATTGGGTGGCTCATTGCTTTGGTCATGCACGGCAACAACAAATCCGAGTACAGCGCCTTTTACCTGCGCCAAACCCTCGGCATCATGATTGCAGGTGTAATTGCCAATTTTGTGGTCTTCATTCCGTTAATAGGATGGGCCTACGTGATTGCCGTAATTGCAGCGTGGGTCATGAGCTTGGTCAATTGTGTCAACGAAACCACCGAGCCCCTGCCCTTTGTGGGCGAACACTTCCAGGAGTGGTTCCAATCCATCTGATTTATCTGGCGCCGTACCACCGGCAGCCATTCACTTTAAAGACTTTCCGCCATGTCACGAGATAGCCGCGTCACCCAGAAATTCAACCAGCGCACTTGGAACGAAGACAAGTCCAATGATGCCTGGTCCATCTTCAAAATCATGGGCGAGTTCGTTGAAGGTTACGAGCGTATGCAACGCATTGGCCCGTGTGTGTCCATTTTTGGATCGGCCCGCACCAAACCGGATCACCCTTACTACCTGATGGCCCAAGACATTGCCAAACGCCTGACCACCAAAGGATACGGCGTAATCACCGGCGGTGGTCCTGGCATCATGGAAGCAGGGAACAAAGGCGCCAAGGAAGGCGGCGGCACCAGCGTTGGCCTGAACATCTACTTGCCATTTGAGCAGAGCTCCAACCCGTACATCGACCACGACAAGAGCATCGACTTTGACTACTTCTTTGTGCGCAAGGTGATGTTCGTGAAGTACTCGCAAGGCTTCATTGTGATGCCCGGAGGCTTTGGCACCCTGGACGAGCTGTTTGAGTCCCTGACCTTGATCCAAACCGATAAAATTGGCCGCTTCCCCATCATTCTGGTGGGCAAAGAATTTTGGGGCGGACTGGTGGATTGGATCAAAGCAACCCTGCTGGAAAAAGCCGGCAACATCAGCCCCGGAGACATGGACTTGTTTGTGACCGTCGACAGCGCCGAAGAGGCCGTGGAAGAGATCGACAAGTTCTACAGCTACTACCTGCTCAAGCCCAATTTCTAATGGCCATGTTTTGGGTGAGTCGGCGTATTTTCGCGGCAAACCCAGCAGGATGATTCAGCTCAACGTCAGCAATGAAACTGCCCTTCTTCGCCATGTTGTCTTAGGCACGGCCGAAGCATGCGGTCCCACTCCTACTGCGGCCCAAGCGTACGACCCCAAATCCTTGGATCACATTTTGGCCGGCAACTACCCCGTAGAGGCCGACATGGTGCCTCAAATGGAGTCGGTGCGCGCCGTGTTGGAAATGCACGGCGTAACAGTCCACCGCCCCCAGATCAAGACCGATGTCAACCAGATTTTTTCCCGTGATATCGGGTTTGTGATCGAAGACAAACTCTTCCGCTCTAACATCATCGACCAACGTGCCGAGGAATTTGATGCGGTACGGCCTGTGTTGCAGGCTGCTATCCCCGGTCTCCAAGTCATCGAAATTCCCAACCACGTCAGCGTAGAAGGCGGAGATGTCCTGCTCGACGGCGATGCCATTTTTGTGGGCACCTACTCCGGCGACGACTTTGACACCTACATGTCGTGCCGCACCAACCCTGCGGCCGTGGAGTACTTGCAAGCGCAGTTTCCAAACAAAACCGTGCGCGGGTTTGACCTGATCAAATCCAACACCGACGGCAAAGCCAACGTGCTGCACCTGGACTGTTGCTTTCAGCCTGTGGGACGCGGCGGCGCATTGCTCTGCGCAGATGCGTTTGTCCGTCCTGAAGACGCCGCCTACCTGCGCGACCGCTACGGCGCAGAACACGTGTTTGCCCTCAACATGGACCAGGTCTACGACATGAAGGCCAACCTGTTCTCGATCTCGCCAGAGGTGGTGATCTCGGACCAATCCTTCACCGAGGTAAATGCATGGCTCACCGGCCGCGGCATCCAGGTGGAGACCGTAGACTACTCAGAAATATCAAAGCAAGGCGGACTGTTCCGCTGCTCAACCCTTCCCTTGCAACGCTCATGACCCCGCTGCAAACCCAATCGACGTGTCACATCATGATGGTGCGTCCGGCCGCCTTTGGCTACAACGCCGAAACAGCCAAGACCAACGCTTTCCAAAGCATTCCTGAAGCCACCCTCAACGCCGCTGCGCTGGCCCAAACCGAGTTTGACGCCATGGTTTTAGCAATGCGCGCCAAAGGCGTCAATGTGGTGGTGATCGAGGATACACCCACCCCGGTCAAGCCGGACGCGGTGTTCCCCAACAATTGGGTCAGCTTTCACGCCACCGGCGAGGTGTACACCTACCCCATGGAATCCTCCAACCGCCAAACCGAGCGCCGCATGGACATCGTGCAACAAATTGGCGAAGGGTTTGACGTAGCTAGCATCACCGACCTCTCAGGCACCGAGGCCGAGGGCCGCTATTTGGAGGGCACCGGCAGCATCATTTTTGACCACACCGCCAAGAAGGCTTACGCCTGCACCTCGCGCCGCACCCACCCCGAATTGCTGGAGGCCTTGTGCAACCGCATCGGCTACACCACAGTCATTTTTGAATCGGTGGACGCCAGCGGACAAGCCATCTACCACACCAACGTGATGATGGCCATTGGACCCGAATACGCCGTGATCTGCTTGGACAGCATCCCCAATGCCGAGCAGCGCCAAGCAGTGCAAGCTTCATTGGAGGCAGACAGCAAAACCATCGTGGACATCACCTTGGACCAGGTCACCGAGTATGCCGGCAACATGCTTGCCGTGCGCAGCCAAGACAACCAACCCCTGCTGTGCATGTCTGCTTCTGCCCGCGCCTCGCTCACCCAAGCGCAAGTGTCCACCTTGGAGCAGTACACCGAACTGCTTGCCTTTGACATTCCCACCATTGAAACCATCGGCGGCGGCAGCGTGCGTTGCATGATGGCGGAAATCTTCCTGCCCGAACGTGGCTAAACGCCCCTTCACTTGGCGCGGCTTCCTGTGGCGTTGGACCAAACGGCTGTTCCTGCTGGTGGTCCTGGCCTTTTGCGTGTGCACCTGGTGGGTCTTCCCGCGGTACATCACCCAGATCGATGCGTTAAACTCGTTCTTTCGCCGCCGTCCCGGCCGCCGCATTCCGCAAGAACTGCCCGAGCACACCTGCACATCCACCGACGGCCAAACCCTGGCCTATGACACTTGGGAACCCCGTGGCGACAGTGCCTCCACCACGGTCATTTTGCTGCATGGCATCCGCAGTCACCGCTACCAACACGCGGATTTGGCGCGTGATTTCCTGCTACCAGCGGGGTTCAGAGCGGTGCTGATGGACCACCGTTCCCACGGCCATTCCACCGGCGATTGGTGCACCTTTGGCGTCAAGGAAGGCCAAGATGTCAGCCGCGTGATCGACGACTTGGAAGCCCGCGGCGACGGCACCGACCACTACGTGGTGTGGGGCTACAGCTTGGGCGGCAGCGTTGCTGCGCAGGCCCTTGCCGGTGACCCGCGCATTGACGCAGGCATCATCGAAAGCACCTTCGCCAGCTACAACGAGGTGGTGCACAACTACATGGACCGTTTTGCGGTAGACCCCGGCTGGTACGGCGACCTGCTTGCCTGGCGTGCCGCATCCATGGCCGACTTTGAGGTGGACGACGCCGTCACCGAGGAGGTCTTCAAACGCGTGCACCAACCCGTCTTCATGGCCCACGGCACCGAAGACCGCAGCATTCCCTACAACCACGGGCGCCGCAACTTTGACGCGATTCCTCACACCAACAAGCAGTGGTTCACCCTCGAGGGTTATGGACACCGCGGCGTTGTGCGCAGCCGTCCGGCGGAGTATGAGGGGTTGTTGTTGGACTTTTTGAATAAGCTCGGAAACTAGCTGAGAAAAGTCATCTCTACTCGCGTTTGACGCTGCCTGCTTTTGCCTTGAAAACTACCTCTGACCCCTGACGACTTCGCACTAACGCTGTCCCACCTCGTCTTGGCTACCCGCTCAATCTGCCAGAAACCCCAGCGAAATCACGACTCTCATGCTTTCCACTCCCCTCCCGTTGGGCACCAACACGGGTCCAAAAAAAGGCCTCTGCTCAAAGAGCACAGGCCTTTTAAATGCGTTTGAGGCAAGGAAACCTTAGTCCTCCACCACAGTCACCTTCAACATCTTGTCGCCTCCGCGGATGTCGTCAATCACATCGACGCCGTCCACCACCTTGCCAAAGCAGGTGTGGTTGCGGTCCAAGTGAGCGGTGTTGGTGCGTGAGTGGCAGATGAAGAACTGCGAACCACCGGTGTTGCGACCCGCGTGGGCCATCGACAGCACACCGCGGTCGTGGAACTGGTTGTCGCCGTTCAGCTCGCAATCGATGCTGTAGCCTGGGCCGCCAGCGCCGGTGCCGTTGGGGCAACCGCCTTGGACCACAAAGTCAGGAATCACTCGGTGAAAGGTCAGTCCGTCGTAGAAGCCTTCTTTCGACAGTTTGACAAAGTTTGCTACGGTATTGGGAGCGTCGTTCTGGTAGAACTCGACTTTTAGGTCTCCCTTTTCGGTGGAAATGATTGCGTGCATGGATGAAAATTTGGCGCAAAAATGCGGTTTTCCTTACTTCCCACGAAAAATCTCCGTGTCCAACTCCCCCTTCCCCCTACCCGATGGAACCGCCTTGCACCTGCACCGTTGGGAAGTGCCCGCACCTTGGGCCCAAGTCCTGATCATACACGGTATGGCCGAGCACGGCGGCTGTTATGCTTCTCTGGCCGCCTACTTCAACCAACAAGGCATCCAAGTGTGGGCGCATGACCAGCGTGGACACGGCAAAACGCTGACCCCTTCAGACACACCCATGATGGTAAGCGAAGGAGATGGTAAGCGGTTGGTGGTCGAAGATGTGCGTCAGCTTGTGGGCGCTATGCGGGAAGCGCACCCTGGACTGCCGGTCTACTTGCTCGGGCACAGCTTCGGGTCGTTGTTGGCCTGCAATGTGGTGCAACGTGATCCCGAAGTTGCCAACGGACTGCTTTTGAGCGCCTTTCCGGAGTACAACCCCGTGCTCACTGCGCTGGGGCAAGGGCTTGCAGGCGGGCAACAAGGCATTTGGGGCGCCCGCAGCACCGCCAAGCTGCACTTGAAGCTCTCGTTTGGGATGTACAACCGCAAGTTCCGTCCCAACCGCACCGACTTTGACTGGATCAGTTCGGACGATGCGCACGTGGATGCGTACGTGCATGACCCCATGCGTGGCATTCCGGCAACGGTCTCGTTTTTCAAATTGCTGATGGACGTGCTGCAGAACGCCCACGACACCAAGCAGTGGTTGCCCAGCTCCCGGCAGTTGCCCGTGTTTGCTGTTGCGGGAAGCGACGATCCTGTCGTGGGCGAACAAAAGGGCTTCCTCAAGTCCATGACCAAGTTGGAACAGTGGTTCGAACGGTTTGACTTTCTGGTGCAGCCCGGCGCGCGGCATGAAGTGTTGTTTGACGTTGGGCACGAGGCCTTGTGGGCACGACTCGCCGACCAAATCCGCGACTGGAACGCCACTCCTGCCCTTCCCTGACACGGCTGCTCCCACAATTCTGATGTGTAAACCGCAGCTTAGGTGCGCGACAGCCGTTCTCTGGTACGTTATCTTGAGAGGAAAGAACGCGGAACCTGTGGCCCGGTTTCTGCGTTGGAAGTGAAGAAGGATGGAACAACTCGCAAAAACCTGGATCACCGATGGCATGCTCGACCCCGAGTACAAGCGCTACATCATGTTGGCCTACCTGCAAACCGTAGGCCTGGCGTTTCGTGCAAACAAGTTGTACCCCAAACTGGCCGAAGTCATCGCGCACCACGAGCAATTGCTGCGCTTTCGCCAGAGCCACGACGCCATGCAAGCCGTGTTCCCTCAGCAAATCACCGGAGTGAATGTGGAAGAACAGCGCCTGGACACCATTCCTCTGCTCAACGACAGCCCGGAGCTGCGACAGATCCGCGAGATCGTGGATGCGGCCATTCCCGCGTTTGAGCACGTCCTGCACGAAGGCAAATCCATCTATGACTTTGTGGAAGCCCATCTGCATATCGAACCTGTGGGCATTTCCCCCTTGTACAAGCTGGAAGGCTATGTACTCTTGCACGACGGCCACGCCAAAGACGTAAGTATTTACCGCTACAAACTCAGCCGTGTGACGCGTTCCGACGGCAAATACAGCACCCTGCAAACCGATTTCATCGGCCGCCAGCGCAAGACTTTGGAGGTTACCTTTGAGGCCATCAAACACCGCCTGATTGCCGAGCATCCCGAATTGCCTAATCCGGCGTGCTTCCGTGTGCAAACCGATTTGAAATTCCCCTTGGTAGAGACCTACCTTCCTGTGAGCAAACGACTCTTGCTCCAACAGTTGCTCCAAGCCGCTTAAGCCTTGGGGTGGCGCAACATGCGGTAGTAATTACTGCGAATCGCTTCAGAAGCCAATCCCCGCTTGTAATCCCGCATGGCCACGAAATTGGCCCGCTGCACCTGCAGGTACCCGTTGTGCTCGTATTTGCGCGCACTCACGCGCGTAGCGCCCTTGAGCAAGCAAAAGGCCTCTCCTGCGGCTTTAGCGCGCTGCATCAAGTCGTACTCCTCCATGATACACAGTTCAGGATTGAACCCTTCGAGCGCGTCCCACAGTCCCCGCTTGACAAACAATGATTGATCGCCTCCCCGGAAGGTGAGCAGGTTGAAGCGGGTGAACCAGCTGTTCAGCTTGAGCAACGGCCGCTTGGAATTAAACTTGAACCGGTACCCTCCGAGCGCATGTCCGGCTTGCGCTGCATTTGTGATGTCTGTGAACCAAGTCTTGGGCGGACGGGTATCGGCATGGACAAAGTAGAGGAGCTCAGCATTGGTGTGCGCCGCTCCCAAGTTCATTTGTACAGCCCTGCTTGCCACGGCACTGTTCACTACCTGTGCGCCATGTGCTTGGGCGATGGCAGCTGTGTCATCCGAACTTTGGGCATCAACCACGATGCACTCCGCTGCAGCCTCCGAGGCTTGCAGGTGTGCCAGCAAGGCACCGATGTGTTCGGCTTCGTTCAGGGTGGGAATGATGACTGCGGTGCGCACCTCACAAGTATCGGGCATTTTCACATGGCAAACTTCAAGCCTGCGTTGCTTCCGGTTTTGAGATCGATTCGTGACCAGGATCCCCGTTCTTTGGGGCATGAGAACGGTGTTTTCCAGATTGCTGTTGGTGGCCTTGGTGTCCTATGTGTTTGCGGCGTGTACCGCTGTGACCAGCGCCTCCAAGAGTTCCGCTCCGCCCATCGCGCATGAGGCGTGGACAGCGTTGTTGGATGCGCATGTCTCCGAATCAGGCCAGGTCAACTACGCCGGGTTTGTGCAAGACAGCGTGGCGCTCAACGCTTACCTGGACCGACTCGCCACCCACCACCCCAACGACAGTTGGACCTCCAATCAAAAGAAGGCGTATTGGATCAATGCTTACAATGCCTTCACGGTACAGCTCATCGTGCGTAACTACCCGGTGGAAAGCATCAAGGAATTGGGCGGAAGCATCTACAAGGTCAACACCCCGTGGGACCTGCGCTTCATCCACATCGAGGGCAAAACCTACGACCTCAACAACATCGAACACGACATCTTGCGCAAGGACTGGGCTGATCCGCGGATTCACTTTGCGATCAACTGCGCTTCGGTATCGTGTCCCAAGCTGCATAATGCGGCCTACGAGGCGGGCACGCTGGACAAGCAGCTCGAGGAAGCAGCACGGGCCTTCATCAACGATCCTTCACGCAATGTCCTTTCGGCAGACGCAGCGCAAGTGTCGCGCATCTTCAAGTGGTTCAACGGCGATTTCACGGGCGACATGACCTTGGTTGCCTTCATCAACCGCTACGCCAACACGCCCCTCACAGCGGACGCCGAGCTCTCCTACCTCGAGTACGACTGGGGGCTCAACGAGTAATCACTCGGACTCCACTGCAGACTTCAAGAGAGCAAAGTCTTCGTCTTGGCGCTTTTGGAAGGTCTTCTTTGAAAGCGGGCCCAAAATTTTCCAGATCCCCTTGAGTTGGATGTCGCACACGAGCGATGCCTTGGTTTTGCCGTCCACATCGTCAAAGCGCATGTCAATCACGCTTTCCATGGTCTTGTGGTACAGGGCGAGCTTGGAGTGGTGCGGTGGGTTCATCTCCAGAATGGTCTCTTGGAGGATGAACTGGCGGCCGCGCTCCTCGTAGTGCTGGTTGGCCACTTGGCCGGGCTTTCCGCGTTCGCCCGACACCAGCTCCCAGCGTTGTAAGCCTCGGAGCCACTTGCCCAGGTTGTGTTCATTGTCTGTAAAATCCCAGACGGCTTGGACGGGTTTGTCGATGGTGATTTCGCTCGTGATGGTCATGGTCAAGGGGTTGCGGGTACGCGGTACACGGGGTACCGGTTGAAGGAGTGTTCGTAGTAATTGCTGTGTTGGTAGAGCCAGTAGAGTTGTTGGAAGGCGCTTTCAGCCATGGCGGGATCAGCGGCGCGTGCGGCTTCAAACTCGGCTTTGAGCTCGGGGTTTTCGGCCAGCATTTCGGCGGCTTTGTCTTCGAAGACGTAGTCCGAGAACCACTCTTTTTGCTGCAGGATACTGTCGAAGTAGTTCCACGCGAAGTACGAGTCCACCCCTTGCGGTTCAAGGGTCTCTACGATGAAGCGGTTTTCGGGTTGGTTGACATTCACCAACCAATCCCCTTTGCGGAAGGCGATGGTCTCACGCACCACTTCTACCTGCACGTTGCTGTGGAGGTAGTGGCCCTCGTAAGGGCGGGTACGCGTGTCGTAATCCACGATGTGGTAGGCTTCGACTTCACGTTCGCTATTGGCCATCAACTGGTTCATTTTCACCCCGTTGTGTTGCAGCAACTCAATCACTTCTGTCCACGCTTGGGGAATGATGTAGGCCTTGGGAGCTTGCACCTCCACCGACGGTTTGTAGTGGTCGTAGTAGCGGATGGTCTCGTTGCGCGGGGCATCGCGGTTGTACTTGATGCGGTCTTGCCCGGTGACCTCGCTCTTGAGGGTGTCCACGTGGTATCCTCGGAACGGAATCTCTCGGTATTGAGTGGTGTCCAGGCTCCAGTTGAGCGCAAAGGTTTGCTGGATTTTGACGTCGTTGTCTGCGGCTTTACGCACTTCCAGAATCCGCTTGTGGTCAGACGCCGCCCATTCCAGCAGCGCCCATTCAAACTGAAAGGTGCTCTCCACCCGATCGGCAAACGGCTTGAACATGTGGGTCTCCGAGGTAAAGCCCAGCGCATTGAACAGCGCGGCATACCCGGTGCTGTAACGCGGGGTTTCCATGAAGTCCTTGATGCCTTGAAACGGCGTGCGCCCCATGCTGTAGACGTATGGCGTCATGCCCCACCCGCGTGCTTCCATGCGCTTGAACACCTCCGGATTGGCCGTATCACGAATGAAGGTGCGCAGCTTTTCGGAGGCCTTGTCGGGCTGGGTGGTGATCATGGTCATGGTGTACTGGTAATCCGCACCGTTGCTGGTGTGGGTATCCAGGAACAGGTGCGGACGCAAGGCCGTAAACAACTCCTGAAACGCCCGCGCGTTGTACGAATCCGACTTGATGAAATCCCGGTTCAAGTCCAGGTTGCGGGCGTTGCCGCGGAAGCCGTATTGCTCAGGGCCGTTTTGGTTGGCCCGCGAGCAACATCCGCGATTGAGCGCGCCGCCCACGTTGTATACCGGGATGATGGCCACGCGTACATGGTCCAAGATGTCCTTGAAGTTCGGGTGGTCGGCCACCAACAGCTCGGCGAGTTTGATGCTGGCGTCAACACCACAAGGCTCCCCAGGGTGAATGCCGTTGTTGATCAGCAAGGTGACCCGGTTCCCGGTATGGTTGAGTTCGGTATTGCCAGCACGGTCAATGATGAACACGTGCAAGGGCTCCCCCACATCGGTGCGGCCTACTGTGTGCAGCTTGGTGTGCTCAGGATCCCGTGCAGCCAAGGCTTTGTAGGAGGCAATGGCCGCCTCGTAGCTCGCCGAGGTATTGCCTGTAAACCGCTCGATTTTGCCCGGCCGTGCCACCGAGGTGGAGCCGTAAATCAGGCGTTCGGCCTTGTCGCTGCTTTTTTTAAGCTGGTCGATCTGTGCGTTTCCACAGAGGGCGGTGCCCAAAAGCACAGCACACACCGGCAGAACGTGGGTAAGATTCTTCGAAATGTTCACGGAATTTTACAGGTTTGGGATGGCGAAACGCCCGTAAAATAGCAACTTTAGGAAGGCCCCTCTAGCGGGGCAGTGTGCAGATGAAACTCAACCTGACTCCAGAAAATCAACCCCAACCGGTCAAAGGCTGCGTCCTTTTGGCCGAACCGTTCTTGAACGACCCCTACTTCAAACGCACCGTCATCCTGCTCTGCGAGCACAACGATGAGGGCACCTTCGGCTTCGTGCTCAACAACTACATCGACGTCGAGCTCGACCAAGTCATGGACGACATGCCCACCCTCAACACCCGCGTGAGCATTGGTGGCCCGGTTAAGAATTCCAACCTCTACTACCTCCACACCCTCGGCGCACACCTCGAGGACAGCGTAGAAGTGATCGAAGGCGTCTACCTCGGCGGCGATTTTGACGCCCTCAAGGACAAAATCACCAAAGGCGAAGTGCAGGCCAACCAAATCCGGTTTTTCGTGGGCTACGCGGGCTGGTCCCCCAACCAACTCGACGCGGAAATCCGTAAAAAGAGCTGGTACATCACCAACATCACCGCCGACACCCTCATGGACACCCACCATGAGGACCTCTGGAAAACCGTCATGGAACAACAAGGGCCCTCAGGGTCGTTGATTGCCAACTTTCCTGAGGACCCGAGTTTGAATTGAGATTCCGTTTACTTGATGATGGGCAGCACCTGTACCGCAGGGTCCACAATCCGCGCGTGATCGGCACCGAGCCAATCGCGGAGAATGCCTGCGTATATGCTGCGGTAATCGGTGGTGAATTTGAGATCGCCGTTGTCGAGATTCGCCAAGCTTGGAGGCGTTCCAATCATGCCAGGCACCTTCAATTGGTTGCCAATCAGGAATACGCAGTTGGCCGTGCCGTGATCCGTACCGCGTCCAGCATTCTGCTTCACGCGTCGACCAAATTCACTGAACACCAGCACAAGTGTATCGTTCAGGCGGTTTCGTGATTCCAGGTCGCGGACAAAGGCCTCCAGGCTATCGCCAAGCTGTTTCAGCAAGCGACCCTGGGCTCCTTGCTGGTTGGCGTGCGTGTCAAACCCGCCCATACCGGCGTAGTAGACCTTCGTTTCTGACCCTGCGCCGATGAACCCGGCCACGTCGCGCAATTGCTCGCTGAGCTTGGATTGCGGGTATTCCACGTTGGGGTTTTTGACCGGACGGTGCGCCTTGAGGTAAGCCGCGCTGTCCACGGTTCGCGTCAAGGTTTGGTGCAGGTAGGCGACTTGCGCGTGGTGGTGCTCCTCGGCGTGGTGGTGGTGGGTGCTTTGGCTGACGGCCTGCACCGCAGGGTCCTTCACGCCTTTGAGGAAGCGCTCGAGGTCTTCAATCGCCAAACCGCTTTGCTGGGCGCCCTTGAGCACGCGGCTCAGGGTTTCGCTGGACTCCAGTGCGTGGTAGGGCTGGGCGTGTTGGAGGTGGTCCAAGTAACGCCCCACCCAACCTGAAGAAATGTATGCGTTGCCCGTGCTTCCGGTGTGCCACACGTCCATGGAACGGAAATGCGACCGGTTGGGCTCGGGGTAGCCCACGCCGTGCACCACGGTCACCAATCCACGGTCGTACAAGGCGCGCAGTCCGGTGAGGTTGGCGTTGAAGCCCCATTCGTCGGTGAGTCCCAGCACTTCACTGCCTTGCAGCCCCAGTTGTGGGCGCAAGTTGTGGTAGATGTCGTTGCCGATGGGCACAACCGTGTTGAGTCCGTCGTTGCCTCCGCTGAGTTGCACCACCACCAAGTTGCGGTGGCCACCCACTCCGCCGCCCAGCAGCGCTGCGGTGCCTTGCAAGAACCGCGGCACCAATGCCGAGGCGGTCACCAAAGAGGAAGTCTTCAAAAAAGTCCGGCGTTTCATAAGCAGCAAGTTAAGCGAGTTGAAATTCGGGCAAGCCCATGATAGTGGTGGTCAGCGCTACCGGCGAACCTTCGGGGTTGAGCGCTGAGAGGTCTATGCCTCCACGTGGCGCGGTGATCAGGCAATTCAGCACCACTTCTCCGCCTTGTTTGCGTACAGCGGATTGCAGCTTGCGCCAGTTGGTGCTTACCGGAATCTTCCCCCAAATCGGCCGCATCCGCTTCAAAGAACGGTCCTCACGCATTGCACTGCGCTGTCTCGCATCCAACATCAATCCAGGCAAACGCATGCGGGTGAGCAGCGTACCGCTGTCGATCCAAGCCCGTCCTCCAGGCCAGCCGGCCACGTTGGGGGGAAAGAAGAGCACCTGGCCCAACGCCTCCTGTGCCTTGAGCAACGCGCCACGTTTGTTGTGATCGACCTCCATTCCGCTTAAGCGCTTGGTTTGCACAAGCAAGTACGCCGGTGATTTGACCAGGGCTCCGCGGTGGCGCTTCTCGTAAAACCAAGAACTGGTGAAGACGGTCTCCACCAAGTCGGCAATGTCGTATTCGGAGTCGTAGAAATGGTCGCCCAAGGCCTGGATGATCTCAGGATCGGGCATTTCGTTGACGAAGAAGCGGTAGAACTTCGCGGCAATGGTGTGTGCGGTTTGACGCTGGTCCAGCAGCAACTCCACCACGTCTTCCCCACCCCAATGACCCGAGCGGCCAAAGATGGTTTTGGAACCGGTGTCGTGGTGCTTGGTGTTGAGTTCAAAATCCCCTCGTCCGTTGATGTGCCAACCGGTAAAGGCGCGCGCGGCTTCTTTGATGTCGCGCTCGGTGTAGCCGTTGCCCTCACCCAAGGTGAAGAGCTCCATGACCTCGCGGGCAAAATTCTCGTTGGGCGCCTTGCGCTTGTTTTGCTGGTTGTTCAGGCAGAGGATCATGGCCGGGTCTCGGGCCACAGCATGAAGCAAGTCTTTGAAGTTGCCCAAGGCATGGGTGCGCAGGGTGTTGTTCTGGACCTGCATCAGGTAGGCAAGTTGGGAGCCGGTGGCAAAGTGGTTGTGCCAAAACAAAGTCATCTTCTCGCGCAACACGGCATGGGAAGCAGCCATGTGGTCCAGCCAAGCCAGGTTCAGGTCGCGTGTGTCTTTACGCGACTTGAGGGCCATCTTAAGGACATTGAGGCTGGAGACATCTCCGGACTGCGGGCGGGGATCTGCCAGGTAGTGGAGCGGTTCCATGCTGCGCGCGTCGGCAAACAACATGCGCACGGCTTCTCCGGTGGACTTGCCTTCAAAACGAGGGACGTCTGCGGGGTGCAAGCCAAAGCCTGCGCGGTTCATCAAATGGGCGAGTGCGTCGAGTTCCATGCCAGCGGGTTTGTGGCTAGTGTGACAAGGAATGTGCCACGAACGTTTAATGCCGCCATTTGGAAATGTGGTCCTGATAGAAGGTTGACCCAGCCTTGTATAAATGGGTATACCCGCTTCTACTCGGGTCGCTCCCGGCTAACACGGATCACGGAATGCACCTTTGAATTGGGGGACGCCGCGCCCCCATAGGTGGGGCCGTATGCACGCGCGAGGCCAGCCCCTACATCGGGTCTTGAATCAGGCGTTTACTTCCGCTTAAACCCGTACACCAACTGCCCCAAAAACGACTCAGGCATCTTCTCCATCCCGGGGTAGCCCAGCTTGATGTGCGCGTCGTCTTTCGGAATCGAAGCTGTGCCGAAGAGGTAGTCCCACATGCTCAACGAGATGCCGAAATTGATGCCACGGGTACGGCCTTCAGGCAAATGGTACACATGGTGCCAGAGGTGCATCACCGGGTTGTTGAATACGTAGCGGAGTGGGCCCCACGTGATGTGGATGTTGGCATGGTTGAGGTGACCGATGGCCACTGCCGCGAAGTGCACGATGTAAGCCTGAGAAGGCTCAAACCCACCGATCAACATCACGCCAATGGTCTTGAGAGGCTTGTAGAACAAGTTCTCCATCCAGTGGTAGCGCAGGTGTGCTGCAAAGCCCATTTCCTCCACGCTGTGGTGGACTTGGTGGAAGCGCCAAAGAAACTCATAGCGGTGAAGAAGAACATGGGTGAACCACTGGACAAAGTCCAACAGCACAAAGAAGACCAGCAATTGCACCCACCCCGGCCAGCTGCTCATGTCCAGCAGTGCAATGGAGCTCATGGTAACACCTCCGAGTTCAAACAACTCTCCCAGCACAGCGTACACGCCGGCAATCGCAATCGAAAACACAAAGAAGTTGAAGAACATGTAGAACCCATCAAACCAAAAGTCCTTGCGGAAGGCGCCTTGGTCTTTGCGCCACGGGAACGCGAGTTCCAACATCCAGATCACCAAGCTGATGGCAATCAGGCCGTAGAAGTAATTGGTGTACCAGGGCACATCGAAGGTGATCATCTTCCATGTCCAGTCCAGCGAGCCGTTCAGGGCTTTGAGAAACGCTTCAAACATCTTGCTATTGTTGTTTTTCGACCGTCGCTGCGGGCAGGTCCGGGTGGTGGCTCCACTCGGTCCACGAACCGTCGTAATTGGTAACATGTTGGTGTCCGAGGAGTTCTCTCAGCACCAGGGTTGTGTGTGCGGAACGCACGCCGCTGTGGCAGTAGACCACCACACGGTCATAAGCATCCAAGTCACGAATATCGCGGGCTTCCAACTGGCCAAGCATCACAGAAGTGGGCCAAACCGTTGCAGAAGTATCACTTTGCAGTGCGTAGTTCCAGTCCCAAAACACCGCTCCGGGAATGTGGCCGGGGCGTGCAGCACCTTTTTTGATGTAGTCGCCGCGGTACTCCTCTTTGGAGCGGGTGTCGATGATCAGGGTGGATGGATCTTCCAAGGCGGCGTGCAAGGCATCCTTCGAAATCACCCAAGAATCGTCCTGCGGATCGCTAAAGACGAACCCTCCAGCCACCGGCGCGGTTGGCCAACCTGTCGACAAAGAGGTGCCGCGCTTGTGCGCGTATCCGTCAGCACAGTCCTCCAAGACCCAAGCGCGGTCGTGCCCGTACCGTTTGAGCATCCACCAAAAGCGTGCAGCATCGCAGCCGTTTTTGCCGTCGTAGGCCACCACGTGGGTCTCAGGCCCAGCTCCCAGCGAATCCATCAAAGCCGCCAGTGCATCGCGCTCCAGAGCCATGCCCCCGTAAGAGTAATTTGCAGAGGCGTAATCCGGGCGCCACACCTGCACCGCCCCGGCAATGTGCCCGCTGGCATACAAACTGTCGGGCCGAACGTCCACCAGTAGCACGTCGTGGGCGCCGATCAACGTGTCCAGATCGAACGCCCCCAGCAGCGGCGCCCTGAGCGGTGCAGTCGTCCCACACCCTGCAGCCACCTCACCTCCCTCCTGCTCAGGAGCGGGCGAAGTGCCGCAAGCCGCCAGCAGCAGTAGGCTCAACGAGATCAGTCCAACACGTACCATTCGACGTCTTTGAGGTTGACGCGCCGGCCTTTTTCTTCCGGCGCGTAGTTGCGTTCGAGGTAATCGAGGATGGTACCTTCGCTTTCACCAAGGTCCCAGAGGTTCTGGGTTTGCTGCATCCATACGATCAGGTCTTTCCACCCTTTGCGGGTGAGTCGATTTTGGGCAATCAGGTGCCCACTGTGGCAACTGAGGCAGTTGCTCTTCATGGCGTCCAAGCCGTCGTCCACCTTGAGGCCGCTGCGCATGTGAATGCCATTTTCCACCAAGTCGTCTGGAATGGACTCGGCTTCGGGCAATTCAGCCATGACCACTCCGCCAGGCACGTCCTGCGGGTCTTCCAACCAGCCCGCCCAACGTTCCTGAGTCACCCCGTAAAACAGGCTACCGAGCACCACCAGTGCCAGCACCACCGCCATCCACCGCACCCGGCGCGCAAGTTCGGCCAGTTGCTCGGGGTTCAATATGTCTTTGTGGTCGCTCACTGCACTTTGACCGCAATGCGGTGGGTGGCGTTGTTCAAGTAACCTTTCGGGTTCCAACCGGGCACCACCATGGGTTGGGAAATGCCCTGGTCGTCGGTCGCTCTGGCCCAAACCTCATAGTAGCCCGCTTCGGGAAACGCGACGGTGGCGCGCCACTGCTGCCAAGCCAAGCGGTTGGCCGGCGCATCCAGTTGCGCAGGTTGCCAAGTGGCGCCAAAGTCGATGGACACCTCCATTTTTTTGACGCTCCGGTCGCCAGCCCAGGCCTGGCCGCGCACGTCCAATGTTTTTCGCCCTTTGAGCATGGCGCCACTTTTGGGCGCGGTGATCAGGGATTTGACGGGCATGGATTCAATGATGCACATGTCCTCGTCGGCCACCTTTTCGCCGGGGGCTACTTTTTTGCACGGGACGCGGTAGGAGGGTGCCTCCATTTTAGCGCCGTCGTGCACGCGATCGCGCACCACCAACTTGTGCAGCCATTTACCGCTGACGCTCGCAGGCCATCCGCCCACCACCAAGCGCAGCGGGAAACCGTTCATCACCGGAATGTCTTCGCCGTTGAGCGCCCAGGCAATCAAGGTTTCTTCCTCCAAGGCCTTGGCAATGGGCACCCCGCGTGAGATGGTCACCTTGTCGGGATTGCGGCTGAGGTGCAGGTCTTTGCCGTAGTAGCCCACGTACACGGCGTCGTCGGTGATGCCGGCGTACTCAAGCACGTCCTTGAGGCGCACTCCGGTCCACGCACCGCAGCTCACCGCACCGGTGGTCCATTGGTTGCCTTTGGCCGGCGGGTTGAACTCCGAGCGGCCGTTGCCTCCACATTCCAGCACCAGTTGGTAGGTCACCTCCTCGAACTTGGATCGTAGGTCTTTGAGCGAGAGCGAAACCGGCTTGGGCACCGCTTCACCTTCAATGGTCAACGTCCATGTATCCAGGTCAAACGACTCGGGCACCAGTCCGTTGTTGCGGATGAACATACGGTCGGCAGGTGTGACGGGGTCGTCCAGCAGGTGGGCTGGGGTTTCTACGTTCCAAGGACGGTCGTTGAGGATGACCAAGTCGGGGTGCTTTCCGGGGATGCGCGCGCCTTGCGGTAAATCCAAGAGTCCGGCGGGGATCAGCCCTGAGGGCATGTGCGAGGCAAACACCACGGGAGCACCCAGTGCTGTACCCATGGCCACCAAGCCTGCTTTGCGCAAAAAGCCGCGGCGGCTTTCGGGATCCACTTCACGGCCCCAGAGCTTGCGGTCGGCTTCTTCGGGGTTGCGTGCGTACAATTCAAACAGGCCCAGCGAGTGCTTCATACTGCGCAAGATACACACCGCACCCACCTGCAGGAAGTGACTTAAGTTACCCTTGGCTTGGAACCCCTAGCCCAGCGCCGGAAGCACCTCAGCTCCCAGTTGCTCCACCACTTCCGAAGCAGGCCGCGAGCCGTACTTAAGGTTGAAGATCACGTGGTTGACCCCCAAGGACTCCAGCAGTTGCAAATGCGCGGTCAAACACACGTCCAAAAAACCACAGGAGACCTAACTTCCCTCCCTTTTTCACACCCATGGTACAGCTGCGCATCGGGGGCGTTCCCGAACACTTCAACCTGCCGGTCCACTTGGCCCGCGAGTCCGGCCAATTCAAGGCCAACGGCATCGAACTCTCTTGGACCAACTTTCCGGGCGGCACCGGCCAAATGACCCGTGCGCTTCGCGAAGGCGAAGTAGACGCGTGCATTCTGCTCACCGAGGGCATCATCAAAGACATCCTCGCCGGCAGTCCTTCACGTATCATTTCAGGGTATGTAAACACGCCGCTGACCTGGGGCATCCACACCGGGGTGTACAACACCCTGCAGCACCACAGCGAAATCTACGACCGCAAGTATGCCATCAGCCGCTTGGGCTCAGGCTCACACCTGATGGCCATCGTAGACGCCAACCTGCACGAACGCGAGCTCAAACCCGAGCAGTTCCAAATCATCAAAAACCTCGATGGCGCACTCCCCTCCTTGGACCGCCTGGAAACCGATGTGTTTTACTGGGAGAAATACACCACCAAGCCTTGGGTGGACCGCGGCGAACTGCGCCGTATTGGCGAATTTGTGACGCCTTGGCCCTGCTTTATGATTGCCGCCACTGAGGACATCCTGGAGCGCGAACCGCACGCCGTGGTGCAAATGCTGCAAACCATCCACTTTGCCTGCGAGCGTTTTATGGAGCACGAGACCAATATCCCACTCGTGGCCGAACGCTACAGCCAAAAGCTTTCTGATGTCGCTCGCTGGTACCACGCCACCGAATGGGCCACCCACGGTTGGGTGTCGGACAAAATGCTGCGCGGGGTGGTGCATAACCTCAAAGTGGCTGAGATTGTGGGCAAAGACGTGGATGCCGAATTGGTGTGGCGCCGTTAAGTCGCCAATCGAATGCGGTAACCGCTGTGGCTACGCATGTTCATCACGCGGCCGTCTGAGAAAATCAAATACTGTCCTTTGATGCCTGCGAGCTTGCCTTGCACCAGTGGGGTTTTGTCCAGCTTGATGCTCGCAACTTTGACCGGATGCTGTTCCAATGGAAACTCCAGGGTGGTGATTTCGTCGTTGTCTGAAATGAACTCTTCGTATTCTGGCGGAAGCTCTTCGAGCAACTCGTCTTTCTTCTCGAGCAGATCGGTGGTGTCGGACACCACACCTTTGAGCATATTGCGCCAGTTGGTCTTGTCGGTCAGAAAATCCTTCATGGCCACCTCGATCAATCCGGCCAGCTGGCGGTACGGCACTTCAGCAAAGAAAATGGCCTCTGTAGCGCCTTGGTCGATCCAACGGTAAGGCACGTTGGTGGTGCGCGTCACCCCCACTTTGATGCTGCTGGTGCGCGAGAGGTAAACAATGTGGGGCTGGTTGTGGTGCGCCTCTTCCCATTCCTTGTCACGCAACGCCACCCCTTCGTGAATGCGGGACAACTCGGGGCGAATGATGCTCGGAGAAGCCAACGGTGATTGCATAAACGCATCGTAACTCATGCCGTCGCCGTAGGTCTTGCGGATGCGCTTGCCTGTAACCGTGCAGTGGATTTCCCCGTCATACCGCAAAGTAATCTCGTGGCCAATCAACGCGTTCATATCGACCTGCTCTCCTTGCTCCAAAATGTCATAAAGCGGGAGCGAATACTGGATGGGAGATCCGGGAATTCCCTTCATTTTCCGAATGTTGCCTGCGACTTCCATAGGGCCGCAAGTTACGCGACGAGAACCGGACCTTGGCGTGACCGAACCGTGACCTGCGCTTTGGAGTTTTACACCATGACAACAGACACCATGTCCATCCTCGAAGAAGTAATCCAATCCGGCTTTGCCGACACCTTTTCTTACGACGAATACGTGGAAATCAGCCGCCTGCAAGCCGAGCGCGGCGAAACCTCGGGACCCAACCAAAGCGACAGCCTCATTGGCTACACCAAGCTCAACTGGGCCCGCATGCGCCGTTTGAATAAAACTGCGCAGCTCTCCGAGCAGATCCTGAAAACCCTGGCCCACTTGGACCGCAGCATCACCCTGGTATTCATCACCGAAACCTGGTGTGGCGACGCCATTCAACTGGCGCCCTTTGTGGCCCGCATGACCGGGGCCTCCCCTAAGTTGGATGCCCGTTTCATGTGGCGTGACCAAGCTCCCCACCTGATTGAGGAGTTCTTGACCAACGGCGGCAAGTCCATTCCCAAAGTGATTGCCCTGGACGAAGCCGGAGATGTGCTGTTCACTTGGGGACCTCGCCCAGCGCCTTTGCAGAAGATTTATGACGCTTGGCGCGCCGAAGAAGGCCCCAAACCGCCTTACACTGAATTCTCTGCAGAGCTGCAGAAATGGTACATCCAGGACAAAGGCGCCACCATTCAAGCCGAGTGGAATGCGCTGCTGGCTCCCTATGTCAACAAATCGTAGGTCGGACTTTGCGCTGAATGGTTACCTTGGGAGGGTTTAATGTAAACCTTATCCTATGCGCAAAACTGTACTCTGCGGGTTGGCCCTGCTGGCAGCTGCCGGCATGTCTGCCCAGACTGTTCTTTTTGAAGACGATTTTGAAGGCTACCCAGACGGGGCCTACATCTCACTGCTCTCTGATACTTGGGAAACCTGGACCGGTGTATCTGCCGAAGACGCTTTCGCCACCACCGTCCAAGCCAACTCTGGCACCAACTCCATGGAGATCACTGCTGCCACTCCTACCGACATCGTACTGCCTGTGGGTCCTTACACCACTGGCAAATACGACGTAGAATGGAAAATGTACATTCCTCAAGGCCAAGGCGGTTACTTCAACCTCCTGCACGAATGGGACCTCGACGAAAACTATGAATGGGCCGTGGACGTGTTCTTCAGCTCTACCGGCGACATCACCTGGACCGCAGGCGGTGCTGACGGCGGCGGCGAGACCTTCCCCATCGCTACCTGGTTTGACGTAAAAGTGGCTGCAGATATGGACAACGACATGGGTTACCTCTACATCGAGGGCAACCTGATCCACAGCTGGCAATGGTCACTGAACAACGCCAACGGCGGTGCAGGCCAAAACCGCTTGGCTGCCGTGGATTTCTACGGCACCCAGCCCAGCGGCTCAGGTCCAGGCCTTTACTACGTAGATGACGTAGTCTTGACCGAGACCACCGGCGTAGGCATCGTTGAGCAAGCCGACCTCACTGAGGTGTCGATTGCTCCGAACCCCGCTACTGACTTCGTGGACATCGCCTCAGGCGACGGCCTCACCCCGATCCAAGTATCGGTGATGAACCTCACCGGTCAGCAGGTTTCTGCCTTCACCCTCGAGCCGAACGGCAAGCAGCGTGTGGACGTGTCAGAACTGCAAAGCGGTCTGTACTTGGTGCGCCTCGATAGCGGCGACCAAGCCCGCATTGAACGACTGATTGTGCGCTAGCCGCACATGGATTGATTGAAAAAGGCCCACTGAATCAGTGGGCCTTTTTTTTGTAAAAGAAATCTGAGGTGCGCTGGCACACTTCCTTCAAGGCCTCGGGCAACGTGTCAGAATCCCAGGGATGGCGCCCACCAAAGGTGTGGCCCGTATCGTCCAAGATCACCAGCTCCGAACCCCGGGACCATTTGTGCAGGCGCATGGCTTCCGTCAGGTGCACTGCTTCGTCGGACGCGCCGTGCAAGACCAAATGCGGACACGTCAATCGGTAGCAAGCCTCTTTGATGTCTAGCCGTTTCTGGTTGTTGCGGAAGTCCAAGTAATACTGGAAGTTGTGGGGCATTTGCTGTCCGGTTCGGCCATTGCGTCTGTAGTAGACGCCTTCCTCTTTCCATTTGACCAATGCGTTGCCTAACAGAAAGCGGTCTTCGTAGTTGGACACCCCGGCCCACGTGCACAGGCGTTTTACCCGGTCATCCTCTCCCGCGCGCAGCGTAGCAATTGCGCCACCCCGACTGTGACCTATCAGACACAATTCGCGATCGAGGGTGGGAATGCCGTCCACCTCAAAGGTCTCCAAGGCATCAAACAGGCTCCCCAAATCGTCGAGTTCGGTGGTGAGGTTGTTCTCTGCGAAGGCCTCCAGGTCACCAAATGCGGTGAAATCCTCAGGCGTGACACCATTGTGGCTGAAGTTGAATTTGACAAACAAAAATCCACGTTGGGCAAAAAATTGCCCTACAGCGTGCCACGGCCCCCAATCTTTGAAGCCATTGTAGCCGTGGCAAAACACAACCACCTTCTTGGGCGAGGCCTCGGGGTCCCACAACAGGTCGGTGTAGAGTACGCGATTACGGCTGCCCTCGAAAGGCTGATTTTGGAGGAAATTCAATTCAATGGCAATGTGGCGGCAAAAGAAAAAGGTAATGGATTTATGCGAGGCTACCGCGCCGTTAGTTTCGGAAGCAGACATGCGCGGGTGCAGGCCTTCACAAAATGTTAATTTTCCCACCCTCGGCAACTTCGGCCATAGTTTTGTTGTCCATCCTACGAACCATTCCAACGCTGCATGACGCGCACCCTTCGGAACTTGATCTTGCCCATGGTGGCCCTGCTGGTGGCAGGCACCGCAGCGGCACAACAGACTTCGCTCAACACCTACACCCGCATCCAGGTCAAGGGCCTGACCGGCGGAGAAGTGTATTTGGCGAACTATTATGGCAACAAGCTGTACTACGCAGACACGGCTCAAGTCAGCCCTGTCGGACAGATTGAATTCAAGGGTCGTCCCTTCAATGAGCAAGGGAAGTATGCTGTGGTGATCCCTGGCAAGCCCTACTTCGACATCATCATCGGCAACGAGGACATCGAAATCGTCACCGACACCACCGATTTGGTGCGCAATCTGGAGGTGACCAAAGGCTGGAACAACAAGGCATTCTACGATTACGTGCGCTTCATCAACGACATGCGCGGCCTGCGCGCCCCACACGACTCGGTACTGGCCGACAGCACCGCGGTAGAGAAGGACCTCAAGAAAGCCCGCAAAGCCCTGGTGGACCTCAACGACCAAGTGGTAGAACGCCAGAAGTCCATCATCGCCTCCAACCCCGACAAGCTGTTTGCCAAGTACATCCGTATGATGCTGGACGTAGAGGTGCCCGAAGACCTCGGCAAAGACTTGGATGAAGAGGAGCGCAACACCGCCCGTTACGAGTGGTACAAAGCCCACTACTGGGACAACGTGGACCTGAACGACAACCGCATGGTCCGCGACCAAGCGTTCCACAGTGCTTTGGAACGTTACGTGAGCAAAGTGCTGCCGCAAATTCCCGACAGCATGGGCGTGGAAGCCACCCGCCTGATTGACCGCGTGGAAGGCAAGGAAGACCTGTTCAAGTACATCGTTCATCACTTTACCTACTACACCGAGACCAGCAAGCTCATGTGCATGGACAAGGCCTTTGTGTACATGGTTGACAACTACTATGCGCAAGGCAAGTGCGGGTGGATGGATCCTGAGAAACTGGGCACCATCATTGAAGCCGCCAACGACAAGCGCCAAGTGTTGTGCGACGCCCCGTTCCCAGACATCCGCTTGATGTCTCCCGAAGGCGAGTGGATCTCGGTGCGTGAGACCGATACCAAGTACACTGTTGTGGTGGTGTGGGAAAGCACCTGTGGCCACTGCAAGAAAGAAATGCCCAAGCTGGCGGAATTCTACGCCAAGCACAAGGACATCGCCTCGATCTACGCCATTGGCAACGATTACGAACGCGAGCCTTGGGTCAAGTTCATGGAGGAAAAAGAGCTCCCCGACTGGATTGACGTGAGCGACGATCCGTCCATCAGCAACGACAATCCCGAGGCCGTACGCCAAGCCCTGCAGTGCTGCACCAACCTGGAAAGCCTCAACTTCCGCCGCACCCTGGACATCAATTCCACCCCCAAGATTTGGCTGCTGGATGAAGACCACGTGATCATTGCCAAGCAACTCAACGCCGAACAACTGGAGGACCTGGTGGAAACCTTCGAAGGCATTGGCGAAGATGTAGGTGACGGTGAAATTCCAGAAGAAGCCGCGCCCGAAGCCCCAAAGCAAAACGAGCGCAAGCGTACCAAAGGCGCCACCAACGGCTGATGACTCCTGCGGAACTGGAGCTGCGTTTGGTGACGGGCATGGCCCGCAAAGCCGTGGATGAACTGGCACCAGACATCTCCGGCTCACCTCAACTGATCGCGCACCTGCTCGAGTTGGCAGCGGGTCCCCAGCGTCCCAAAAACAGCAAGGCGGCCTACTTGGTCCGCCACATCTGCGAGTACGACCGCACTTCCCTATCGACACATGGCGACGCCGTGCTCAAGGCCATGGACCACGCCAAACACCCGGGTGTACGCCGCGACATGCTCAAGGTCTGTTTGCTGCTCAACAATCCCGAACTCTTTGACACCCTGGCCGACCGATGTTTGCTGTACCTGCGCCGCCCGGGCGAAGCCACCGGCGTGAAGTACTACAGCATGATGGTGCTCAAACATGTCGTGGTGCGCTGGCCAGAGTTGATCCCCGAATTCAGCGAAACCCTCTCCAGTCAACTCGGCTTGGTGACCGATGCGTTTGACCGCAACGCCCGCAAACTCATCTCAAAACTGGAACAAGCGTAAACAGAAAGCGCCCGACCACTGGCCGGGCGCTTCATGCGTTTAGTTGCTAGACGGGACGGTTATCGTCGGATGCTGATGCGTACGTTGCGTCGCTCACGTCCGTTGACCACAATCACGTTGTAGTCGCCGTTTTGCAGTGTTGACACGTCCATGCGCACTGTCTCTCCTTGTTCCAGACGGGCGGTCATGGTGCCTTTCACCACACCGTTGTTATCGTAGATGCGGATGCCCGTGAAGTTGCTGCCATCGATCCAGCTGCCCACTTTGAGTCGCATGTCGCGCTCGCGGATGGGGTTCGGGTACACGTGCAGGTCGTTGCCGGGCTCTTCGAATCCACGGTCGCGGGCCACCTCAAACTTCTGAGACTTGCGCCCCTCGAGGTTTACCGCTTGCAAGGTATAGCGGCCGTTACGCAGCTCGGTGAGGTCGAGTTGCACGGGCTCACCGGCGCCGGCCATATGTTCGCTGCGCATCACTTCTTTGCCCTCGTCATCCAGGACCATGAAGGTGGTCATGCGTTGCTCGTTGATCCAGCCACCTAGGGTAGCTTTGAGGCCTGCGCCGTCCACCACACGTGGCTCGATGCTCAGGTCAGAAACCACTTCAAAGTCGCGCTCGCCTGCACGGTTCACTTTTACGCGAGTCGTGCGGGTTTCGCGGTTGTGCATGGCGCTGATGGTGTACAGGCCTGCTTGGAGGTCCTCGGCAGACAGGATGACTTCACCGCCCGCGTCCAAGGTCATTTCTCGTTTGTAGATCACGTTGCCGTCTGCATCGATGATGCCTACGGTGGTGATGTCTCGGTCTGAGATCCAATCACCCAGTGTCACAGTCATCTCGCGGTCCGAAGCGCTGAGTTGCTTGGGCTCTACGCGGATGTCGCTTGGGGCTTCCAAGCCACGATCTGCAATGTCTGCGATGTTGTCTGTGCCGCCTTCATCTGGTGCTAGGGTAACAATGGCCACAGTGACCGCTTCGCCAAACTCCGTGATTTCGCCGGTGACCATAATTGGCCGCACCTGCACATCGTATGACATGCCGTGCTGGATACCAGGCACGTCTGCAAGCCGGATATATCGGCTGTCGTCGCCTTTGTTGAAGTCGATGGGCAGTTCGTTGCCGTTGATATTCTTAAAGGACCAATTCCAATCCGAAGCACCCACCACAGCAGGATGCGCGGCGATGATGTCGTTCATGTAATGTGGTCCGTAGGCGTCGAAAGAATCCGATGCCCGAACAGTGGTGGGTACGACCCCTTGGGCCTCGATCAAGGAGAGATGGTCGGTTTGACCGGGGTTTTGTGCACTGAGTGTGGTCGCAAGGGCGACACCGAAGGCTGCTACATAAAGACGAATGGGAGAGTACATTTGAAAAGGGTTTACGTTCATTTCAGAGCCGCATTTGCAGCTCGTGTTCCTTCTTCTATACGGTAGAAATCCAAAGAGGTTATGTAGGACAATTCTGAAGCCCTCAAACACCGATACCCCCAGTGCGTGCTTCCGGGCGTGGATTGGCAATGGGTTAAGTCTTAGTCCAGACTCAGCGCATCACCACAAATGCGCGCTGCAAGCACCGGACTTGTTGCACCAGAGTCCTCATGCAAACACCGGCTTGCATGTGTCCGGTCTGCAAGGTTTCCAACCGGACAGCAAAGATCACTTATGTGGCCACTTGCTGGCCCAAGTTGTTGCGCACAAACACTTGCCCTGGAGTGTCACTCCAAGCGGTCAAGCCCACAAGAATCTGGTCACCCGAGACTGGGTTAAAGAGGTAACATGCCAACGTCTTGGAAACAAAAAAGCCCCATCAACTTGTGTTGATAGGGCCCTCAAATCAAGTAGCGCGAGAGTGACTTGAACACTCGACCTCAGGATTATGAATCCTGCGCTCTAACCAGCTGAGCTACCGCGCCATGTCGACTACGCCTTTGCGTTTCGGGGTGCAAATATAGATCAAATTCCATTCAACAAAACAGCCCTTCGAATGCGCCACTTGTAGAAAAAACCCCAACACCCGACCCTGCAAGGGCTACACCTGTTAAAAAGTCAGGAAATACATGGGTAGAAAATGACTATCTTGCCGGCCACGGTTTTCGGACCCAACACGACGCTATGGCAAAAGAGAAATTCGAACTCGAATACATCGTAAACGCGTCGTCCAAGATTATCTACAGCAAAATTGCCACCCCAAGCGGACTGGCAGAGTGGTTTTCAGACGACGTTCACATTCGAGGCGACATCTATACCTTTTTCTGGGAAGGAAGTGAAGAGAAGGCGCGACTCATCGGCAGCCGCAAAGACGAATTCGCAAAATACCGCTGGTTGGAACTCGAAGAGGAGGGCGACAAGTCCTACTTCGAAATGCGCATCAAGATCGACCCGCTCACCAAAGAGCTGGCCATCATTGTGACCGACTTTGCGGAAGAAGACGAATTGGAAGACGCGCAACTGCTCTGGAAGAGCCAAATCGACGAGCTCAAGCACATCCTCGGCTCCTAACTCACAGGTACAAGTCTGACGTATACTGCTGAAAGGAAGGGTGATATCGCCCCTCCTGGTCCCGCACGCACACGTGTTCCACCTCCAAACCGCTCACCGGCCGCGGACCAAAGGTGACCAGCATCAAGTGCGCGCCCGCTTCTTTGTGCGCCTGTACGTGGCATTCGCGCTGACGGAACCAGCCGTGCTCCAAGGCTTGCGCCATGACCTCCGCCCGTCGTTCCAACGGCAACACAAGACTCAGTTGGCCTTCTTGAGCGCTATTCCTGCGGAAACCCTCCATCCAAATCTGCCATTCCGATTGCAAATGCCGCGCTGTAGCGCGCGCACCTGAAGCCTGTGGTCCGGTCAAAAAGTAAGGCGGGTTGGACAAGATGTGGTCCGCTTGGAAGGCCTCAAACGTGCTGAAATCTGCTTCCACGACCGATATGCGCTCCGCAAACCGGCTGCTGGCAACATTGCGAAGAGCCAAGGCCGCTTGATCGGGTTGAAGTTCGAGGGCGGTGATGTGCGCCTTAGACCGCTGCGCGGCGATCATGGCCACTATTCCGGTACCTGTGCCCACATCGAGCACAGTGCGTGCGCCGGATAGGTCCACCCAACCGCCAAACAGAATGCTGTCCTCTCCCACCCGATGCGCCGCGCCGGCCTGGTCGATGGTAAACCGTTGAAGCGAAAAGGTATCAGCTGCCTTTGATGGCATTCCAGGTCTGGTAAAGCACGTCTTGTGAGGGTCGGTCTTCGGGCACTTCGGTCAGTGGAGTGACCTCTTCGAGCGTTTCGTTCAAATCGGCCGGCAGCGCTTGGTAGAGTTGGGTGCCTTTGGTCTTCCAATCCAGCATACCGTCGCTGACTTGCTTGACCACCTTGCCCGGGTTCCCTACAAACACAGAGCGCTCGGGCACTTGGGTATCGGCAGGAACAAAGGCCAATGCGCCTACAATGCTGCCAGCGCCTACCACGGCGTTGTCCATGACCACAGCGTTCATCCCAATCAGGCAATTGCGGCCCAAATGGGCGCCGTGAATGATGGCACCGTGGCCCACATGTGCTCCCGCTTCAAGGGTCACCGTCACGCCTGGGAACATGTGCAGGGTGCAGTTCTCCTGCACGTTGCAGCCGTCCTCCAAAACAATGCCACCCCAATCCCCACGCAACGCAGCGCCGGGACCGATGTAGCAATCCTTGCCGATGATCACATTGCCAGTGACCGCCGCCAGTGGGTGCACGTAGCTAGAGGGGTGTACCACTGGAACAAAGCCTTTGAACGCGTAACAAGCCATCAGCTCACGTTTTCGATCACCGTGGCGTAGCCTTGGCCCACGCCCACACACATGGTCACCAGTGCGTATTTCTTGCCGGTGTTCTTGAGCTCAATGGCCGCAGTTTGCAGCAAACGCTGACCCGTCATGCCCAACGGGTGTCCGATGGCAATGGCACCGCCATTCGGGTTGATGCGCGGATCGTTGTCAGCCACGCCTAGGTTGCGGGTGCAGGCCAGGACTTGCGCGGCAAAGGCTTCGTTGAGCTCCAGGATGTCCATGTCATCGATGGTGAGTCCCGCGCGCTTGAGTGCGAGTTGAGAGGCCCCTACCGGCCCGATGCCCATGATGCGCGGCTCCACGCCTACCACACCGGTAGACACAATGCGCGCCATGGGGGTCAAGCCGTGGTCTTTCATGCCTTGCTCACTGGCAACAAGCAATGCCCCTGCACCGTCGTTCAAGCCAGAGGCGTTGCCGGCTGTAACAGTTCCGTCTTTGCGGAACGCGGGGCGCAATCCGGCCAGCACTTCTGCGGTGGTGCCGGGGCGTAAAAATTCGTCGTGTTCAAACACCAAGTCGTCTTGCTTGCGACGTGGGATGGATACAGGAACAATCTCCTCAGCCAAACGGCCCGATTGCTGGGCAGCAGCTGCTTTGGCTTGGCTCCACGCGGCAAAGGCATCTTGGTCCTCGCGGGAAATGCCGTAGAGGTCCACCAAGTTCTCGGCGGTTTGGCCCATGCCGTCCGTACCATAAATCTCATCCAACTTGGGGTTGATGAAGCGCCAGCCGAAGCTGGTGTCGTGCATCTGCGCATCGCGGCCAAAGGGCTTGCTCACTTTGCTGATGACCCACGGTCCGCGGGTCATGTGCTCCACACCGCCTGACACAAACACGTCGCCATCGCCCACTTGGATGGCACGCGAGGCGTGGATGGTGGCCGCCATGCCCGAAGAACACAAGCGGTTCACGGTTTCACCCGGAACAGTGTAGGGCAAGCCCGCGAGCAGCAGCGACATGCGCGCCACGTTGCGGTTGTCTTCACCGGCCTGGTTGGCACAGCCCAGCAATACGTCCTCAATCGCGGCAGGATCCAGTGACGGATTGCGTTCAATCAAAGCCTTGATGGGGAGGGCGCCCAAGTCGTCGGTACGTACTGGGGCAAGGGTGCCGCCGAACTTCCCGATCGGCGTGCGGACCGCGTCCGCGATGAATGCAGATTTCATGGTGCGAATCTACACCAATCTCCTCGGGACAAAAGCGACGTCCGAGACGTTGTAACGCTTTTTGCAAATTGCATCCATGCCGGTGCAGTACTCTTACCATCCCGTGCACGCCTGCAACATGTGCGGCGCGTCTTCCGAAGGTTTTAAAACCTTGGGCAAGCGACTGGACCGTTCGCAAGGCGCAAGCCCTTGGAAACTGGAGGGTCAAACCAGCACAATCAAGCAATGCCGAAGTTGCGAATTGATTTTCGCAGATCCTCAACCCGTACCCGCCAGCATCCAGGACCACTACGGCACCCCCCCCGAGTCCTATTGGAAACCAGAATACTTTGAGGTCCAAGACACCTACTTCGCCGGTGAGATCGACTGGTACAAGCGACTGGCGGACTTCTCCGCCGGACAACGTGCGCTAGACATCGGCGCCGGTGTGGGCAAGTGCATGATCGCACTGGAACGCGCTGGCTTCGACACCTGGGGGTGCGAACCCTCCGAACCGTTCCACGCACGGGCCATTGAGCGCATGGGGCTTTCGCCAGACCGTTTGCAATGCGCAGCAGTAGAGGACGCACACTTTCCAGAAGACCACTTTGACTTCATCACCTTCAGCGTGGTACTGGAACACCTGTACGACCCTGCGGCCTGCATCGAGCGTGCATTGAAGTGGCTCAAGCCCGGTGGCTTGATCCACATTGAGGTGCCAAGTGCACATTGGCTCACCCATACCTTAATGAACAGGTACTACAAGCTCATGCGCAGTGATTTCGTGGCCAACCTGAGTCCGATGCACGTGCCGTACCACCTGCACGAATTTGCCCCCGCCAGCTTCGAAGCCCACGGCAAACGCGCGGGGTATGCGGTCGCCGACAAGGGCTACTACGTGTGTGATACGTATTTGCCCAAGGCGCTCGACGGCGTGTTGAAGCCTTACATGCGCCGCACTGACAAGGGGATGCAGTTGGTGGTTTGGTTGCAGAAATAACCAGGTTTCTCCATTCCATAGAAGATCGGTTTTCTGCAGTGCCTTGCACTAAAGACTTGCACTAAACCCTTCCACTAGCCTACTCCCCCGTCGTGGTCACCACCAACTCCCTCGCCCCTCCATTGTTCCGAAACTCACAGAGGTAGATGCCTTGCCACGTCCCCAGGTTCAGGCGGTATTCGGTGATGGGGATCATGACCGAGCTGCCCACCAAAGTGGCTTTGATGTGTGCGGGCATATCGTCCGGCCCCTCGGAGGTGTGGGTCATCCAGTCGGCGCCGTCGGGGGCGAGCCGATCCAGCCCGGTGGCGAGGTCTCGTCGGGCGGTGGGATCTGCGTTTTCATTGAGGGTGAGCCCGGCTGAAGTGTGACGGATGAACACGTGCATCAGGCCAAAGGCCGGGAGTTCGACTTCTTCGAGGATGTCGCGGGTGATCAAGTGGCAGCCGCGCGGCTTGGGCGGCAGGGTGAGTGCGTATTGTCGAACCATGGCCTCAAATTCGCCGAAGGGGCTGACAATCCCAGGACGCGGGTTGTCGAGTTTTACACCAGTTATACCCGGATGAACTTGCCGGTGATGCGCCGGCCGTCTTCGCCTATCAATTGGAAGATGTAAGTGCCTGGCAGAAAGTCGCGAAGCTGGAGGAAGATCTCCGAGCTGGTGATGCCCTCTGCGTGTTCCACTTCGTGGCCCGAGAGGTTGTAGATGTCAACGATGAATTGGACGCCGGTGGGGTTGTCCCACTTGAGTACAGCCCAGTCTTGCACTGGGTTTGGAAAGACATTGAATCCCGCGTTGAGGGGCACAAAGTTGAGCTGAATCACCTGCGATTCGCCTTGGAAACCGAGGACGAGTTTGTAGTGGTTGGTGGTGGCTTGCAAGGGCGATTCATCCAGCAGGGTGTAATGCTCGGTGAACTCTGATCCGCCACAGATGCCTTGGATTTCATCGATGCGGAAGAATTGGACACCGTCCGAACTGCGCAGCAGTTGCACCCCATTGCAGCTTCCCCCGCCGATGATGGCAAAATCCAGCTGAATGTGATCGTCGACTTGGATGGCCGAGAACGACTCCAACAGGGGATGGCCCTGCCCAAAGCCCAAGGAGGCGATCAGCAGCGCAGCAATGGCGATCATGTGGTTGAGGCGAAGCATGCCAACTCGATAACGCAGAGGCGGGTGCTTTGGTACACCCACAGTTCAAAATTCGTTGGCTTTTTTGACACTTCCATCACGCACAGGTGGCGTAAGTTTGCGCCATGGAAGCACGCAAGCCCCTCATCCTGGTGACCAACGACGACGGCGTCACCGCCAAAGGCATCCGCAGTTTGGTGGAAGCCGTCGCGGACCTTGGCGAAGTGGTCGTGGTGGCCCCCGACAGTCCGCAGAGCGGGATGGGGCACGCGGTGACCATTGGCAACATCCTGCGCATCGAGGAGCTTAAGTCTCCCTTGCCCGGCAGCGTGCAGACCTTTTCCACCACAGGCACGCCGGTGGATTGCGTCAAACTCGCCATCTACCATGTGCTCAAAGGGCGCACGCCGGACTTGCTGGTTTCGGGCATCAACCACGGGAGCAACAGCTCCATCAATGTGATCTACTCCGGTACGATGAGTGCTGCTGTTGAAGGAGCGGTAGAAGGCATTCCGAGTATCGGATTCTCGCTGTTGGACCACGCCGCGGAAGCCGACTTCGACGCGGCCAAAAGCATTGCTAGACGCATGGCCAAAGCCGCGCTGGCCAACCGCTTCCCCAACTCCACCTGCTTGAACGTCAACATCCCGCGCCTGCCCGAGTCTGAAATCAAGGGCATCAAGATTTGCCGCCAAGCCAAGGCCTTTTGGAGCGACGCCTTTGAAAAGCGCCACGACCCTTCGGGCAAGCCCTACTTCTGGATGACCGGCGAGTTCAACAACAAAGACAAGGGCGAAGACACCGACGAATGGGCGCTCGAGCACGGCTACGTCTCGGTGGTGCCCGTGCACTACGACCTCACCGCGCACCACGCCATGGGCGCGCTTAACGAATGGGACATTTGAGCGAATTGGAACACGTGATCGACGAAAACCCGGACTTGCCCCCCAAGCGTGGCGGTCTGCCGGATCATTTTGGCTTGGGCGTGTTGCTCGGGCTGTTGTGTGCCGTCCTCGGATTCTGGGGGTTTGGCCAATACTGGCGCCTGGCGAACGACACAGACTTTTACTACTTCGTAGACAAGGTGTTTTTGGGCACTGACATCTACCAAACCAAAATCATCACCGTAAGCATGGTCCCGATTGTGATCGGGTTCTACCTGTGCCAACGCGTGGAGAAGTACCGTTTGTGTGGTGGGATGATGATGGTGCTTGTGGCCGGGGCGATTGTGGCAGCCGTGCTCTGGTAGCTCCCCAAAAATCCCCAAACCTCCCTCCCGCAGCTTGCCTCAAGGCATACGGGAATGTACATTCTGGGCAAATTCTGCAACTGTGATTGTAACAACTACCAACGGTATTGACGGCAAGATCGCCGACCGCTACTTGGGCGTGGTGACCGGCGAGGCCATCATCGGTGCCAACTTCTTCAAAGACTTCTTTGCCAACATCCGCGACATCGTGGGTGGCCGCTCGGGTGAGTACCAACGCGTCTTGCGCGAAGCCAAGGACCATGCCCTGCGCGAAATGGAAGAGCAAGCCCGCATGCTTGGCGCTGATGCCATTTTGGGTGTTGACCTTGATTATGAGACCATTGGCAACAACGGATCCATGCTCATGGTGACCTCCAGCGGCACCGCGGTAAAACTCGCCTGAATCCCTACATTGGCGGTATGAAGATCCGCATCAAAGGCAATTCCCTCCGCTTGCGGCTGGGGCGCTCAGAGGTGACTTCGTTGTGCGACCAAGGGCTGCTGCTGGAAACCACGCAGTTCCCCAGCGGCGACTTCTTTGATTACTCGATCATTTTGGAATGTGTGGACGACGTGCAAGCGTTTGTCCTGGAAAACGGCATCCAAGTGGCGATTCCCGAAGAACTCGGCCGCAGCTGGGCCGGCACCGACGAAGTAGGGATCAGCACGGCGCTTGAACTGCCCGAAGGCGGCCAACTGTCGGTGTTGATCGAAAAGGACTTTCAGTGCATGAAAGCGCGTGTGGACGAAGATGAATCCGACCTCTACCCCAACCCTGCCGCTGGCTGATCGCCACGGACGTACGCTTGACTATTTGCGGTTGGCCGTGACCGACCGCTGCAACCTGCGTTGCACCTATTGCATGCCCGCCGAAGGGCTCAATTGGGTGCGAAGGGACTCCTTGTTGTCGTTTGAGGAGATGCGTCGCTTGGTGGGCGTACTCCACGGAGCTGGCCTGAAGCGGGTGCGACTGACCGGCGGTGAGCCCTTTTTACGAAAGGACCTTCCTGTGCTTTTACGCACGCTGTCAGCGTTTGAAGGGCTGAACATCGCGATCACCACAAACGGCACGTGCACCCTGCCTCACCTCCCAGTCCTCCAAGAACTGGGCATTCGCGACATCAACCTCAGTCTAGACACCTTGCGCCCTGAGCGCTTCAATGACATAGCGCGTCGTGACCTCTTTGCCCAGGTGCACGATTGCTTGGTGGCCTTGTTGGAACCTGGCTGGAACCTCAAGATCAACGCCGTGGCCCTGCCCGACGCCGACCCTGAGGAATGGATCGAGCTCACCGAACTCGCACGCACGCACAGGGTAGCAGTGCGCTTCCTGGAAGAGATGCCGTTCAACGGCGGCAAGTCCCACCCGCCTAAGTTTGTGGCAGGGGACATCTTGGCACACTTGCAATCCGCTTATCCCACATTGAAAGCCATTGGCCCTTCCTCATCCGGAACGGCACAACGGTACAGCGAACCAGACATGGTGGGTTCTGTTGGAATCATACCTGCCTTCTCACGCTCGTTTTGCGGCACGTGCAACCGCCTGCGCGTCACGCCAGAAGGCGATTTGCGCACTTGCCTGTACGCCAAAAACGAACTGTCTCTACGCGACGCCATGCGCGGCGGAATGACCGACCGCGAACTGCTCGCATTGATCACCCGGACCATCCAAGGAAAAGCCGTCGATGGCTTTGCGGCAGAAGCAGCTGCCTCCTCACGTGAGTCCATGGCTACCATAGGCGGATGATCAGCGTTGAACAAGCATGGCAGCACATCCAAGGACAGCCCTGGAAACCGCAAATGGAACACATTCCGCTTGCCGAAGCTGCAGGCCGCATCTTGGCCGAAGATGTATTCGCCACCCAAGACTTTCCGCCTTTTGACCGGGTGATGATGGACGGCATTGCGGTACAACTGGGCCATCACAAAGCCGGTGACCACCTGTTGGTGAAAGGCACACAATTCGCCGGAGACGCACCCCTGACTTTGACCGATGCCAACGGGTGTTTGGAAATCATGACGGGCGCAGTCCTTCCCCACGGCACCGACACTGTGATCCCTGTTGAACACTATGTACTGAATCACGGCGTGGTCACCCTTGGCCGCGACGCCGCACTTGGCCAGCACATTCACCGCCAAGGCACTGATCGCCGTGCGGGCGATTTGCTTGTGGACGCTGGCACACGTATTCATCCGGGCATCATTGGGGTGTTGGCCACCGAAGGATATGCGGAGGTGCCAGTATTCACGTTACCGCCATGCGCCATCGTAAGTACCGGCAACGAATTGGTGGACATCACCGAGATGCCTGCCCCCCATCAAATCCGACGCAGCAATGTGCATGTCTTGGCCGATTTGGCCAGGCGTGCAGGACTCACCCCCCAACTCCTGCACCTGCACGATGACCCCGCAGAAATGCGCAAAGCCCTTGGCCCCGTGCTCAACGCTGGGGGCATGGTGGTGCTGAGCGGTGGGGTTTCCAAAGGCAAAAAAGACCACGTTCCAGAAATCATGGAAGCGCTGGGTGTAGCCAAGCTCTTTCACCACGTGGCCCAACGGCCCGGC
This sequence comes from Luminiphilus sp., assembly GCA_964221845.1. Lineage (GTDB taxonomy): Bacteria > Bacteroidota > Bacteroidia > Flavobacteriales_D > Sanyastnellaceae > CAXPZW01. The sequence goes on along the minus strand of CAXPZW010000050.1, from coordinate 19,762 downwards.
AAGCCGTTTTGGTTTGGCTCTACGGGAAAGACTGTGGTGTTCGCCCTGCCAGGCAACCCGGTGTCGGCCACCTTTGGCATGATGCGCTATGCGCTGCCTTGGTTGACCCATAGCCTAGGCCAACCTACCCAACCGGACTACGCCGTATTGACCGACGCCGTCTCCTTTCGCCCCTCATTGACGCAATTCCTACCGGTGCAAGCCCGTCCTCAACAAGGGCGCTTGCTTGCCATCCCCTCGCCTACGCAAGGTTCTGGCGACCTGGCTGGACTGGTAGATGTGGATGGCTTTGTGGAACTTGACGCCGATCAGACTGAATTTCCAGCAGGCACCTTGGTGCCTTTTTACCCCTTTCCCGCATGAGCTCCTTTTCGCACCTCGATGAATCTGGAAAGCCCCGCATGGTTGACGTGGGCGACAAGGCCGTGACCCGACGTACTGCAACCGCATGCGGCACCGTCGTGTTTGAGCCGGACATGTGGGAAGCCCTGCAAGCGGGCGGGTTTGCGACCAAGAAAGGTTCAGTGATGGATATTGCCGTGATTGCCGGCATCCAAGGTGTGAAGCAATGCGCGCAGTTGATTCCGTTGTGCCATCCGCTGCCCATCACCGGAGTGGACGTTCAGATCACACCCAAAGACCATCAACTCGTGATCACATGCACCGTGAAGGTGGACGGCCAAACCGGTGTGGAAATGGAAGCGCTCACCGGGGTAACTACCGCCGCACTTACCGTGTACGACATGTGCAAGGCCTTTGGCCATGGCATGCATATCGAGGGCGTAGCCCTGCTCGAAAAAACTGGAGGAAAGTCAGACCTCCACCGCGGCTAAACCGCAGCAGCACTCAAAATCGCAAAGCGCACACCGCGACCCTCAATACGGGTCATGCGACCGGCTGGGACCACCAAGGCTTGCTCAAAGCTTACCGGCTGGCCATCGTGCTCAAAGGCACCGTCCAGCGGCACCACAAGCGCGCGGGCATCGGGCAACAGGATGTGGCTGCCTTCTAGCGTTCCCACGTGCAAGTGAAGCCCGTTTGGGAGTTTGAGCGCTTCATTGCGCCCATCTCCAAGTACGTTTCGGGTGTGGTAGCTGTCGCCCACGAAGACCGATTCCTGCGTGGTGCAGACTTGCACCCACTCTTGCTTCCACTGCAGGCGCAGTTGTTTGAGGTCTTGGCCTGAGGCTTCGCAGCCATTGGCCAGGTAGACGTTGCGTTGGAACTTACGCAGTTCTGGCATGCCTGCGAGCGCAAATCGACCCGGCTGGCGCCATCCGCCGTGGCGAACATGTACTTCATCGGCTGGCAAATCCAGGATACGAGGACGGGGTTGCAACCACCCGATCAGGTTTTGAACGGGAGCTGTGGCCACCAATGCTCCGGCTACACTGCCAGCTTTCAAAAAGGCACGTCGCTGCATCATTCAAAGGTTTCTTGGAGGTGCCCGAGTTTGCCGTTCTGGTAGTCGTTGAGTGCGTCCACGATTTCACGTTGGGTGTTCATGACAAACGGGCCGTAGGTGGCTACAGGCTCATCAATGGCCGCTCCTGTGAGCACGATGAGACGGGCATCAGTCACGGCGTGAATTTCCACCACGCCTCCGGTAGGCTCAAATACGGCCATGTTGCGGGCGCCGGCCTGAGTAGTGCTATCGTACAGCAGTTCGCCGTCCAACTGGTAGACCAAGGCGTTGTGGCCTTTGGGCAGGTTCAAGTCCCAGTGGGCACCCGCTTGCAATTCGGCACGGAGGATGAGCATGTCCGAAGTCGCTTCAATCGGGCCTTTCTTGCCCCCGTAGCTCCCGTTGACCACACCTACCTTGGCCTTGCCACCGTCGTAGGTCAGCGAAGGGGTATCCTCAGCAGAGAGGGGTTGGTATGAGGGCTTGGCCATCTTAACCGTAGAAGGGCTGTTGACCCAAAACTGGATCAGTTCAAAGCGTCCTCCGCCTTCGGCAATGGCCTTGTCGGGGCGCTCGCTGTGCACCAGGCCAGAGCCGGCGTTCATCCATTGAGTACCTCCGGCGTAAACCACGCCATCGTTGCCAATGGTATCGCGGTGGTGCACGCCTCCGTTAAACACCAGAGTGACCGGCGAAAAGCCGCGGTGAGGGTGAGGCCCCACGCCAACGGTGCTTTGGTGCTGCCCGCCGGGTAACACGTCGTCCCAGTGGTGGATGAGCAGGAACGGGTCCACCATGTTCAAACCGCGGTACGGCAGGGGCTGGTGGAGGAAGATGTCTCCCATGGCAACCCGTGGGGCATCAATCAGGTGTGTAATCGTGGGCATGAGTGGCGTGTTCGGTGATGGCCTCCATGGCGCGGATCACCGCGTCACGATCTTCGGCCGAAAGGACTTCTTGGTAGAACCCCGCTGTGGCTTCCTCGATGCGCGGCAGCAGTGCGTTGCACAGTTCGCTGCCCGCTTCGGTGATGCGGATTTCCAGTTTACGTCGGTTGTAGGGGCACATCTCGCGCAGGAGCAGTCCTTTCTTCTCCAAGCGGTCCAGCAATCGGGTGACGTCGGACTTGGTGAACATCAGGCGCTCGTTGATTTGTCCTGCAGACAGTGGCTCTGGGCTGGCGCCTTGCAAGATGCGCAGGATGTTGAATTGGATGTGGGTGAGCCCTTCTGTTTTCAGCACACAGGAAACCCGGGCATCAATGGCGTTTCCTGCTTTCAACACGGCAGCTACCATACGCAAATTGGCATTGTGGATGGACTGATACTTCTTCATCGGATTCCTTCGATTGCTGTTTACAACAAATTTCGCGCATCTTCGGTTCACTGCCAAGGTTCGTTTCCTAAAAAAGCCCCAAATCCCGTGCATTTCTTCCATGCCTCACGAAGCCCTACATTCGCGGGCATGCTGCGTTTGCTTTGTTGTACACTTAGTCTGATGTTCTTGACCTCCAGCCAAGGATGGTCCCAGCCTGAACCAGGCCGTGTCCCAGCACAGGACGCCCCTTTTTTTGAAGTGGGTCTGCACGCAGGAAGCATCGTTCCCAACCACCAACCGTTTCCATCCATTGGACTGCATTCCGGTGGGCATATCGCCACAGGCAAGCGTCACCAAACCTCGGATTGGGGCGCCTGGTACAACTTCCCCACCACAGGCGTTCAATGCACCTTCAGCGATTACGGCAACCCCGAGGTATACGGCACCAGCATCAGCGTCTACCCGTTCATTGAGCTCTACGCAGGCGACACCCCTCAAAAAGCGTGGATCTTCAAAGTTGGACTGGGCGCCTCGCGTTTCTCCACGCCTTACGATTCCATCTCTAACCCCGACAACATTGTCGTGGGCTCCCGCTATACGTGGGCTTTTCACGCCTACCTCGGACGCAACTTGCGCACCACGCCCAATTGGCAATGGCGGGTGTATGGGGGATTTCTACATGGTAGCAATGGGCATGTACAACTGCCCAACTTCGGCATCAATTCGGCAGTGTTGACCTTAGCTGGACGCTACAAACGCGCGGCAATCTTCCCGGTCATTTCCCGCCCACGCCAGACTGCCCCGCGCACCAAACGCACTTTCGCTTGGTTCCGCGCTGGATTGGGCATCCACGAATACGGAGGGACGATTGGACCCGTGGGCACGCCCAAAAGACCTGTATATGCCACATCGCTTGGCGTGGGCGTCCTTTGGCGACGACATCTGCGCGTGCGCACGGGATTCACCTACCAGCTCTACACCCACTACGAAGATCAGATCCGCCAAAACCAGTACCCCGAGTACATCGACAACCCACGTTGGAACGCCTCCAACATCCATTACTTCCTTGCATGCGAGTTTTTGATGGGACACGTGGGCATTGATGTGGAAGGCGGGCTCAACCTCTACAAACCCTTCTTTGCCCAATGGAACCGGGATTTTGAAGGTAAAGACGGCATCAACCTATTGCTCAAGTCCCTCTTCCCTGCCCGTTTGGGACTGCGGGTGTATGCCATCAACACGCTCAAGGCGCCGACTTGGAATGCCTTTGCCGCCGCGCACATCAGCGCGAACTTTGGAGAAGCTGACTACAGCGGGGTGAGTGTGGGCTTCCTGCGCTATTTTGGCCCCGAACATGGCCAAACACGTTAAGCACCCTCCGGTATCGCGGCCCCACCGCGGACAATTCGCCCATTGTGAAGTTTCGCTGCTCGGTGCCCCCTGCGGGTTAATTCGAGAGGTGGTGGAACACTACATCCAAGCCCGCCCAGAGCACATGCTTGCCTACGCAGACGCGGATCACCACCCTGAAAAGAGCCCCTTCCCTGTGGGTGGACAGTGGATGGACCACCAGTCGTTTCACTCGGTACGTGCACCGGGTCAAATGGGCGAATGGCAACGTCGATCGGCCTTTCAGCAATGCGACGGTGCGCTGGTCAACGGCAATCACTTTGACGCCTCGCACCAAATCGCCTTGGTACATCCGGATAAACTTGCTTCACTGGAAAAGCGCTTGGCCCGCCTGACCGATGTCTTGGCTGTGGTGTTGTGTCCAGGGATGGATGCTTGGCCGGCGTTTCTTTCGAACCACCTCTCACCAGAAACACCCACGGTAAAGCTGGAGGACCGCGAGGCACTGCACGCCTTACTGGACCAGCATTTGCTCACTCCTCCACCGCTTTACGGGCTGGTGCTTGCGGGTGGAAAAAGCACCCGTTTGGGCACCGACAAAGGCCTGATCAACCTACACGGCAAGCCTCAACGCGAATACCTGACTGATCTGTTGGGCGAAGTCTGCGACGAAGTGCTGGTGTCATGCAGACCCGATCAAGCTGAGGATATCGCCGCATTTGCCACCCCACTCCCCGATCGTATTTCTGACTTTGGGCCGCTGGGTGCGTTGATGACTGCATTCATGCACAACGCCAATGCGGCGTACTTGGTAGTGGCTTGTGACATGCCAGGGCTGGACCGCGAAGCACTGGACCATTTGGTGCGCAACCGCAACACCAGCAAAATCGCTACGGCCTTTGTGAAATCAGAGGAGTCGTTCCCTGAACCGCTTTGCGCCATTTGGGAGCCCAAAAGCTATGGACAGCTGCTGGCGTTCTTGAGTCAAGGCAACTCGTGCCCACGTAAAGTGTTGATTAACAGTAATACTGATAACGTTTTATCTATCAACCCTTTATGGGTTTCCAACATCAACACACAAGAAGACCTTGGCGCTTGGAATCAAGGGTGAGCAGACACCCACACTTCGCCGTCTACAAAGGCCTCCTTTTTCCAAATTGGCACTTCTTTTTTCAGGCGATCCATGACATACGCGCACGCCTCAAACGCCTCCTTGCGGTGGGCTGAAAACACCACCACAACCACGGCGGCATGACCGGGCAAGACGCGCCCAAGGCGGTGGTGAATCACAACATCACGCACGCCAAACTTGCGCATGGTTTTCTCGCGCAATTGCTCCAAGGTGTGCACCGCCATAGGCTCGTAGGCTTCAAAGTCCAAATGCAACACTTCGCGCTCCCTGGTGGCGTTGCGCACGGTTCCTGTGAAGGCCACGATGCCTCCGTCTTGGGGCTGGGAATAGAGATTCTGGAGGCCTTCTGTATCCAACCGATGACGTCCGATGTGAATGCGTTCCTGGTTCATCCTCCGCTGACTGGGGGTATGATGGCCACCTCATCGCCCGCAGCAATGGGCGTGTCCTCAGTGGCATAGGACTGGTTGACTGCCAGCTTCAAGGAGGCCAGGGTTTGAAAATCGGGGTATTCACGCAAGAGAGTCTGTTGCAGTTCACCCGCCGTCAACCCTGGGGTTGCGGGGCGCTGGAGCATACGCTGGCCGGTGATGTCACGGGCAATACCAAAACAGAGCAAAGCAAATTCTCGCATGTCACAAATATGGCGTTCAGATCTCACAATTCCGATTGCGCGCGGTTGGCTATTTTCGTCGCAAACCTCCTTTGCGCATGGACTCCACGAAGTCTCCCAGCCTGTTGCAGGCGTTTTTGCCCATTATGATTCTTGTTGTGCTGCTGGCGCTGAACGTGGTATTCTTCGGAGGAGACTCCAGCTACGGCCCCAACCAAATTGCACTGTTGTTGGCTGCAGGCATTGCTGTGATCATCTCCAAAACCATTGGCGTGGGTTGGCAACAGACCATGGACGCCATTCGCACCAGCATCTCCTCGGCACTGGAAGCGCTGATCATTTTGCTGCTCATTGGCGCTTTGGCAGGCACATGGCTGATTTCAGGGATTGTCCCCACCATGATCGTGTACGGGCTGGACATCATGAACCCGACCATTTTCCTGTTTGCCAGTTGTATCATTTGCGCGATTGTGTCAGTGTCCACAGGAAGCTCTTGGAGCACCGTAGCGACGGTGGGCGTGGCGCTTTTGGGCATTGGGCAAGCTCTCGGAATTGGCGAAGGGTGGATTGCCGGCGCCGTGATTTCGGGCGCTTACTTTGGCGATAAGATGTCTCCCTTGAGCGACACGACCAACCTGGCTCCCGCTGTGGCCGGCACCGACCTGTTCACGCATATTCGTTACATGACCTACACTACCGTGCCCTCCATCTGCATGGCACTTGTGGTCTTCTTGATTGCAGGATTCATGTTTGACGGCGGTGCGGATCCCGCTCAAATTGCGGGTATGCAGGAGATCATCCGTGGGACTTTTGACACCATTTCTCCCCTGCTCTTCTTGGTTCCCGTTGTGGTGATCGTCTTGATTGTCAAAAAGATGCCTGCTATCCCAGCACTGATGATTGGCGCGCTTCTGGGGGCAGTATGTGCTGTATGCTTTCAATCTGGACTGGTCGAGCGCATTGCCGCAGACTGGAACGGAGTCGCTGTGGAGGAGTACACCGAAGACTACGCGTACAGCGGGTATCTGACCAGCACCGTCTCGATGATGACCTCCACCACGGACTTCTTTGCCGAGCAGAATGACGCGATCAACGACCTGTTCAACATTCCAGAAGAGGACCGCTCTTCCCTGCTCAAGGGCTCCGGCATGGAAGGCATGCTCAACACCGTTTGGCTGATTGTATGCGCCATGATCTTTGGCGGAGCCATGCAAGCCGGAGGGCTGCTCAAACGCATCACACGCGCCATCCTGAGCCGCATCAACTCTGTGGGCTCGCTGATTGCATCGACTTCAGGCACAGCAGTGTTCTTCAATCTGACTGCTTCTGATCAATACTTGGCCATTGTGGTCCCCGGCAAGATGTTCAAGGACGAATACGCGGAACAAGGCTTGGCGCCTGAGAACCTCTCACGCACCCTGGAGGACAGCGGAACCGTGACTTCGGTGCTTGTGCCATGGAATACCTGCGGCGCCACGCAGCAAGGGGTGTTGGGCGTGGATGTGCTCACGTTCTTGCCGTACTGCGTTTTCAACTATGTGAGCCCGCTGATGACCATTCTGTTCGGGTACATGGGCTGGAAGATTCGCAAGTTGAAGGGTGGCGAAACTGAGGCCCAAGCAGAAGCATGATCCGTGTGTACCCGTTTATACACGGGTATAAACGCTTCACTCCCGATTCACATACACACGGCGCCTCAACTTTGTGAAGGGGCCCGGCGCCCCCCATGGGTGGGGGCACGCGCGAGCGCGCGAGAAAAAGCACTGCGTAAACAAGCGCAAAAAAGAAGGCCGCCCTATTCCAGGGCGGCCCTACCAAAACCACATCCGAATGCGTCGGATGCTTCTCCCACCTTAAGTCGATTTCCTACCGGAGCACCAGCTCGCGGTCGCTGTATTTGCGGTCTTGTCCGGCCATGGTGATTACGTACGCGCCCGAGGGCAACCCTTCTTTGGGTTGTGCCCATACTTGACGTTGACCGGCTTTGAGTCCTTTCAATTCGCGCATTTCCACGCAACGGCCTTGCTCATTGCAAATGGTCAGCATGTAGTCGCCGTCCACCTCTGGAGTGAAGGCCACGCGGAACCAATCCCCTTCAGTGCCAAACACGTCCAGGCTGCGGGCGTCCACTTCTTCTTCCTCGTCCTCCACGGTGATCAAGAGCGGCTCCAATGGAATGTCTTGGCGCACCTCAATCAATTGGGTGTACGTAGAGGCATTGCCCGCGCAATCGGTGATGGTCCAGGTGCGCACAATGTCCTGATCGGCGCAGCAGGCGTTTTCGGTCATCACGTCGCCCATGCCAGTTACCGGAATGCCTTGTAAGGTGCCTTCGTAGAAGAACCAGCCGCTCATCCCCCACTCGGCGTTGCGGTTGTTGGCCGCCTCGCCCACCTGGAACCCGAACTCGTAGTTGGCTGGGGCGTGGGTCAAGTCCAACACCGAGCCTTCAAAGTCGTGTGCGCCGATCAGCTGACTGACGTCCGAGAGCTTGTAGTAGCTCCAGGTCTTGTACAGTTCGCCGGCAACACCGTAGTCGTCCTTGTAGCCGCCGCCAGCTTCGCTCCAGGCATCCCAGTCATTGCGGTCTTCCAGATGGATATCAATGATCCAGCTGTGCAGCGGGTAGTTCGCGTCGTACACTTGGCCCGAGATGTGTGCCGTACCGGCCTCAAAGTCTTGGGTAAACACCCCGCCTTCGGCTGCGAACACGTAGTTCTCGGCAAACTCTGCAGGCAAACCTGGGAGCCACAGCGCAACAGTTGCGAAATCTGTGACCGTGTTGCCCAAGGTGCATTCGGTCTCGCCCACTTCACCCAATTCAGTGATGGTTTCTTCCACGAAGATTTCGACGTCGTCGTCGCATTCTCCGTCTACCACCACCTCTGGCATGGGCGGAATCTCTTCACACGTCACCACCAGGTCTTCTGGGGCTTCTGGCCAAACTGGTGCGTAACTGTCTACCACCTCCACCACTTGCTGGATGGTGCTTGCGTTGCCACACGCGTCGGTCGCCGTCCAAGTGCGCAGCAAGGTGAACTCGCTGGAACACTCGGTGTCCAAGCGCTCCTCGTTGAAGACAATGGATCCGCCGGCGCAATCGTCGGCAATGTCCACATGTACGAGCAGCTCAGGGTCGCCGCATTGGATAATCATGTCTTCAGGGTACGCCGTGAATGCAGGGGCTGCGTCGTCCAGCACCTCAATCAATTGCACGTGTTGCGCCGTGTTGCCGCAGAGGTCTGTAGCCGTCCAAGTGCGTTGCAGCAGGCTGATGCAGCCGGTTTCCAACCACTCTTCTTCCAGCAGCACCGCCACATCTGAGCAGTTGTCTACCGCTTGCACGTTTGCAGGATCTGGCACTTGGCCGCAGGATACAGTGATGTCCTCAGGGGTATTCACCAAGGCTGGCGCCACCAAGTCGGTCACCTCGATTTGCTGGATGGACACTGCGGTGTTGCCACAAGCATCTACCGCAGTCCAAGTGCGGGTGATGGTGTACGGGCATTGGCCGCCGTCCACGTCTTCTTCAAAAATGAGTAGTACGCTGTCTCCACAAGCATCCTCGGCGGTCACTTCTGCCGGCGTAGGAATGTTGTCGCAGCTCACTTGCACCGGCTCAGGCACACCCGAGATCACAGGCGCTTGGCTGTCAGTGCGGAAAATCTGCTGCTCGGCAGTGGCGGTGTTGCCGCAGTCGTCGGTGGCCACCCAACGGCGAGTAATCACCTCACCACACGCCAGTGCCTCACTAAACTCAATGAAGGTCACCGGAGGAGCTGCGGTGCAGTTATCCATGGCCTGAGGATGCACAGCTTCGGGCACCTCGTCGGCCAAACAGGCCAGCTGAATGTCTTCTGGAACACCCACGAAGTATGGAGGCAAGGCATCCTCCACGAAGATGAGTCGCGCGATGCTGATGGCGTTGCCGCATGCATCTGTCGCCGTCCAGGTGCGTTGCAAGGTGTAACTGCATCCTGTTCCGAGTTGCACTTCGGTTAAGGCCACATCTGCCACATCGCTGCATGCATCGGTCACTACAGGATCTACAGGCGCTGGAATGTTGTCACAGGTCACCGCGATGTTCGGCGGAATGCCCGCGATCATCGGTGGTGTTTGGTCAATGACATGGAGGGTTTGCACTGCAGAAGCCGTGTTACCACAGGCATCCGTAGCGGTCCACGTACGGGCAATGTCGTACTCGCAACCGGTGCCCAAGGTTTGGTCTTCGTAGCTCATGACCACCGTAGCGCCGCAATCGTCGCTCACGTTTGGCAAGGGCACGTTGTCCAGCGCCGAGCACTCCACGGTCAGGTCTGCAGGAGCCGTCACAAATACCGGAGCCTCCTCGTCGGTGAGGTTGACGCTTTGCGAGACAACGGTCGTGTTGCCACAATCGTCTGAGGCAATCCAGGTGCGGATGATTGTGATTTCACACCCGGTGCCGATGATGTTCTCGGTGTAGGTCACCGCCACTTCGTCGTCGCAGTTATCGCTCACCTCGGGATCTGGCAGATCCGGGATGTTGTTGCACGCAGTGTTGATCACCGAAATAATGCCCTCAAGCACGGGAGGCTCGTTGTCCTCCACCTGTACGCTCTGTACGAGTACAGCAGCGTTTCCGCACGCGTCTGTTGCAGTCCAGGTGCGGATGATGTTGGGGCAACCGCCGGTTTCAAAGGTCTCCACCAGATCGATCATGACCGTACCGCAATCGTCCGATGCAGTCACAACAGGAGGCAATGGAATCTCGCCACACTGCGCAATGATGTCTTCCACCTCTGTATCGAACACCGGAGGCGTGGTATCGGTGAAGGCAATGGTTTGGGAGGCGCTGGTGCTGTTGCCGCACGCATCGATGGCCGTCCAGGTGCGCACAACAGTGTAGGTGTTGGCACAAGCGCCGTCCAAGGTTTCTTCGGTGAAGAGTACTTCCAATTCACCACAATCGTCCACTGCGGTTACCTCAGCAGGATCGGGCAACGCCGCCGCGCAATCCAACGCGAGGTCAGCCGGTACGTTTTGCAGCTCTGGAGCCAGTTGGTCGCCGATGTACAGGACTTGTTCTGCTTGCGCGGTGTTGCCGCAAGCATCGGTTGCCGTCCAGGTGCGGCGCAGCTGTTGCTGACAACCTGAGCCCTCTTCGGTTTCTTCAAAGGTCACGGTAACCGCGTTGCAGTCATCTTCCACAACGGGGTTGCCCACGGGCGGAATGCCATCCGAACAGGCTAGCGCTTGGTCCTCAGGCACATACACGAAGGTGGGCGGTTGATTGTCAAACAACTCCACGGTTTGGGTGAAGGTGCTACTGTTGCCGCAGTTGTCGGTGGCGGTGTACACGCGCTCAAGGGTTTGGCCGCAGAAGTCGCCGGACTGGGTTTCGGTGAAGGTGAGCTCCACGTACGGGTCGCAGTCGTCGGTGACGTTGATGAAGCTCATGGGGTCGATGGCGCATGAGGCCGTTACCACGGTGTCTCCCGAGAAGATGGGCGGCTCGCTGTCGCTGAGGGTCAAGCTCTGGGTGTGTGAGGCGGTGTTGCCGCACTGGTCAGTAGCCGTCCAGGTGCGCTGCACTTGGATACCGCAATCCAGCGGAGTAATCGTTTCAGCCAAGGTCACTTCCACCTCTGCGTCGCAGTTGTCAGTGGCGGTAATCACGGGTGGATCCAAGGCGACTGTGCAGCTTCCCTCCACGTCAACAGGGTACGCGCTGAGCTCGGGCGCCTCACTGTCCACGAAGGTGATGGTTTGGGTGAAGGTGGCCACATTCCCACACGCATCAAGCGCAGTGTACGTACGCACCAGGCCGGCGCAGCCCTCGGTGGGCATTTCTACGTCTTCGTGCGTGAGGTCTACCCCACTGCAGTTATCGATCGCCGTGAGCGTAGCTGCAGGAAGTGCATCGCCACACATCAACTCAAACGAGGTGGGCGCGTCTGCAAATACGGGCGCTTCGGTGTCTACCACAGTCACGTTCTGCACAATCACTGTGCTGTTGCCGCAGGCGTCCAAAGCGGTCCAGATGTACTGCCCGGTAGCGCCGCACTCATCGGAAGGCAAGGTGACTTCAACCTGCACGTCCACCACAGCGCTGCACGCGTCTGCGAACTCAGGCGTGGCTGGAGTCAGCGCACCATCGCACGACACTTCCGCATCGTTCAGCGGTGAAACCGGTTGGGGGCCCGCATCGTCGATCTGGGTAATGGTGCGGCTGACGCTTGCTGTGTTACCGCACGCATCCATAGCGATCCAGGTGTGAATCACCAACTGGCCGCAGCCTGTGGAGCTGATCGACTCCGAGAAGGCTACATCCACAGCCTCGTCACACGCGTCGCTGACCTCTGGAGTAAACGGAGGAATTGGATCACCGCACGCGATGTTGAGGTCTTCAGGGGCGTTCAAGAACACCGGTGCTTCGGTGTCGATGACGGTGATGAATTGGTTGGCTTGTACAGCGTTTCCACAGGCGTCGGTCACGGTGTACACGTATTCAAGTGTAGGCAGGCAGGTGCCTGAGAAGGTGTTTACCTCTACGGTCCATTCCCCAGCACCCTCGCCACAGCCGTCCACTTCAATAAAGGGCTCAGGCACTTGGCCGCACTCTACGGTGATGTCTTGCAGGTCGGTGAGGATGGTGGGGCCTTCGGTGTCGATGGCGCCCACGAGTTGCAGAGCAGTTGCGGTGTTGCCACAGTCATCGGTGGCGGTGAAGGTGAATACCGTCAGTTCACCGCAGAGATCGGCGTACGGGCAGTCCACCTGGCCTTGGTCATTGGTGCCATCCACGTAGTTTTCGTTCACAAGGGTGAGCGCACCGGTGATTTGGCTTGGCGTCAACTCGGTACTGCAACCGCCAATCACGGCATCTGCCTGGTCAATGAGCTCTTGCAAGGTTGTGCCGGCGAGTTCCCCTGCGCCCAGCACCAACTCAGTCATCGACGCGTAAGCTCCGGCAAAATCGGGGTCGTATGCGTCAAAGCCCAAGGTGAGCTTGAGTGCCACCAGGTGTTGCGCCAAGGCATTGGTGTACCCAGCCGGATCTACCATGTCGCCCGGAGGCAGCGCAGCAGGTGTGCCACCTGCAGGCAAGAACGCCTCTACAGCGGCAGAGGAGGTCAAGGTCAAGGTGTTTTCGCAACCGATGGTCAGTCCATTGGGGAAAGCGGCATCAAAGTGTGCGTCGCGGTAGGTGCCTGGGTTGTCTCCACTGGCGGGTGCGCCCCAGCCTCCGGGAGTTTGGGTGCGGAACTGGCCGCACATGCCTTCTTCAAACGGAAGGGCTTCGGTGGTGACCGTGACTGCCGTTTCGCCGCTGCAGGCATCAGTCGCGGTGGGCCATGCAGGGCTGATGGTCTCGCCGCAGTCCACAAAGCTCAACTCGGGCAAGGTGCTCATGGCAGGCGGCGTGGTGTCTTCTACCGTAATGGTTTGGGTGCAAGTAGCGGTTTCACCAACTGTGGTGGTGACCGTCCAGGTACGGGTGATAATCAAAGGGCAATCACCCGAGGTGATGTCCTCGTAGTCGAGGCTCATTTCAGGGCAAAGGATTTCGGGGGTGCCTGTATTGGATGGATCTGTGCTGTCGCCGCATTCCACGGTGACATCCGCTACACAGTCAATCAGTTCGAGTGGCTCGCAACCGCCTTCGCCATTGATGTCGGCGTTGCCTTCCACGTATGCTCCGTCCAAGGTCCCGGTGTATTCCATCCAGGTGCTCATCCCATGCGCACCGTTCTGGTCGTTGGCGGCCTCTCCCACTTGTAGGCCAAAGTAGTAGTTGGATGGCATGTGGGTCACATCCAGGGTGCCTTCCCAAGCACCGCCAGCCGACAAACGGTTGGCCGAGTCGGGGTGCATGATGTAGTAATCCCAGGTGGTGTACAAATCGCCCACGGTAGTGGCGTTGCCTTTCCAGCCGCGACCAAGCGCACTCCACTCGGCCCAGTTCATGCGATCGGTGAACCATATGTCAATGTAGAGCTCGTATTCGGGAGCGTCTTCGTTAAAGGTATTGCCGTAAATGTGGGCTGTACCGTCCGAGAAGGTTTCGAAGGTGCCGCCGTCCTCGTCAAAGAACCAACGGTGGTTGACCGGACCGGGTAAGTTGGGGATCCACAACACACGTTGTGCGGATCCAAATCCGGTGATGGTGCATTCCTCAAAGGAGCACGGGCTGTCCTGGGCTGGTGCGGTGAGTGGGAGCACCACCATCAGGAACATGAGCAGGGATGAAACGGCGTATCGCATAGGTTGTTCCGGTTTAGTCGGTACCATGAATGGATATCAGAACTGTTTTCAGGTGCCCCAAGGGGCTTCATTTTATACGGTACGGCGCGCGTTTTCGTTCCGAATTTTAACCTGTTTACGACGAATCATCAATTCACCCACATAAACGCGGTTTTTTCACCTACAAAACCTCAATCAGAAACCTCACACCACACCGCCAACCGGTTGCCCGCAGGGTCGAAAAACTCAAACCTGCGCCCGCCTGGAAAGGAGAAGATTGCTTTGGCCAACATCTCGCACGACCTGCGCACGCCACTGGCCTCCATCCAAGGCTACTTGGAAACCATCCTCATGAAGGACGACACTTTGGAACCTGAGCGCCGAACACAGTTCTTGAACACAAGTCTGGCAGGCACGGTACGGCTGCGCACGCTGGTTGACGAGCTGTTTGAGCTGTCTAGGCTGGAGGCCAAAGAAACCCAGCTCCACGCCGAGCCGATCAACCTCATTGACCTGATCCACGATGTGGTAGCCGTGCACCGCGGCACTGCCCAAACCCAGCAAATAGAAGTGCACACACACATTTCAAAGGATTTGGGACTGGTGAACGGGGACACCAAGCTGGTGGACCGCGTGCTGAACAACATCATCGGCAACGCCATCAAGTACTGCAACCCGGGCGATCGCGTGGACATTGCCGCCACAAGCATCGAAGGCGGCGTGGAAGTGGTAATCGAGGACACCGGAGCAGGCATCCCTGCCGAAGACCTGCCGCACATTTTTGACCGCTTCCGCCGCGGCAAAACCGAAAAATCGGGCACGGGTCTGGGCTTGGCCATTGTACGCCGCATCCTGGACTTGCACGGGACCGAGTACGCGCTGGACAGCGTGGAAGGGCAAGGCACCACCTTCCGCTTCACCCTGCCCTGCTGGAAGCCAGCCACAACAGAATAGTCGCATTGGCTCGGGGCGTTCAAGTGGCTATATTCGCGAAGAACCCAACGCCCTTATCCACTTGAGCACTGCAACCACTTTCCGCACAGACCTGGAAATTGCCCAGGCCTGCGAGATGAAGCCAATCCAACAGATTGCTGCCAAACTCAACCTCACCGAAGACGACCTCGAACTCTACGGCAAGTACAAAGCCAAGATTCCACTGAATGTCATAAACCCTGTGCGCGTAGCGCAGAGCAAGCTCGTTCTGGTCACCGCCATCACTCCGACTCCTGCGGGCGAAGGCAAAACCACCACTTCCATTGGCCTGACCGAAGGCCTGAACCGCATTGGCAAGCAAACCACCGTAGTGCTGCGCGAACCCAGCTTGGGCCCCGTATTCGGCATCAAAGGCGGTGCGGCCGGCGGCGGCTACAGCCAAGTGGTGCCCATGGAGGACATCAACCTGCACTTTACCGGCGATTTTTCAGCTGTAGAAAAGGCCAACAACCTGCTGAGCGCGCTGATTGACAACAACCTGCAGTCGCGCACCCGCTCGTTGGGCTTGGACCCACGCCAGATCTACTGGAAGCGCGTGATGGATATGAACGACCGCGCACTGCGCAACATCACCATCGGACTCGGCGGCACCGCCAACGGCATGCCGCGCCAGGACGGCTTCAACATCACCCCTGCTTCGGAAGTGATGGCCATCCTCTGCATGGCCGAAGGCATGGCAGATTTGAAAGAAAAGCTCGGCAACATTTTCGTGGGCTTTACCATGGACCGTAAGCCTGTGTACGCGCGAGACCTCAATGCTGAGGGCGCCATGGCCCTGCTGTTGAAGGACGCCATCAAGCCCAACCTGGTGCAAACACTGGAGGGCAATCCGGCCATCATTCACGGCGGACCTTTTGCCAACATCGCCCAAGGCACCAACACCATCATTGCTACCAAAATGGGGCTCTCGCTCAGCGACTACGTGGTGACCGAGGCCGGCTTTGGCGCAGACCTAGGCGCCGAAAAATTCCTCAACATCAAATGCGGCTACGCAGGCCTCAAGCCCGACGCTGTAGTGGTGGTAGCCACCATCCGCGCACTGCGTCACCACGGCGGCGCACCCAAGGAGGAGTACAACACCCCGAGCATGGAGCGCGTGCAGGCCGGCATCGCCAACCTGGAGAAGCACCTTGAAAACGTGCAGAAATTTGGCCTGAAGCCCGTGGTGAGCGTCAACCACTTTGGCACCGACTCGCAAGAGGAAATTGACTTTGTGATTGCCCGCTGCGCCGAATTGGGCGTCAAGGCCGTCCTGGCCAAAGGCTGGGCCGACGGCGGCGCCGGCACCGAAGACTTGGCCCGCGCTGTAGCCGATGTGGTCGACAGCGGTGAAGCCAACTTCAAACAGCTCTACGACTGGAACCAACCTATCCGCACCAAAATCGAGACCATTGCCCGTGAGATCTACGGCGCCGATGGTGTGGAATACGAAAAGAAAGCCGTGTCCGACCTCAAACGCATCGAGCAGCTGGGGCTGGAACACCTGCCGGTGTGCATGGCCAAGACTCAAAAGTCCTTCTCGGACGACGACAAAAAACTCGCCCGCCCCACCGGATTTACCGTGACCGTACGCGAATTTGAGTTTGCTTCTGGCGCAGGCTTTTTGATCCCCATCCTCGGTAAAATGATGCGTATGCCTGGCTTGCCTGCCGTGCCCGCATCCGAAGGCATGGACATCGACAACAACGGCACCATTACCGGACTCTCCTGACCCTCCTGTTCCTGCGTTATGTACGTACACCGCACCATTGAAATTGACCTGCGTCAGATGCTGAAGGAGACCGACATCCCTGGCGGCATCGAACCCGAAAAAGGCGTACTGCTCTGATGGAAGCCCTGCACGGGTACCGCACCGTCCGTTTTGCGGGCGGCCACACTTCGGACCAAACCGAACAAGTGTTGATCGAGCGCCCGCTGCAAGTGGTGCTCAACGGCACACCCTTTACCGTGCTGATGCACACCCCGGGATGGGAGCGCGAACTGGTGCTGGGCTTACTTTTAAATGAAGGTTTAATTCACGCCAACCAAATCCCTGAAATTCAATTCAATACCAACTCAGAATCACTGGACCGAATCGCAGTAACCTTGCCGGGATTGAACCCCAACGACGTGGCCAACAAACGGGCACTCTTGAGCGCAACGAGCTGTGGTATTTGCGGTACCCGCGAGTTGGACATTCCGGAGGGCGATGCGTTGGAATCGGCCGGGCTTTCGCCAGACCTTCTTCCCTCCTTGCACGCCCAAATGCGGGCGCACCAACCCCTGTTTGACCAGACCGGAGGCAGCCATGCCGCAGCCCTGTTTGACGCCGGTGGCAACCTGCTTGTGTTGGCCGAAGATGCCGGACGCCACAACGCCACCGACAAAGCCATTGGAAGACTCTTGGACCGGGGCGTGTTGTCCAAAGCGCATTATTTGGCTCTGAGCGGCCGCGTCTCCTACGAGCTCATCAGCAAAGCATTCCGGGCGCGTATCCCCGTTGTGGCCTCGGTTTCGGCGCCTACCAGCATGGCGGTGGACTTTGCGCTGGAATGGGGCATTGCGCTGTTGGCATTTTGCCGTGAAGGCCGCTTTACCCGGTTTGCGTAGCTGTGCGCAGGGGTGTACCTTCCGGGGGTAATTCCGCCCCATGAAACGCGACCTGCAGCTCCTCCCTCCCGAGACCCTTACTGGACTTTCCACCTCTGCACCCAAGGACCGTGCAGCGGGCACCAAGGCGGTGACCGTGGCCCTCAAGCACGTGGCCGATGAATTGGGGTTGGGCGAAGGCCTCAAGCTGCTGAACCGCATGAACCAAGAGCACGGGTTTGATTGCCCGGGCTGCGCATGGCCAGATCCTGTGCACCGCTCTGGACTGGGCGAATACTGCGAGAACGGCGCCAAGGCCCTCGCCGAGGAAGCCACCAATAAAAAATGTGACCCCGCCTTCTTTGCCCGCCATGACCTTCAGGAAATGAGCACGTGGAGCGATTACAAACTGGGTAAGTCCGGCCGCATTACCGCACCCATGTACCTGGCTCCGGGGGCCATGAAGTACACCCCCATCTCTTGGGAAGACGCATTTACCAAGGTGGCTGAAGGCCTCAAGTCTGCGGGCGACGCCAACCGCAACGTGTTTTACACCTCGGGGCGCACCTCCAACGAAACCGCCTACCTCTACCAACTGTTGGCCCGATTGCACGGCACCAGCAACCTGCCAGACTGTTCCAACATGTGCCACGAAAGCAGCGGCGTGGGCCTCAGCGAGACCGTGGGCATTGGCAAAGGCAGCGTCACTTTGGAAGACCTCTACGAGGCCGAAGTCATTTTGGTCGTGGGGCAAAACCCCGGCACCAACCACCCCCGCATGCTCAGTGCGTTGCAGAAGAACAAGCAAAACGGCGGTACCGTGGTGCACATCAACCCCTTGCCGGAAGCCGGCACGCTGCGTTTTGTGGACCCGCAAAGCCCTGTCGAAGTGCTCAAAGGCGGCACCAAACTCGCAGATCACTTCTTGCAAGTGCGTGTAGGTGGAGATGCCGCACTCTTCAAACTCATCATGCAGCGCCTGCTGCAGCTGGAAGCGACTGTTCCCACTGCGCTGGACCGCACCTTCATTGCCACACACACCGAAGGGTTTGACGCCCTAGTAGCGGCCTTAGATCAGCTCGACACAAACCAAGCCCTGCAAGACTGCGGCGTACCGCTGGCCGCCATCCACCAGCTTGCAGACCTGTTAGCGCGCAAGCAAAAGATCATCATCTGCTGGGCCATGGGCATTACCCAGCACGTACATGGCGTGGCCAATGTGCAAGAAATCGTCAACCTGCTGCTGATGAAAGGCAGCATTGGCAAGCCCGGTGCAGGCACCTGCCCAGTACGCGGACACTCCAATGTGCAGGGCGACCGCACCATGGGCATTTGGGAAAAACCCAAGGAGCCGTTCTTGGCCGCCCTGGATGAGCGCTTCAACTTCACCGCCCCCCGTGAACACGGTTACGACGTGGTGAGTGCCATTGGCGCCATGGAGCAAGGCAAGGTCGACGTGTTCATGTGCATGGGCGGCAACTTCATCTCGGCCACGCCCGACAGCGAGCGCACCGCCAAAGCGGTGCAAAACTGCAGGCTAACGGTACAGGTCAGCACCAAGCTGAACCGTTCGCACATCATCACCGGTGAAGAAGCATTGATCCTCCCCTGCTTGGGACGCTCTGAAAAAGACATGGGTCCCACTGCTCCGCAATTCATGAGCGTGGAAAACTCCATGGGCATTGTACACACCACAAGAGGCACGCGTAAACCCGTGAGCAACAAGCTCAAAAGCGAAGTGGCGATTGTGTGCGGCATTGGCGAGCGCCTGACCGGCACCGACCACCTGGACTGGAGTACCTGCGCCCAGAACTACGACGTGATCCGCGACCACATTGAGGCCACCATCCCCGGCTTCAAACGCTACAACGAGCGCATCCGCCACCCGCAAGGATTCTACTTGCCCAACGGGGCGCGCAAAGGCGAATTCAACACGGCCAATGGCAAAGCCAACTTCAAGGTACACCCGCTTCCGGATGTGGCCGTGCAGGAGGGCGAGTTGATCATGATGACACTGCGCTCGCACGACCAGTACAACACCACCATTTACGGGTTGGACGACCGCTACCGCGGCATCGAGAACGAACGCCGCGTCATCCTCATGCACCCCGAAGACATGCGCGAGCGCGGATTGCAGGAGAAGCAATTGGTGAACATC
>CAXPZW010000049.1:0-12022 GCA_964221845.1 Luminiphilus sp. | reverse complement strand
GAAACTGGGCCGAACCTGTGTGCATGATCACCGCACGTCCCGTCGGAATGGCCGACCAGCGACTCTTGAACATCACCAACGGATTACTGCAAGATCCCGAACGCGAAATGCAGGTGGTCAATCTCATTGATTTCAGAGCAAACATTGCCCAGGGTCACATCCAGTTTATGCAATGACCTGAAGGTCAAGACAACAATGATGCACCATTCCATCCGTTGTCGTGATTCGAATCTTTGCAAGCGTTTGCGAACACTTGTTGTCTGAGCGCTGCTTCCGCAAGAAGCAATTCCTCCCTATCTTTTCTGCTTTTTTGCAGGCGCTCGTGTGCCCGCGCTGACCCTTAACCACATCCATGGAATCCACCCCCAAGCAAGGCCTCAAAGGACTGATCGAGAATTGGCAAAGCGACCTGATCGCCGGGGTGAGTGTGGCGTTGATTGCGTTGCCGCTTTCCTTGGGGATTGCCTTGGCGGCAGAGGCGCCGCCGATGGCGGGCATCTTCTCGGCCATCATCGGTGGGGTGATTACCACCTTGTATCGTGGGGGGCACGTTTCGGTCAACGGTCCTGCAAAAGGCGTGATCGGCGTGATTTTGCTGGGGCTCACCATCATGGACGACGGGTCGGGCAACGCATTCAACTATGTCCTGGCTGCCGTAGTGGTATCCGGCGCGCTGCAGGCGTTGCTCGGCATCTTGAAGCTCGGGCGGTTTGCCGACATCTTCCATACCTCCGTCATCCACGGCATTCTAGCGGCCATCGGGATCATCATCGTAGCCAAACAGATTCACGTGGCCTTGGGTA
Source organism: Luminiphilus sp. (assembly GCA_964221845.1). Taxonomy (GTDB): domain Bacteria; phylum Bacteroidota; class Bacteroidia; order Flavobacteriales_D; family Sanyastnellaceae; genus CAXPZW01. The sequence goes on along the minus strand of CAXPZW010000049.1, from coordinate 11,219 downwards.
CGCATTCGGACGCTCCGGGCATCATCCAAAACCTCATTGACGCGGTGGTCATGCTGCCCGAAGCCAATCCCTTTGTGGTGGTCATCTCGTTGGCGGGTTTGCTGTTGATCCTGTTTCATTCGCGCATCAGCAACCGCATCTTCCACATCCTGCCCACGCCCATTTGGGTGGTGGCGCTTTCGGTAGCCTTCGTGTACGGCTTCAATTTCTTTGAGGAGCACACCATGACTTTGCTAAGTCGGGACTACCAAGTGGGTCCCAAGCTGCTGTTGGACATTCCCGACAACATCATGGATTCGGTGATGCATCCGGACTTCAGCAAAATCGGTACGATTGAGTTTTGGACCACCACCATCTCCATGCTCATCATCACCAGCATCGAATCGCTGGCCATTGCCAAGGCCGTGGACAAGATCGACCCGCACAAGCGCAAAACCGACCTCAACAAGGACCTTACGGGCATCGGCATCGCTACCATGGTTTCGGGGATGATTGGCGGGCTGCCCATCATCGCGGTGATCATTCGCAGTACGGTCAACATCCACAACGGGGCCAAAACCAAGTGGTCCAACATGTACCAAGGACTGCTCCTGCTGCTGTTCATTGTGGTGTTGAGCCCGGTGATAACGCAGGTGCCGCTGTGTGCGTTCGCTATCCTGCTGGTGTACACAGGCTTCAAGCTGGCGTCTCCGGCGGTGTTCAAACAGACCTACAGCTTGGGCATTGAGCAGCTGCTCTTCTTTGTGGGCACCATGGTGTTGACCCTGTTCACCAACCTGCTGGTGGGCTTGCTTGGGGGATTGGCGCTGGCGCTGGTCACCCACATGTTCTTGGCGCAGTTGTCGGTCAAGGATTTCTTTAGACTGATCTTCAAGTCGCGCACGAAGCTCATCCCGCATGAGGATGGGCGGTACGACCTGAAGGTGAGGGGCGTGGCCAACTTCCTGAGCATCCTGAAAGTGAACAAGCTCTTGGCCCAAGTACCGGCCGGCGCCAACGTCAACATCGACCTGTCTAAAACGCGCTTGGTGGGCATCACCTACACGGACTACCTGTTTGAATTCCAGAAGACCCAAGGCGATACAGGAGGTCGCGTCACCATTTCTGGATTGGAGTCGCACGTGTCTTCATCGACCCATGAACGGGCCTTGAAGATCAACCTGTCGGGTTCCACGGTTCGCCTGTCCCCCCGTCAAAAGCAACTGCGCAACCTGGCCATCGAACAAGACTTCCACTTTGCGCGCCAAGGGGATTTGAACACCAATTCGCTCCAGCATTTCCACTTCTTTGAGATCCGTCCCATCGACCGGAAAACCAACAGCCTCCGTGGGGAATTCAAGGAGTTGGGCCTTTCCTGGGAAGTGGCAGACGTGACCTTCAACGAGGGCCAGGCCTTCACCGCCGACGTCCACCAGACCACCCTGATGATCCTGCAGCTGAACAAGTCCATCCCGGTGTTCACCATGGAAAAGGAGCGCGCGCTGGAGAAGATCTTCGACCGCCTGATGGCCTTCACCGGCTACAAGGACATCGATTTTGACATGTACCCCGGCTTCTCCAAGAAGTTCCTGCTCATGGGCAACAACGAGGAGGAGATCCGAGCCTTCTTCACCAAGGAGGTCATCCACTTCTTCGAGAGCCATCCGATTTACCACATCGAAAGCAACGGTGAGGCCATCGTCATCTTCGACAAAATCAAACTCGCCCGTCCCGAAGAGATCAACATGCTCATCCTCTACACCGAGGCGTTGGCCAAGTTGCTGGATTCGAAGTAAGACTGGGTGTATCCGTTGCGCAGGTGTTCAGAGTGTCACCAATTTTATGTTGGACCTGAGGGTTTCAAAAAGTTGCTCGCTGCGTATCACTAGAACCATATTCAGCGTTAGCAAACGTAAACGACAGCAAAGTCTATGAAGATTTCGACCGTATTATTGATCATCCTAACGGTAGTCAACGCTCATGCTCAGCAAGATGTTGAGTTGTCAGCATTGACGGTGAAGCAATTCGGTGAAGAGTACACGCCCGATCACGTTATTGGTGGCTTGGATTACACCCAAACCACAGCAAATTATGTGAGTGAAAGCACGCTCTTTTATCTCAACGACGGTTTGTTTTCGGGGGTTGCCAGCATAAGTAATGCATGGCAAGAGAGTTTCTTTCATTTTGAAAGCGGAAGGCTCCATGGGCTCTGGTATGACGTGATCTGGTCAAACAGCAACTTGTGGCACCAAGGTTTTTATGATAACGGAGTTAAACAGGGGTGGTGGTTTGAAGGGACTGTGCACCTACAGCAGGACTCAACAGCGCCTGTTCCAGCTGTTTTATTTGAGGAAGAGGTATATCGGAAGTCCTTTTACAACCAGGGCGAACTTACTCTTGAAAAGTACACCGGTCGTGATTGGACCTCTGGTTTGGTTGACATTGATGGGTATCGAGAGATCCCCTTCCGCAATGGGCGCGCACAAAATGTGCACAGATACTATAACGAGGAGTCATTTCGAGGCGAAAAGAACTCAGGACCAAAAAATGGCATTGAAACCTACTGGTTAGGTGCAGACTCTGCTTCCATGGTGATCTTGCACTTCGATGATGGTTACCTGAGTTTAAAAGAGACTTTCAGACAAGACACCTTGGTCAAGTCGGAGGAATACTTGGTTCAAGATCTGAACTACAACGTGATGCGTTTCGAATATCATTCCAACGGAATGTTGAAGAGTCGCGGGCTGATTTTGTCAGAGTATGACGTCAAAGCAGGGGAGTGGTTGTATTACCGCGAGGATGGTTCGTTGTTCAAAAAAGAGGTTTACCCTAAAGATGATTTTTTTGCTCCACCATCGACCACCTTGTTCAATGAGGATGGGACTGCTGTTCAAAAAAAATGACAGGATACTGGTGCGCTGAATTGCGCGCCGGATTTGGAATCAGGGGGCATTCGATCTCTAAACGACTCTTGCTTTGTAGCCGTACTCTGTCCTGCAATACGCCCGTGGATACTCCACTAGCGACTGCATTCAAATTCAGGCTAACCGTGTACTGGGTGTTCCAACAAGCGGCCAGGAGGGCTACCTTGCGCAAGTGACCGATCTCTACCTCGCCGATCAAATCCACAAAGGCCGCTACACGCCCGGGCAAACCGTGCTCGATGCAGGTGTGGGCAGCGGCCGAAACCTCCCGTGGTTCTTGGAAAACGGTTGCCGTGTGACCGCCGTAGATGCCAACCCCGAATGGGAATTGGAGCTACGCCTGCGCTTCCCCGATCACCCCTTCGAGTTCGTCTGTACTGACCTCGCGCGCATGCCTTTTGATCCGGGGCAGTTTGACCATGTGATTTGCAACGCCGTGTTGCATTTTGCCATTTCCGACGCGCACTTTGAAGCCATGTGGAGCAAGCTGATTCACGTACTCAAACCGGGCGGTACGCTTTTTATCCGCACATGCGGCGCCATGGGCATCGAGTCCAGTTTGTTGCCCCTGGGGGATGGGCGCTACCGCTTGCCCGACGGCTCGGACCGGTACCTGATCACCCGGCATCAGATGGGCGTACTGCGTTCCAACCCAGACATCCGCCCCATAGAACCCGTCAAATGGGTCAACGTCGACGACCAGCGCGTGATGATGACCTGGATGCTTTGCAAGCTCTAGCGCGAAAGAAAAGCACTCTGTTTCCAGAGGGCTTTGTTGTGGCCGTGTAGAGGAGCCCTTTGCGAGTAATCACACGCTTCACAGCGATTTGGTGTGCATGCTGCATGGTGAGCAGGTACATGCCTGTACAGCGCCCAAGGTAATTTGAGTTGCGCCTGAGGTCTGCCCGAAGCAAAGCGGGGTGATCTAGGCTTGCACTCGTTCTGGTGGCCAATCCTCGGAAGGTTTGCCGGCGGAGCATCACGCCTATTGCTATTCATGCCTTTTTGGGATTGAACCTCGACCTCAACTCGGGATTTGGCTATAGAGTCATCCAGTGTCCTACACTTAAGTCCATTTCGAGTCCCAATTTTGCACCGTGCAAGCAATCCTGTATAGAAGCCGGGCCTTGAACTGCTTGGCTGACCCCTTAGAACGCGAACAACTCGCCATCCGCTCCGCTGACCGCAATGCGTCTGCTGAAATCAGTGGATTCATGCTCTACCGAGAGGGCCAATTCATGCAATACATCGAAGGGGAGCAAGCTCCGCTCAACGCCTTGTTTTCTGAGATTTGCAATGACCCTCGTCACGATGTGCGCGTACACCTGAAGCAATCCTTCACCGCCCGCCGATTCCCCGACTGGCAGATGAAACTCGATCCCGAGGAAAGCCTCGACGAAATGGTGTTGGATTCGCTGTGGAACATGCTGACGGCTGCGGCCGTAGGTGTGGCTACAGATGGAGTGTGGGCTACGTTGGACTCCTACTCCCGTTATGCGTGCTTGAAACTGTAGGGATAAGAATAAAAAAAGGCGCTCCATCGGGCACCGTCTCGCCTCAGAAGTCAGCGTTTGCGCACAATGCAGACATGTTCTGCTGAAAACACATGCCCTTTGTGCCCGAAACCTATGGTGACATTTGTGAAACACGTTGACGCGCTGCCGGAGTCATTGGGCCCGGCAATCGCAGGTTGCGTCTCACCCATGAAGAGCAGCGGTGCAAAACCTTCACAGTTCCGGCATCTGTCAGACCTGCGGTTTTGCTAGTTTCGCTCTATGATGAATTCCATTCAACCTGGCACCGGCGTAGGGCAGCTGCCCTTTGGCATCACCCGTGAGCACGCTGCACAACTTTTGGGCGAACCTTCTTCGAAAGAATCTCTCGTTCATGAGGAAGACGGCGACGAAACCACCGAAGTCTGGCACTACGACACCCGCGAGCTCTCGCTGGGGTTTGACGAGTCTGAGGAATTTCGGTTGGTGACCCTATCGCTCACTGGTGCGGAGTACACCTTGGATGGGGAAGTGGTCATCGGGATGGACCGCTCCACCTTGGTAGCGCTGCTCGAAAAGCTCGGCGAAACCGACGTGGACATCGAAATGATCACCTTCGAGGACGACGACACTGCCGTGCGCGTTGGCTCTGAACTCCTGAGCATGAACGCCTGGTTGGAAGACGGCAACGTCGTAGAGCTCACCTGCATGCCCGGGCTCACCGAGGACGACGAGTGGGTGTGGCCCGCGCACGACCCTTCGGCCAACTGATTCTGCGTACCTTCGAGGTCAAATTTGCCAGCCATGCGCTTCGCTGTTCTGACCTTTCTTGTTTGCTGCTGTGTAAGCGGCTTTGCCCAAACCATCGACGCCACCATCACCCACAACGGCGGTGAGCGCGAGTACATCCTGTACGTTCCTGAAACTTACGACGCCACCGCGCCTACGCCGCTGCTGCTCAACTTCCACGGTTACGGCTCCAACGCCTTTGAACAGCTGAACTACGGCGATTTCCGTCCCATCGCGGATACTGCGGGCTTTCTGGTGGTGCACCCCGAAGGCTTGCCCGATTTGATCGGTACCGCGCACTGGAACGTGGGCTTTGGCTTCAGCGGTGACGTGGACGATGTGGGATTTGTAGACGCCCTGATTGACTCCTTGGCGCTGGATTACAACCTGGACCTGAACCGCGTGTACTCCACAGGCATGTCCAACGGAGGGTACATGAGCTACCACTTGGCGTGCAACCTGTCGGACCGGATTGCAGCGGTGGCTTCGGTGACCGGTTCCATGACTTCAACCACGCTCGAAACGTGCTCAGCCACCCACGTGACGCCGGTCCTCCAAATTCACGGCACGGCCGACGATGTGGTAGAGTACGACGGCAGCTTCATTGCCACCTCCATCCCCGAAGTCACTTCCTTTTGGCGCAATGCCAACAACACGTTTGACGATGCTTCGGTTACCCCGCTCGAAGACCTAGATCCCGACGACGGCAGCACCGTAGACCACTTCGTGTGGGACGGCGGCGACTGCGGCAGCGTGGTGGAGCTGTACAAGATTTACGAAGGCGGCCACACCTGGCCCGGCGCGTTCATCGACATCGGCGGTACCAACTATGACTTTGACGGTTCTACCACGGTTTGGAATTTCCTGAGCCAATGGTCACTCGAGGACTTGGATTGTGCGGTAGGTGTCAGCGAGCAGGCGCTTGCTCAGGTTTCGGTGTATCCGAACCCGGTGGGGGATGTGGTGCGTGTTTCGCCTGTTCCGTTTGCGGGCACGACTTGTGAAGTGCTTGATGCACAAGGGCGCGTCGTGTGCACGACCAGCTTTGATGCTTCTGGTCAGTTGGACGCTTCCGCTTTGGCGCCGGGCGTGTATGTGCTGCAGTGGCAAGACCATTCCGCACGCGTCATCAAGCGCTAAATCCCCAAGGTTGGCAGTTACGGACCTCTGTGATCCATTTTCGGTGTCAGCCAAAAGGTCGTGGACGTAGTGAATCCGTCATATTGGGCTTCGGTTCCGCTCCAATAGGGCAGAGGATCGGGGAGAGGAATACGTCCACATCCGAAACAGTTCCGAGTGCCGCACCGTTCCACAGGGACTTTTTGCCCATGGACGGATACTGCACGGTAGCAAACACATTCGCGCCAAGAAGGGCTTGAGTGACCGCACCCATGCTGTAAAGATTGTGAAATGACGCTTGGATGAACCTCGGCCTTCCCTGAGCGGTTGACACCGCTGGACCAAAGCGGTACATTCGCTACCCAGCCAAAAATGACCATGAATCGACTGTTTGTATTGGTAGCGCTGCTGGCCTCTGCATTTGGAGCCCAAGCGCAAGAAAACACCAACCAAAACCCCTTCCGCCAACTCGGCCAAGAATTGCCTACGCCCAACACCTACCGTACCGCGAGTGGTGACAAGGGCCACGAATACTGGCAACAACAGGCCGACTACGACATGAAGATCCGCCTGGACGACGAGACCCAGAAGATCTACGGAGAGGAGACCGTCACCTACACCAACAACTCGCCCGACGACTTGGACTACCTCTGGGTACAGCTCGATCAAAACGTGCGCGCCAAGGAGTCGGACCGCTACAAAATCCAGCAGCAAACCCTGGACAACCGCATGACCTTTGACGCCGTACGTAGCCTGGAGCCTTGGTTTGACGGCGGTTTCAAGATCGACCACGTCAAGGATGCCGGCGGCAAGGACCTGCCGTATACCATCAACAACACCATGATGCGCATTGATCTGCCTAGCACTTTGAAGGCGGGCGGCAAAGTGAGCTTCAACATCAAGTGGTGGTACAACATCAACGACCGCATGCAAATCGGCGGCCGCTCAGGGTACGAGTACTTTGAGGAAGACGGCAACTACCTGTACACCATTGCGCAATTCTACCCGCGCATGGCTGTGTACTGCGACAACTACGGCTGGCAACACAAGCAGTTCCTCGGCCGCGGGGAGTTCACCCTGAACTTTGGCGATTACAAAGTGGCCATCACCGTGCCCTCGGACCACATTGTGGGTTCAACCGGTGAGTTGACCAATGCCAGCAAGGTGCTCACCGCGACCCAACGCAAGCGCTTTGCCTCGGCCAAGAACGCCGACAGCCCGGTGATGATCGTCACCGAGGAAGAAGCCCGCGAAGCCGAAAAAGGCAAGCAAAAAGGCCAAAAGACTTGGATCTTCGAGGCCGAAAACGTACGTGACTTTGCGTTCGCTTCTTCACGCAAGTTCATCTGGGACGCCATGGGTGTTGACGTAGGTGACAAGCGCCCACTGGCCATGAGCTACTACCCCAAGGAGGGCAACCCGCTGTGGGAGCAGTACAGCACCAAGGCAGTGGCGCACACCCTGCGCAGCTACAGCGCCCACACCATCGATTACCCTTACCCGGTAGCCATTTCGGTACACAGCAAGTGGATTGGGATGGAGTACCCGATGATCTGCTTCAACGGCGGTCGCCCGGAAGCCGACGGTACCTACACCGAGCGCACCAAGTACGGCATGATCTCGGTGATCATCCACGAGGTGGGCCACAACTTCTTCCCGATGATCATCAACTCCGATGAGCGTCAGTGGACGTGGATGGACGAAGGCCTCAACACCTTCTGTCAGTACCTCGCCGAGCAGGAGTGGGACCGCAACTACCCCTCACGCCGTGGCCCTGCTCGCAACATCACCAACTACATGAAGGGCGACAAGAGCAACATCTCGCCCATCATGACCAACTCCGAGAGTGTGTACCAGTTTGGTAACAACGCCTACGGCAAGCCGGCCACCGCGCTCAACATCCTGCGTGAAACCGTCATGGGCCGTGAGCTCTTTGACTTTGCCTTCAAGCAGTACTGCGAGCGCTGGGCATTCCACCACCCAACCCCTGCAGACTTTTTCCGTAGCATGGAAGACGCTTCCAGCGTAGACCTGGATTGGTTCTGGCGCGGATGGTTTTACACCAACGACCACTGCGATATGGCCATCGACGGCGTGAAGTGGTACCAACCCAACTCGCAAGATCCCGACGTGGAGGCCGATTTCCGCCGTGAGCGCGATGCCAACACCCCGGCCGACGTGACCGACGAGCGCAATGAAGGCCGTGAGACCTACCTCGAGCAGGACCCCACGCTCCACGACTACTACACCCAGCGCGACAAGTACGAGGTGCTCAAACTCGACAAAGACGAGTACAACGAAATGCTCGAAGGCATGGACGCTGATGACCGTGCCATGCTCGCCGACGGCAAGAACTACTACCAAGTGGACATCCGTCGCATTGGTGGACTGGTCATGCCGGTGATTGTGGAGTTTGAGCTGGAGAACGGCGAACGCATCCGCCACCACATCCCCGCCGAAATCTGGAAGATGGACGACGAGGTGGTGAGCAAGGTGTTTGTGACTCCGATGCCTGCTGTACGCATTGTGCTGGATCCCAACCTGGAAACGGCCGATACCGACAACACCAACAACGCTTGGCCTCCACGTCCAGAGCCCAGCCGCTTTGAGCTTTACAAGGAGCGCCAAGGACGTCGCGGTGGCGGCGGCGGTGAAAACCCCATGCAGCGCGCCATCCGTAGCGGAGAGCTCAAGAAATAGACGTTATTGAATCACCACCCGGCGCGATTGGATGCCGGCGGTGGTGTGCCAAACGGCGAGGTAGATGCCTGGTGCCAGATGTGTGGCGTTGATCCCTTGTTGCTGAGACTGCAACGTGTGGGTCAGCGCCACACGTCCTTGGGGATCAATCAATTCCCAACGTGTATTGGGCATGCCGGTGACTGTCAACCAGCCCGACGAAGGGTTGGGGTAGACCTCAGCTGCCAGCTGAGCGGCGTCTTCCACGTCGGTCACGATGAACTCGGCCTCGGCTGTGCAGCCGTTGGCGTCGGTGACGATACACAGCACCGTCTGTGGGGCTGTGCTGAGCCAGGTTTCGTCGTTTTCCTCACCGTTCCAAGTGAAGGTGAAGGGAGGCACGCCGCCTGCTACAAGAGCTTCAATAAACCCCTGTCCAAACGTGTTGAGTGATTCGGTGTCCAAGGTGAGGGTCAGGGCTTCGGGGTCGTCCAAGGTCACCTCCCAGCTGGCAGTGCATCCCAAAGCATCTACCACGGTGGCGGTGTACAGACCGGCAGGCAAGGCGTTCCAGTCTTCGTCGGGGTCCAGGGTGACTTCCAACGGTTCGGAGCCTCCTGAGGCCAGCAATTCGAGGGTTCCCGAAGCTTCACCAAAGCACAGCGGTGGAGTGGTGGTGATGTCCGCCAACAGTTCCAAGGGCGCTTCAAAGGCAAAGGTGATTACCGAGTCGCAGCCTGCTGCCGTGGTGATGGGCAGCTCGTATGTGCCTGGAGGAAGCATGACTTCGTCCTCGGCATAGGGCCAAGTAATGGTCACGGCGTCTGTTCCAGAAAGCACTACGGCAAACATGGAATCCGGATAGCAGGTAGGGGCGGTGGCCGTTACGTCCCAATCTCCCCAAGCCACGGCGCTCACTTCAAAGGCGTCACTGGTCCACGAAAGGGCCGTTCCTGCAGTCATCTCCACTTGGTAACTACCAGGGCCCGTAACGTACACCTCTGCACCAGTAGCGCCGTGCTCCCAAGCATAGCTGTCTGCGCCTGCAGGAGCGGTAAGCAGCAAACTGTCCCCAGGGCACAGCACGCTTGAGACTGCTGTGATAGCGGTAGAGAGTCCTGCGCCTTCGTTCAAAGTGGTTTTTGCATTCGCCGCCACGTTGTCGTAGACATCTACAGCACCACTGGGCCACGTGACCTTCACCACCCCCACTTCCGTCGCGGAGCCCAGCCCAAAATGCAGGGTACGGGTGTTTTGAGACATGTAGCCTGAGCCACCGAGCAACCAGCGGGTTTGGGTGCCTTCGCTCCCAGACTGCCGATGGCGTCGGCGTCGCCGTCGGCGGCGCTGTCGTCGTCGCGGGCGCGGCCGGCCTCCTCATCGCGGCCGATCCCAACAAGCGCCGCGAGGACATGATGTCCGAGACTGGCGGCGACGAGGCCGCGTCCGTCCGCAACTACTTCGACACCGAGGGGTTCAACCGCTGGAAGAAGATCTACGGCGAGACGGACGAGGTGAACAAGGTGCAGCTCGACATCCGCAACGGCCACCAGCAGACCGTGGACAAGATCCTCGACTGGACCGCGGGGATCGACATGACCGGCAAGACGGTGTGCGACGCCGGCTGCGGCACCGGCTCCCTCGCCATCCCCCTCGCCCTCCGCGGCGCGTCCGTCTCCGCGTCCGACATCTCCTCCGCCATGGTCGGCGAGGCCGAGGTGCGGTACAATGAGCAGGTCAAGGCTGGCGCCAAGGCTCCCGCCGTCGCGCCCAAGTTTGAGGCGCTCGGCCTTGAGGAGTGCTCGGGGAAGTACGACGTGGTGACCTGCATCGACGTCATGATCCACTACCCCACCGACAGGGTCAACGGCATGATCAACCACCTCGCGTCCCTCTCCGACGACAAGCTCATCATCTCTTTCGCCCCCAAGACGCTCGCCTACTCCATCCTCAAGCGCATCGGGGAGCTCTTCCCGGGCCCCTCCAAGGCGACCCGCGCGTACCTGCACGCCGAGGAGGACGTCGAGTCCGCGCTCAACGCCGCGGGCTTCAAGGTGACCAGACGGGAGATGACGGCCACCTCCTTTTACTTCAGCCGCCTTCTCGAGTGCCAGAGGGTGTGAAGAGCCGGGCGGCGGAGGAGAGATGACGCGGGGATAGATTTGAGCAGCTGTACAGTCGACTAATAATACTCAGTCTAGCTAGATGACGAAATCACGCGAAACGCTCGTCAGTC
>CAXPZW010000048.1:0-6867 GCA_964221845.1 Luminiphilus sp. | reverse complement strand
CCGATACCAAACAGCAGTTTAAAAAACAGCGCGGGATCCTCCTTGAGGTAGCCGTAGAGCACCATACCGTTGTCGTAGTAGCGCAAGGCATCACTCGTGTCTCGGTAGGTGTAGTGGTAGGTGTAGACCGCCCACAGCCCTATGCCCGCTGCAAACTTGATCAGGAACGCTCCGGCCAACCAAGAACCCGGAATGCCCGATTTGCCTGCCAGTCGCCCACGGTAAAACAAGGCGAAAAACAGCAGAACATACGCCGCTGTGAGCAGGGCGTGCATCAGTCCTCGTACACTTCGTGCACTGTTGAACCGCTTTGCCCTTCGGCCAATGTGCCGCGCAGGTGCATGCCCAAGCCTGCAAGCAAAAGCAGAATGACCAGCGTGCTTCCAATGGCACTCACGGTGTTTCCAGAGGCATAATCTGTGGGGTTGTAGGTAAACACCACCTCGTGCTCACCCGCCGGCACAGTCAACCCACGCAGCAGGTAATTGGTGCGCACGATTTCAGCGGGCTTGCCGTCGATGGTGGCTTCCCAGCCTTCGGGGTAGTACACTTCGGCAAACACGGCAAACTGCTCGGTTTCGGCCTCGGTGAAGTAGCTGATGCGGTTGGGGCTGTAGCGGTGCATGAAAATCTCAGCGGTGCTGTCAGAGGTGATGCTCACGGGAACAAGCGACTCAAATCGCTGGTCCACCAGTGCGGTGGTTTTGGTGTTGGTTGTGCCCAAATCCTCGATTTCCTCGTCGGCTGAGCTGACCACGTCCACGTCCTCCACAAACCACGCCGGGCCGTTGGCAAACAGGTTGCGCACGGCCTGGTTTTGTCCGTTCTGGTCGTTGGGCAACACGAGGTACCCCACGTTCAACATGTTGGTCACGTGCATGGCGTTGAGTGCACCTTGCAGCCCCAGCACGCCAACGTCGCGGGTGAAGGCGTCCATCTCGCGCTCGATGTGCCACTCAATGAGCTCTTGGAAGCGCTTGAGCTTGGCACCGTGGTACCCGCTGATGCTCTTGTGGAAGAACGGCGTGCGGCCGTCCCCGGTCAACTCCCCACGCGATACGCCTTGGGCCGAATTGAACTTGAGCACCCGGTAGTTGCTGGTCAGCGCCAAGGCGCCAAATCCGGCCGCGTGCTCCACCTTCTCGTTCTTTTTGTCGCGCTTGGAGTCCAGGCGATCCCGGTACGCCTCCAGTAGCGCAGTGCGGGTGGAATCAAAGCCTACGGCCAACGGCGCCTCGGCCTCGTAGATTTCCAAATCTGCAGCATCCGGCGTTTGGGGCACCAGACGGTCCAAATCGCTGATGTAGTGGGCGTATTGTGACTTGTTGCGCTCGTTGTTTAAGTAACGCTGGTCCACCCCAATGAGGTCCACCATGATCAACAGTCCCAGTGCGGCCATCAACCCGTAGCGCGGCAATTTGCCGAGCACCGTCAACGCCAACAGCGCGGCGCCCAACAGCACAAAGAGCAAGGTGCGCATGGCATCTGCCTTGAAGATGGCTTCCCGGATGGGGACCACCTCAATCAACACGTCTTCCACCAAGGGGTCCAAACGCTTGTTGACCTCGCGCTCGTAGTCCTCCATGGAGGTGATTTGCAACTGACCAGAGAGGTAAGCCTGTTGTACCGACATCTGTACTTGTTGGCCCAGGTAGGCGCGGTGCATGGCTTCGTCGTTGTCGGTCTCAAACGAGAAGAACGCAGAGGGCGCCATGGCCAATACCAACGCCACCGCGCTAAATGCACCCGTGGTGATGAGCACAGGCTTTTTCCAAGCCGACCAGTCGCGCTCAAACAACAAGGCCTGCAGGCCCAGTACGCCCACCAAGGGGAAAAGCAACTGCACCAGCACCAAGATCATTTTGGTGTCGCGGAATTTGTTGAAGTACGGTACGCTGTTCAAGAAGAAGTCGGTCAATCCTCCGGCATCTTTGAGCGAGAGGCCAAAGCACAACAGCACCAACGCCAGAATGAACCAGCGCGTCACCGACTGCCAAAGCACCATGCCCAACACAAACAGCAGGCACACAATGGCGCCGTAGTAAAACGCCCCGCCCGAGGCGCGCTGGCCTCCCCAATAACGCAGGACATAGTTGCCCGGATCGCCTTGACGCAGTTCCAGGGATTTGGCCAATTCCGGATCGGAGGCCACCATGCCTCCGCGCCCCCCTTTGACGTTGGGGATGAGCACTTGCCACACCTCGCCTTCGCCAAAGCTGTAGTCCAGGATGTAGTCGCGGTCCAAACCGTCCTCGGTTTCTACCGGGAGCCCGTCAGGGGTGGTGGTCAGTTCGGTGGTGCCTCGGGTGCTGTAGTCGCCGTACGTGGCGGTACCCGTGATGTTGCTGTAATTGGGCAACACGCCCAACAGGCCGGCGGCCACAGCTACAGCCGCAGACATCAGCCAAGGTTTGAGCTCTCCTTTACGCAGCAGACGCACAGTCTCTCCCAAGCCCACAAACAGGAACAGGAAGAGCAGGTAATAGGTGATCTGAAAGTGGTTCGCCGCCAACTGCATGCCGGTGAAGAACGCGAGTAACGCCCCGCCCAGCAGCAGCCTGCCCCTGAACACCAGAAACAGTCCGCCAAGCGCCGGTGCCATGTAGGCCACTGCGTTCACCTTGGACATGTGTCCTGCGCCGATGTAAAGGAAATTCCAACTCGCAAGTCCAAAGGCCACAGCGCCCACAATGCCCAGCCAGGAGTTGACCCGCAGGCACTGACACAGGATGTAGAATCCGAGCATGGCCGCAAACAGAATGCCTACCGGACGCGGCAACCACAAGCGGTACACCGCCTCGAGCTTGCGCAACCAGTTTCCGGGGTGTTGCCGCGAAATCTGATCGGTGGGCATGCCTCCAAATTGGCTGTTGGTCCACAGGGCTTCTTCACCGGTAAGCATGTCAAGGTCGCGCAGCTCTTTGGACATGCCCATGTAGGTCTCGATGTCGTGCTGGCGGACTTGGTAGCCGTCAAAAATGGGCGAGAAGTAAATGCAGGAGATGGCCACAAAAACCACCAAGGCGGTCACGTGTGGCAGGACTTGAAGCAGGCGCTCTTTCATGGGTCTTGCGGAATCAGCGGCCTAAGATAACCACCCGCTCCGCTTCGCCCCATCAATCCACCTCTTCGTAATCCACATATTCTCCCGTATCGTCTCCCGGACGGGGACGCGGGCCCTTGGGTTCCACGGTCACGCGCCCTTGATTGCGTCGGCTGTGGCGCTGCTCCTTGGTGGCTTCCCGCTGGGCCTGGTAACGCATGTACATGCGAAACAGGTAAATCAGCAGGCCAATCACCAAGATGGTCCGCAGCAGGCCGGTGGGCGCAAAGGTGACCATGTTACTTGCTCAGGTAGAGGTTGCGTTCTGCGTAAAGCTTGCGGAAGAACGGATCGCGGAGGTTCTTGATGAAGCGGATGGCCTCACCTGTCGACTTCATTTCTGGGCCGAGCTCCTTGTTCACGTTCGGGAACTTCTCGTAGCTAAACACAGGCAACTTGATGGCGTAGCCTTCTTTCTTTGGGTTGAACTTGAAGTCCTTGACCTTCTTGTCGCCGATCATCACCTTGGCCGCGTAGTTCACGTAAGGCTCTTGGTAAGCCTTGGCAATGAACGGTACGGTGCGCGATGCACGCGGGTTGGCTTCGATCACGTACACTGTGTCGTCCTTGATGGCGAACTGGATGTTGATCAAGCCTACAGTTCTCATCGCCTTGGCAATCGTGGTGGTGATCTCCTCGATTTGCTGCACGATCAGGTCACCGAGGTTGAACGGTGGCAGCACGGCAGACGAATCGCCCGAGTGGATACCCGCCGGCTCGATGTGCTCCATGATGCCGATGATGTATACGTCCTCACCGTCGCAAATGGCGTCGGCTTCGGCCTCAACAGCGCCTTCCAAGAAGTGGTCGAGCAGGATGCGGTTGTCCGGCATGTCGCGCAGGATATCTACCACGTGGGTTTCCAGGTCCTGCTTGTTGATGACGATCTTCATCTTCTGACCACCGAGTACGTACGAAGGACGCACCAGCAGCGGGAAGCCGAGTTCGTCGGCCAGGTCCAGCGCTTGTTCTGCGCTTTCCACCACTCCGAACTTGGGATAAGGGATGTTGTTCTCGGCCAGCAGGGTTGAGAAGCGGCCGCGGTCTTCGGCGAGATCCAAGGCCTCAAAGCTGGTGCCCATGATCTTGATGCCGTAGCGCTCGAGTTTTTCGGCGAGCTTCAGTGCGGTTTGACCGCCGAGCTGCACGATGACCCCAACCGGGTTCTCGTGCAGGATGATGTCGTAGATGTGCTCCCAGAACACCGGCTCGAAGTAGAGCTTGTCGGCGGTATCAAAGTCGGTCGATACCGTCTCGGGGTTGCAGTTGATCATGACCGTTTCGTAGCCCGCTTCTTTGGCAGCGAGTACCCCGTGTACGCAGCAGTAGTCAAACTCGATGCCCTGGCCAATGCGGTTGGGGCCTGAGCCGAGCACCACGATCTTGGGCTTGTCGGTCTTGATGGATTCGTTTTCCTCCTCGAAGGTGGAGTAGTAGTAAGGCGTCTGCGCTTCAAACTCGGCGGCACAAGTGTCTACCAGTTTGTACACGCGCTTGATGCCCAAGTCCTGACGCTTGGTGAACACCTCGCTTTCCAGACAGCGCACCAGGTGGGCGATTTGGCGGTCGGCGTAGCCTTTTTGCTTGGCCTCAAAGAGCAGTTCTTTCGGAAGCGACTCCAGCGAGTGCTTTTCGATGCGGTCTTCGAGTTTGATCAGGTCGTCGATTTGGTCGAGGAACCAGTAATCGATCTTGGTCTTCTCTTGGATGGTGCGGAACGGGATGCCCAGCTTGATCGCATCATAGATGTGGAACAAGCGGTTCCAGCTTGGGAACTCCAGGGATTGCAGGATGGCAGATTGGTCGCGCAGCTCACGGCCGTCGGCACCAAGACCGTTGCGGCCGATCTCCAAGGATTGACAGGCTTTTTGAAGCGCCTCTTGGAAGGAGCGTCCAATACCCATCACCTCCCCTACAGCTTTCATCTGCAGGCCCAGTTGACGGTCCGCGCCTGGGAATTTGTCGAAGTTCCAACGAGGGATCTTCACGATCACGTAGTCCAGTGTGGGCTCAAAGAAGGCCGAGGTGGTACCGGTGATCTGGTTGTTGAGCTCATCCAGGTGGTAACCGATGGCGAGCTTGGCCGCGATTTTTGCGATCGGGTAACCGGTGGCTTTGGAAGCCAGGGCCGACGAACGCGACACCCGCGGGTTGATCTCGATGGCAATGATGTCCTCGGCGTCATCAGGGCTAACCGCGAATTGCACGTTGCAACCGCCGGCAAAATCGCCCACCGAACGCATCATTTTGATGGCCATATCGCGCATGCGCTGGTAGGTCGCATCGGACAGGGTCATGGCCGGCGCCACAGTGATGGAATCGCCGGTGTGCACGCCCATCGGATCAAAGTTCTCGATGGAACAGATGATGGTCACATTGTCATTCGAGTCGCGTAGCAGCTCGAGCTCAAACTCCTTCCAACCCATCAGCGCCTTGTCGATCATCACCTCGTGGATGGGAGACATGTGCAAGCCGCGGGTCAGGTTTGTGTCGAACGATTCCTGGTCGTACACCACCGCTGCACCTGCACCACCGAGGGTGTAGGACGCGCGGATGCATACCGGGAATCCAAATTTCTGGGCCGCCTCTTTTCCTTCGAGGAAGCTTTTGGCAGTGGTTTGCGGTGCCATGGGGATGTCGATCTCCCCCATCAGCTGGCGGAAGGCCTCGCGGTTTTCGGTGATTTCGATGGCGTCGATGTCCACACCGATGATGCGCACCCCATATTCTTCCCACAAGCCCATCTCGTCGCAGGTAATGCACAGGTTGAGAGCCGTTTGGCCACCCATGGTCGGCAACACTGCGTCGATGTTGTGTTGCTGCAAGATCTCCTCGATCGATTCGGGCTCAAGGGGACGCAGGTAAATGTTGTCCGCCACGACCTTATCGGTCATGATTGTGGCTGGGTTGGAGTTGATGAGAGTGACCTCAATGCCTTCTTCACGCAGGGAACGTGATGCTTGTGAACCGGAGTAATCGAACTCGCAGGCTTGTCCGATGACGATGGGGCCGCTGCCGATGATCAGGACCGATCGAATGCTCTTATCTCTAGGCATTTTTTTTTTAGCCGGTCACCGCCTGCGGGAGGTGGAGGTGCCGGAAAGGGAAGAATCTTGCTGCCGGGGGGCAAAATTAGGGCACGGAAGCCTAGGGACGAAATGTGGGTTATAAACAGGTGTTGATAGGCTCTCAAAACACGTGATACACCCATTGAAACGCTTTAATTTGTCGAGATTGAAAAGTCTTTCTACTTTTGAGTTTGACTTCAAATTACATCGATGAAACAATACAAACTACTCATGAGCGTCTTATTTGCAGGGATGATCTGCACTTCCGCTCAAGCCACATCGTGGACGGTTAGCAACGATGCCGGGCGTCCCGCGCAATTCACCACCATCCAGGCCGCGGTCGACGCTGCTTCTCCCAGTGATACCATTTTGATCACAGGCGGTTCTTACTCAGGATTCACCACCGTGAAGAATTTGGTGTTCTATGGAGAGGCAATTGAAGCTGGTGACTTCCCAGTGACCCAAATCAACGGCCAAGCCCTCTTCGGCCGTTTGAACAGCTCTCTGAGCGCCTCAGGCAGCCGAGCCTATGGCATTCGCTTCAATTCAGGTGTCAACATCGACGGCAATTTTTCCGGATCTGCAGCAGGGCAAAGGGTCATGAGCGACATCATCTTCGAAAGGTGCAGGTTCCAAGGAACTACTTATTGGCATTGGTACGACGGTCTGTCAGACATCACGATGCGCAATTGCTAC
>CAXPZW010000047.1:0-19293 GCA_964221845.1 Luminiphilus sp. | reverse complement strand
AAGAAGGGTCGCCGTCTTTCTGCGGCTTGTCGTCCAAGGTAGGGGTGTTAAAGTAGTGACCGGTCAACAGCGGGCGGTCGCCGTACTGCTCGCGGTTGAGGTAGCTGAGCAGGGTGAAGAGGTTCTCCGGGTTGTTCTCGTCCATGGGCGGGTTGGCCGCCGAGCGGATGACCACCAGCGCAAACGACGAGTAGCCCAAGATGATCACCAAAACCGACAGGCCCAAGGTGTTGGCCACAACCCAACCTTTGCGGCGAGAGAAGTAGACCAAAAAGCCCAGTCCGCCCAACACCAGCAGGCCGTAGACCAATACCCCGGTATTGAAGCCCATGCCCAAGTCGTTGACAAACACCAACTCAAACTGAGCGGCTACGTTGATCAATCCTTTGATTACGCCAGAAAGCACCAAGCCTAAGAGCAATCCTGAAATACCCAACGCAATGGCCACGCCTTTCCAGCTGAATTCATAGCGCTTGAAGTAGTACACCAGACAGATGGCCGGGATGGCCAGCAAGTTCAAGAGGTGGACCCCAATGGACAGCCCCATGAGGTAGGCGATCAGCAGGATCCAACGCATTTCTCCGCCGCGGTCGGCCAAGCTCTCCCACTTGAGGATGGCCCAAAACACCGCCGCGGTAAACAGCGAAGACAAGGCATACACCTCGCCTTCCACGGCTGAAAACCAGAACGAATCGCTGAAACCATAAGCCAGCGCGCCCACCGCAGAAGCCCCCAACACTGCCACTTGGGCGCCTTGGGTGAAGGTGTCTTTGTTGAAGAATTTGCGCGCCAAATGCGAGATGGACCAGAACAAGAAGAGCACCGTAAAGGAGCTTGCCAGGGCACTTTCCACGTTGATGGCCAAGGCTTCATTGCCCTCCCCAAAGAAAATCACAAACAGACGGGAAATCAGCATCCACAGCGGGGCGCCGGGCGGGTGACCTACCTCCAGACCGTTGGCCGAAGCAATGAACTCACCACAGTCCCAAAAACTGGCGGTGGGTTCGATGGTCATCAGGTAGCACACCGTGGCAATGGCAAAGACTGCCCAACCGGTGACGTTGTTCAAGAAGGAGAAGCGCTTCATACGTGGGATTTGTGCTGAAGGCGAATTTAGCAAATCCAATCCCCGCAACCCCTTGATTTTACGGGGCGAAAAGGAAAGTTTAACGGGGTTTTTGCACATTGAAAAGCGTGGTCATGTAGCCCCTTTTGGCTGCAACAATCCCCTTGAGTGCTTGTGCAGTCCTCATTTCAGATCTAATACCTGTCCCGAGACACCAATGGTTTAGACAAACCGCGGGTCTGTCTCCATAACATGACCGCATTGGTCACAGGTGCGCAGCTGCTCACTAGCGTAGAATTCACGGAAACGGGGTTGGAAGTCCTTCTCGACGTTGTGGAGCTCAAAGTAGGTGTCGTGCAATTTGTGGTTGCAGTTGTCGCAAAACCACATGAGCCCGTCCACCAGGCCCGTGTCTTTGCGGATGCACTCAATCACCAAGCCCACCGAACCTTCCGAACGCATGGGGGAGTGCGGAATGCCAGCAGGAAGCAGGAACATCTCCCCTTCTTTGATGGGAATGTCCACGGCCTTGCCGTCCTCTTGGATGCGCACGTTGATGTCGCCCTCGAGCTGGTAAAAGAGCTCTTCGGATTCGTTGTAGTGGTAGTCCTTGCGCGCGTTAGGGCCGCCCACGATCATCACGATGTAGTCGCCCGCCTCGGTGTACAGGTTTTTGTTGGCCACAGGGGGCTTGAGCGAATCGCGGTTCTCGTCGATCCACTTTTGGAGGTTGAAGGGCTTACGAACAGGCATGGGTCTTGGGTTTCTGGAGAGCAAAGTACAAAGTTCGGTCTCAATCCGATGGGCTACTTTCGTCGCAATCTCCGCTATGAAAACAACTGAACGCACCCTGGCCCTGGTGGCTGCCCTTGCCCTGGTCATGTTGGCCACGAATGTGCCCCTGGGCAGCCTGCTGTTTATCGTTTCGCTCTCGGCGCTAGCGGTGCTGTACTACCCCCTTGGCGTGGCCTTGTTCAACGAACTGCCGCTCTCTGCAGTGGCGCGCCGGACGGACATTGAAGGCGTTTCTCCCGGCCGCAAGGTGGGAGCCATTGCTGCGGGAATGGCCTTTGCGGTGGTGTGCGTGGGCATCCTGTTTCGGGTTCAAATGTGGCCCTCGGGCGGATTGATCTTGTTGACCGGACTGGCCTTATTGGTGCTCCTGTTGGGCTTTTTGTTTGTGCGTAAGAAGTCGATTTCGGTGCCGTTTTACCGCGGGATTTACATCCGTCTGGCCATCTTGGGACTGGCGGGCACGATGCTGTTCATGATGCCCACCATTGTTTTGGTGGAATGGCATTACCACAACCACCCGGATTACATCGAACTCTGGAAACAAGTGCAAGAAGATCCGACCAACAGCGAACTGCGCGAACAGCTCTTGGAGCTGCAAGAGGCCATCGCGAAAGGCCAGCACACACCAGCATCTACGCCTTGATCGCAGGTGTTCCTCCTGCGGGCCGCTGCACGCTGACCAGGTACACCCCTATGAAAATCAACAGGGCAAATCCCGCCTTGATCCACGTGAAGTCTCCGGTGTAATTCAGGTGCGTGAAGGTGCTGAGTAGCCAACTGAAAAACGCGCTCAGCACCGGTTGAAAATAGATGTAGCTGCTGCTCACCGTCGGCTGTACGTGCCGCAGGGCCAGGATGTTGAACAGGTAGGTCAAGAAGGTGGTGCCCAAAATCACAAAGGCCCACACTATCCACCCCCAGCTGTCTACCTCAGCCCATTGGATGTCCGAGAAGGAACCAATCCCCACTGGCCCCACCACCACAAAGCCAAACAGGAACACGTAACTGATGACCGTCAACGGGTTGTACTTGGCCATCAGCGGCTTGACCAGCACCAGGTACAGGCCGTAGCTCATGGCGTTGATCAAGATAAACAGGTCGCCAATGGGGTTGCTGAGTCCGGTGTTGTCGCCCCGACTTAGCCACAACACGCCTACCGCTCCTGTAGCCCCCAAGGCCACGCCAATCCCTTTGCGCAAGGTGATCCGGTTCTTCAAAATGAGCGCCGCAAGCAGCATGACCAAAATGGGCGTGGTGGTCATGATGATGGCCGCGTTCAGAGGCGAGGTTTTTTGCAGCCCCATGAAGAAGAACAGCTGGTTGCACGCCACCCCGGTGAGGCCGCACAAAAACAGGCGCCACCAGTCGGTGGAAGCGATCTTCTCCTTGACCCAAATGCGGATGATCCAAAACAGCAACCCGGCACCAAGCACCCGCATAAAGATGAAGCCCACCGGCGGAAACGGCTCGGGCATCACACTCTTGGCCAGCGGGTAATTGGCCCCGTAGATCAGGGCTGCGCCGGTGAGGCAGAGGTGGGCTTTGAGTTTGGTGGACATGGGCTAAATTATCCCAACTTCTCCTTCGCAGCAGCCACCACCTTTTTGGTGTTGCCTACAAACAGCTCGCCCTCAATCCACATGACAGGGCGCTTGAGGAAAGTGTATTCCTCGAGTATGTATCCCCGGTAGTCCTGCTCGGTGAGGTCCATTTCGTTCAGGCCCATGGAGCGGAATTTCATGGCACGTCGGCTGAAGAGGGCTTCGTAGCTGCCGGTTTCTTTGGCCATGGCGTCGAGTTCTTCCGCGGAAACGTTTTGGACTTTGATGTCTTGGAGGGTGATGCCGCGGTTTTCGGCGTCGAGTTCTTTCAGGATACGCTGGCAGGTGTTGCAGCTGGAAAGGTGGAAGATCTTGTTCATGCGTCTTGCAGGATGCGGATGCGGGCCACGGTTTGGGCCAGTCCAAATTCAAAATTGTCGTTGTTGTCCACCACCAAATCGCAGCGGTCGCGGAAGGGCTCCAGGCAATTGGCTTCGGCCGGGAGCACATGGTGCTTCCAGCGGTAGCGCACGTCGGCTTCGTCGTAACCGCGCTCAACCCCGTCGCGCAGGATGCGGCGTTGCATGCGGGTATCGGCGTCCACGTCCAACAAAATGCGCAGGTCCATGGCGGCAAACACCTCCTGGTACTCAAACACGAAAAGTCCTTCGGTCACAATCACAGGTGCGGACGGAATGCGCAGCACTTTGGGCTCGGCGTCTTCGTTGTTGAAGTCGTATTCCACCACTTCCACATCGCGTCCGGCCTCCAAGGCGCAGAGGTCCTGAAAGTAGCGCGCACGGTCAATGGCGGTGGGCAGGTCGAAGTTGGTCTCGCCGTTTTCGTCCACTTTTTGCTTGTCGGCGGGCAGGTAGTAGTTGTCGAGGGAGAAGACGGTCATGTTGCCTTCACCCAACTCCTTTTGCAGCGCGTGTAAGAAGGTGGTTTTGCCAGCGCCACTGCCGCCGGCGATGCCTACAATGAGGGGTTTTGCTTCCATCGGTGGGCAAAGGTAACCGGCCCCGGCGCATTTTTGTTCCTTTGTGAAAAGACCCGCGCCACACCTATGAAAGGCATCATCCTCGCCGGCGGATCCGGCACCCGACTCCATCCCTTGACCTTGGCGGTCAGCAAGCAGCTCATGCCGGTGTACGACAAGCCCATGATCTACTACCCGCTGTCTACATTGTTGATCTCGGGTATTCGGGAGATTTTGATCATTTCCACCCCGCACGATTTGCCCGGATTCCAGAAGTTGCTGGGCGACGGAAGTCAACTGGGCTGCAGCTTCACCTACCAAGTCCAAGAGGTGCCCAACGGCCTGGCGCAAGCCTTTGTGCTCGGGGAGGAATTCATTGGGAAGGACAAAGTGGCCTTGATTCTGGGCGACAACATTTTCTACGGAAAGGGCTTTGGCAAACTGCTGCGCGAAAACACCGATGTGGACGGCGGCATGGTGTACGCCTACCACGTGTCGGACCCCGAGCGATACGGCGTGGTGGAATTCGACGACGACGGCAAGGCCATCTCCATTCAAGAAAAGCCCAAACAGCCGGCCTCCAACTACGCAGTGCCCGGGCTGTACTACTACGACAACGACGTGGTGGAGATCGCCAAGGGCCTCAAACCCAGCGCCCGCGGCGAATACGAAATCACAGACATCAACCGAACATACCTCGAGCGCGGGCGGTTGAAAGTCTCCAAGCTCGACCGAGGTACTGCTTGGCTGGACACCGGTACGTTCTCCTCGCTCATGCAAGCGGGCCAGTACGTGCAAGTGATCGAAGAGCGCCAAGGCCTGAAGATCGGCGCCATCGAAGAGGTGGCCTGGCGCATGGGGTACATCTCGGACCAAGAACTCGAAGAACTGGCCCAACCGCTGCTGAAAAGCGGCTACGGGCAATACCTGCTGGCGCAAATGCGCCGCTAGAAAAACGCACATGAACTGGATGCCTGAGCTGCTGGAAACCCTCCAGCAGGAATTTTCGCGCACCGCTGAGGGACGCTCCAACGCACTTTACGCCCCTGTCCGCTACTTCCTGGATTTGGGAGGCAAGCGCATGCGCCCGGCCCTTACGCTGCTCGGCTGCCAACTGTTTCAAGACGATTGGAGCCCGGCCCTGCCGCCTGCTTTGGCGGTGGAGATCTTCCACAACTTCACCCTGGTCCACGACGACATCATGGATGAAGCGCCGCTGCGCCGGGGCAAGGAAACCGTCCACACCAAATGGAACGCCAACCAAGCCATCCTCAGCGGAGACGCCATGCTGGTGTTGGCCTACCAGGAATTTGCGGCCTGTCCGCCTGAGCTGCAAGCATCCCTGCTCCCCCTCTTCAACCAGACCGCCTTGGAGGTGTGCGAGGGCCAGCAGATGGACATGGACTTTGAAGAGCGCTCTGACGTGACCGTAGGCGAGTACCTGGAAATGATCCGTCTGAAGACCTCGGTACTGTTGGCCGCGGCCCTGCAAATGGGCGCCATCACCGCCGGCGCTTCCGAGGCCGACCAACGACGCATCTACCAGTTTGGCCAAGACATGGGCCTCGCCTTCCAACTCCGCGACGATTACTTGGACGCCTTTGGCACCGAGGATTTTGGCAAGCAAGTGGGCGGCGACATCCTTTGCGATAAAAAGACCTACTTGCTCATCCGGGCCTTTGAAAAAGCCGGCTCATCGGAACGTGCCGTGCTCGACACCTATATCGGTCAACCGGTGACCAACGGCGATCAAAAAGTGGCAGCGGTCAAAGAAGTCATGACCACCTTGGAGGTGCAAACCGAGCTGCTGCAGCTATCGGACGAGTACTACGCCAAGGCACTCAACCACCTGGATCACATCTCGGTGGACGAAGGGCGCAAAGCCCGTTTGCGCGAGTTGGCCGCATGGCTGATGCAGCGTACCACTTGAGTCGTGTCAAGGGCATTCACCAAGTCATATGCACCATCCACCAAGTGAAACCGGCATCGGTTTGGAACCGGGCACTGGAATCGGGAGCTTGCTCGCGTTCGCATCGAAGGCGGGCGTGTGGTGGAGGCGGGGGCGAGGGGCCGAGGTCCCACGGGTGGGAACCGCGCGCCGAGCACTTTTCCTGGGCTTGAACTGACCTCGCCATGCAAGACTTCCCCGCACACTACCCCGACTTCCTCACCCACCCCGACGGCCCAAACCACCGCTGGGCAGACTTGCGTCCAACCGCCCTCGAACAACTCCACAAAGACCTCGGTTTTTACCAAGAGGAAGGGCCGCAAAACCTTGAAAACCCGCTGCCTGAGTTGAACGCCATCCTGAGGAAAGTCGGGCAAGACCGCCCCCGGATGATGCAACTCTTGTATCGGATCGACGTAGACTCGGCCCAACTCGAAACCGTATTGACTGAACATCAGCAGGATAGCGCCTGGCAGCACCTCGCAGCACTGGTTTGGCACCGGGTGCTGCGCAAGGTGTGGTTGCGCCGTGAGTTTAGCCGCGGATTTTCAAGTGACTTACCCCCTGCCCCGTCAGTCTAAATAGTACCTTTGTTGATCGATTTTACACCAGCCTGAACCCGTGAAAGACGCGCTCTCATTCCTCAGCAATGCTGACCCCAGC
Organism: Luminiphilus sp.; assembly: GCA_964221845.1. Taxonomy (GTDB): domain Bacteria; phylum Bacteroidota; class Bacteroidia; order Flavobacteriales_D; family Sanyastnellaceae; genus CAXPZW01. Next base: position 12,301 of record CAXPZW010000047.1, on the reverse strand, counting down.
GCCATCGAGGAGCTGTACCAACAGTACCGCAAAGACCCCGATTCGGTGGACCCTTCCTGGAATTTGTTCTTCCAGGGCTTTGAATTCTCCAAAGCAGACTACACCTCTGGTGACGCTGTCCCGGAGAACATGCACAAGGAATTCCGTGTGCTCCAGCTGATCGACGGGTACCGTTCCCGTGGTCACCTGTTCACCAAAACCAACCCTGTACGTGAGCGTCGCAAGTACGCCCCCACCCTCGACATCGAGAACTTTGGGTTGGAAGCCGGCGACCTGGGTACTGTCTTCCAAGCAGGCGAAGAAGTGGGCATCGGTCCCGCCACCCTCCAGGAAATCATCGATCACCTGACCGAGACCTACTGCCAAAGCATCGGCATCGAATTCATGTACATCCGCCACCCGGAACGGGTGGACTGGATCCACAAGCACATCGAGGTCAAGAATCGCGCGCAGTTCAGCACCGAGGAGCGCAAGCACATTCTGCGCAAGGTGAACCAGGCCACGGTCTTTGAGCAGTTCCTCCAAAAGAAATTCGTGGGCCAGAAGCGCTTCAGCGTGGAAGGCGGCGAGGCAGTCATCCCGGCCATTGATGCCATCATCGAAGAAGGCGTGAAAGGCGGGGTGAAAGAAGTGGTCTTGGGCATGGCCCACCGCGGACGCCTCAACACCCTGGCGCACATCTTCGGCAAGCCGTACCGCGAGATCTTCAGCGAGTTTGAAGGCAAGGAGTACGACGACGAAGGCACCTTCGACGGCGACGTAAAGTACCACTTGGGCTACACCAAAACCGTCAAAGCCGATTCAGGCGCGGAAGTCAACCTGACCCTCTGCCCGAACCCTTCTCACCTCGAAGCTGTGAATCCAGTGGTGGAAGGCCTCTCGCGCAGCAAGATTGACCTGCACCTGGACAACGAAAAAGAAATCATCCCCATCCTCATCCACGGTGACGCGGCCATCTCGGGCCAAGGCATCATGTATGAGATCGTACAAATGGCCCAACTGGACGGCTACCGCACGGGTGGTACGATTCACATTGTGGTCAACAACCAGGTGGGCTTCACCACCAACTACTTGGACGGGCGTTCGAGCACCTACTGCACCGATGTCGCCAAGACCACCCTCTGCCCCGTATTTCACGTGAATGCGGATGATGTAGAGGCCGTGGTACAAACCGTGCGCATTGCACTGGCCTACCGCCAGGAATTTGGACGCGACGTGTTCATCGACCTGCTCGGGTACCGCAAGTACGGCCACAACGAAGGCGACGAGCCCAAGTTCACCCAGCCCAAGCTCTACAAGGCCATCGCCAAGCATCCTACGCTGCGCGACATCTACTTGAACGAGCTCATGGAGAAAGGAGTGGTGGATGCCGCACACGGCGCTTCCATCAAAGCAGAACTCGAAGAAAAGCTCAACGCTGAATTCAACGCTTCCAAGGAGATGGACAAGGCCCTGGTGGAAGACTTTATGGCCGACTACTGGCAAGACCAACGCGTGGCCGAAGCTGACGACTTCAAGCAATCGCCCGAAACCGGGTACGACGCCGGCCGCCTCACCGAACTGGGCAAAGCCATGAGTACCCTTCCTGAAGACAAGAAGTTCTTCCGCAAGGTGGCCAAGCTCTTTGGCGACCGCCTGTCGATGATCGAGAACGACAAGCTCGACTGGGGCATGGGTGAAATGCTCGCCTATGCCTCCCTCTTGGACGAAGGCCATCCCATCCGCCTCAGCGGCCAGGATGTGGAGCGCGGCACCTTCTCGCACCGCCACGCCGTGGTGAAAACCGAGGAGGCCGAAGAAGAATACATCCCGCTCAACCACTTGAGCGACAAGCAAGCGAAGTACCACATCTACAACTCCCTGCTCAGCGAGTACGGGGTGATGGGCTTCGATTACGGCTACGCCTTTGGCAATCCGAACGGCCTGACCATCTGGGAAGCGCAATTCGGGGACTTCAACAACGGCGCCCAAATCATCATTGACCAATTCATCAGCGCGGCCGAAGACAAGTGGCGCACGCAAAACGGATTGGTTCTGCTCCTGCCCCACGGCTACGAAGGCATGGGATCGGAGCACTCGAGCGGACGTATGGAACGCTACCTGCAGCTCTGCGCTGAGCTGAACATGCAGGTGTGCAACTGCACCACCCCGGCCAACTACTTCCACTTGTTGCGCCGCCAACTTCACCGTCCTTTCCGCAAGCCATTGGTGGTCTTCACCCCCAAGAAGCTGCTGCGTTACCCCAAGGCCGTGTCTTCGATTTCAGAAATGGCATCGGGCCGTTTCCAAGAAGTCCTGCGCGACACCGAGGTGAACATGAAGGAGGTAGACACCATTGCTCTCTGCAGCGGAAAGGTGTACTACGACCTGCTGGAGCAGCGCGAGAATATCGGAGGTGCAGACAACATTGCACTGGTGCGTGTGGAGCAACTCTACCCCTTCCCTGCTGATCAAATCCACGCCCTGGTGGCCGAAGCCATGCCCGACGCCAAGGTGATTTGGGTGCAGGAAGAACCCCGCAACATGGGTGCCTGGAGCTATGTGCTGGACACCCTGTACGACTCGGACATCCGCCCTGCGGTGATTGCCCGAGAAGCCAGCGGCTCACCCGCTGCCGGTAGCCCGCGCATCCACGAGTCACGACAACAAGCTATTTTGGACCAACTGTTTGCCTTTGCGAAGGCCAACGCATAACCGCCCAACCCCAAGACATGCCCGTTCTTGAAATGAAAGTGCCCAGCCCGGGCGAATCGATCTCAGAGGTAGAAATCGCCACCTGGCTGGTGGAAGACGGCGACTGGGTCGAAAAAGACCAAGCCATCGCTGAGGTGGATTCCGACAAAGCCACCCTCGAACTGCCCGCAGAAGAAGCCGGCATCATCACCCTCAAAGCCGAGGAAGGCGATACCGTTGCCGTGGGCGACGTGGTGTGCCACATCGATACCGACGCCGAGCGTCCTGCCGGTGCCGCTGCACCTACTGCTGAGGCGGCTGCCCCTGCCCCCGCTCCCGCTCCGGAAGCACCTAAGGCAGAAGCACCCAAAGCTGCCGCTGCACCTGCAACCGCCGCAAACGTGCACGCCACCCCCGTGGCCAAAAAAATCATGGCTGAAAACGGCGTAGCTGCCGGCCGCGTGCAAGGCACCGGTGCCAACGGTCGCATCACCAAGCAAGATGTCCTGAACGCCATGGCCGGCGGCTTCTCTGCAGAAGCAGCACAAGGCTGGGGCGGCACCCGCGACACCCGCCGCGAGAAGATGTCCATGCTCCGCCGCAAAGTGGCCGAGCGCCTGGTGGGCGTCAAAAACGAAACGGCCATGCTCACCACCTTCAACGAGGTGAACATGAAGCCCATCATGGACATGCGCAAGAAGTACAAAGAGGTCTTCAAGGAAACCCACGGCGTGGGCTTGGGCTTCATGAGCTTCTTCACCAAGGCATGTACCGAAGCACTGAACCTCTACCCTGCGGTCAACGCTCAAATTGACGGCAAGGAAATGCTGCTGCACGATTACGCAGACATCGGCATCGCGGTGAGCTCACCCAAAGGCCTGATGGTACCCGTAGTGCGCAATGCCGAGCAAATGAGTCTGGCAGAAATCGAAGCCGAAATCAAGCGCCTGGCCATCAAGGCCCGCGACGGCAAAATCAGCGTAGATGAAATGACCGGTGGCACCTTCACCATCACCAACGGCGGCGTATTCGGATCGATGCTTTCGACCCCGATCATCAACCCACCGCAGAGCGCCATCTTGGGCATGCACAACATCGTGGAACGCCCCATCGCTGAAAACGGTGAAGTGGTGATTCGCCCGGTGATGTACGTCGCCCTCAGCTACGACCACCGCATCATCGACGGCAAGGAATCGGTAAGCTTCCTCTACAAGGTCAAAGAAATGCTCGAGAACCCCGAGCGCATGATCTTCGGCGGCAAGTCTCCTGAGGAGGTGCTGTTGGGGCTGTAAGCTCAACACCAAACGAAAACAACAAAGGCGCTCGAAAGGGCGCCTTTTCTATGTGGTGATGTTGGATGCTACTGGAGATTGATCGCCTCAACCGCCGTAATCTCCGGCACAGCGCTCTTGATGGCGCCTTCTACCCCAGCCTTCATGGTCATGGCGGACATGTTGCAGGACACGCATGCACCGTGCAGTTCCACCAGCACCTTGTGATCGTCGGTAATGTCCACCACCGAGATGTCTCCGCCGTCGTTGTTGAGGAACGGGCGAATGCCTTCGAGGGACTCGGTCACGCGTTGGAGCAGATCTGTTTTGGCTTCTTGGGTCATGTTAGCAGTTGCTGACGGGAACCTGTTCGGTGGGTGGCAGGTCTTTGTTGCGTTCTGCCACTTGCGTTTCAAAGTTAGCGATTAAATCGCGGAGCGCCCGTGATACCGGGGTGTCTGGCTGTAGGATCGCCGGTCTTCCGACGTCTCCCGCTTCGCGGATGCTTTGGACCAACGGAATTTGTGCCAACAACGGCACACCCATGTGCTCGGCGAGCTTGGTTACGCCCTCTCGCCCAAAGATGTAATACTTGTTGTCTGGCAACTCTTCTGGCGTGAACCAGGCCATGTTTTCCACCAGTCCGAGTACCGGCACATTGATGGAAGGCAATTGAAACATGTGCACGCCACGACGGGCATCGGCCAGCGCCACTTCTTGCGGGGTTGAGACCACAATGGCTCCGGTCAACGGCACTTGCTGCACAATGCTCAAGTGCACATCTCCCGTGCCCGGAGGCAGGTCCAGGATCATGTAATCCAGGTCCCCCCATTGGGCATCGTTGAACAGCTGGTTGAGCGCCTTGGTGGCCATCGGTCCGCGCCAAACCATGGCTTGATCACCTTCGGTAAAGAAGCCAATGGACAGGACTTTCACCCCATAGTTCTCAAGAGGTTGGAGCAATTGCTTGCCGCCTACCTCCTCAACACCCGGCTTTTCGTAGACCATGTCAAACATGGTGGGTGCGCTAGGTCCGTAGATGTCTGCGTCCACAAACCCCACCTTGTGTCCACGCAGGGCAAGGCCAACGGCCAGGTTGCTGGCGACCGTGCTCTTGCCAACGCCTCCTTTGCCAGAAGCCACAGCAATGATGTTCTTCACCCCGGGCAGCACGCGGCGCGTCTCGGGCGTGGAACCACCACCTTCGATGGGAACAGCCTCTACGTCCACCTCTACCTCTTTGCCAAAGGCCCGCTCGATGGCGAAGATCACAGCCTCTTCCATGCGCTTGCGTCCGTGCAAGGCCGGGTTAGAAGTCTGGACTTGCAGCGACACCTTACCTTCAGAAACCTGGAGGTTCTGCACCAAGTTGAGGGCAATGATGTCTTTTTTGAGGTCCGGCTCGATGACGGTGCTCAGGGCTTCGCGTACGGCCGCTTCGGTGAGTGCTGACATGGTGCAAATTTACGGGTGAACGGTGGGATGCAAGGGGTATTGGAGGAAGTGATTGCAGGGGAATTTTGTTCGTTTGGCAATTGTGATGTGGGTGCCATGATTGCGCCCTGCATTGCGCGCGCGTGGCCCCCACCATGGGGGACGCTGCCGCCCCCAATTCAAAGTTGAGGCGCATCCTTCGATTTAGCCGGGAGTTACCCGTTTACAAACGGGTATAAACGCGTATACACGGCTCTAAAAGGCCAAGGACGACCTACAACGCCAACTCCACACTTGGGTCCCAAAAACGCTCCTTCCAAGCCCCCACTTTGTCGTTCTTGACCTCCACGCCTTCTGCTTCAAGCAGCTCCTGCATGCGACCAGGTGCACCAAAATGCACTTTGCCTGTCAGCATGCCTTGCCGGTTCAACACGCGGTGCGCGGGAACGTCGTGCTTGCCCACACAGGCATGCATGGCCCATCCAACCATACGTGAGGAACGCGCCGCACCCAAATATTTGGCCACAGCGCCATACGAGGTCACCCGCCCGTGTGGCACGAGTTTGACCACCTCCCAGACGTCTTCAAAGAAGCTCTCTGTTTTCTGAGAGTAAGCCATCAAGGACGGAAACGGATGTACTTGATGGTGCTGCCCTGCTCGGCGAACTTTTGCTCGTAGTAGGTGCGGATGCTCATCACTTGTTGCCACTCCTCATCCAAGGATTGGAAGAACTCGGTGTACACGTTGTTGGTGTGCAGGTCGATGGTGTAGCCGGCTTCTTGCAACGCTTCCAGCGTCCACTCATACAGGCCCGTGTTGTCGGTCTTGATGTGGATGGTGCCTCCGGGACGCAGGAACTGCCTGTACTTCTCGATGAAGAGCGGGCCGGTGATGCGGTGTTTTTCGTGCTTGGGCTGGGGATCGGAGAAGGTGAGCCAAATTTGATCCACCTCCTCGGGGCCAAAGTAGTGGTGGATGAACTCGATGCGTGCGCGCAGGAAGGCCACGTTGTCCAGTTGCTCTTCGTTGCTGTCTTTGGCGCCGCGCCAGAAGCGGTGGCCCTTGATGTCCACGCCGACGAAGTTGCGGTCCTTGTACATGCGGGCCAGGCCCACCGAATATTCGCCCTTGCCACAGCCCAATTCCAGCGTAAGTGGGCGCGCGGTGGCAAAGGCCTCCTGGTTCCACTTGCCCGAAAATTCAAAGCGTGCACCGTCGGCGTGCGGCTTGATGGGCGGTTCGAATACGTGGCTAAAGGATTTGTTTTCCTCCCATTTGCGGAGCTTGTCTTTCCCCATGATCCCGGTTTGGCTTGGCCCGCAAAGATACCCATCCCCACCTAGCTGCCGAGGTGCGTATTTTTGCCCCCATGTCTGTGACCCGCATTTTGGTTCTTCGCTTCAGCAGCATTGGCGACATCGTGCTCACCACTCCGGTCGTGCGCCAGCTCCACGCCCAACTCGAAGGCGAGGTAGAGATCCACTACTGCACCCGCGCAGCCTACGCCCCGCTTGTGGAACACCATCCTGCGGTACAGACCGTGCACGCGTTCAAGAAAGACCTCACCGAGGTGCTTGACGCTCTAATGGACACAGAGTTCCACTACATCATAGACCTGCACCGCAACGTGCGCAGCTCCATTGCCAAGCGCAAGGTCAAGGCGCTGGATTTCACGCTGGACAAACGCAACGTGGATAAGTGGCTGCTGGTGCGCTTTGGCATCGACCGCCTGAAGGGACAACACATCGTGGAGCGCTACCTGGAAACCGTCAAGGCCTTTCACCTGAAAGACGACGGCCAAGGCCTGGACCTCTACATTCCAGAAGCTGACCGTGTGCCTGCTTCTGCCCTCCCCGCGTTTTGGCAACCCGGACACGCCGCCTTGGCGGTAGGCGCTGCGCACGAGGGCAAGCGGATGAATGAGGAACAACTCACCTCCATCTGCGACCTGCTGGAAAGTCCCGTGGTGCTACTCGGTGGACCCGACGACGCCGAATTGGGCGCACGCATCGCCGAACAAGCCGGCAACCACGTGTGGAACGCATGCGGTGCATTCTCCATCCTGGGCAGCGCGGATTTAGCCCGTCAGGCCGGAGTACTCATTGCTGGGGATACCGGATTGATGCACATTGCCACAGCGGTCCAAACACCGGTCATTTCTGTTTGGGGATGTACCACGCCCTCCATCGGCATGTCGCCTTGGCGCCCTGCTCCCGGAAGCGTCATTGTGGAACCCATCGGCCGCACCAAACGCCCCTGCTCAAAACTGGGCAACCGGTGCAAGTACGGCATGGACAACTGCTGCATCAGCACCGTTGAACCCGAGCGCATTGCAGACCACGCCAATAAAGTCTTGGAAGCTTAGTCCTTGTCGAAGAGTGCCTTAAGCTCGGTGGCGTCCGATGGCTTGAGCTTGCCTGCGAGAATCAGACGCAGCTGACGGCGGCGCAGCGCGCTCTTGAAGCGCTTCTTCTCCAAATCACTTTCTGGAACCAGCTCAGGCACGTTGATGGGGGAACCCAATTGGTCCACCGCCACAAAGGTGTACATGGCCGAGTTGCACTTGTGCTTCTTGCCGTCGGTTTGGCCTTCCACAAACACTTCCATGTAGACTTCCATACTGGTGCTGAACGCACGAGAGACTTGGGCCTCAATGGTCACAATGTCACCCAATGCAATGGGGCGGTCAAAGCTGACGTTGTTGACCGCTGCGGTCACCACCACACGGCGACAAAAACGGTGCGCCGAGATTGCGCTGGTTACGTCCATCCAGTTCAGCAGCTGTCCACCCATAAGGTTACCGAGGGTGTTGGTGTTTTCTGGAAGGACAAGGTGGGTAGTGGTGGCCAGGGTAGCGGCCGCGGGTACCTGCTGAGGCATGGCGCGAACATTTGGCGCAAAGATAGTTCTTTACTGTAGCGCCCTAGGCTAACTTTGCCCCCATGGACATAGCAGTACAATACGGAACAATCAAAGCCCTTCACCTTATTTTCATGGTGACGTGGTTTGCAGGACTGTTCTACGGCTACCGCCTGTTTGTCTACCATGCCGAAGCCGACAAGAAACCTGAGCCCGAGCGCACCATTCTGATGCGTCAATACACGATCATGGAGGCCCGTTTGTGGCACATCATCGCTTGGCCTTCGTGCATCCTGACCGTTGTTTTTGGACTTTGGTTGGCCTTTATTGAGCCGAGCATATGGACTGTGGGCGCTTTTCACCTAAAACTCTTTTTTGTAGCCCTGCTCATCATTTACCAGTTCTACGGTGAAAAAATGCTGCGTCAATTGCGCGATGGAATCATCCCCCACTCCTCTACCCGCTTTCGCCTGCTCAACGAAGTTCCCACAGTGATTTTGATTTCGGTAGTGTTCCTGATTGTGTTGCGTGATGAGCTCAGTTGGATCTGGGGCCTGCTCGGTATCCTTGGGATTGCAGGCTTGCTGACTTTCGCCGTTAAGAAATACCGAACCGCCCGCGCACGACGAGGCGAACAAGTGGACTGATTCATTTGTGGTATCTCCACGAAAAGATACCCATGAGCACCAACCTCAAAGCGGGCACCCAAGCCCCTGACTTTACCCTCAAGAACGACCAGGGTCAAGACGTGACCCTTTCTGACCTGTTGAAGACCCACCGCGTGGTCCTCTATTTCTACCCCAAAGACAACACCCCGGGCTGCACCATCGAGGCCAAGACCTTCCGCGACAGCTACGAAGACTTTGCCGCCGCTGGAGCCCAAGTGGTGGGCGTGAGCGCAGATTCAGCCGAGAGCCACTGCGGCTTCCGCGAAAAGCACGACCTGCCCTTCATCCTGCTCACCGATCCGGGCTGGAAAGTGGCCAAGCAATACGGCATTGCCAAGACTTGGGGTTTCATGCCAGGGCGCGAGACCTTCATCATCGACCGCGACGGTACGGTCATGCACCCCTTCCGCTCGCAATTCAACGCCAAAGCGCACGTGAGCGAAGCATTGGACGTGCTGCAAGCCAAGGCCTGACCTCCAAACTTTTCTTCGCTTTAAGACATAAAAAAAGGGCTGCCCGAGGGCAGCCCTTTATCGTTGGTGCGCTGTGCGCTTATTTTCCTACGATCAGTTTCTCAACCACTTGTTCAGTGCTGGATGAGAGGCGTACCGTGTACACACCGCTCTCAAGTGCATCTGCACCGAAGTTCAGGATGTACGCTACATCTGCTTCAGCACGCTGGTTGAACAGGGTTGCCACCTTACGGCCACCCAGATCGTACACCTCGAGGGTGATGGTCTGGGTGCGCTTCGAGCCAATCTTCACCGTGGTGTTGGTAGTGGTTGGGTTTGGAGCGATGGCCATGATGTCGATGTCGCCGGTGGTGTCGGTCAGGTCTGAACCTGGCGCGGATACCACTTCTTCGTCTTCACCGAGGTCTTCGAAGGTGATGGTCTGCTCAACACAGGTCTCGTTGCCCGAGCAATCCATCGCACACCAGGTGCGAACGATGCTGTAGTCTGGGCAGCAGTCGTGGTCGAAGGCAAAGTCACCGGCGCCTTCAACAGGCTCACCGTCAACAGTACCCTCGTAGTAGATCCAACCGCCTGAGCCGTAGCTGCTGTTCACGTTGTTGGCAGCAATACCCAGCTGGTAGCCGTAGTAGTAGCTGGCAGGAGCGTGAGCAATGGTGAGCTCTACGCCGTCCAGGTCACCCCATCCGCTCAGTGACGAGAGGTCACCGTTGATGATGAAGTACATCCAGTCCAGGTAGTTGTCACCGGCAGCGCCGAAGTCATCCTTGTAGCCGGTAGGGAAGTCTTGCGTAGACCAACCTTCCCAATCCAGACCGTTCTCCAGTTGTACCACGAAGTCGAAACCGGCTTCTGGGTTCTCTACCGATACTACAGAACCGGTGAGGGTTGCTGAGTTGTCTTCCCACAGCAGGAACTCGCCGTTCAGCAGGGTGAAGTACTCGCCGCCTGGGAAGCTTTGCAGCCACAGTGCCCAGTCCGGGTTGTAGTAAGGTGAGATTGGAGAAATCAGGTTGCAGTCTTGAACTGCATCTGGGTCAGGCACATCGCCGAATTGCTCTTCGGTGTAAGAGATGCTTACCTCGCCACCGCAGTTGTCTACCGCAGTGAGCTCAGCTGGAGCAGGCACTTCGTCTTCGCAGTCGAGTACCAGGTCAGCAGGTGCTTCTACAAACTCAGGAGCAGTTTCGTCGAGCACGGTTACCACGAAGCTGGTTGAAGATGCGTTGCCGCAATCGTCTACCGCGGTGCAGGTCACTACAGCGTCGTAGTTGCCACAATCGTCTTCGCCTATCACTTCCATGCTTACGGTCACCTCAACGTCTTCGTCGCAGTTGTCTACGGCGTTGCACTCGGTGAAGTCAGGTACCTCGTCGGCACATTCGAACACCAGGTCGCTGAAGTCATCCAAGATCACTGGCGCTTCGTTGTCGTACACTGAGTAAGAGGTCTGGGCCTCAGCAGCGTTGCCGCAAGCGTCGGTCGCAGTCCAAGTGATGATCACCGAGTAAGACTGAGGACAGTCACCTGGGATCACTTCTTCCGATGAAGTCACAGTCACTTCGCTGCATGCATCCTCGGCTTCGGCTTGGAAGGCAGGGATCTCAGCGTCGCAGCTGTACTCGCTGCCTTGTGGTACGAAGGTGAACTCAGGAGCGGTAGTGTCTACCACAGTGATGTTCTGTACAGCTGAAGTGCTGTTGCCACAAGCGTCGGTCGCAGTGTAGGTACGAACGATGGTGTACTCCGCAGGACAGTCGCCGTCGATGATCGACTCTTCAACCACATCGGTGGTCTCTGAGCAGTTGTCCGAAGCTTCCCAAGCAGCAGCTGGGATTTCGTCGGTACACTCGATGGTTACGTCAGCAGCTACTTCGAGTGCAGGAGCAGTGGTGTCCTGTACGGTGATGATCTGAGTAGCTGAAGTGTTGTTGCCACAAGCATCGGTTACCGAGTAGGTACGCTCAATGGTGTAGTTGTTCGGGCAGTCGCCGTCAACGATCACCTCGGTTACTTCTTCTTCCAACTCATCCGAGCAGTTGTCTGAAGCAGTCCAAGCTGCTGCAGGTACTTCCTCGTCGCACTCGATGGTCACGTCGGCTGCAATCTCGAGAGATGGAGCAGTGGTGTCTTGTACGGTGATGGTCTGGGTAGCAGAAGCGTTGTTGCCACATGCATCGGTTACCGAGTAGGTACGCTCGATGGTGTAGTTGTTCGGGCAGTCGCCGCCAACGATCACCTCGGTTACTTCTTCTTCCAACTCATCCGAGCAGTTGTCTGAAGCAGTCCAAGCAGCAGCAGGAACGTCCTGGTCGCACTCGATGGTTACATCAGCAGCAATCTCCAGTTCAGGAGCAGTGGTGTCCTGTACGGTGATGATCTGAGTAGCAGTGGTGGTGTTGCCACAAGCGTCGGTCACAGAGTAGGTACGCTCGATGGTGTAGTTGTTCGGGCAGTCGCCTTCAACAGTCACCTCGGTTACCTCTTCGGTGATTTCAGAGCAGTTGTCTGAAGCAGTCCAGGCCGCTGCAGGTACTTCCTCGTCACACTCGATGGTTACGTCAGCTGCGATCTCCAGTTCAGGAGCAGTGGTGTCCAGTACGGTGATGGTCTGTACATCCGAAGTAGCGTTGCCACAAGCATCGGTTACCGTGTAAGTACGTACCAAGGTGTAAGCCACTGGGCAGTCACCTGGGATGGTTTCCTCAGTTACTTCCTCGGTGATGTCTGAACAGTCGTCTGAAGCAGTCCAGTCGGCAGCAGGTACATCCTCGTCGCACTCGATGGTCACGTCAGCAGCCACTTCCAGTGAAGGAGCAGTGGTGTCCGATACGGTGATGGTCTGAGTCATTGAGGTGCTGTTGCCACAGTCATCGGTTACGGTGTAAGTACGTACCAAAGTGTAGTTGGCAGCACAGTTGC
>CAXPZW010000046.1:0-5552 GCA_964221845.1 Luminiphilus sp. | reverse complement strand
AACAAGGCTTACAACTTCTACCGCCCCACGGGCAAGCCCAACCGCAAATACCGCCCCGAGTACATGCAAGAATTCCCCTGGGCGGTGCACTACTGGGAAATTGGCCGCAAAGGCTTCAAACTCGAGCTCGTGCTCGACACCATCGCCGGCACAGGCCTCAAGGTCACCAGCCGCTTTCACGGGCCCAATCTGTACCACTATTACATGTTGTGTGAGAAGTAAGAAGTGGACCTTCCCGCAGGAATACAAGCCTGGCAACAGCGCTGCGGATTTCGGACTGAGAATCGGCGCAGAACCACTATCTTAAGATGCGAAACGCTGCATGTTATTCCATCCCCATGAAGTCCTTCACCACCCTGCTTTTGCTGCTGGTTACGGCCCTGCCCCTGGCCCTGTTATCTCAATCGCTAGAACCCCAGTTTGACGCCCTCATGCAGGCCGAATGGCCCGCCGACGGACCCGGTGCCACCGCACTGGTAGCTGTGGAAGGCCACATCGTCTACCACAAAGCCTTTGGCCAAGCCAACCTGGAACTGGAAGTGCCCATGCGCCCGGAGATGGTGTTTGAAATCGCGTCCATCACCAAGCAGTTTACCGCCGTGGCCGTGCTGATACTCATGGAAGAAGGCAAGCTCTCGCTGGACGACGACCTCTCCAAATTCCTGCCGGACTACCCGGTGGGCGAACGCACCATCACCGTGCACCACTTGCTCAACCACACTTCAGGCATCAAGAGCTACACCTCGATGGAAGCGTGGGCCAACACCTGGCGGCAAGACAAGACCCCACAAGAAATGGTGGACGTCTTCCAAGACGAACCCGTGGACTTTGAGCCCGGAGAGGCATACAGCTACAACAACTCCGCCTACTTCCTGCTGGGCATGGTGATCGAGGCGGCCTCGGGCATGACCTACGAGGAGTTCATTGAGCAAGAGATTTTTGCCCCATTGGGCATGGACCAATCGCGATACGGCAGCCAGTCGGAAATCATCGCCAACCGGGCTTCGGGCTACCAAAACAACGGGGAGTTTCAGAATACTGAGTACCTGAGTTTGACCCAGCCCTATGCCGCGGGTGCGCTCATGTCAACGGTGGAAGACCTGTTCACCTGGAACCGCGCCATCCGCGCCAACACCCTGGTGAGCGGGGAGACCATTGCCAAGGCCTTCACCAACCACACGCTGAACAACGGCGAGAACATCAACTACGGATACGGTTGGGTGATTGATGAGATTTACGGCAGCCGCACCCTTGAGCATTCTGGGGGCATTTTGGCTACGGGACCAACGCCATCTACGCGCCGGAAGAGGACGTGTTTGTGGCCATTTTCGCCAACTGCGATTGCAAGAACCCCACCGACATCTCTACCCGCATGGCCGCGCTGGCCTTGGACAAGGCGCCGCCGACGGCCGCCGATGCCGTACCTGTGAAAGCCAAATACGCCAAGAAGCTCGTGGGTACTTACGACTACGACGACGGCACAACGCGCTACGTGTCCTACGAAGACGGCCAGCTGTACAGCCAGCGCGCGGGCAGCACCAAACTGGAAATCTACGCCGATGAAAGCGGCACCTTCTTCTTCCCCGGCGAGTTTTCGACCGTGACTTTTGATGTGAGCCGCAAAGGGGTGAACGCCGTATTCCAATACCGTATCAACAAGGTAAATGGCCACAAGACCGACCGCCCTGTTCCGGTGCGGAGGGAAGTGGCATTGACCGCCGCCCAACTCGAGCACGTGGTGGGTGTGTACGCACTGCAACCGGGGGTGGACGTATCCTTCAAGGTGGAAGACGGCCAGCTCAAAACCCAAGTCACCGGCCAGCCGTGGTTTGACGTGTTTGCGAGCGATCCGCTGCACTTCTTTTTGAAAGTGGTGGAGGCCGACATCGAATTCCTCGAAGACGCATCGGGCCAGGTGCACGCCATGATCCTGCGCCAAGGCGGACTGGAGATGGAGGCCAAGCGAAAGGGCTAGGCTTTCGTTCCAGGGTTCCGTACGTTATTTTGCTGAGGCAAAATACCAGCTGCTATGTCCGCAACCGCAACCCCTGAGCACCACGAACGCATTGCCAACATGGTCTTTGCCGGTGTGTACCCGCACTACGTCACCAAAGTCGAGAAGAAAGGCCGCACCGAAGAAGAGCTCCACCACGTGATCCACTGGCTCACCGGCTTTGACAAGGCCGCGCTCCAAACGCAAATCGACGAAAAAGTCACCTTCAAGCAATTCTTCGAACGCGCCACCTTGCACCCCAACGCCCACCTGATCAAGGGCGTGATCTGCGGCTACCGCATCGAAGACCTCGACAACGAACTAACTCGCCAAGCCCGCTACCTGGACAAGCTAGTGGAAGAACTGGCCCGGGGGAAGAAGTTGGACAAGATCATGCGAGAGGAATAATTCAAATTTTACACCCCTGTTTTTCAATTGATTAGAAATTATTCTTCATCCAAGTGTCACGCGAAATGGGATGTGGGGATACTGCATGTGAGGCGCCCAAAGAATCCAACCATTTAGGAACACACATCCTCACAACATGAAACCATTGAGCACATCTGTATTTGCGCTGTTCTGTTTGAGCGCCGCCCTGGTCTTGACCTCTTGCCAAAAAGAAAACGTGGACGATACCGAAAACGTCGTACCCGAAACACCCACCGAATACAGCATCGAAGGCAAGTGGCTGTACTCCCAGTACACTCCCGGCATTTCCGCTTCGGGCATTTCCAACACCATGTACCTCTTTGAAGACGGCGTGCGATACACCTACTACTGCGAATCAGAAGACCCGGAAGAGTGCGCTGCGTCGTACGCCAGCTACGCGGCAGGCGACGGAAATCACATTCCCGGCACGCACAACTACACCTTCGAAGATGGGGTGCTGACCATCGACTTGAACTCCGGAAACATCGCGGTATTGCCCCTGATCTTCGAATGCAACGGCAGCCTGATCAACTTCCAGGACCCCGACTACCCTGACCGCGTCGATTGGGTGAAGCTCGATTCAGACTGCGAATGACGCATAATCACCCTACAGCATTGATTAAGCGATTAAGGTTCACAAGCGAAAACGCTGATACCACGTGATTAACGAAAAAGCCGGCACGACAATGTGCCGGCTTTTCGGCCACCGAGATGAACGTACCACAGGCCAGCATATCCGGCGCACAACGCGGAGACCAAACCGCGCAACGGGAGCTTTACGACAGCCTGCTGCCGTACCTGAATGCCCTGTGCGGCCGGTACCTGAACGACACCTCGGTACGTCAAGACATCTTGCAAGAAGCCTTCATTGTCATTTTTGAAAAGATCGGGCAGTTTGATCCGCAGCGCGGGGCGTTCCACTCCTGGGCGAGCCGCATTGTGATCAACGCCTGTTTGAAGTACAACAAACGCGGACGCCGCTTCTTCCATGTACCCATTGAGGAGCACGAAGAGTCGGTGGATCCAGAGGTACTGTCGCAATTCAGTAATGCCGACTTGGTGCGTTTCCTGAAGACCATGCCCGAGAAATACTACCAGGTGTTCACCCTGCACGTGGTGGACGGATTTAGCCACGAGGAGGTTGCAGAACTCCTGGGCATCAAGGTCAGCCTCAGCCGCAAACGGTTGGAGCGGGCCCGCGCATGGCTGCAAACCAAACCCAAAAGCCTGCACATCCTGTTGGGGGAACACGGCTTTGAATTTGCCAACACATGAAACGGTTTGAACAAGAAGTAAACAGCCGCCTGTCGCGGTCGCTCTCCATGGAAGGAGTAGACCGCGAGGCGTTGTGGACGGCCGTGGCGCAAGGCCAAACGCCGGCGCACGTAACCCAAAAAGGCGGCCGCCCCAAACTCCTCTTGCTCCTGCTAGGCCTGCTGGGCGTGGCCGGGTTGACCTGGGGACTGGTGGCGTGGGACGTCGACCAAGCCTCCACCTATGCTCCGCGTCTTGCCCAAGAACTCGAACAGCAGGCCACTGCTGCAGACCTCACCAAGGAAGCTTCACTCACGTCTGCGAGCACAGCGGAAGACGCTTCGACCACCAATACTGTTTCCGCTTCGTCTGCTTCTTCTGCCCCTGCATCTTCCGCACTTCCTCCAGTACACCCTCCTTCCTTGGGTGACACTTCTGCGGAACAAGAATCCCCCGCACCAACCTCAAACGTTGATGGTTCGTCACCCCCTACTCTAACCACACCTTCTCCTTCAGGAGCAGTCAGCGGTTCCAATGGAAACGGCGGAACACCTGCAACGACTCCAACTCCGGATTTCAACAAGGCTTGGAACAATACATCCGGTGGTATGCAAGAACCACAGGATCCATTCTCCGGTGAAGTGGCAGACGTGCCTCCTCCTGCGCCGGATGAACCAAAGCTGGAAGACCCCGCACCCTCGGAAGGGCTTTCGCCCATGGAGTCCATGGACCCGCGTCTGGTTGGGCAAGCGGTACTGACTTCTGCTTCCCCCACGCGCAAGCCGGGCAAATTCCAGACGATCACATCACCGATCTCGTTCCGCCTGTATGCCGGAACCGTGTTGCTGAATGAGCGCTACACCGATGACGGCAATACATACTTACGCCGACTCAGCGGTTCGTTGTCTCGCGAACTGGGCACCTCGTTGGGTGCACAATTGCGCATCAAACACGCCAGGCATTGGGCCATCAGTGCCGGTGTGGAATACACCGTCTGGACCGACCGCTTTGACCAAGTGTTCGTGGCCGATACCGTTCTGGGTGTGGTTCCGGATCAAGTGCTGGGCCAGAGCATTCGTACCGTGAAGCATTACAACACCGCTACGTTGCTCACCCTGCCGGTGCAACTGGAACTGTACCACGACATCGAGCGCTTGCGCTTGGGCCTTTTCTTGGGCGGCAGCTATACGCTGGTGGTGGACCAAAGCGGCCGCTTGCTCTCCAGCGACAATGATGTGCTGGACTACACCCACATCACACCGCGCTACGCCAACTTCCTCAGCGCACGTGTGGCCCCCATGCTGGGCTACAAGCTCACCGACCGATTGATGCTGGATGCGGAATGCACCTTTGGCGTCCAGGCGCATGACGCCGGCGGGGTGGTGCCGTTTGACCGAAGAACAGTGGCAATTATGCCCGTGTTGGGGTTGACGGTGAACTACTGATTTGAGCATTGATATTCAGGTCAACCCATCCACATCACCCTCACCCAGCTGGATAGCGTCCTGTTTGAACAAGGTTTCAACCGGCGCCGCCTCGATGTTGTTGACAGCTTGGTGGCTCCGGACTTCACATTCACCCAAGTTCAAAACGACCTCGAGAAATCCGCTGCCTGCAACTTTCTTGTCCTCCGCGCCTGTGTTCGTGTGTCCGATTTTTCGTGGGGCCTCCCCACTGAAGTACCTTCATGCTGTGGAAAGTACCCGCTTGCATACCCGGCCCTTGCGCATGGCCGATACACGCGCCCTTTTGGAGCTCTATTCAGACCCGCACGCCATGCGTTTTCGTGGGAGCGGAGCACTGCAGGGGCGTGATGATGCGATCATGTTGGTGCGCAAAGCGGTATGGGAAGATGACCTGATCCAACACAAGCGCA
>CAXPZW010000045.1:0-22670 GCA_964221845.1 Luminiphilus sp. | reverse complement strand
CAACTCTGGGTCACCAACGATGCAGACTACCTGTACGTTTCGGTAGAATTCGATACCGAATTGGACCTGACCGATAACCTGGTGGCCCACAACCTGTTTCTTTATGTCGATGCAGACACCGATGCTTCCACAGGTTTTGGGATTCAAGCTGATTTTGGTTCGGAGTTGGGTGTGGACTTCAACAGCCTGTTCGCCTACTACGACGTGGTGCCCGCCTCGACGGTGAGTTTCTCAGACTTGGGCTTCCACCCCGCCCCTACGGTCACCTCCAACCGCTTTGAGATGGCCTTCCGCCGCGATGCAGTGCCCGACGGTGTCAACCCGCTCTTCCCCCAAAACACCATTCGCCTGATGGTACGTGAGACCTTGGGCGGCGACCAAATCCCCAATGCCGGCACCTTTTTCGAATACACGTTTGACGACACGGTGCTGCCCACGCCGTCCCCCATCGGTCTCGAAGCGCCGGCAGGCAACAACTTTCGGGTATGTGCCTACAATGTGTTGGCCAATGGACTGGTGAACGCCTCGCGCCAACCGGCGTTTGAACGCATTTGCTCCGCCATTGACGCCGAGGTGTTCATGTTCAGCGAATGCGGCAGCACCTCTACCACGCAGGTCAAAAGCCTCTTGGACAGCTGGCTCCCCACCGGCACCGCCGAAGGTTGGTACACCATCAAAGACGAAGACCTGATCACCGCATCCATCTGGCCCATCCTGGACAGTTGGCCCGGTATTGACAGCCAATTTCCCGTGCTGCTGGACATCGACCCTGCCTTGGGAGTGCCCACGGTGGTCATCAACTGTCACCTGGCCTGTTGCGCCAACGACGCCGGCCGGCAAGAAGAAGTGGATGAAATGATGGCCTGGATGGAAGACGCCAAAACACCCGGCGGCGCGGTAGACTTGGACTTGAACACCCCCATCATCTACGGCGGCGACCTCAACCTGGTGGGCTACGCGCAGCAACTCACCACCCTGCTGACCGGAGAAATCGTGGACACCGGCACCTTTGGCACCGCCTCCCCACCCGACTGGGACAACAGCCCCTGGACCGATGTCGTGCCCCGCCACACCGACGCCAACCTCACCTACACCTGGCGCGACGACGGCGACGGTTACCCTGCCGGACGCCTGGACTTCATGATTTACAGCGATGCGGTGCTCAACCTTGAACAGGGCTACGTCATTCAAACCGAAGAAATGCCGGCCGAGCGTTTGACACCTTACGGGCTGCTGAGCAGTGATACCGGCACCGCCTCTGATCACTTCCCGATGGTGGGCGATTTTTCACAGGTGGGATTGACCGACAGCGACACCGACGGCCTGCCCGATATCAACGACAACTGCCCGGACATCCCCAACCCCGACCAAGCCGACTGGAATGCCAACGGCACCGGCGATGTGTGTGAAGACAGCGACGGAGATGGTCTGCTGGACAGCGAAGAGCTACTCACCTACGGCACCGACCCCGGCAACATGGACTCCGACGGCGACGGCCTCACCGACGGACTTGAGGCTGAGGTAGGCACCACCGACCCCAACCTAGCCGATACCAACGACAATGGATGCGCCGACGGCTTGGAAGCTCTCGGTCAATGTGGCCCAGGCTGCGAAGGCGATTTGGACGGCGACGGCATCATTGGCACCGGAGACCTGCTTTCCATCTTGGGCGCCTTTGGCAACACCTGCGATTGAGAATTCTCTGTACCTTACTTAAGGGTATGAAACTACCACTGCGGGCGGTCCTTTTTGGGCTTGCCCTCTTGCCGCTATGCACCTTTGCGCAGTCCGGTTGCACCAATCCTTGGGCGTGCAACTACGACGCCTTCGCCCTTGAAGACGACGGTTCCTGTGATTTGGTCACCTGTGCGGGATGCACCGTTTCCGATGCCTGCAATTACAATCCTGACGCTTCACGCGACGATGGGTCCTGCGACTTCTCGTGCATCACCGGCTGTACCTACGGCGGAGGTTGTCACCTGATCGACAACTATGACCCTGAGGCCTTGATCGACGACGGGGCCTGTGAAATCAACACCACCAATCCGTGCCGCGAAGACTTTGACCATTCGGGATCAATAGACACATCCGACCTGTTGGGGTGGATGGGGGCTTGTGGCACCACTTGCCCATGAATCAAACTCAAGCACACAAAAAAAGCCCGGCAAAACCGGGCTTTTCTATTGAAGGGGAATGGGATTAGCAGTTTTCAATCACCATGGCAGAGGCGCCGCCGCCGCCGTTGCAAATGCCCGCAGCGCCCAACTTGCCGCCGTTCTGCTTGAGCACGTTCATCAGGGTGATCACAATGCGAGAGCCTGAGCTGCCCAGCGGGTGGCCGAGCGATACGGCGCCGCCGTTCACGTTCACTTTTGATTCGTCCAAACCGAGCTCGCGGTTGTTGGCAATGCCCACCACCGAGAACGCTTCGTTGAGCTCCCAGAAATCGATGTCGCTGTTTTGCAGGCCGGCTTTGCCGAGGGCCACAGGCAACGCTTTACTAGGAGCAGTGGTGAACCACTCCGGAGCGTGGGCCGCATCGGCGTAGCTGACGATTTTGGCGAGCGGGGTCAGGCCCAGTGCTTCCATTTTTTCTTTGGACATCAGCACCACTGCTGAGGCGCCGTCGTTGAGGGTGGATGCGTTGGCCGCAGTGACCGATCCTTCCTTGTCAAACACGGGGCGCAGGGTAGGCACCTTATCGCGACGCAGGTTTTTGTACTCCTCGTCGTGGTCCACTACTAAGGGCTCGCCGCGGCGCTGGGGTACTTCTACCGGCACCACTTCTTCGGCAAACTTGCCGGCCTCCCATGCGGCCGCAGAGCGGTCGTATGATTGGAGGGCGAAGGCGTCTTGCTCCTCGCGGGTGACGTTCTTTTCACGGGCACAGAGCTCGGCACAAACGCCCATGTGGGTGCGGTTGTACACGTCGGTGAGGCCGTCTTTGACCATGCCGTCTACGAGTTTGAAATCGCCGAGCTTGTGGCCTTGGCGTCCGTCTACGTAGTGCGGTACCGAAGACATGTTTTCCATGCCACCGGCCACTACAATGTCCTGGTCGCCCGACTTGATGGCCTGGGCGGCGAACATGATGGACTTCATGCCCGAAGAGCACACCTTGTTGACGGTGGTGCAAGGCACAGTATTGGGAATGCCGGCAGCCATGGCCGCTTGACGCGCAGGTGCTTGGCCGAGGCCCGCTTGCAGGACGTTGCCCATGTAGACCTCACCCACTTGTTCGGGCTGGATGCCCGCTTTGTCGAGGGCGCCTTTGATGGCGGCCGCGCCGAGTTGGGGTGCAGGTACAGAGGACAATGCGCCAAGGAAGCTCCCCATGGGAGTGCGGGCGGCGCCGACGATGTATACTTCTTTCATGAGAATGCGTTGGGTTGGCCGCAAAGGTATATTTTGACTGCGGTTTGATCATCGTCTTCGAAAGCAAATCCCAAACCCGCCCGCGCCCCGACGTGGCCCCCTTCCATGCCCATTGTGTGGAATGCAATGCCCTGCGCCGGTTCACCACGTATGACACGCGTGACATCGAAGTCATCCTTTTTGTCATACGCATCCCCTCCAGCAAATGGCGTCAAGTGGCCTGCTGTGATCATTGCGAGACAGAACGCCCCTTATAGGCCCAACAACTGTTAAAGCCCAGGCACCCGTGTACCATTTTGGCACGAGGGTTGTTATACACTCAACAACTTCATCCACTTGCTTCTCTAGCAAGTTTTGGTTTTGGTTAATAGTTATTTTGGTTAAGGTTTAGAAGAGGCCCCTCAACGGAGGAGGCCTCTTCTTTTTTGCGCCAAATTCTGCCGGCTTACAGCACTGTCGGCGTGTCCGAAATCAGCTTCCACTCTCCCTTGGCATTCTGGACCCAGAGCAGGTCTGAACGCATGATGAGTTTTTGGCCCTTGGTCAGCACGCGCACAACGGCATGGCTGCCGTTGAGTTGGACTGATTCCACGGTGACCTCGCGGGTGTCGCCGCCGAATTCCTTGGCTTTGATCTTGCCCAGGTAGGCCGCGCGTGGCAATACAACCGCGTCGTCATCTCCAAAGAGTTGGTTCATCACCACACGGTATTCGGCATGGAGCAGGCCGTCAAGGGCGATGGCATCTTGATCATCACCCGCTTGGATGAAGGCGTGCACCAGGGTAGTGACTTAGACCACAGGGGCCTTTTGGGCGGATGCCGCACCTGCGGCCAGCATCAGCAAAAACAGAAATCTTCCTTTCAGTTGTTTCATCATTTATTGATTTATCAACTGTTTGGGTAAAAAATTTTCAGTCGTCAAAATTGGCGGCCATGCGGGCAAGTGCATCACGGAGTTGGAGTACCTGCTTTTCGGTCAAGCCGGCCACGCTCTCCTCCCGGAGTTGGTGGATGAGTGCCATGTGCTCTCCGATAAAGGCCTTCCCCGTTTTGGTCAGAAGCACTTGGTAAGACCTGCGGTCCCCCTCCACTTGCATGCGCTCGAGCAGTTGCTTCTTCTCCAACAGGTCCAGGGTGCGTGTGATGCTGGCCGGGTCGCGTACGGCGCGTTCGGCCAATTCCCGTTGCGTGCCTCCTCCCATGTCCTCCAGCACCTTGAGCAGCACCCATTGGTCAATGGTCACGCCCATGCCCGCCTGGTCCATGCGACGTTGGGCGTGGCGCTTGGAACGCTTGCCCACCTGGTCGATCAGAAAGAGGACGGTTTGGTGCAGGGATTCTTGCATGTCAATTGTTGATGTGTCAAATATACAGACAAATCCGACAATTCACCGGACCAGTTGAACCTTTTTAGCAAAGGATGCGTACAATCCCCCTGTAAACAATTGGATGAAGCTCTACACCGTGAGAAAGTGTTGAACGAAAAGATGAGCGAAACCCATGTTGGAGCACTACAAGACCGTTTTGGACAAAGTCAGTTTTAACCCGACGTTGTTCCGAAAAGAACTCCGAAAAGCATTCAAAACCCTTGTTGAAGAAGACAAGGCCCACTTGCGAGACTGGCTGCAGCAAAGCAGCTACGTGTGAGTCCCCGAGACTCAATTACCTAAATGCAAGCCCTGCCCATCGGCGGGGCTTTCGCATTCCCGGCACTTGCTGGAAAGCCCGCTACACCTGCTGCAGAAGCGGACCTGAGCCTTGGGTACGGCACGGTTTGCGCCGTTCTTGAAAGAAAGAATACGCCATGAACATCCGATTCCTAGCCCCTGCCCTGCTGGTGTTCGCCCTGACTGCATGCCACTCGGGCGACCGTGAAACAGCCCTGCGCGACACCAACGCCGATTTGGTGGCCCGCAACATCACCGCCAACGCCCAACTGGACACCTACCGCGCCTACTTAGGCGATGTGGAACGCCGCTTGACCGACATCCGTTCGGGCCAAGATGCCTTGGTGGAATACCTCCACTTTGCCGAAGACGCCCCCCACCGCGACCCTATCCTGGATCAACTCGACGACCTGGACCGCTTGCTGGAAGACAGCCGCTTTCAGGTCTCCGGCATGCGCGAAGAGCTGCGCCAATCGGCCGGCAAATTGCAACACGCCCAGGCCACGACGGCCTCGCAACGCGCGGTCATCAGCGCACGTGCGGCCACCATTGACAGCCTCAGCCATGCCCTCACCGAGCGCGTCATTGCCCTGGAGCTCCTGGAACTGCACCAACGTGAGATGGCCACCGCCCTGCGTGATGCTGACAAACGTGAGCATTTGGGATGGTACGCCTACGGCACCTTTGATGAACTCAGCCAAGCTGGGGTGGCCGAAAAGACCCGTGGCTTCTTAGGTCTGGGCAAACGCAAAATCCTCAAGACCGACTTTGACCCGGCCTACTTTGCCCCCGTAGATATCCGTGAGTTGGGGCGCTTGCCCTTGCACGCCACCGGAGCACGTCTGTTAAGCTTCCACCCCGAAGAGAGTTACCGCATGGTCCAAGAAGGCGATCACCTGGTTTTGGAGATTGTGGATTCCGACGCCTTCTGGCGCACATCGCGCTACCTGGCAGTTGCGGTCAACTAGCCGTTGGCAGCAATCGTCCTTGCGCCCATGCGAAGTAAGCGGTGCCGCATGCATACAGTCCAACGTCCACCACATCTGCGGTGTACACGTCGGACTGTTGCGGTAAGACCCATTCAAACAACACTACCACCGCAAGCAAAGTCACCACCTGCATGGCCACAGGCAAGCGAAGCTGAAGTTTGCGCGTTACGAGTCGCGTTCCCAACAGCCCCAAGGCTAAAATCACCGGCATGGCGAAGGCGTCGGGCACCCACCATGTTAGCGGGCTAGGTGCAACCCAACCTTGCCATTGGGCCATACGAATGGCCGAGTAGAGCGCACCTGGCACGTACAAAACAGCAGTCCAAAACATGCTAACCGGGAGCGGCTGCAATCAGCCAGAGAATGAAGGCAATGATGGCCATGTACACCATCCACAGTGCCTTGCACAACAGGTACAGCCCTTTGAGGAGGGGATTCTTGGTGGCCGCCCAAGATTCAAAAAACCGGTCGAGTGCACTGGGCTCAGGAGCGGGTTTAGGGGGCTTTTCAACAGAAGTGGAAATGCGGCCGGCCCCACAAGAAGGACACACCGGCAAGGAGGCGTCGCTCCAGATGCCGCAGGTAGGGCACGGCGTTTCAGTCCGATCCACCCGAGCGGCGTTTGCGGTACCACGAGAGGGCCATGACTGCCACGATCAATCCCCCTGCGGCCAGTAGCAACAGGCCCAACAGGTGAATGCGTTCGTCTACAGCGGATTTACCTGCTTCACCAGAAGCCTGCAACAACAGGGCGGTATCAACGAACTTTAACACAGTTCAAAAATACGCGAGGAACCGGAGTTTTCAGCGTCACCGGTTGGCCTTTCGGCGTGGTGAATTCCAGGCTGAACAAGTGCAGGCCTAATCGTTTGAGTGGATCTTCCTTGGCGTGGTAACGGCGGTCGCCCACAATGGGGTGACGTTCGGCAGCGCATACCGCGCGCTCTTGGTGACGCAGCGACGTTTCAGGGTCCACCTTGAGCAGCGCAAATTGACCGTTGCCGCTGAGGGTGCGGTACTTGAGGGTGGCTTCTTTGGCGTCGGTGCCCGATGGGATGGGAATCAACACACCATCCTTGTTCCGGCGCAGGTGCATGGTCCAGGTGCCGTCTACCGGCTGGACGCGGCCTTGTACAAGCGCATACCAACGGTGGCGCGCCTCAAACAAGCGCTCTTCAAACTCGGCGCGTTGGCGCACGTCCTTGCACGCCACGGCAATGCCGGAGCAAGGGGGATCCAACTTGTTGACCACAAACAAATCTTCCTCGCTTCCGAGGCGCTCCAGGTAAGCGCGGAGTATTCGCTGCACGCTTTTGCCTTTGCCGCGGTCGTCCAACATAGGCATGCCGGCGGGCTTAATGAAAGCCACATATTCTTTGGTATCGGCGAGCACCTCAAAGGGGAACGGGTGCTGCTGCTCGCGCACGCGGGAGCGGTCGTATTCTTCGATGGAAAGGAAATCCCCTTCCTCAACCGGTTGGCCTGGAATACGCACCAGTTTGCCGTTGACTTTGACAAAACCACCCTTGATCAGGTTGCGGCCTTTGGTGTTGCTGGTGTACCCCATGGCCTTCATGACCAATTCCAGCAGGGATGCGGATTGTTCGGCTTGGACCTTGCGAGAACTCATTGTTTGGTGCGGATTTGCGCGAGTGCTACAGCGGCGTACACGTTGAGTACACCACCACTTACGCTGAGATTTTTGAAGCGGGTTTTCTTTCGAACTTCTCCAGGCAGAATCACCTTTCTTTTGCCCAGAGGGGTGGCCGAATCCATGAGGATGGCCTTCACCTCTTCGGCGGAAAGCTCAGGGAAGTATGCCATCAGCAGCGCAGCTGCTCCGGCGACCATAGGCGCAGCCATAGAGGTGCCTTGGTTGCGCTCGTAGCCGTAGTCCACCACCGTGCTGTAGATCTCCTCGCCTGGAGCAAACAGGTCTACTGAAACGGCGCCGTAGTTGCTGAAGCTGGCAGCCAAACGCTTGCCCTTGACAGGGCCACTTGCGCCGACCTCAATCCACGTGGGACAAGGCGTGCCGTCGATGTCATCGTTGGGGAAGTTGGCGCTGCGGTCGTTGCTGCGGTTGGAGTTGCCTGCGGCATGCACCAACAACACTCCTTTGGAAGCGGCATAGGCCATGGCCTTGTCCACCTCGGTTTCGCCGGGCGAGTAGCTCTTGCCAAAGCTCATGTTGATGACCTGGGCGCCGTTGTCCACCGCGTAGTATATACCGTTGGCCACGTCTTTGTCGTGCTCGTCGCCGTCGGGCACGATGCGCACGGCCATGATGCGGGCCGAAGGGCAAATGCCGTCCAAGCCGATGCCATTGGCATTTTCTGCGCCAATGATGCCGGCTACGTGGGTACCGTGTGTGGCGTCGGGGCCTTCTACCCGGGCACAACCATAATCGCGTTGGGCGAAGTTGGTGGGGTCGTCGCCGATGATGGCGCGGTCGTCAAAATTCAGGTTGTATGCGTAGTCGATGGCCGAGGAGAAATGAGCCCGCGTGCCCTCCAAATCATCGATGATGCCGCTCTCCATCATGTCAATCATAAAGCCACTCAGGTCCGAGATCATCTCGTCTTCGGTGTCGATGGCTTTGAGGTCGGCTACGGTGTAGTCGTCCCGACCGAAGTACTGCTCAAGCACCGGCTGGGCAAAGGCAATGATGCCCTCGAGTTGTTGAAACAGCTGGTACTCCTGCTGAGCCCCTTCCAAACGACGCACGTACTCTTCGGTCATTTGATCGAAGCGGGCTTTGTCAGCCTGCATGTCGGGGGTGATTTGCAGGTCGCTTTCACCTTCAAATTGAGCACGCAAGCCTTTGTAGATGCGGGTGAACTCCAGGTTGGCGTAGTGCAAATCTCCGCCCTCAGAACCCAAAAAGCTCCAGCCGTGAATGTCGTCGATGTAGCCGTTGTTGTCGTCGTCGATGCCGTTTCCGGGAATTTCATCTGCGTTGGTCCACAGGCGGTTTTGCAAGTCCGGATGGTCGGGTTCTACGCCGCTGTCCAGCACGGCCACCACCACCTCTTGTGGGGTTTGTCCGCTGAGGAGCTCTGCCAACGCTCGGTCCACTCCAGTGCCTACAAACGGGCCGTCGGCCGGGCTGCGAAACCAATCGTCCGGCACCTCAGACTGTGCGGTGGTCAGGGCAGCGCATCCAAAAAGCAGGCAGGTCAGGAGCAATCGCATTGCAGGGGGTTTGAGACAAAAAAAGTCCCCAGTTTGAACCAGGGACTCCTCTTAACTAACAACTAAACTTTGCGTATCCAATTGGATACACAGTGCAAAAATACAGCAAACAATTCGCAAATTGGTTCACAGTACCGTCACGGTTGGCATTTAGCACCTGTTGGCGACACCTCCACACAAAGCGCACCTCGCCGTGATAATTTCGCAAAGTGGCGCCGTGATATTTGCTCAAAACCCCGATACCATGAAGAAAGTCATCATCATCGAAGACGAAAAAGACATCGCAGAATTGGTCAAGCTTCACCTCGTAGACATGGAATGTGATGTGGAAGTATTCGGCAACGGCGAGCAAGGCTACGAGCACGCCCTCTCCTCGCCCTTTGACCTCATGGTACTCGACATCAACTTGCCGGAAATGAACGGCATCGACATTTGCCGCTCCTTGCGCGCTGAAAAAGTCAAGAGCCCGATTCTGATGCTCACCGCTCGTTCAGAAGAGATCGACAAAGTCCTCGGACTTGAAACCGGTGCCGACGATTACCTCACCAAGCCCTTCAGCGTACACGAATTCAAAGCGCGCGCCAAGGCCATCTTCCGCTGCGTGGAAATGGACTCTGATGAGGGCGTGGATGAGTCACAAATCATTACCTACCAAGGCCTGTCGATCGACAAGCCCAAGCGCAAAGTGGTGCTCGACGGCAACCGCGTGGAGCTCACTCCCAAGGAATTTGATTTGCTGTACCTGTTGGCCTCCAACCCAGGCGTCACCTACGACCGCAAGGACCTGCTGAACCTGGTGTGGAGCTACGATTTTGAAGGGTACGAGCACACGGTCAACTCGCACATCAATCGCCTGCGCGCCAAGATTGAAGCCAACCCCGCCAAGCCCGATTACGTGCTGACCACCTGGGGTGTGGGCTACCGCTTCAACGACGCCGAGTAAGGGTTATTCTTGGGATTTGGCGCGTTCCCAATACACGTCCATTTCCTCCAGGGTCATCTCCCCCATTTGTTTGCCATCCTTGGCCGATTCGGTTTCCAAGAACTGGAAGCGGCGGATGAATTTGCGGTTGGTTTTCTCCAGCGCGTCCTCGGCATTGATGTCCAGGAAGCGTCCGTAGTTGATCAGGGCAAAGAGCACGTCTCCGAATTCCTCTTCGGTTTTGGCTGAGCCTTTTTGGGCCTCTGCTTCAAACTCACGCAGTTCTTCCTGGACCTTATCCCATACCTGGTGGTCGTGTTCCCAATCGAAGCCTACCCCACGCGCTTTGTCTTGAATGCGCTGGGCTTTGACCAGTGATGGCAGGGATTTGGGCACCCCTTCGAGCACCGACTTCTTGCCTTCTTTCAGCTTGAGCTTTTCCCAATTGGCCTTGACGGTTTCTTCGTCGGCGGCCTCCACATCGCCGTAGATGTGCGGGTGGCGCGAGATGAGCTTGTCGCAGATAAAGTTGAGGCTATCGGCGATGTCAAAGTCTTGGGTCTCCGATCCGATTTTGGCGTAGAACACCATGTGCAGCAGGATGTCTCCGATTTCTTTTTTGACCTCGTCGATGTCGCCGTCGAGGATGGCGTCCCCAAGCTCGTAGGTTTCTTCAATAGTCAGGTGACGGAGCGACTCCATGGTCTGCTTCATGTCCCAAGGGCATTTGGCCCGCAGGTCGTCCATGATGTCCAAGAGGCGGCCAAAGGCGGCCAGTTTTTCTTCGCGCGTGTGCATAAGCTGCGAAGGTACACACCCCGCCCCACCCGAGCGGTCGAAACGGTATTTTTGAACCATGCCGCTGCGTCAGCATACCGCCACCCTTCTTGCGATGTTGTGTACTGCCCTCTCGTTTGGACAGTCACAGGCAGTTTGGAGTGGCGCAGTGCACCGCGGTTTTTTGATTCCTCACCGCAGCAATGTGCTGCATTTGGTGCAAGGCCACACCTTGGGCGCAGAACTCAACGTGGAATGGCTGGCCCAAGAAAAGGCGGCTTGGAGCTTGGCCTACAGCGACCCCACCGTGGGCATCGACGCCTACTTCACCACCACCGGCAACCGCGCGCAACTCGGCGACCAGTTTGCCGTGCATGGTTTTGCCCGTTTGCCTTTGGGCGACACCTACGTGGCGCAAACCCTCAAGTTGGGGCTGGGCGTAGGCTATGCCACCCGAACCTGGGACCTGCAGGAAAACCTGCGTGCCCCCATGGTGGGCAGCCACCTCAACGCGGCATTGGTGCTCCAGTACAATGCCTCCTTTCACATCCGTGGTTGGGCACTGCGCACCGGCGTGAGGTTGGAGCATTTTTCAAACGGCGCCTTTCAACTGCCCAACCTGGGCACCAACATCGCGAGCGTATCGCTTGGATGGGGGCCACGCTTACCTATGCATCTCCGCCCCATGCTCACGGTCACCGACCTGCCCTACAACCTGACCGACCGCTTTGAAACGCGGCGGTATGGTCAATGGACCACATCGCTCTCGGCCGGCATCAAAGAAGTGGGCGATCCCTTGGGACGCAAGTACGGCGTATTTATCCTGTCCACCGCCTACCAACGCCGGTGGTCATATAAATCAAGCTGGGCCGCTGGCGCGGATGTGTTTTACAACCGCAGCATGCCGGCCGCCTTGAATGCGCCCGAGGCCGGGGTGGGCAAGCAACTGCTCTTCGGCGTGTACGGTGCGTACCTGCTGCACTTCAACGCCTTTGAATTGCAACTGGGCATGGGCGCGTACGTGGTAGATCCGTACAAAGGCTACGGCACCTTCTACCACCGCTTTGGTTTGAAATATTGGGCCACCGAACGCCTCTTTGCCCAATTCATGCTCAAGACCCACTTTGCCCGCGCCGACCATGGAGAGCTGGGCATGGGTATCCTGCTCGGGAACCGCCAAAAACTGGAACGACGATGAAGGGATGGCTGCGATTCCTGGTTGCCGCGTCCCTGCTTTGGAGCTGCAACAAACCCGACGCCCCGGACTGCTTTCAAAAAGCGGGCGATCCCGCTGTGGAGTCACGCACCATGAGCACAGCGGTTTCACGCATTGAGCTGACCGAACACATCCACCTGCAACTCTCCAATCCAGACGGCCAAGCGCCCTACGTCATCGTCGAAGCCCCAGAAAACCTCCTGCCCGAAATCATCACCGAACTCGACGGAGACGGTGTGCTGACCATCCGCAACGACAACACCTGCAACTTCATGCGCCGGTACGATCACCTGATCCGCGTGACCTACGTGGGGCCGTTGGAACATGTGGTCAACCGCGGCACGGGAGACCTGACCTCCACCGGGGCCCTGACCACGGCTTCGTTTGAATTGGAAAACCGTGATGCTAGCGGTGTGATTCAATTGGACTTTGCCGGCGCCGAATCGGTGATCGTGAAAGACCACACCGGCGTGGGAGACGTGACCCTGACCGGGACCACCGAAGTACTGGAGCTCTTCAATCAAGGCTGGGGACCGTTGGATGCCTCAGGCCTGCAGGCCACCACCGCACTGACCAACAACACCAGCATCAACGTGCTGCGCGTGCGTGCCACCGACTACGTTTACACCGAAATCAACGGCCCGGGCAACACCGAAGTCTTCGGCAATCCGGGCTTCATTGACATCCTCGACCAGGGCGACGGAGAGGTGATTGAGGTGAATTGACACTTTTTGGGTTCAAAATGCCATGGAAGTGGGATGCCCAACCCGCAATTGGGTTTTAATTTTGGACCATGCAAACAGCACTCCTAGCCATATTGCTCCTGGCGTTGGCCTTTGCCGGCATCGCCATCAAGATCCTTGTGAAGAAAGACGGCGAATTCGCCGGGACTTGTGCTTCCAACAATCCGCTGCTCCAAGAAGAGGGCGGTACCTGTGGCGTATGCGGTGCTCGTCCAGAAGAGCAATGCCGGAAAGACGCGCTGGACGAGTTGGCGCGCCGTTCTTAGTCGGTCAGCAGCTCTGCTCCGGGTCCAAACATTCTTTGGATCATGGTCACTTTGGTTTGCGCGGGCAGGTAATGGAGTTTCCCAATTGGCAAGGCCACCCCAACGTACCGGTTGTTTTTTTTGCGGAAGAAGTGGTTTAGGCACAATTGTCGTGGAGAAAAAATCCATAAAAGGTCGATACTGTCAAATCCCTGAGCGGGAGAAAAGATACACGGCCCGCTGATTTTTTTTCGGGGTGTGGACAGACTGTGGAGAAGCCGCCTACCTTCGCCGCTGTGAACATTGGCCTGATCTCAGACACCCACAGCTACATCGACGACCGCATTTTGGAGCTCTTCCAGGACTGCGACGAAATCTGGCATGCCGGAGACATCGGCGATTTGGCCGTGACCGACGCACTGCGCACGGTTGCCCCTGTGCGCGGGGTCTACGGCAACATAGACGACCACAAAATCCGCAGCGAATTTCCGTTGCACGAGCGTTTTGCGGTGCAGGGCCTGCGCGTGTGGATGACCCACATTGGTGGGCGTCCCGGCAAGTACGATCACCGCATTCGCGAGCAGTTGTTTGCCTACAAACCCGACCTGTTTATCTGCGGGCACTCACACATCTGCAAAGTCCAACACGACCCCAAGATCCAAGGGCTGTACATGAACCCCGGCGCTGCGGGCGTGAAGGGGTTCCACAAGGTGCGCACGCTCCTGCGGTTTCAAATCAACGGGGGCAAGCCCGACAAATTGGAAGTGGTGGAATTGGGGCTGCGCGCCGGTCACCAACCGGCCTCGCTGTAGGCGACATCAAACAGGGCTTTCAGGGCGTTGAATCGCTCCATCATCTCGCCCATCTCGACGATCTCTTCCTCGGTCTTTTCAATGTCGTGGCGACGCACGAGGTAGGGACCCATGTAATAGTACTCGTCCGGACGGCTGCGGTCAAAGCGGCCGTGTTGGTTCTCTACCAGCAGCAATTGGCTTTGGAATTGCTTGTGGAGTTTTTCCATTTGGCTGAGCGGCTTGTACACCTGCTGGTAGCTCGGATCAGAAACTTCAGCATCAGCGGCGCGCATGAGCATGCGCCCCTTCCCGATGGTGCGGCCTTGCACCACCAAGCTGTCTTGCCAGCGTTCCATGCGGCGTAGCAAACTATCGGCGTATTGGGCATGGGTCACGCGGCGGATGCCGTGTACGTTGCAAATGCTGTCGTACCGGGATTGCCAGAGGGCATAGTTGGCCTTGAGTTCGGCCAGGCTGTCCAGTGCAAAGGCGTAGTCGTCGGCTTCGGAAGCCACGGCTTGTTTGCGCCCTTTTTGAGCTTGGGTGGGATAGCCCTCAAGCAACGCCTCGCGCTTAGCGTAGTAGGCGCCGCGGTTGCCCAAGATGGCGTTGTTCAGTGCGGTCAGGGTATCCATCATCCCAAAGAGTTCAGGATAGGGAGCCTTGTCTTGCTCGCGGCATTCCCACTTGAGTCCGCTGTTGAAGTCTTTGCGGTTGAGGTAGTCGCCGATGGTGGCGTTCTCCCCTTCCATCAGCGCATAATGGTGCGCATCACTGAGCGCACGGAATTGATCCACAGGCAGCACCGAGGTGCAGGCCGCAGCCATGCCGGCCACCACAGCGATCCACACTCCCCTTTTCATCGGATGCGGTCCAGGGATTTGACCAAGCGCTCGTCTTTGCGGATGAAGATGCCTGCCAGCACCGCCAGCAGCAATCCTACCACCGGCAGATAGAACCCAAAGGCACGTGTGGCACCTTCGGCAGCGTCCATTGCGTAGGTGGTGGTCATGGTGTAGACGCACACCGCAATCCCCACCAGCAGTAAATACAGCACGTTGATCAGGCCGAGTTGGCGCTTGCGATTTTTGAACTGAAGCACCACAAATACCACAAAGGGAAGTGTGATGGCCATCAGTCCCAAGCACACGGCGGCCCAGGTCTGGTAGGCAGACACACCTTTGTTGAGCCCGTTGAGCACAGAATGAGAGAAGGTTCCTCCGTCGGCCAAAGGCTCATGGGCGAAGGGAATCGCGAGCAGCAGCCCTACCACGAGCGCCACCCCACCGAGAAACAGCGTTTGAATGCGTTGAATCATGCTGCAAATATACCTGCTGAAGCGGCGCGGCGTGCGTCCTTGCAATCCGAGAACTGTTGACAATTCCGCACCCTGTTGTGCGTTGTCATTTGTAAAATTCTCGGTATACTTGCTCCACGATTGGCAGCATTCCGTTACCGATCTCTGTTTTCCGCCTCTAGGAACACAGCCTTTACTCTGAATCCCCATCCAACCGTTCGTATGTACGACATCCTGGAATTGAACAGCAAGAAAGTTGCTGAGCTGCGAGAAATTGCAAAGACCCTTGAAATCAAAAAGTCCGACAAGCTCAAGAAGCAGGACTTGATCTATAAAATCCTTGACGAGCAAGCCATCAAGCCTGCGTCTGTCAAAAAGGAAGCCCCTTCTGCCGAGGCTGAAGTCCCTGCGGAAGCACCCAAGTCACGTGGCCGAGGTCGCGGACGCCGTTCTGACGACGACGCCAAAGGCCAAGAACAAGAGGCCAAGAAAGAAGGCGAACAGTCCAACGATCAAAAGGAGGACATGAAAGACGGCGAAGGACGCCAAGACCGCCGAGGCGGACGCGGCAACCGCGACAACAACAACCGCGACAACAACCGCGACAACAAGCGAGACAACAACCGCGGTGACAACGACAAGCGTGACAACAAACGCGACAACAACCGCGGCGAAAACAACAACCGCGACAACAACAACCGCCGCGACAACAACAATAACAACAAGGACCGCAACAACCGCGACCGCAACAACCGCGGCCGCAAAGGCGCTCCTGACGAGCACGGCTACAACTTCGACGGCCTCGTCGTTGCCGAAGGCGTGCTGGAAATGATGTCTGACGGCTACGGTTTCCTCCGTTCTTCAGACTTCAACTACCTCAACTCACCGGACGACGTCTACGTAAGCCAACAGCAAGTCAAGCTGTACGGACTGCAAACCGGCGACACCGTGATCGGCGACATCCGTCCTCCCAAAATGGGCGAGAAGTACTTCCCGCTGATCAACGTCCAAAAAATCAACGGCAAGGACCCCGACGTGGTTCGCGACCGTGTACCATTCCAATACCTCACCCCTCTTTTCCCGGCCGAGCGTTTCCGCATCGCAGACGACAACAGCAAATTGTCGATGCGCATCATGGACCTGTTTGCGCCCATTGGTAAAGGACAGCGTGGTATGATCGTGGCGCAGCCTAAAACGGGTAAGACCACCCTGCTCAAGGATGTGGCCAACGCCATCGCCAAGAACCACCCGGAAACCTACCTCATCATCCTGCTCATCGACGAGCGCCCCGAGGAGGTGACCGACATGAAACGCAGCGTAAACGCCGAAGTGGTCGCTTCAACCTTCGACGAGCCTGCAGATCGCCACGTGAAGATTGCCAACATCGTTCTCGAGAAGGCCAAGCGCATGGTGGAAACCGGACACGACGTGTGCATCCTCCTGGATTCGATCACCCGTCTGGCGCGTGCGTACAACACCGTATCGCCTGCCTCAGGTAAGGTCTTGACGGGTGGTGTGGACGCCAACGCATTGCACAAACCCAAGCGCTTCTTTGGTGCCGCGCGTAACATCGAAAACGGGGGATCGCTGTCCATCATCGCCACCGCTCTGACCGAGACCGGTTCGAAAATGGACGAGGTCATCTTTGAGGAATTCAAGGGTACCGGTAACATGGAGCTCCAGCTCGACCGCCGCATCTCAAACCGCCGCATTTGGCCAGCCATCGACATCATTGCCTCGGGTACCCGTCGCGACGATTTGCTCCTGGAGGCCGACGTACTGCAGCGCATCAACATCCTGCGTCAACACCTCGCCGATATGAATCCTGTGGAGGCCATGGAATTTGTGAAAGACCGCATTTCACGCACCATGGACAACACCGAGTTCTTGGTGAGCATGAACGGCTAAGCCATGCAATCCGCGCCAGCGCAGAGTTCCAAAGCGTTTGTCTACAGCCTGGCACTGCTGTGGATCATCCAAAAAATGGTCTTCCTCTACTTGGACCAAGCCTCGTTGGGCTGGGACATAGGGGTGTTCAGCAACATGGCCTTCATCTTGGCCATTGCCGCGCATACGCTGTGGGCTCGCTACCGACGCATTGCACCATCAGAAACCAACATGTTGGACGACATCAAGTCTGCGCTGCAACGCGTGGGCTTGTACGTGATGATCGTGGGCGGTTTCATTGTGGTGTACCACTTTGTGATCGACCCCGGTCTGATCGAAGACCGGGTGCAGCAACGGTTGGCCGAGGTCAGTAATGCACTCGACGAATACCCCAGCTTTGAGGATTTTGTGGCCGAAAACGACATGATCGAGGAGGGCGCCACCCGCGAGGAATTCATGCGCCGTTCAGAAGAGAGTTTCCGTTCGCTACTGAATCCCATGTTTACCACCGGGGGCTCATTCTTGTTGCTTATGCTGTGGGGCTCGTTCTGCAGCCTGATCATTACCGCCTTATTCCGAGGGGTGATCTTCCGCTGACCGCAACAAAACCGGCCCGTTGCCGTTTGCTACTTTTGAAGACCCAACACGCTGTACTCTGATGAACGTGAAGCAATTTCTGGCTGCTACCCTCCTGCTCTGCTTGTCTGTTGGCGCCGGTGCCCAATCCCTGAAGCCGCAAAACCTGCAAGGGTTTGACTACCGTGGCTTTCACTTTGGGTTCCTGCTGAGCTTGAACACCTCGGATTTCTACATCCGCGTCAAGCCTGATTACGACTTCG
Organism: Luminiphilus sp.; assembly: GCA_964221845.1. Lineage (GTDB taxonomy): Bacteria > Bacteroidota > Bacteroidia > Flavobacteriales_D > Sanyastnellaceae > CAXPZW01. The sequence continues at coordinate 4,724 of CAXPZW010000045.1, read as the reverse complement.
ACAACCGTTTGCTGAGCATCGACAACGCATCCCAAAGCGGCTTCAACCTCGCGCTGTTGGCCTCTGCGGATTTGACCCAGAATTTCCACGCCCGCTTCATTCCAGGTCTCTCGTTTCAAGACCGCGGTTTGTACTACCGTTTCCTGAATGATGAGCAGCGAGTGGAGCCCATCCTCAAGCGCACCGAATCCGTGTACTTGGACTTGCCAGTGGTCTGGAAGCTGCGCACCAACCGCATCAACAACTTTGCGGCTTACGCCCTGATTGGAGGCAAGTACTCCATCGACATGCAGTCCCAAAAGGACGTGGACAACCAAAGCGCAGACGAAAAGATCCTCAAGCTCAGCAAGACTGACTACAGCATAGACGCTGGCGGCGGCATCGACTTCTTTTTGCCCTACTTCAAGTTTGGGATGGAAGTGAAGGTAGCCACAGGCCTGAAGAATGTGCTGATCCAAGAGGATACCCGCTTCTCCTCTCCCATCGAAAGCCTGCGCACCCGATCGGTGATCGTTTCCTTTACGTTCGAAGGATAATAGCGCTCCGTCCCCATTGGCTATCTTTCGCCCGATGTTGCTGAACCGGGCCCACACCCCGCGCTGGATGATCTTTGCCGCTGATGTGCTGATATGCACGTTTGCCTACGCGTTTGCGTACCTGCTGCGCTTTGAGTTCAACCCGCCTGCGTCCGAGGTAAGCATTGGTCTGGCCTTCTTCCCCATCTTCATTGGCGTGCGTGCGCTGTCCTTCCTGTTTGGACGCACCTACGCAGGCATCATCCGATACACCTCCTCGCAAGACACCTTGCGCATTTTTTCGGTGCTGACCATTGGCACTGTGGTCATGGCCGCTGCCAACTTGGGCTGGAAAGCCACGGGCAACAAACTGTATCTGCTGCCCAATTCTATTTTGCTGATCGAGTACCTGGCCAGCTTGTTTGCCCTGATTGCCATGCGCATTGGAGTGAAGATGCTCTACTTGGAGCTCAAGACGCCGGCCAAGGCCAAAACGCGTGTAGCCATTTTTGGCGCGGGTGAGTCGGGGATCATCACCAAACGCGCGGTGGAGCAGGAAGTGCGCCGCGGCATTGAAGTGGTGGCCTTCTTGGACGACAACCGCGAAAAAGGCGGCAAAAAGCTCGAGGGCGTCAGCATCTACCCCAGCGAAAAAATGGACGAGTTGTTTGCCAGTGGTAAAGTGGACCAGCTCATCATCTCCATACAAAACATTGCGCCCACCCGTAAAGCAGAAGTGATTGAAGCGGCACTCAAGCACCGCATTCAAGTGATGAACGTTCCGCCTTTCAAGCAATGGATCGGCGGAGACCTCACGCTCAAGCAACTCCGCGAAATTCGAATCGAGGACCTCTTGGGCCGCCCCCGCATCCAACTCGACAGCAGTGATGTGCGCTCCCAAGTGGCCGGTAAAGTGGTACTGGTGACCGGTGCGGCAGGCTCCATAGGCAGTGAGTTGTGTCGCCAACTGTTGGCCTACTCCCCTGCCAAACTCATCGCCCTAGACCAAGCAGAAACCCCGCTCTTTGAACTCGACCGTGAATTGCTGCGCGCCAAGAGTGAAGTGGACTATGAACCTGTGATCGCAGACATCCGAAGTGCGGAGCGGTTGGCCCACGTGTTTGACACCTTCCAACCTCAACTGGTCTACCACGCCGCGGCATACAAGCATGTGCCCCTCATGGAGGTCAACCCCAGTGAGGCGGTGAACACCAATGTGCTCGGCACCCGCAACTTGGTGGAATTGGCAGTCAAGCACGACGTAGAACGTTTTGTCCAAGTCAGCACCGACAAGGCCGTAAACCCCACCAGCGTCATGGGCGCCACCAAACGCGTGGCCGAAATGGTGGCCCAAGTCGGAGGCGGCAACACCAAGTTCATCACTACCCGCTTTGGCAATGTGCTGGGCAGCAACGGCAGCGTGATTCCGATTTTCCGCAAGCAAATTGCGGCAGGTGGTCCACTCACAGTGACCCACCCGGAAGTGACCCGCTTTTTCATGACCATTCCAGAAGCGGTACAACTGGTGCTGGAAGCCGGGGCCATGGGCGACGGCGGAGAGATCTTTGTCTTTGACATGGGCGAGAGCATCAAGATTGTGGACCTGGCGCGCAACATGATCCAGCTCAGCGGCTTGGAAGAAGGACGCGACATCGAGGTCAAGTTCACCGGGTTACGCCCAGGCGAGAAGCTCTATGAAGAACTGTTGAACACCGCCGAAAACACCCTCCCCACCCACCACCCCAAAATCCTGCGCGCCCGCATCCGGCCGACCGAAAAAGGCCAGGTGGACGCCCAAGTGGCCGAGCTCTTGGACTTGTTTGCCGCCCAGAACAACACCGCCCTGGTGCGCCAGCTCAAGTCCATCGTACCCGAGTACGTGTCGAACAATTCGGACTTTGAAGCCCTGGACTCACCCGGGAGCTCCCCGGCCTAGTCGCAGGCGGTTGTACCTTCGCATTTCTTGAAACGCCCTCTCCCTCACTTTACTCTCGGAATCACATCCACCGATTATGCTGGAAATGAAACCAGCGTGAGCGCAACCGTGAGCTTCTTCGAAGCTGCCGGCTTGGTTGACCTTGAAGCAGAGGCATGTGCATTCTGTCCTGCAGATGTGGACAAGAACGGCGCAGTGGGCAGCGGCGACATGCTCCTGATGCTGAGTGATTTGGGCTGTGAGAACGGCGATTGCCCCGGAGATGGCAACCAAGACGGCCGGACCGACACCACAGACATTCTGTTCGTACTGGGATTGTTGGGGACGACTTGTCCCTGAAATCCGGGGTACATACACTCGTCTTCAGATTTCGATAAAACCATTTTTTTTGACGATATAAGACCAAAAATGGGGTTTCTATTGACCTTTTGTTAAATTTGTGGTGCTTAAAACTGGAGACGAACGTCTCACGCGACTCATAAACCGATGACTAAACACATACTCCAAGCAGTGCTGGCCTCATGTGTGTGCCTGCTGCTGACTTCAGATCTTTCCGCGCAATGCAACGGCGGCCCATGTGATGCAGATCGCTGGGAAGACGGCGCATCGTGGAACCCAGACGGTTCCATTGACGATTCTCCAAATGCTGGACCTCCCGCAGGGATCGTGGCGTGTGGCAATGCTGCAAATACGCAGTCCAACATTTCTCCCAACTCCTGTTACGACAGCAGCGTCATTTCGGTTACAGCCGGGACGTGTATAGATCCTTCGACAGGTTTGGATGTACTGGTGCTTCCTCCAGACGAAGGCCAAGCGGTAGCATGGTTCAACTTTGACGTGCGCGAGCTGGCCGGAACGTTCGAGTTCCAAGTGGTCAACAACTCAGATCAGATTGCGTGGGCCTTGTTCTACAGCAACTCTCCCACCAACTTCGTCGGCCCCAACGGCCTCTCAGGCGATTGCAACGACTTGACCTTCCAGTACTGTGGGGTCAACTTCAACGGTTGGGCAGACCAACCCTTTCTGGTACCCGACATCCTGCTTCCCACCAATTACTACGTGATGATCTGGGACCGCGTCGACGAAGACTTCGGTTTCAACTTCAAAGCGCGCTTTGGGTGCGGCGACTCGGATATCGTAGCATGTAGCATTGAAAACACTGGCGAAACCGCCGTGTGCAACGGCGATGGCACCTACACTCTGACCTTGGATGTGACTGGGATCAACGGCCAGTACACCGCCGCCGACCCCAACGCCATCAGCATTTCATCGGATGTATGCCTGGGCAACACTGGAGATGGCACTGCCACCTCCGGCAGCTTTACCTTGGTGTACCCAGAAGGCACCGATTACGACGTTACGGTCTCTGAAGTCTCCCCTTCTACCCTCTCTTGCGCTGACCCGGTCAATTCAGGAGATTGCGGCTTTTCTACAAGCGGAACATCGCCAATATGTTGTGCCGGTTTGGACATTGCCTGTCCTGCTGGTGGTGCGTTTGAGTGCGTCGCGGACATTCCCACAGCTGACCCAGCATCGGTTGTCATCAACAGTGCTTGCGGCCCCACCTCAGTCTCTGTGAGCACCGCTACTTCAGGCTCGGGATGCCCCGGTGATGCCTACACTGTGACGTACACCTATACCGTTGATGACGGTCAAAGCACCGCTTCTTGTGATCAGGTATATACCGCAGCAGACACCACAGCTCCAGTGGCGCCTGCAGCTCCTGCAGACGTGTTCTTGGAATGTCCCGGAGACATTCCCGCAGCCATGGACCTGACGGCCACCGACAACTGCGACGGAGACATTACCGTGTCTCCTTCGGCTGTGGTGACGCCGGGAGCCTGCCCGAACAACTTTACCATCGTTCGCACGTGGGACTTTGTAGATGCCTGCGGCAATGCGTCCTCAATCAGCCAGACCATTTCCGTGAACGACACCACTGCTCCGGTTGCTCCTGCTGCTCCGGCCGATGTGACTGTACAATGTGCCGGTGACGTGCCTGCTCCTGTAGACCTGACCGCCACCGACAACTGCGATGGTGACATCACTGTATCTCCTTCTGAGGTGATCACCCCGGGGTCTTGCCCGAACAACTTCACTGTAGTGCGCACTTGGACCTTTGCCGATAGTTGCGGCAACAGCGCTAGTGTTTCGCAGACCATCAGTGTCAACGATAACCTCGCCCCTGTAGCTCCTGCTGCTCCCGCGGATGTGACTGTACAATGTGCAGGTGACGTGCCTGCTCCTGTAGACCTGACCGCCACCGACAACTG
>CAXPZW010000044.1:0-14862 GCA_964221845.1 Luminiphilus sp. | reverse complement strand
ATCAAGCCCAGTCCAACCCCCCATAGCAGGTCGATGAATACGATTCCCAAAATGGTCACGATGAAGGGAAGGAATTGGGTCAGACCCGCATTCCACTGGCTGCGGAACAAAGCAGGCTTGGCCAATTTCCAACCCACCACCAACAGAATGGCCGCCAAACTCGCCAATGGGATGCGGTTGAGCAGGTCAGGAATGATCATCACCGAAACCAACAGGAGCACACCGTGGATCACCGCCGACATCTTGGTGCGGCCGCCACTTTGAATGTTGGCCGAAGAGCGAACGATCACCTGCGTCACAGGAAGACCACCAATCAGGCCTGAAACCATGTTGCCCGCGCCTTGCGCCATGAGCTCACGGTTGGTCGGAGTGATGCGTTTGTGCGGATCCAATTTATCGGTCGCCTCCACACACAGCAGGGTCTCCAACGAGGCCACTACCGCAATCACCAAAGCCGTAGACCACACTTTGGCCGACCAAATGGCACTCCAATCGGGGAAAGTGAACTGGCCAAAGAAGCCGCTGATGGATGAGGACACTGGAATCGATACCATTTGATCGTCGCGCAGGCCGTAGGTGCCTTCCGAGCCGAATACACTAAAGAGCACAATGCCGGTCACCACCGCGACCAGAGGACCTTGAATCCACTTGAACAAGGCAATGCGTTTCATGAACGGACGCTCCCAGAGGATCAGGATGGCCAAAGAGATGCCGGCGATGATCAGTGAACCCCAGGAGACTTGTTGCATACTCACCAGCATTTCGCTGAAGGTGTTTTCACCGTCAGACTGGAAGAAGCTCCACTCGCCCCAAGGCACCTTGTCGTACCCCATGACGTGGGGAATCTGCTTGAAGAAAATCAAGACCCCGATACCGGCAAGCATGCCTTTGATCACCGAGTTGGGGAAGTAATACCCGATCACACCTGCTCTTAGAACGCCAAGCAGGATTTGGATCACCCCTGCCAACACGACTGAAAGCAAGAAGACGTTGAATGCGCCCAACTCACCAATGGCTGCGGCTACAATCACGGCCAAACCGGCCGCAGGTCCACTCACACCAATGTGCGAGCCGGAGATGGTGCCGACGATGATACCGCCGACGATACCGGCGATCAGGCCGGAAAACAGGTTGGGCGCCATGCCCTCAGGGAAGGACGCAAGAGCGATGCCCAAGCACAAAGGCATGGCCACCAAGAAGACCACAATACTGGCCGGGAGGTCGCTTCGCAAATGCGAGAACAACCCTTTGTTGGATGATGATTTCATCAGAAGAAAAAGGTTTGAAATGCGGAAAATGTTCTGCGCCCATGTTCTGGGCAAACTGAGGTCAGCTCAGCTGCTCAGGGGGTGGGGTATGCACCTCTTGACACGGATGTTCGGGGTGTGTAGAGCGCAGGTCGGCGCCGCTGCTTAGGCCGCTATGCAAGCGGGAGAGGGCGTGAAACCGGGCATCTGCGAGAGGGGTGAAGGGGTCTTCCCATTTGCCCTCTTCGCCGGTTTCGGCGTCGGATTCCAGGTTGAGCTCGAGTTCCACCTCCACTTTTTCGACCCAAACATCCACGCGCAGCAGTTGCTGTCCTGCCATGGAAAGCAACAACACCACGGCGAGTAAATGCGCGAGTTGTGAGGAGATTTGCGTGTAGTGGAAACGCGTCATGGCCCCAAAATACGGAAGGTTTTTTTTTTCTCATGGCGAATTACTCACAGCCCACGGGGGCGGATTCAGGTTAAGGTTGTGTCAAGTGCATTGTCCAGTGGGGAATTGGTGTACTTTTGCCACGGCGGAAGGCTCCGATTGGAGCTGGATAAGCCAGTGATTATTATTTTTTTTTTGATGAACCTTTTTGTTGCACGTCTGAACTACGATACCACCGAGAGTGGCCTGCGTTCGGCGTTTGAAGCTCACGGAGAAGTGAGCAATGTTAAGATTGTCATCGATCGTGATACCGATCGTAGCAAGGGCTTCGGCTTTGTTGAAATGCCCATGGATGATCAAGCCCGCGCGGCGATTGCCGCTCTGAACAACTCTAGCCTGGACGGCCGCACCATCGTGGTGAAGGAGTCTGAGCCACGTGAAGAGCGTCCACGCCGTAACTTTGACCGTGACGATCGCGGTGGTTACAACCGTGATCGCTACTAAGCGATACGACCTCTTTATTGGCCGCTTTTTTGCAACTTCATGTGCAGAAAAGCGGCTTTTTTTTGCTTTACTTTTTTGAGTGCTATGCAGTTGTTTCGTCGCAAACCCAAGCCCCCATCCTTTACATTGTCGGAGGATGTTGTTTTCGTCATTGGAGATAGTCACAGCCGGGCTTTTGCGCACAATGGCCAATTCTTCCCTTTGTTCCTCGGGCCGGGAAAACAGATCAACTTTGTGGGGGAGTCGCAGGCTGTACATGTGCAATCGAGGATTGAGAAGGTCCTGTCCAATTTCCAAGTACGTCGCATCCTGACCTATTTCGGTGAACCCGACACACGCTGGTACGTGGGCAAAGGGTGGTACCCGTGGGAAGGTGAAGTGCAATTCACCCTCGAGGATTTTCGTCCTGAAATAGAGGCTTGCGCTCAGCGCTACGCAAAGGTGCTTAAATGGCTTGTGGACCAGGGGTTTGAAGTCGCATGTATGAACGTGACACCGACCATCCGAGAAGATCAAAACGCGTTGGCGCATTACTACAACACACTCTTGGCACCGCTGTGTGAATCACTCGGTGTTGTCTATGTCAATATCAATGCATCCCTTTTCACAGCAGAAGGCAAGCTCAATGAGTCGTATTGCGGAGATACCGTCCACCTCAACAACCGAATTCAACCGCTGGTTGAGACACAGTTGATGGATGCAGGCCTGATTGCAGAGAGTGGCTTCAATCAGAATTTTGATTGGGACCACTTGACCATTCACGGCGAGTATGTCTACAACGAGAAATTTGGTTGCTTTGTACCCAAATCATCTACCTCATGATCGGACGTGTTCTGAATTCTCTGCTGAAGCCCTTCGACCGCAGAGTGGTGCGCATCGAGCAAGCCCCCCCATCTGGGAGCCTTGAGAAAAAGAAAGCAGACTACTATTGGGAAAAACAGCAATACCTTGAGCGCTCAGAGTTCAAGTATGTGCTCTGGATTGATCGCGTTTACCAACAAGTGCGCGAGGTGCCAGGTCATGTGGTCGAACTCGGGGTAGCCTACGGTCGCAATGCCATCTTGTTTTCACACCTGTTTCGCATGCATGCCGAAGAAGATGTACGCAAGTACGTCGGGTTCGACACCTTTGATGGCTACAATGAAACCTCGTTGGAACAGGAAAGGAACCTATCGGATACTGCTTGGAAGGACAACTCAAAGCAGCGAGTAGAGGACCGCTTAAAAATGGCGAAGGTGGCCAGCAGCTGCACGTTGGTAGCCGGCGACATCATGAAGACGGTACCCGAATTCACGCAAAGCCAACCGAACTTGCGCATTGCACTGCTGTATGTGGACTGCAATGCGTACGACCCCGCGCTGTTTGGCATGGAGTCCCTATTGTCATATATGTCGCCCGGTGGAATCATTTGCATTGACGAGAAGAAACAAGGAGGAGAAACCCGCGCCTTGATCGAATTTTGCGAGAAGCATGGTTTTGAGTTCCGTCGAGATGCTTCCCCTTTCTCCATTCCGGCCTACACCCGAATTTCCAAGTCATGAATTGCCCGGATAGCTTTTTTTGACCCCGCGAAGATGCCATGTTTGCTCCGAAAGAAAGGGGTGTTGGTCGTTGAGAATTTTGTGTCAGGTGAGTCACGTGTAGCACTTTAACAGGAATTCACGCAACTGCAAGAAGATGAGACCTCCGCATGGAATGGCCCCCCGCAAGGATGGTGTCGGCTGCCTGTTGACCACCTCCGGGATTCCCGCTTCGTATAACCAGACCCATTCGGTGTTTAGAGATCCGCGGATGGCCGCTCTGTTGGACGCTTATTTTGATCAGCCTCAGATGACGTGCATCGAAGAATTGTGTGTGGTCAAAGACGTCATAGGCTGCTTGCAAATCGCCCAAGACCTGCACTTTGATGTGCCCCGGACATTGCAGTTTTTCCTGAACGTCACCGATAACGACGAAGGCAATGGTGCGTTCAAGGCTGCGCCAGGGAGCCACAAGGATGTCACCGAGCTCAGAGCGCGATCCGGGGCGGAACACTTATACGAATTCCGCCATCTCTCCCGGGTGCCGAATCGAACTGAGCAAGCCGAACACGTGACCGGTCAAGCTGGTGATCTGATCATTTTCGACACCGATACCCTGCACATGGTTGGCACGTGCTCAACAGGTGAGCGTCGGGTTATGCGCGTTCCATCTTCGGGATTTCCGAACCCTTATCGCAGGGAAGCCAAGGCGAATCAGCCCTCCAAACGGTCTTGGTTTTCGCGTATTTACTAGAGCTGAGGACCCAGACTTATTGTGTTTAGGGTCGGTTCCGAAACCGGCAGACAACATCTGGCGGGCTGGCATTGTTGCTCTGACGTGCCCCTGATCACCTTCACTCCAAAAGGCCTGTACTGCGCCCAGGGCGATTTCTACATCGATCCCTGGCGACCCGTGCAGCGCGCGGTTATCACCCACGCTCACTCCGACCACGCACGCTGGGGAATGGGCGCCTACCTGGCACACAACGATTCCCTTCCCGTCCTGCGCTTGCGCCTTGGCGATGACATCAAGGTCACTGGGGTAGAATACGGGCGACGCAAACGGATGAACGGGGTCACCGTATCGCTGCACCCTGCCGGACACGTCATAGGCTCGGCGCAAGTGCGGGTAAGCTACAAAGGCGAAACCTGGGTGATCAGCGGGGATTACAAAACCCAAGTGGACCCCAGTTGTACCCCGTTTGAACCGATCAAGTGCCACCACTTCATCACCGAATCCACCTTTGGCCTGCCCGTGTACCGTTGGGAGGAAGATAAAGTTCTGTTCGACGAGGTGGACCAGTGGTGGGCGGCCAATGCAGCTGCAGGTAAGACCTCGGTGATCTACGCCTACTCCTTTGGAAAAGCGCAACGCATTCTCCAATCGGTCAACCCCGAAATCGGGCGCATCTTCACCCACGGTGCGGTCGAGAATACCAATACCGCGTTGCGCGCACATGGGATTGCACTCAACCCGTCTACCCGTGTGGACGACAGCTTTTGCAAAAAGGACTTTGCCGGAGGGCTGGTCATTGCCCCGCCCGGCGCAAAGGGTAGCAGTTGGATGAAGCGCTTTGGTCCTGTGGAGGATGCGTTCGCCAGCGGATGGATGAAGCTGCGCGGTACACGTAGGCGCCGCAATCTGGGCCACGGATTTGCGGTCTCAGACCACGCCGATTGGCCCGGACTCAACCAAGCCATTGCCGAGACCGGAGCCGAAAACATCTACGTCACCCACGGATACACTGCGATCTTCAGCAAGTGGCTGCAGGAGCAAGGCTACAACGCTTCGGTGGTGAAAACCGAATTCAGCGATGACGGTGCCGCCGACCCCGAACCTGCTCAATCTGCAACGGAATGAAGCAGTTTGCAGACATGTTCCGTGCGGTAGACCGCACCACCAGCACCAAGACGCGCATTGCCGCATTGGTGACCTATTTGGAATCGGCTTCCGATCAGGACAAACTGTGGTGTGTGGCGCTGTTCACAGGTAGACGCCCCAAACGCGCCGTCAACGCCACCGAAATTCGCACGTGGGCAGCCGAGGCCGCAGGCATTCCGCTTTGGCTTTTTGAGGACACCTACCACGTGGTGGGGGACTTGGCCGAGACCGTGGCGCACCTCTTGCCACCGCCTACTCAACCCCTCTCCACCGATACACTGACCTCAGCAGTAGAAGGGCTACAAGCCATCACAGGCCAAGAACCCGAAGTCCGCAAAGCGTGGGTGCTCGCACAATGGGATCGGTTGGACGCCGCGGGGCGCTTTGTGTTCAACAAGCTGCTTACCGGAGGCTTCCGCATTGGCATCTCTCAAAAGAACATGGGCAAGGCACTGGCACAGCTCACCGGGCAGGAAGAAGCCGCTGTGGCCCACCGGCTCATGGGGGCATGGACACCGGAGAACACCACCTTCGAGGCCTTGCTTTTGGACGAATCTGCGGCAGACGCAGCATCCAAGCCTTATCCGTTCTACCTGGCATACGCGCTGGAAGATCCCTTGGAAGATCTGGGTCCGGTTGACGAATGGCAAGCCGAGTACAAGTGGGATGGCATTCGGGGACAACTGATTTCCAGAGCAGGGGAAGTGTTTGTCTGGAGCAGGGGAGAGGAGCTGGTCACCGAGCGCTACCCGGAATTGGTGGCCGTTGGTGAGGCTTTGCCTGAAGGCGTGGTCCTCGACGGCGAGATCATTTGCCACGACGGCCAACGCCCGTTGTCCTTTGGACTGTTGCAAAAGCGCATCGGCCGCAAGTCGGTGGGCAAAAAACTGTTGGCCGAAGCACCGGTCAAGATGATCGCTTATGACCTGCTTGAATGGGAGGGACGTGACCTGCGCAGCGCACCCCTTGCCGAACGCCGTGCGCTGCTCGAAGCACTGGTGCGCAACACCGCGCATCAAGGCTTGCTCCTCAGCGAGCGGCTCCCGGCTCAGTCCTGGGACGACTTGGTGCAGCACCGCAACCAAAGCCGCGAAGCACGGGCCGAAGGGCTGATGCTCAAACGCCTGGATGCCCCCTACCACGTGGGGCGCAAAAAAGGAGACATGTGGAAGTGGAAGGTGGCTCCCTTGGCCATCGATGCGGTGCTGATTTACGCCATGCGCGGACACGGCCGCCGTGCCAACCTATACACCGACTACACGTTTGCCGTGTGGAAAGGGGACGAGCTTGTGCCGTTTGCCAAGGCCTACTCCGGACTGACCGACGCGGAATTCAAGCAAGTGGATCGGTTTGTCAAGCAAAACACGCTTGAGCGCTTTGGACCAGTACGCAGCGTGACACCTGAGCTCGTGTTTGAGCTGCACTTTGAAGGGATTGCGCGCAGTACGCGCCACAAGTCGGGCGTGGCGTTGCGCTTTCCGCGGATGCACCGCTGGCGTCAAGACAAGCCGGCCCAAGAGGCCAATACCTACGAAGATTTGATGGCGGTGCTAGCTGCCTACGGGGGCTAAGGCTTTCACCCGAGGATTCATCACCGCAAACCACACCGGCGGCAACAGCGAAAGTACCATCATGCCCGGATAGCCGGTGGGCAGCTGCGGGGCCCGCTCAATGGTGTCGAGGACTTGGTACTTTTTCTGGGGTTGGTGATGGTGATCGCTGTGGCGAGTGAGTTCAAACAGCACCACGCGCCCGGCCACGTGGTTGGAGTTCCAGGAGTGTACCGGTTCCACATTTGCGTAGCGGCGTTCGTTGACTTTGGCGCGCAGCAGTCCGTAGTGCTCAATGTAGTTGACCGTTTCCAGCAGCAAGAACCCAAAGGTGGCCGCGCCTAAGTAGCCCAGCATTGGAACCACACCGGCCCAGAACCCAATGGCTGCGATGACCGCGAGTTGGAAGAAGGTGTACCACAGCATTTCGTGTTTGAGGGAGAACAGGCCATACTTCTTGCGTCCACGGTCCTTGCGTTGAATCTCCCACGCCGAGCGGTAGGAGTTGACGGTGCTGCGTACCCAAAACACATACACGGGCTCGTTGAAGCGAGCAGTAGCGGGATCTTCAGGAGTGGCCACGTGCTTGTGGTGCCCCTGGTTGTGCTCGATGAAGAAGTGGGTGTACTGGCTGGACAACAAGAGTGCCTTGGCAAAGAATTGCTCGTAGGCTTTGGTGCGGTGGCCCAGTTCGTGTCCGACGTTGATGCCGATCACGCCACACATCATGCCCAGCGCAGTGGTGCGCCCAACAAAGGTGGTGGTTGAAATGCCAGGCTCTTGGATTTGGATGAGGTAGAACACCACAAAGGCCCACTGCAAGGGGACCATGAGGTACAGCAACAGGTCGTAGCCGCGGTCGGCTTCTGCCAGGGCTTTTTCGGCAGCATCGAGGTTGCGGCCGCTGGTGCCCATGGCCATCTCAATCAGAGGCAAGAAGACAAACGCGTACATCACTCCGCTGAAGGTCACCCATTCGGTGCCCATCAGACTCACTGCGCACGTCAGTGGAATGCTGAGTGCGGCCAAATACTTCCACCATCGCATAATCCTAAGTTAAGGATTCGACGGCTCGGCTTCGGCTTTTTTCTCGTCCAGAAACTTCAGGAGGTCCTCTTCGGTCATGTTGAGGGTGACCAGAGAGGAGCGGGCCACATCGGCCCATTCGCTCTTGGGGTAGAGCTTGATGATTTTGTTGTAGTACTCCTCGGCGCGCAGGCGGTCGTTGAGGTCGTTTTGGTAGATGAACCCGATGAGGAAACCGGCCTCCACGCGTTGGTCAAACTCGGGGAATCCGTCGTGTACGTTTTCCAACAGGTTGATCGCTTGGCGGTAACGGCCCAGAGATTGGCCTACCGACGCCGCGCTAAACAGGAACTGCGGGGTAAGGCTGTCCTTGGGGAACGCGTTGGCGTAAGCGATGTACTTTTTCATCAAGTCGTGGCCCACCGCGCGGTCCATGCGCACTTCTTCCTCGAAGGTTTGCTGACGGAGGTCTTCGATTTCAAGGAGCATTTCGCTGCGCTTGGCTTCGTCCACTTCGGGGGAGTCGCCGTCAGCAGGTGCATCAGAACCACAGGCGGCCAGCAAGGCAGCCGTCACACAGAGTAGGAACCACTTTTTCATCGTCGTTTGGCTTTGGGGAAACGCATGCGGTAATTGGCATCGGTCTTCCCTTTGGAAATGTCGTTGAGTTTGGAACGGATCAGTTGGCGACGCAGCGCAGAGATCTTGTCGGTGAACAGCACGCCTTCGATGTGGTCGTATTCGTGCTGGACTACGCGGGCGGCGAAACCGGTGAGGGATTCCTCATAGAGGTCCCAGTTTTGATCGTAGTATTCAATCTTCAGATCGCCCTGTCGCTTGACCTCTTCGCGGATGCCGGGAATGCTGAGGCAGCCTTCTTCCATGCCCCATTCTTCGCCACTTTCTTCAAAAATGATGGGGTTGATGAACACGCGCTTGAAGTCCGCACACCCGGGGTCTCCGCCCTCACCTTCGGCAAACGGGGTGGCGTCGACGATGAACAGACGGATGGATTTGCCAATCTGAGGCGCAGCCAGTCCAACCCCTTGCGCTTCGTACATGGTTTCAAACATGTTGGCGATCAGGGTCTCGAGTTCCGGATAGTTCTGGTCGATCTCTTCGCAGGTCGCACGCAGTACTGGGTCTCCGTAGGCTACAATGGGCAGGGTCATGGGCGAAATTTACGCGCAAAAGTACCAAAGCCCTGCGGCAACACGGGTCGAGTTCTGCTGATTTAAAGCAATTCAACAACCGGTGGCCACAGGGCTTTGGAAGATGCGGCGAGCAGTGCCGCGGGCGATTTGCCTTGCTGCATGTGCACCACCCGTTGCGGGAAGGGTGCTTCAAACCCAGCCTCGCCAAGGGCTTTGACCAGGTCGTCTTGCAGGACCAATTCGCTGCTCTTGAGCACGTTCAGCGCGATCTCCATGGCTTTGTCTACATCGGCGCCGTAGCGGATGGCAAAGTTGATGTCGGCCCGGATGTTTCCGATGCGCGAGTAGTTGGTGATGGTGCCGCCTGCGAGTGGTCCGTTGGGGAGGATGACGGTTTTGTTTTGGAGGGTTTCCAGCACGGTCACAAACACCGAGATCTCTTTGACGAAGCCGCCATCGACTTCAATCAGTTCGCCCACCTTGATGGGCTTGAAAATGAGCAGGAGTACGCCGCCTGCGAAATTCGCCAGGCTGCCTTGCAAGGCAAGTCCAACGGCCAATCCAGCCGCTCCCAGAATGGCTACGAAGCTGGTGGGGATGCCGCATTGACCGGCTACGGTCACAATCAGCAGCGCAATGAGCAGAAAGCGCACCATGGCCAAAAAGAAGGGATGGAGGTTTTCGTCCACGTGGCGGTTTTGCAGGCCTCGCTCAACCAATTTGGTGACCCACTTGATCACGCGGAACCCAACGATCAGCAGCACAAGTGCGATCAGGATGTCCGGCGCGTAGAGGGTGACGCGTTGAATGATGGGTTCGATGTATTGGGAATAGAGGGTGGCTTCCAGCAGTGGTGCTTGCATGGTGGTTTGATTTGGTTATGTCTTGGAGACGGGGTGGGAGGGAAGAAGTCACTTATCGGTCCCAACAAGACAGACTGGCCTGCTTGGGGGCCCCTCCGGCCCCTCCCCGCCACCTCCTTCCAGTGATCGGCCCCAAAATTCCGACCCTGACTTCACCGCACAAAAGCAATCGCACGCTGTTTTGTAATTGGTTTTGTGGGACATATGGATGGTCGGGTTCACCCCACCGTTTGCATTCGTTCCCTGCAAAATCCACGTACCTTTGCCCAAACCTGCAGGCATGCACGCCAACGAAACCACGAGCACCGCTCCCGCCATGAAAACCGAACTGGACACCATTGAATCGGCCATCGAGGCCATCCGCAACGGCGAAGTGATCATCGTCATGGACGACGAAGACCGCGAGAACGAAGGCGACTTTTTGACCGCCATCGAAAACGCCACCCCAGAGGTCATCAACTTCATGGCTACCCATGGCCGGGGCTTGATTTGCGCGCCATTGATCGAAGGTCGCTGCGATGAACTCGGCTTGGAATTGATGGTCAACAGCAACACCGCGCAGTTTGAGACCCCGTTTACGGTATCGATCGATTTGATCGGCCACGGTACCACTACGGGCATCTCGGCCAGCGACCGTTCCAAGACGTGCAAGGCCCTCATCAACCCCGACACCAAGCCCGAAGAATTGGGCAAGCCGGGCCACATCTTCCCACTGCGTGCGCGCACGGGAGGGGTGCTGCGCCGTGCTGGCCACACCGAAGCTGCCATCGACTTTTCGCGCCTGGCCGGCTTTGAACCTGGCGGGGTGATCGTGGAGATCATGAACGAAGACGGCACCATGGCCCGCAAGCCTGAGCTTATGCAAATCGCCGCCAAGCACGACTTGAAAATCGTCACCATCAAGGACCTGATCGCCTACCGATTGGAAAACGAGTCGTTGATCGACCACGTGATGGAGGCGCCTATGCCCACGCGTTACGGCGATTTCCGTTTGCACGCCTTCCGTCAGTTGACCGATGGCAGCGAGCACTTGGCGCTGGTCAAAGGCACTTGGACTGCAGACGAATCGGTATTGGTGCGCGTCCACAGCTCAAGCATGGTGGGCGATGTGTTCGGCAGCGAGCGCTTTGGCCGCGGACACCAATTGCACCGCGCCATGGAAATGATTGAAGCCGAAGGCAAGGGCGTGGTGGTCTACATCCAAAAAGGAGACGGTCCGGAAGGACTGGTGGACCAAATGAAACTCTTTGCCGAAGCCGAGGAGAGCGCCACTGCACAAGCGCCTGCCAAGATGGACGTCAAGGACTTTGGTATCGGTGCGCAAATCCTGCGAGAGTTGGGCGTGCGTAAGATTCGCCGCCTCAGCAACAACCCCAAGCCGCGCAAAGGGCTGATCGCCTACGGGTTGGAAATCGTCGAGGACGTTCAAATCGCCGAGTAGGCGTCATCCATTCCTTCAGATAGACCATCCACCAAGTGTGGGGTGTTTGGCTTGCCTTGAAATTTGGGGCAACGTAACTTGTCCGTGGGGCCTGCGGGTGCAGGCCCCACCGGGTACCCGTCCGGCTTCCGAGATGGCCGTTTCACAGAGTAACACACACCAAGCCTGTTCACTCCCCTCCCTTTTCTTAAAGTCTGTCCAGCCCCTCCCCAAAATCCGCGCACAAAAAAGGCGCCCCTAAATGGAGCGCCCTCTTCATAGCAGTTGTGTATTCTACAGAGAAGAAGAACGTTAGTCCTCTTTCTTCTCTTCGTCTTTCTTCTTCTTGTCCCACTTGCCGTACTTGCTGCGGAACTTGTCGATACGCCCCGCGGTATCCACGAATTGCATCTTTCCGGTGAAGAACGGGTGCGAGTGTGCTGAGATCTCCAGCTTCACCAGCGGGTATTCGTTGCCATCCTCCCATTGGATGGTCTCCGAGCTTTCCACGGTTGACTTGCCGATGAAGGCATCTTCGGTGGTCATGTCTTTAAATACGACCAGACGGTAAGCTTCGGGATGGATGTCTTTTTTCATGACAGTGTTCTTAAACAGGGCGGCAAAGATAGCAAAAGATTCCATTTGCACGCCACTGCAACAGGTTTTTCTCGAGGGGCGTTGTCAGTCGATTCTGACAGGAGTTGAGGCAGGTGGCCGACACCCGCAGCTGAGGTCCAAAGATACCTTTGAGACACGACTATTGAGCAATCCGTAGTACCGTATTCTAAGTGATAATTTGGTTAAGTTGATCAGCCTTCGGAAAGCCGGGGGCTGATTTTTTTGCCCTTCTTTGGGGGCATGCCGCGCATCCTTCGCATCGTCAACCGCTTCAATTTGGGCGGCCCTACCTACAACGCCGCCAACCTCACGCGCTTCCTTTCTGAGGAATACGAAACCTTGCTTGTGGGGGGCACCCATCAGGCGCACGAGGCCTCTAGCCGCTTTATCCTGGACAACCTCGGGGTAGACTACCGCGCCTTGGAAGAAATGGGGCGCAGCCTGCATTGGATGCGCGACCGCCAAGCCCTCAAAGCCTTGGGGCACATCATCGATGAGTTCCAACCAGACATTGTCCATACCCACGCTTCCAAAGCAGGTGCACTTGGGCGATTGGCTGCCCACCGGCGCAAAGTGCCCGTGATTGTGCACACCTTCCACGGACATGTGTTTGACGGGTACTTTGGAACGGTCAAGACCGCGCTGGTGAAGAACACCGAGCGCTACCTCTCCCGCCTGAGCGATGCCATCATCGCCATCAGCCCGCTTCAGCGCGATGCCCTGGTCCACCAATACAAAATCGCCCCCGCGCACAAAGTGCACACCGTCCCCTTGGGCTTTCAGTTGGAGCGCTTCTGGAGCGAACAAACCGCTCTGCGCCAACGCTGGCGCGCAGAACACCAGCTGACCGAAGACGAAGTGGCCATCGGCATCATCGGCCGGTTGACCGAGATCAAGGATCATCGGTTTTTTCTGGAGGTCATCGCGGGGTTGCAGGCCGATGTACCTGTACGTGCATTTGTCATTGGCGGCGGTGAATTGGAACACGCCCTACAGGCCCAAGCCTCAGAAATGGGCTTGACTGCCGGGGACCGTCCGCGTCTGTGTTTTGTAGGGTGGGAGCAAGCGGTCGAAAAGCCATTGGCCGGACTGGATGTGGTGGTGCTCACCAGCCGCAACGAAGGCACACCTGTATCTCTGATTGAAGCACAGGCCGCGGGTAAGCCCGTGGTCAGTACCGATGTGGGTGGCGTACGCGATGTGGTGCTGGACAACCGCTCTGGATTTATCGTGCGACCTGGTGATTTGAACGATTTCCAACAGAAGGTCGCGCAACTGGTGTCTGACCCTGAATTGCGCGGCAGGTTTGGACTGGAGGGACGTGCCCATGTGCGTGAGGCCTATGCTCACACCCGCCTGGCCAGCGAGATGGACGCGCTTTACAAACAGCTGCTGGGCCAAGAGCAGGCTTGAGCTTAATCCACAGATTCGTGTTTGCAACCGCTTGACTGGCACGGCTTAGCGGGTACCAGCACACCTAGATTTGTTACAACCCGAAGCAAATCTGGCCCCATGCTGAAATACGCCTTTGTAGCCCTCACCAGTCTGTTTGCCCTGCAAATGATGAACGCCGACGGCGTGATCATCGAAGACAACACGCCTACCACACTGCCCGCCGGTGGTTCAAAGGATGTGACCATGTCCATCAACAAAGGCAACGTTGAGGGGTTTGCCAAGTTGGAGCTTGAGTTGCCCACTGGCCTGAGTGCCGAGGCGGTCTCTACTTCGGGTGCTTCCTTCACCTTCAGCGGTCAAAAGGCCAAGTTCATTTGGATGGCCGTTCCCGAGCAAGAAGAGTTTTCGGTGACATACACCTTGCGCGCGGTGGAGAATGCGACTGGCAATCTCATGATCAAAGGGGTATTTGCTTACATCAAGGACCAACAACGGGTAGACTACGAGTTGAAAAACAAGATGGTCAGTATCGGCTTGGCCGGAGATGACATTGCCGAGGAGATCACCGAAGATCCCGATCCAGCGGCAGGCTCGGAACCAGAGGTCCTCGATCAACCCATGGATACCGACGGCGACATGGCTGAGGAAACCACCTCCGAGTCTGAACCCATGGATACTGGAGCCTCAGAAAGCACCTCCACTTCTGCCGCCTACGACGGCGATGACATGCAATGCCTGCGCTTTGTGGAAGAGGTGTCGGCCACCGAATACAACGTGCGCCTGGAAGTGGTGAACAACACCTTGGACGGCTTTTGCAAAATCACCGAGACCATGCCGAGCGGATGCACCGCCGAAGAATTGGATTCGGACGGCGCTGTGGTGACCCTGGAGCCCAACGGCGTCAAGTTCGTGTGGTTTGATGCACCGCAATCAGACAGCTTTGAAGTCACCTACCGCGTGCGCCGCTTTGCCGGTGGAAATGCCCCTGCGATTACCGGTGCCTTCTCTTACGTAAAGGACAACGCCCCCTACGACCAGCCAGTATTGAACATGGGTTTGACCACTGCCGACCCTGTCCTGGCCGATACGCCCGACAACACACCCGCTGATCCCGGGAACACGGCCACCGATCCCGACCCGCAAACAGGCACGGACGAACCGCAAGATGCGGGATCGACAGACACTGCCGATGCCGATCAAGGCAATGGTGGGGGCGCGGACACTGGCAGCACCGCTACCACCGAAGTGGAGCCTGAATTGCCCGACACTCCGGCCACCACCTTCCCCGATCC
>CAXPZW010000043.1:0-33049 GCA_964221845.1 Luminiphilus sp. | reverse complement strand
CACCCATGCGAACCCTGTTTGCACTTCTCCTCACCCTCGCTCCAGCGCTGCTCTGGGCACAAGACGATTGCGACGTGATCGACTTCCAAGGCGCCTACCTGCACCCGTACAGCGACACCACCCTTTTTGTGGCCTTCGAGATCACTGATCCCGAGTACTACATCAATTACCCCAACTTGCGTGTGTACGCCAACGACGGCGACCAAGAGACCTTCTTGGGAGAAGTTCCCGCTGCGTGGCAAACCTTTGCCTGGACGGGACCAGTAGTGGCTACCATTTCGCTGGAAGTGTTGTGGTCGGACTACTTCTCCATGGAGGGAGACAACCCCGAATTGCGGCTTGAGATCTGGAGCAACTTCTTCACCGAAGTGGTGTGCGAGACGACCGTAGACGCCTCTGAAGGCGGTTTCTTCCCGTTTTCCAACGACCATGAAAGCTCAGATTGCGAAGAGCAACTGGCGGGCTCCATTTACGGCACGGCCACTTGGGGACAGGCCGCCACAGTGCACGTCCTTTTGGAACGGATGATCGACGGCATTCCAGTGGATCCACCTGTGGTAGATGTGTTCGAAAGCTGGGCGGACGTGGCCCAAACCCACTTCTTTTGCCTGGACCCTACAGCCTGCTACCAACTTACAGTGACTCCCCAAGAAGTTGGTCCTTCTGAATATTGGTTGACCATCAACAGCGGCGGAGAGTGGTACGAGAACTGGACGTGGGTGACCATGGAAGGGCTAGACCCACTTGTGTTGGACCTGAGTCCTTACGGCGGCATCGCCTGCAGCGCGCTGTCGGTGTCCGAGGAGCAAGACCGCAACACGCTTGTGGTGTACCCCCAACCTGCGCGCAATCGCGTGACCATTGAAGGACTCGATCCCCAGCCCGCAGAGGTGCGTATCTACAGCCAAACCGGCGCGCTCGTGAACAGCGAGTTGCTGGTGGGCAGCGTCCTTGAACTGGACCATTTGGCCCCCGGCATGTACATACTCGAGGTCGTCCAAGGCACCCTTTCGCACCGCCAACAGCTCATTTTTACCTACTGACGACCAGAAGCGGAAGGCGGCGTTCGGAATGGTTTGCGTACCTTTAAGGCGAACAGACCGTTAACCAAATCAACACTTCTTATGAAGGCGATGCATCGCTTTGCTGCAGCCGTGAGTGCCGTTCTGGTACTGCTGGCAGCTCCGGCCTTGGCCCAACACCAAGGCACCATTGTGCTCAATCCTGACGTAATCCCCGTGGAATACAAAGGCGCCACCGTGCCCCTGCGCGATTGGAAACCCGATCCCAACGTCGAAAACCCGCGTGAAAAGCCCGAAAAGCTGGGCTACCATCCCAAGGGCGACTGGATCCTCAACGAGTATGATCACACCGGAGCACTGCCCGTGGGTGAAGATCCCGTTTGGCAAAAAGACAACCCTGCCCAAAGTGCATCGCAGGCCAACATCGGCGTCAACATCGACGGGATGGGCTACACCGGCGTCAACCCTGCAGACCCTTCATTGGATGCCGGTCCCAACCACGTGATCCAAATGATCAACGGTTCTTCGGGCGCCTACTTCATCATCTACGACAAGTTTGGGACGGTACTCCAGGCCCAGACCTACTACGACAATTACTTTGGCCTGGGAGCCGGATTGGGAGACCCGATTGTGATGTACGACGCCATTGCCGACCGCTGGGTGATGACCGAGTTCTCGGCTTCGGGCAACAACATGCACGTGGCGGTATCCACCACCCCCGACCCGTTGGGTTCGTGGCACACCTTTGTGTTCAATGCCCCAAGTTTCCCGGATTACCCCAAGTACTCGATCTGGGACAACATGTACCTGATCACCACCAACGAGGCGCAAACCGCCAACTACGCCTTGAACCGTACCGACCTGCTGAACGGGGTGGCCACCACCGCCCAACGCTTTACCGTGCCGGACTTTGGAACCATTGGTTTCCAAGCGGCTACGCCTGTGAGTTTGAACGGCACCACCCCACCCGCTGCGGGTACCCCCGGTTTGATCATGCGCATGCGCGACGACGCTTGGGTGGGCGCCTCCAACGATGCCCTGGAGATTTGGGAGTTTGACGTGGACTTCAACAACAGCGCCAACACCTCACTGACCCTGCAGTACGAGCTGCCCATCTCTTCGTTTGATTCGGAGTTGTGCGGGTACACTTCGTTCTCGTGCATTCCGCAGCCGGGTACCGGTACCCAGCTGGACCCCTTGCGTGAAGTACTCATGAACCGCATTGCCTACCGCAACTTTGGCACCCACGAATCCATCGTGTGTTGCCACGTGACCGACGTGGACGGCACCGACCGCGCCGGTGTGCGTTGGTACGAACTGCGCCGCACCGGTGGCCAAGGCTCGGCATGGACCATCTACCAAGAGGGCA
Source organism: Luminiphilus sp. (assembly GCA_964221845.1). Lineage (GTDB taxonomy): Bacteria > Bacteroidota > Bacteroidia > Flavobacteriales_D > Sanyastnellaceae > CAXPZW01. The sequence goes on along the minus strand of CAXPZW010000043.1, from coordinate 30,658 downwards.
CCTACTCACCAGACACCGACAGTCGTTTCATGTGCTCGATTGCGATCGACGCATTTGGCAGCATTGCCATCGCATACAACGTGTCCAGCAGCAGCACCTTCCCTTCGCTGCGCTACACCGGACGCAACGCGAGTGATCCCTTGGGCACCATGACAGTTCCTGAAACCACCATCGTGGCCGGCTCGGGCTCAAACGCTTCCAACCGCTACGGCGATTACAACCAGCTCAACACCGATCCCGACGGACAGACCTTCTGGTTCACCGGAATGTACAACGCCGCGGCGCAGTGGTCTACCCGTGTGACCAGCTTCACCGTATCGGCACCAGGGGTTGGATGCATGGACAACACGGCATGTAACTACGACCCAGACGCCACCACCGACAGCGGCCTGTGCAGCTACCCGGGCGATGTGTGCAACGACGGCGATCCGTTGACCGTCAACGACGTACTTCAAGCGGACTGCTCGTGTGCCGGTGAAGTGATCCTGGGCTGTACCGATCCGTTTGCAGACAACTACGACCCCACCGCCACCGTGGACGACGGCTCGTGTGTGTTCTCGTGCCAAGTGGTCACACTTACGCTCTTGACCGACTGTTGGGGATCTGAGGTCAGCTGGACGTTGACCGATGCCACTGGAGCCACCGTGGATTCTGGTTCGGGCTACGGCAACGTGCAGACCTACACCGAGACCTTCTGCCTGGGCGACGGATGTTACGACTTCAACATCTTCGATTCCTATGGAGATGGTATGGCAGGTTCGGAATACACCGCTTGTGGTGTGGATGGCGATTACGCGCTCACCGATCCCGACGGAAACGTGCTGGTGCAAATGACCGTGGCCAACTACGGCAGCGGCGAATCCCAAAACTTCTGCATCACCGTAGGCGACATCGAAGGGTGTACCGATCCCACAGCGTGCAACTACAATCCGGCCGCCACCTTGGACGACGCCACTTGCGAGTTCACTTCATGCGCAGGATGTACCGACGCCACAGCGTGTAACTACGACGCCACGGCCACCATCGATGACGGCTCCTGCGAGTTTACTTCATGCGCCGGATGTACCGATGACACCGCCTGCAACTACGACGCAACGGCCACCATTGAAAACGGCACCTGCGAGTTTACCTCGTGCGCCGGATGTACCGATACAACCGCTTGCAACTACGACGCCACGGCCACCATTGACAACGGCACCTGCGAGTTTACCTCCTGCGCCGGATGTACCGATGCCACCGCGTGCAACTTCGACGCCACGGCCACCATTGACAACGGCTCCTGCGAGTTTACCTCCTGCGCCGGATGTACCGATGCCACCGCGTGCAACTTCGACGCCACGGCCACCATCGACGACGGCTCCTGCCAGCTCCCTGATGGCTGTACCGACATGGCCGCATGCAACTACTCCCCCGCTGCCCTGTGCGACGACAGCAGCTGCGAGTACCTCTCTTGCGCCCCTTGTTTTGGAGACATAGACGGAGACAATTTGATCACGGTAGCGGACCTCTTAATGGTCCTCGGCGACTTCGGTTGTACCGGAGTATGTACCGCCGATCTGACTGAAGACGGTGTGGTCGACACCAGTGACATTCTCGCCTTGCTGGGTGTGTTTGGAACTACGTGTCCCTAGCCCTCAAAACCCATTGCAAACAAAAAGCCCCGGCGTGTGCCGGGGCTTTTTTTATGGTCATAAAAAATGATCATCTTAGTCGCAACTTGTACCAAAGGCACCAAGTACCATCAGTACATCTGGTGTACCCACAAGGTCGTCTCCAGTCAAATCACCGGGGCACCCAGGATCGGCTTCGCATTGGCCACTGATGTTGTTAAACGTCGTGCCCTCCCCACAATAGGTTTGTGGCAGGTTGAATTGGCATGATCCGTCGTCCACATTGGCCGCAGGGTTGTAGTTCTGTGCTGCAGCATAGGTGCATCCGTCCACAGGAACAGTCTCCTCGCTCAAAGACAACGCGATGGGTACGCCAGCATCATCACCAGAGCTACCGCCGTTGCCGTTGGCCGCCATACCTACACCATAAAAAGTAGCAGTACCGCTACCAGCGGCTGGCGCCGTCCAAGACACCGAGAACGTATTGGACCCTGACAAAGCATTGTGTTCGATCATGTGACGCCCGCTTACGTCATCGATTTGAGTGTTGCTAGCCGGTGCTGAAAACGATCCTGCATCGCTGTTATCGCCCAACATTGCCGTGGCTTGGAATCCCCATCCAGAAGGAGACGAAGTGCCACCGGTAGCGGACACTTCCATTTCGACGGTATAGGTAGCACCGGGAACATAAGAGGTCACGGGCATACCACTCGAGGGATCGATGACCGACAACACAGAGGTGGTGGTCCATGGACCTGAGTTGTGGCAAGAAGAGCATAGGCCAGAGCTTAAAGGAGATCCGGTGCGGTCTTGGTTGGCAATTTCTGCCAGCCCGCCCGAGCGTGAACAAAGCAGAATGGTGGATGCTGCGAGCGCAGTCATCACAAGGAGTTTGTGGTGTTTCATGGCTACCTAACTGGTTAAGGTGGTGAGAAAATAATGCCCGCCTTGGTCAATTTGTTCACGCTATTGTAGCAGCTTCGGTCAAATCCAAAACAGCTCTTGTATGGCTCAACACAGTTGTTACCGGCTGAAAATCAGCGGAAAAGTTCAGGGGGTGTGGTTCAGCAAGTCCACCCAAGTTCAAGCGCAAGCGCTGGGCCTGACGGGCTGGCTGCAAAACGAGCCAAATGGTTCGGTTACATGCGTTACATAGGGACCAGAAGCAGGTCTTGAAGCACTGGTGACTTGGTGTCGCCATGGACCACCGCATGCGAAAGTGTCAGAAATCAACACGGAAAGCATCGCACCCACGGGTGCGAAGTCGTTTGAGGTGCGCCGTTGATCAGGGGGCGTATACGTCGGGCAGCACTTCGATGGTGCCCAAGTCGATGACCACGGTATCGGTACCTGCCAACAGGACCAACTCGGCCGTTCCATCCAACAGCACACCGCTGGGCTCGAGTGTTTGTTCGTTCATCAGGCGTGCGCCTTGGCCAAAACCAACGGGATTGGGCTTCTTGTCGCCAGTAAACATGCGCGTTGCGGTGAATGAAAACGCAGTTCCAGCGGCCGTATCCACATCCATACTGGGTTGAATGGCGTTGTTGATCTTCAACTGCTTTACAGGGAACTGCAGAGAGTCCAACCGCAGGCGATGGACAGTAACCGGGCTGCGAAAATCGGCGACGCCCGAAACGCTGTAGGTGCGGATCTTGCGCACCATGCCTTGGGCACCGGGATACACGTCTTGTTGGGTGACGGTGACCGACTCAGGGTGAGTCATCACCTCCACCTGTGCGGATTGGCCGCCTTTGTTGGAGGCGCACCCCATCCAAAGAGCAGCACAAGCGAGGAAAGGCAAAAGCAGTTTCATAACGTCCAATTTCTGAGGGCAAGGTCGCAAAGTCTGGACCAAAGATCAACCCGCCCAATTGCCGCCCCATACCCGGAGCACAAAAAAGAGCTGGATCCCCACCAATGCCAAGAGCAAGGCCAAGTGATGCCACGGTTGTTTTTGGCTCCGCGAGCCCCACCAAAACACGAGCAGTGCCAGCCCCATCACTGGCAAGAAAGTGCCCAAGGACTGTACGTGGAGGTAAGCTCCGCACATAAGCGCTCCCGCGGGAACCCAAGCCAGGTAGGCTCCGTGCCGCTTCCAGGTCCACCCCGAGCGTCCGCATTCAATCAGCAACAAGCTGACAAAAGGCAAGGCCCAAACAAAGCGCCCCAGGCTGAACAGCTCCCCACCCCGGAAGGCCAAGGTGAGTGCCGCAATCCCGGCCAAGTAATACAAGCTCAATTGGGTCGCCGGTGACGCGTTTCCCGCAAACCCGTGAAAGACGATGCGGGTGCCGGCCATGGCGCCTACCATCAGCGCTGCGCTGTCGACCATCATCACCGGGGCATCGCTCCACGTTGAAAAGGGCAACTTGGGCCACCCGAGTGCATTGCCCCAATGGGCTTGCGCTTGGTGAAAGGTTCCCCACTCGTCTGTGTACCCCGCGTGCACGCTCAATGCGGCCAAGGTGCCCAAGGCAATGCCGCCCAAAGCATACCAGCGCTTGCGGCCCATGCCTGCCTCGCCTCGCCAAGCGAGCAGCACTTCCAACAACAGAAATGCAACCGCCAACACCGGCCACAGTGGGCGGCAGAAACAGGCCAGCAGCAAGCCACCACCCATGAGGTAAGGCCGCTGTTGCTTGACTCCGATCCATCCGGCCGCCAAGCCCAACAGGCACAACGACTCGGAATAAGGCAAGAGCCAAAACACGGCCAACGGCGCAGCACCGAGCAGTGCACGCTCCCAACGATTCATGTCCCAGGCTTGGGCCAAGCCCGTGAGCGCAGTTGCGGCGAGCAGTGCGTTGACGATGCCCACCCACCAAACCACACCCAAGGCCTTCCAAAACAGCGGGAAGCCCGGAAAAAAGGCCGTCAACCACTTGCCGTATCCTTGGGTGGCAATGGTCTGGTAATGTTCAACATCGTAGTAGGCAAACACGGCCTCGGCAGAAAAACCGAAGCACAATGGACCTGCGGCCCAGAGGGTCAAGAACCAAGCTGAATAGACCAGCCAGGTGCCGGCATGCACGCGCATCAACGCGCCCATACAGCGGTGCCCATTTGCTGGCCGGCAATCACACGCACTGCGTACATGCCTGCTGCCCACTCCGAGAGGGGCACACGGTGCATACCGGCTTGGGAGGCATCGTATAGCAAGTTGCCGCGCAAATCGGTCACCACCACGTGCAGGGTGCTCAAGTCGGCGGCGTGCAGCACACGATCACCGCTGGGTGAAGTGCGCACGTAGATGCCCAAGGCCTCCAAATCCAGCACGTCCAAGGTGCCGTCCTCCACGTCCAGTTCTTCGAGTTCAAATTCGTCCGGGAGGACCGTGCCTTCAAACCGGATCAGGTAGCCGTCCAGGTCCCCAAACTCGGCGTAGCTGTCGCTGGAACCGCAAACTACGGTTCGCCCGGCACTGTCCACAATCACATCGTAGGCGGCTTCGTCCTTATCGGGGCCAAAGTTGGCCGACTCCACCCACCACCCCGATAAGGTGCGTTGGTGCACCATGGCAGCGTAGCCACCTGCGCCATACCCATTGCCTGCGCCCACGGTGATCAAACCGGTATCGATGGGGGTGAGTCCATAAAAAGCATCGTCGTCGGGATCGCCGTCCAAACGGATCCAGGCGAGTGAAAGGTCAGGGTTGGCTTTGAGGACGTAGTGATCGCGGTCGCCATCGGGGCCTACGTAGTATCCCACGGCCGCTAAGCCGTCTTGGTAGGCGTGGGCGTCAAACAGTTCGGTACGCACATCGCCAAAGAATCCTTCGGCGATGGGGTTGCCGTCCAGATCAAAGGTGGCCATCCAAGCGCGCTCGCTGTCCAGCTCCTCCCCGGTTGCCCAGGTGCCTCCGGCCACCAATTCTCCAGTGGGTCCGAGGGTGAGTACATGGGCGGTTTGGTTGAACGCGTCACCCAGGGTGATTTCCCACACAGGATTTCCGTCGGCATCGCCGCGCATCAAGATCAGGTCGGTGCCTTGGTCTGCGGTGTAGGTGGTGAACAACAGCGCAAATCCCCCGTCGTCGAGGGCCACGACGTCGCTTTCTAAATCCCAATCCGGGCCGCCAAAATGGGCTTCCCAGAGTTTGACTCCGAGGGCATCGGTTTTGATGACGCTGGCGTCGTAATCGCCAGCAGGGGTGTCATTGGTGTATCCGCTCAAGAAACATTCGCCCGCCGCGTTGCGGTCCATACCGGAGCATTGGTCCACGCCTCCAGCACCAAAGGTTTGGCTCCAAGCCACGTTCAGGTCTTGGTCCAAGGCGAGCAAGTAAAAATCGGCGTCGGCTCCTGGAGAAGAGGCCGTGGTACCGGCCAACACATAACCGGTTTCGGTCTCGCGCAGTTCCACCAATTGGTCGTCGCCAGAAGCGCCGTAGGTGCGTACCTCAGCGGTTTGCGCCCACAGGCCCAGCGGCAATACCAGTGCTATGAACGCTCCTAGGCGTTGCATGCGCGGTGAATGGCAATGAGTGATTCCAGCAGTCCTTCCAATTGGTCCAGCGGGAGCATGTTGGCACCGTCGCTCTTGGCCTTGGAAGGGTATGGGTGGGTTTCGATAAAGAGTCCATCCACGCCTACGGCCACTCCGGCACGGGCGATGGTGGAAATGAGTTCAGGCTTACCTCCGGTCACCCCAGAACCTTGGTTGGGTTGTTGGAGCGAATGGGTGATGTCCAGCACAACCGGAGCCATGCGGCGCATCACAGGCAATCCACGGAAGTCGACCACCAGGTCTTGGTATCCGAAAGTGGTGCCACGCTCGGTGAGCCACACCTGTTGGTTGCCGGAGTCTTTCACCTTTTGGGCGGCAAACTGCATGGCCTCTGCCGAGAGAAACTGCCCCTTTTTGATGTTGACCACCTTGCCTGTATTGGCCGCAGCCACGAGCAAGTCGGTTTGGCGACAGAGGAAAGCGGGAATCTGCAGTACGTCCACCACTTCCCCAGCCCAAGTGGCCTCAGGAGCGGAGTGCACATCGGTGGTGACCGGCACCCCTACTTCGCGTTGCACCTTGGCCAATACGTCCAGCGCGGCTTGGTCGCCGATGCCGGTGAAGCTGTCCAATCGTGAACGGTTGGCCTTGCGGTACGAGCCCTTGAAGATGTAGGGCAAACCCAGGCGGTCGGCAATGGCCGAGACTTCACCTGCAATGTCCATGGCCATGCCTTCGCCTTCAATAGCGCAAGGGCCGGCGATCAAGGTGAACAGGCCAGAATCGGTGTGTTTCAATTGAGGAATGGCGTTCATGGTTGTTGGGGTTTGAGGAACCAACCAATGCGAAGGTACGCACCCACGCCGTGCAAGGTGTTCAACACGAGCGCGGGCATGTCGGGCACCCCCACTTCCAGGTAGGTGGCCCCCATGCGTTTTTCCAAAGCGAGTCCAAGTCCCGGCATGCCGTAACCGCCGGCACGGCCCGTGAAGCGCCAAAGGGTGGAGTTGTTGGGCATGTACCCGTATCCAACTTCTACCAAAGGCAGGTGAATGCCGTCGGGACGCACGGTAATGGCGGCTTCCCAGAAGGCTTGATCGCTCCAAGAGCGCATCACACTGGCACGTACACTGGCCGGCAACCAAGTCTGGCGGCGGCCGGTTTCGGTGGTGTAATGGAGGGTATCGCTGAAGTTGGGGAGCCCAATGTTGTTGAGTTCTGAGACGTCGTTGAAGTTGACACCGGTCCAGGTAAAGGAGGTATCGGCACTGTAGGTTTCTGAGGCTTCGCTCCACCACACGTGCCCGAGATTATTGAGGGCCACAGAGAAGTAGCCTCCTCCATCTTCAAACGGCACATTGAATACTGCATCCAAGGCGAGTCCAATGCCGTTACCGCTGCCCAAACCGGTATGCGCAGGGTCGGATTGGGTGTAAGAGCCCTGGTAGGTCAGGGTGAGGGTATCTGCCCATGCGGAGGTGTACAGGTAAGCCTCGTCCACCAGTGCTTCTTGGAAGAACTGGCCGTTGACCACCGACAACCGCACGCCTGAAAAATGCTCACGGTGAAACAAGCCAAAACCCAGCTTTTGGTAGCGCACCAACTGTGCCGCATTCCGGTCCAATTCGAGCTGTTCTCCAATGTGGGCGGCGTTGCCGTTGAACAGCAAGTCATAGGTGTTATCTGCAAAGAGAGCCGCGCCGTGGATGTGATTTTCCAGCGCCATGTCAAGGCCCCAGTCCGAGAGTCCAAACAGGGTGTCGCCAAACGAGCGGTACTGTACGCCCCACTCCAATCCTCCACCCAAGCGGTTTTGCTCTTGTAAGTGCGACTCCACTTCTTGCTTGGTGGGGTCGCCAATGAACCCGCCAAAAGCGAGCTTTTCCATGAATTGGTTGGTGAGTGCGCTGGATCCGATGTCGCCGTTCCCGTAAAACGAGACCCAGCCAGATTGGTCCAAGTAGGTGGTATCATCGCCCATCAGCAAAATGCGCTGACCCCAGGCCGAACCACACACCAACAGCACAAGCAGCAACAGTCCTGTCCTCATTGCCCGTTGATGGTTGTGGTGCCCACAGCGGTGATCACCAGGTCCAACAAAGCATCCTCATACACCTTGGCCGTTTCGCCATCGGTGGTGAACAGCGAGGCGTGCACCAACAAGCGGTTGGGCGAAGTCAGTTCCAGTGAGACACCATCTGGGACATCAAAGGTCAGGGTGGATGTCGTGGGGACGGTGGTCAAGCCATCGTAGGTGCCTGGCACCAAGGTTTGAGGCCCGCCGAAAGTGACCAGCGAAGTGCCTTCCGCATCGATCAGTTCCAACGTGATTTCTGCGCCTAGCGTGCTGCGATTGGAGGCACGCACCAACAGTTGGCCGTACGCATCAATCGTGTCTTCTGAAGTGATGTCGAGGGTGTCGGTGAACACCAAACCGGAGGTGGCAATGCACAGCGGAATGTCCGCCCGTAGCCGCGCGTCCAGGGTTTGGTTGGTGTAAATGAAATCGTTGTGTCCCGAGACATTGCCCAGCGGATTCACCTCCAGGGTGCCTTGCAGGGTGAGGCTGTCGGGCACTGCACCAATGAACGCATTGACGTTGCTGTTGCCGGTGTTTACCAAAAAGCTGTATTCGGTAGGGTCGACCCAGCCGTCGTAGTCCTGGGCGCGGGCAATGTTGGTCACGCCGGCGAAGGCTTCGGCCTCCAGTGGTGTGGAGGTGCTGAAACTGCTGTTTTCGGCAGAAAGGTTGGTGAGCTCCAACTGCGCGTCGATGCCCACATAGTTGCGCAGGTCCAGCTCCAAGTCTATCTGTTCCAACATCAAGCCTGAGGACTGCAGGCCACCGTCGATGCCAACCGACTCGTCCAATTCGACGGTGGTTTGGCCAAAGTACCCCCGGGCGTAAGCCACCTCGGGCGCTAAGAATTCCAACCAGACCGATACGCTGTCCTGCCCGTTCACTTCAACTGGACCGGGATTGGTGCCTGAGATGATCACTTCCAACACCGTGTTGAGGGTGTTGTGCTGGAAGCCGCTCTCGCCGGTGAGGTCAATCACATGGTCAGTAAGGTCAATCACGCCGGTGCTGACCCCGGGGCCTTCAACCGTTTCGGCGGGTATGGTAGCGTCCAGGGTCACAGGTTGTCCGTCCAAGGTGATGCCGGCCAGCGCGTAAGACACGTCCAAGATGCCGCCGACGTAGTTTTTCAATTGGTAGCTGAGGGTGCCGCCCGCAGCAATGACCTCATCCAGCTCGGCGCCTTGCACCTCAAACTGCACCTGTTCATTCAGGGTGAGGAATTCCTGGCCCGGATCGAATTCCAATGTGAGCGGGATGGGCGATTCAAACGTGCGGATGACGGTGGTGTCAGGAATGGCCGCCAATTCCGAAAGGTCTACCCCGCCAAATTGCTCGTCGATGATCAGGTGGAGCAGGCCGGTGTCGTCGGCTTGGAGGTTGGGGCCGTCATAGTCGCTGACCGCCAATGTGCCACGTGCAATGGGCACGGCCAGGTCAACATCCCAGCGGGTGGACTCTTGTCGGCATCCCGCCAACACACTCAGCACACATACACACCAAAGGAATCGGGACATGAAACAAAATTAACATTCGAAGCACCCTGCTGGAGTGATACAACCCAACAGTGTTCACACCCGAATGCGAGTTATTCAGCCTGAAGTTTTGCGCGGGGTCCACATCGGAGCAATCAATGCGGCAAGCAGCAGCAATGCCAGTGGGATGGTGGCCGGGTGCAACTGCTGCGGCCAAAACGCCCAGCCCAACAAAAACAACGCAGCGATCCCCGCATGCACCCACCGAACTTTGGCGCGCCAGGCAGGCACCAAAAGCAACGTCAAGGTGAAGGGCGCCAACATCAGGTTCCAGTTGCGCACGGTGGTGTCGTGATCGGTGGCCACCCACATCAGGAGCAGCACCACGCCCAACACCGCAAAAATGGTGAGCACAACTGCCGACAGAATGCGCATCCATTTTGGGGCCCGCAGCGCAGTGATCACCACGAACAGCACCAGCAGCAAACACACCATCCAAACGACTGCCGTGGGTGAAGGACCCAACTCGGGTTCCCCAGCGCGTTGGGGCAAAATTTCGCGGGTAGACTTGACCAAGGGGTGACCGTTGACCTGTGCCACCGACAATTCGTCCAGCAAATAGTCGGGCAGGAAGGCCTCTTGGTGGATCTTCACGACGCTGTCGCACGGCATGCCCAGTACCAGGTCAATGCCCATGTCGGTCCAAGGGATCACGCGTTGGTAATCGTCAATCAGGTGGCGAAAAGTGCGGCCGCGTTCCATGGTAGGCGCGCCTTCAGGGGCCAGCACCAGAGCGTCACCCAGCTCAGTGCGCAAGACATCCAACACGCGGCTGCTGCAGTTGTCAAAAAAGAAATGGTAGCGGTAGGTGCGGTTCTCCGGCAGGTTGTTCCATTCCAGAAAATCCACAACGGCTTGCATTTGGACTGGAGTGAGGTCCAAGGTTTGCTCCACCACCCCACGTCCGAGGTAGTGGTACTGGCCCAAGAACTGCGCAAAGGACTCGGTGCCCAATTGGTAGTCCAGTTGGCCGCGGGCAAACTTGAGTGCGAATTGCTCCTCGTAGCTGTCGAAGATGCCGTAGTTGTAAACTACATCCAGCTGCTGAATGGGATCATTGACCCGGATGGCAGTATGCCCGTAGGCTGAATACATCTCGGTACCCGGAGCACAAGTCAACACCGACAGGCGAGCAGCTGAAGACAGCTGCACTGCCCACCCCTGCACACAGGTGCAAAGCAGCACGGCTAGCCACGTGAATTTAAGCCTGTGCATGGAAGGCAATCAAGGGTTCAATGGGATCGCGCACGACACGCACCAGTTCCATGCGTTCAGAGGCAATGGCCCGGCGTAAGTGCGGTTCAAAGTGATGCGCCACCGAACCCACCAATGCGACCTGGGAACTGCGCTCACGCAAGGGACGAAGGGCTGTTGCTGCAAACGCACCAAAGGCTTGGTTGAGCAACGCCACCACATCTGGACGGTCTTGATGATCGGTCATGAACCGGGCAAAACTGGCCAGGTAACGGTTGGGGTGCGGGGCTTGAAAGAGTTGTGCCAAGACATGCTCGCGCTCCACATTGGCGTAGGCCTCGAGGGCTTGGCTGGTTCCCTTGTCCAGGGATCCGCGAAAATGGGCTCGGAGCAGCAATTTGCCCAAGTGGCCTCCGCTGCCTTCGTCTCCCAAAATGTAACCAAGGGAGGGCGGCCCGTGGTGCAGTTGCTCGCCGTCAAAGTACGCGCGGTTGGCACCGGTACCCAAAATGCAAATGATGCCTGCATCGCGTCCCCAACCCGCCCGGGCAGCGCCAAGCAAATCGTTGGCCACATGCAGTTGCGCGTTGGGAAAGGCTTGCGACAACCAGCCTTCTACGGTGGCCTGCGTGTCTGGACCGCCAATGCCTGCTCCAAAAAAATGAACGGCTGTGACGCCCGCACAATCCCAGTCGGCAAAGGCCTCTCGGGTGGAGGTCTCGAACACCTCGAGGGTGGTGAAATGGGGATTCAACCCTTGGGTTTTGGCGCGCTGTGCCGGTTGACCAGGAGGCAACCAGGCCCAACCGGTACTGGTGGAGCCGCAATCGGCAAGTACAATGCTCATGGGCGGGAAACGATTCCGGTATAGACTTCGGCAACGGCGCCGACGAGGACAATTTGAGCAAATCCTTCGGGTTCTGCCACAAATCTGACCTGCAAATCTCCACCGGGTGCCTGCACAGCTACAGGAGAGGTAAGCCCATGCCTGTGGGCGGCCACGAGCGCAGCGGCTGTCACCCCTGTGCCGCAAGAAAGGGTCTCGCCTTCCACCCCGCGTTCAAAGGTGCGCATGGCGATGCCATCCCCTTCGAGGGCAACCAAATTCACATTGGTGCCTCCAGGGGCGTAGCGCGGGTCGTGACGCACGGGCAGGGCATGGGCGTTCAATTCCGAAGTGGAGACCTCCTCCACCCACAACACGGCGTGGGGAGAACCTGTGTGCAGGAAATCATGCCCATCTTCAAGCTGGGGCACCCCTGTGTTGCGCATGGAAACGGCAATGCGTTCGCCTTCAAAGCGCGCTTCATGCGTGCCATCAATGGCGCGGAAGGTGGCCTCGTTTTGCACCATGCCCCACTTGTGTGCGGCATAAAACGCACACCGGCTGCCGTTGCCGCAAAAGCTCTGGCTGCCGTCTGGGTTGTAAAAGTCCATGTGGTAGTCGCACTCAGCGTCGGGCTCGAGCACGATGAGTCCATCGGAGCCAATGCCTGTGTGACGCGCGCACAGTTGCTTTGCCAATGTGGTACGATCCAGGTCTACTACATCCTTGTGATGCAGGAGTATGAAATCATTGCCGGTGCCGTGTGCTTTGAGAAAGGGTATGCCCATGGTCCAAATTTAGAAGAGAAGTGCGAGGGGGGGGACCGGGCCGAAAATAAAATGGGAACCCTGGCTGTCGTTACCTCCGGGGTTCCCCTACCAAATTTTGCTCGAAGTGAAGGTTGGTTGATTCGCTTTTCAGTTCCGATGCCGCAAACATATTTGTCTAGGTTCAAAATATTGTAGGAAAAGGCCAGTCAACCTTGTAGTGATATTCCCACAAAACTGCTTTTCTTAACCGCACATCATCCCCCTGAAACACAGCGGATTCAGCGGGTTATCTTCAGGGCAAGGGCCGCACCGATTTCGTACTTTTGACCCCAGACCCAACCCAGCTTATGCCCACCCCTTCTCCGTCTGTTTCGCCAGCCAAGCAGAACACGGCCCGCGCCTTGGACATCTACCGTTTGATGACCACCGCCCGGGCGATGTCGGACCTCTACGAGGAAAACGCCAAAATGACCAGCAAATACGTGCACGCCACCTCGCGCGGGCACGAAGCCATTCAACTGGCCTTGGGCACGCGTTTGACCGAACACGACTTTTTGAGCGCCTACTACCGCGACGATTCCATACTGCTTGGCATCGGCATGCGTCCGTACGAGCTCATGCTCCAGCTGCTGGCCAAACGTGAGGACCCCTTCAGCGGCGGGCGTACCTACTACAGCCACCCCAGCTTGAACCGCGAGGGATTCCCGAAAATCCCCCACCAGAGCTCGGCAACAGGCATGCAAGTCATCCCCACCACGGGCGTGGCTATGGGCGTGCAGTACCGCGAGCAGCAAGGCATCCACACGCCTAACAGCTGGGAAGAGGCTCCTATAGTGGTGTGCTCCATTGGCGATGCGGCCATGACTGAAGGAGAAGTATCCGAGGCCTTCCACATGGCTTCGCTGCGCAAGCTGCCCATCCTCTACTTAGTGCAAGACAACGAATGGGACATCTCGGCCAATGCCGAAGAAATCCGCTTTGGCGATGCCATGGACTTTGCCAAGGCCTTCCCCAACATTGAAGCCCATTCGGTGGTGGGGCACGATTTTGCTGCTGCAGACGCGGCGGTTGCTCAAGCCATTGAAACCATCCGCAAAGAGAGACGTCCGGTGATGATTCACGCTTCGGTCCCGCTGCTGGGCCACCACACCTCTGGCGTGCGCAAAGAATGGTACCGCGACGACCTGGACGAACACGCCAAACGTGATCCACTCCCCCACCTACACCAAGTGCTGTTGGACCAAGGCGTATCGGCCGATGAATTGGCTGAGATCGTAGCCGCTTCGCGCCAGCTGGTGGAAGCCGACTTTGCAGAAGCCTTGCAGGCCGAAGATCCCCGTCCCGAGGACCTGCTCCTGCACGACTTTGCCCCCACCCCGGTGACCGAAGAAAAAGGCGAACGCGAGCCTGCGGGCAAGGAAGCCACCGTGATGGTGGATTCTGCGCTGTTTGCCATGCAAGAAATTCTGGCCGACAACCCCGAAGCCCTGCTGTACGGGCAAGACGTGGGCGGCCGACTGGGAGGCGTGTTCCGCGAAGCCGCCACCCTCGCCCAAAAGTTTGGCGACGACCGCGTGTTCAACACGCCTATCCAAGAAGCATTCATCATCGGCTCTACCGTGGGCATGGCGTGTGCCGGCCTGCGCCCCATTGTGGAGGTGCAGTTTGCCGATTACATCTGGCCAGGCCTGAATCAGCTCTTTACCGAGCTGTCGCGCAGCTACTACTTGAGCAACGGCAAGTGGCCGGCTTCCGCAGTGATTCGTGTGCCCATTGGTGCGTACGGCAGCGGCGGACCTTACCACAGCTCAAGCGTGGAGTCGGTGCTGTCCAACATTCGCGGCATCAAGGTGGCCTACCCCAGTACCGGTGCAGACCTCAAAGGCCTGTTGAAAGCCGCGTACCTGGACCCCAACCCGGTGGTGATGCTCGAACACAAAGGCCTCTACTGGTCCAAGATCAAAGGCACCGAAGGCGCCAAAACCATCGAACCCGATGCCGACTACGTGATTCCGTTTGGCAAGGCACGCACCGTTTTGGCGTCTACCAAAACCGAAGCCTCGCAAGTGGCCATCATCACTTACGGCATGGGCGTATACTGGTCTTTGGCAGCTGCCAAGGAATTCAAGGGCCGCGCTGAAATCGTGGACCTGCGCACCATCAACCCGTTGGACGAAGAAGCCATCCTTGCAGCCGTGCGTAAATGCAACCGCGCACTGGTGGTGACCGAAGAGCCCGCCAACAACAGCTTTGCACAAGCCCTGGCGGGCCGCATCGGCGAACTGGCGTTTGAACACCTGGACGCACCTGTACGCACCTTGGGCAGCGTCAATGTGCCCGCCATCCCATTGAACTCTGTGTTGGAAGCAACCATGCTGCCCAACGCCGAAAAGGTGGCAGCTGCACTGGGCGCATTGCTGGACTATTGAGTGGGCCAACGAAAGCGTGATGATTGAATCAGAATTCCGTTCTTCCTTGCACAGCCACACTCTGTCATGACCAAACCCCTTCGACTCGCCCTGTGGATCCTTGTTGCTGCTTGCGTGGCCGGATTCTACTACAACCGCTACCGCATTGCTCCGGACATCGCCGAGAAAAATGTGGTCTTCCTCAACGGTACCCAGCCCATGCCGCTGGACACGCAGCAAGGGGAAGATGTGGCCTTCATCTTTTACGCCTCGTGGTGTGGGCCCTGCATGAAGGAAATGAAAGACCTCTCGGGACTTCACCAAGAATTTGCTGATCGTGGCTTGCGCCTGGTGGCCCTGACCGACGACACCCCTGAAAAAATAGAAGCCGTACGCCGCAAACTGGGTGTGCCCTTTGAGATGTACCCGCTGCAAGGCACCTTGCACGACTACGGGATTTACACCATCCCCACCGCGTTTGTATTCAACCAAAACGGCGAATTGGTGTTTGAACAAGTGGACGCGTTGGATTGGACCCGACGCGATTTCATCGAACAACTGTTTTCTGACCTCAAATAACCCATGGCTGACTTTGTTGCCCTGACCGTGACCGACGTGCGTCGCGAAACCCCTGCTTGCGTTTCCATTGCGTTTGACGTGAGCGCCCAACCCGCTTTTGCGAACTTCAAAGCGGGACAGTACCTGAACCTCAAACTCAACATCGACGGCACCGAAGTGCGCCGCAGCTATTCCATCAGTAGCGCCCCGCGCGCCGGTGAAGTCCGCGTGGCGGTCAAAGCCGTAGAAGGCGGGTTTGCATCGGTGCACCTGCAGTCTGTGAAGGCGGGTGACGTACTGGAAGCCTCGGCGCCCGAAGGAAACTTCCTGGCAGCCGTCGACGGCACGCCCAAGCACCACGTGTTTTTTGGAGCGGGCAGTGGCGTTACCCCGTTGCGTTCCTTGGTGGCCGATGTGTTGGCACGCGACCCACAGGGCAAGGCGACCATGTTCTTTGGCAACACCGGCGCCGAACACACCATCTTCAAAGCCGACCTCGAAGCGTGGGCTTCTCACGAAGACCGTTTCCACCTCCAACACGTGTGGACCGATGGCAGCCTGGCCCCGCGCTACAGCGGCCGCATCGATTTCTCCAAGGCTACTGAATTGCTGTCCGAACTGCCACAAAACGGTCTGCAACGCGAATTTTACCTGTGCGGCCCTGCGGGCATGATTGGCGCGGTCAAAGAAGCCCTGCAAGACCAAGGCGTGCCCGACGCCAACATCCATGTGGAATACTTCGCCGCCCCGGTTGAAGACCAAGCCGAATCAACGAGCGCACCTGCTGCCGCTCCGGTGGCGATTCCTGAAGGCGGTGCCGCCAAGGTCACCGTGGTGTTGGACG
The DNA here is from genome assembly GCA_964221845.1 of Luminiphilus sp. Classification (GTDB taxonomy): domain Bacteria; phylum Bacteroidota; class Bacteroidia; order Flavobacteriales_D; family Sanyastnellaceae; genus CAXPZW01. Next base: position 14,384 of record CAXPZW010000043.1, on the reverse strand, counting down.
ACGAAGAAGTGGTGCTTGACCTCAACCCCGACAGCGATGTGATTTTGGACGCAGCGCTCGACGCCGGCATGGATGCCCCGTTCAGCTGCAAAGGCGGCGTGTGCACCACCTGCCGCGCGAAAGTCCTTGAGGGAGAAACCCGCATGGTCAACAACTACGCCCTGACCGACGGTGAAGTCGCCGAAGGCTACATCTTGACCTGCCAAGCGCATCCCACCACAGCTTCGGTAAAAGTGTCTTGGGACGAACCCTGATCAAGGAATCCCTAAGTACTTATGGGTTTGCTGCGACAGGGCCCATTTGGGCGTGTCCCGAATGTGGTTGAGCAGCAGTGGCAATACCTCTTCACGGCGGTCCCATTCGGGTTGCATGAATAGGGCGCAATCGGGGCCCACTTTTTCGGCGTGGGTTTCGGCCCATTGGAGGTCGTGGCGGTTGTAGACCACGACTTTGAGTTCGTGCGCATGGGTGTAGTACTCATCAAGCGGAGCCTTGAACTTCTTGGGAGAAAAGCAGATCCAATCCCATTCACCGGTCAACGGGTGAACACCCGCAGTTTCTACATGGGTACGGATGCCCTTTGCGCGCAGTGCGGCGGTGAGCTCGGTGAGGTCGTGCATGAGGGGTTCCCCTCCGGTGATCACAGCAATGACCGCTCCTGATTCTACACAGGCATCTACGAGTTGCGCTATAGTTTGATCGGGGTAGGCATCGCGGTCCCAGCTCTCTTTGACGTCACACCACACGCAACCCACATCGCACCCCGCGAGGCGGATGAAGTAAGCGGCGTGGCCGGTGTAGCGGCCTTCGCCTTGGAGCGTATAAAACTGCTCCATGACCGGAAGTGTTCCAGAGCTGTGCATGTGCGGCGCAAAAATACCGCGTTTGAAACGGGGGGCCTTAAAAAGAACATCCCGGCGCCACTACTCGCCGGGATACTCACTGTCTGACTACAAGCATGCAGCCATGGGAACGGATTGAATCCGTGTTGGAAAAGCGTTTTGAAAAAGGAAGCTGCGCCGACGAACGGCTCAGAAAAATGGAAGGAGACACAGGTGGAATCACCAGCGTGGTTCGGTAATCCGCTGTTTCGGTTTCCCGGCTCCACCCGGAGGTGGTGCGGCCCGCCCTGACACGCCGAGAGGCGTTCCAATGTAGGTGATGTTCATTTTTCGATAGTCGCCGACGCAAACTTCACATCAACAATGTAAACCATTCTTTTGGGCTGGGTGGCAAGTTTGACGCGTGGTCATCCACAGGCTATCCACTGGGGTTTTCAACAATTGTGAATTACCCTTTTGAGCGCTCTCCCACAAAGTGGTCGTTCTTGCTGGCGAAGAGTACGTTGAAGGTGGTAAGGCTGCCGTACATGCGGGTGATGTACTGTTGGAGGTGGACCTTGTCTTCGTCCGACAGCTTTTTGTGGCTGTTGATGTTCTGCTCCAGCACGCGCAGGCGGTCGCGCACCATGACAATCTTGTGGAAGAAGGTCTCGATGGGCAGCTCTTTGGCCGCCAAGCCGTCATCTCCGGGCTTGAGTACCAAGGTCCCACCGTCCCATCTGTCGCCCAATTCCACGTGGGTGCCGTCATCCATGTACTGTTCAAAGACGTTTTCTACCGCAGCCACCACATCTTCCAAACCGATGGAATATTCCTCGGGCTGTTCGGCTGCTTCCAGTACTTCATAGCCGTCAAAATCTTTGGCCAGCTGCTTTTCGCCGTGTTCTTGAAAGTAGATGCGAAAGCGGTCCGATTCCGAACCGAAGATCACGCCTTCGCCAAAGTTGGGGTGCTCGATTTTGGCACCGATGCCGAGTTCCATAGGGGTCACAATTCGGTGCGTCAATATCGGAAATGACACTGTTTGACAGCGCTGCGCGCCTACCATCCGCTGAAAAATGCGTATCTTCGGGCACACTTGACGAAGTCATGAGCAAGTCTTTACTAACCATACTTAGCCTTTTCGGTGCCCTTTGTGCATTCGCCCAAGCCCCAAATTTTGGGTGGTCTGTGGAGGAAATCACCATTCCTGAACCTACGCGTACCACCATCCAAACCAATGCGGGCTATACGGCCGCGCCACGCTGTTGGCGATTGAAGGCATGCTTGGACAACCCCAACTACGAGGTACAAGCCATGTATGGCACAGCAGCCGAACCTTGGTCCCTGAATACCACAGGCAATATCTTCCAATCTCCGCTAGGTTCGGATTTGGCGCCCAACGTTAACCCGTTGTTCTTCCCTGTGTTTCCAGAGCTGGAGTACGATTCATGGTTTTGTTTGGGCAATGCGCCGTACGTCGGCAACATTCTCAGTGTACCTTCCCCGTTATACAATCCTTTCACCATTTTCGAAGGCGGCAACGGCTTTTACGTGAACGACGCTACCGGCAGCAGTGTGATTGGCGCATGGGGTTCTGGTAACTCTGAAGGTCAACCCAACGGCGACAACGCCATCCTGGTGGCCCAGTTGACTTGTGAATCTGGCGTGGTGATCAGCGGACAATTCAATGTCCAGGTCCGTCGCCTCAACCCTGACGGGTCCATTTTCATCCCTGTAGAAACGTACGCCATGAGCGGCATCTCCTGGAGCAACGTGACCGATCTTGATCCGTGTCCCCTGGTGTTGCTTCCGGTCACCCTGACTTCCTTCTCGGCCAAACCAGAAGCTGAACGCGTGCTGCTCCAATGGACCACAGAAACCGAACAAAACGTCGACCGCTTTGAAGTGGAACGTTCCGAGGATGGGATCGACTTTGAATACGTGACCACCGTTGAGGCCAATGGCAATACCACCAGCCTTTCCATGTATGGGGCCCACGACAATAACCCTTTGAGCGGCTATTCTTATTACCGCTTGAAAGCTGTGGACATCAACGGCGAGTACGACTACTCGGACCTGCGTCGTGTAGAATTCCGCCCTGCAAGCGCTGAGGTTTACCCCAACCCCGCGCGCGGGCAAGTGACCATCTCCGGTCTGGCCGATGACATCGAGCACGTCCGCCTGTTGGACAGCCGTGGCGCGGTGGTGCGCACCTGGCGCGTAGCCGGCGAGGTGCAAATTGAAGCCCCGGTTGCCGACCTGCCCGCAGGCGTATACATGGTGGAATTGAACACCGCCTCAGGCGCGGTGCAGACCGAGCGTTTGGTTATCCAGCCGTAACGACCTCCCCAAACAAATCGTAATCTTCTGCTTCGGTGATGTGGACCTGAACTACGTCTCCTACACGCAAGTGCATGTCGTCCTGCATGGCGATGACCACCTCGTTGTCCACCTCGGGTGAATCTTGTTCGGTGCGGCCGTACCAGTAGCCGTGCTCAGCGCGATCGATGACCACAGGCAGGGTTTGGCCGACCTTGGCTTCGTTGTGCGCCAGGCTGATGGCCTGCTGAGTTTGCATGATGGTAGCAGCACGTTCCTCCTTCACTTCTGCAGGCACGTCGTCCTCAAAGTTGAAGGCATGGGTGTTCTCTTCATGCGAGTAGGTAAACACGCCCAATCGCTCGAAGCGCTGGGTTTCGACCCATTCGAGCAGTTCTTGGAAGTCCTCTTCGGTTTCTCCGGGGTACCCTACAATCAGGGTGGTGCGAATGGCAATGCCCGGCACAGTCTCGCGGATCTTGTCCAACAAGGCGTCGGTCTTTTCGCGGGTAATGCCGCGGCGCATGGCTTTGAGCATCTTAGTGGTCCCGTGTTGCAGCGGCATGTCCAAGTAGTTGCACACCTTAGGGTTGGTGCGGATCACCTCCAATACATCCGCAGGGAAGCCCGCGGGGAACGCATATTGCAGGCGGATCCACTCGATGCCCTCCACTTCGCTCAGCTTGGTGATGAGTTCAGCGAGGTTGCGCTTCTTGTACAGGTCCAGTCCGTAGTAGGTCAGGTCTTGGGCAATGAGGATGAGTTCTCGGGTGCCCTGGGCCGCCAATTGTTCGGCGTGGGCCACGAGGTCCTCCATGGGCGTACTGCGGTGCTTGCCACGCATCAACGGGATGGCGCAAAACGAGCACGGGCGGTCACACCCTTCGGCGATTTTGAAGTAGGCAAAGTGCGCCGGGGTGGTGAGCAGTCGTTCGCCCACCAGTTCTTTCTTGTAATCGGCCTTGAGGGTCTTGAGCAGACGCGGCAGATCTCGGGTTCCAAACCACGCGTCGACCTCCTCGATTTCGGCCTTGAGGTCGTCCTCGTAACGCTGCGAGAGGCAGCCGGTGACGTAGAGTTTGTCTACTTGGCCTTCTTTTTTGGCGTCGGCGTAGCGCAGGATGGTGTTGATGGACTCCTCCTTGGCGTTGTCGATGAAGCCGCAGGTGTTGATGATGACAATCTCGCTGTCGTCCTGCTGGGCTTCGTGCTCCACTTCAAACTTGTTGGCCTTGAGTTGAGCCATCATCACCTCCGAATCGAAGATGTTTTTGGAGCAGCCCAAGGTCACTACGTTGACCTTGTTCTTCTTTAGGGTCCGAACTTTCAAGCCTCTTCGGTTGACGCAGACCCAAAGAGCGAGTCTACGAATTCATACTTGTTGAACACTTGCAGGTCATCAATACCCTCACCCACGCCGATGTAGCGCACGGGAATTTGGAATTCATCGCTGATGCCGATCACCACGCCGCCTTTGGCGGTGCCGTCAATCTTGGTCAGTGCCAAAGAAGACACCTCCGTAGCCTTGGTGAATTGACGGGCTTGCTCCACGGCATTTTGACCGGTAGAACCGTCAAGGACAAGCATGACGTCATGCGGCGCGTTGGGCAGGATCTTCTGCATCACGCGACGGATCTTGGTGAGCTCGTTCATGAGGTTCACCTTGTTGTGCAGGCGGCCGGCGGTGTCGATCAACACCACATCGGCATTCTGGCTCACCGCCGATTCCAGGGTATCGTAGGCCACCGAGGCGGGGTCTGAGCCCATGCCTTGCTTGACCACCGGTACGCCGGTCCGTTCGCCCCAAATGCAGAGCTGATCTACCGCCGCGGCGCGGAAGGTGTCGGCTGCCCCGAGGACCACCTTTTTGCCGCGTGCTTTGAATTGGTGGGCAAGCTTACCAATGGTGGTGGTTTTGCCCACACCGTTTACGCCCACGACCATGATCACGTATGGACCGTCGGTTTCTGGGATGCTGAAATCCTCGCCGTCGCCGCCTTCAGCATCGCTGAGGAGTTCTGCGATTTCGTTTTTGAGGATGGCGTTGAGCTCGCTGACGTTCATGTACTTGTCACGCGAAACACGCTCTTCGATGCGCTCAATGATCTTGAGGGTGGTTTTGACGCCAACGTCAGAAGTGACCAAGACTTCTTCGAGGTTGTCGAGCACCTCATCGTCCACCGTGCTCTTGCCGGCAATGGCGCGGCTAAGTTTGGTAAAGACGCTTTGTTTGGTCTTTTCGAGGCCCTTGTCCAGGGTCTCTTTTTTTTCTCGGGAGAAGATGCGTTTGAACAGGCTCATGCTCCAGAATTGAGGGGTGAGTGGGGCAGCAAAGCTACGCCCGAAGAACAAAAAAGGCCTTTTCCGGAGGGAAAAAGCCTTATGCGTTTATACGAATGAGGTGAATTACTTGGCGAACCAGGCTTTCACGTCGTCGTTGTGTACCATTTCCTCCTTGAAGGTGTAGGCACCGGTTTTCTCGCTTTTCACCATTTTCATCACTTTGGTGAAGTTCTTACCTGCACCAGTTTGCAGGGATGCTACCGTCTTCTTTGCCATGGCTTACTTGATTTCTTTGTGAACCGTCATGCGACGGAGGATGGGGTTATACTTCTTGAGCTCAATGCGCTCAGGGGTATTCTTGCGGTTCTTGGTAGTCACGTATCGTGAGGTACCAGGCATGCCCGATGTTTTGTGCTCGGTGCACTCGAGGATGACTTGTACGCGGTTGCCTTTCTTTGCCATTGCTTTTCGCTTGGGGGCTGCAAAAATAAGACGATTTTTCCGAATTACCCGCGTCTGCCGGTGTTTTTTGACTCCTGCGGGGTTCTGCCGGGGATTCGCCGTGCAAGTTCCGACTTTTCTCTGTTGCATCACTCCACCCTGCTCTGTTGATAATACCCGCGTCAATTGGGCGTTCTAGGTAAGCGACACCCCTAACTTTGGTGGTTTCGTACCTCATTTTTTCTGCCTGTGGGCCTCTTTAAAAAAACACCCGCCAAACCCACCAACAAAAGCCGTGCTGCTGGGGACTCCAAAGCCAAAGCATCGAGCGGCAAGCGCAAAGCAAAAGGCAAGTCCAAAAAGGCTGCCCCGCCCTCTGCGCTTCAAACCTGGCTGCAGGACCGCCGCGTGCAACGCATCGGCGGCACCTTTGTGCTGTTGGTGAGCGTCTTTGTGGCCTTGGCCTGCGTCAGTTACCTGTTCAGTGGCCAGCACGACTTGCGTTTGGTGGAAGGCACCGCTGCCGGCGACGAACTCCCCGCCTACCGCAACCTGTTGGGCAAAGGCGGCGCACACATCGCCTGGCTACTGATGCACCGTTACTTTGGCATCGCAGCCTTGGCCATTCCTTTTGTGACCTTCCTGTTGGGCTGGCGCATTGTGTTCCAAAAACACCTGTTGCCAATCGCCAAGAGCATCCGCCTGGCCACCTTGACCTTGTTTGTGCTGCCGGTGGTCATCGGTTTCTTTACCCATACCACGCCCGAAGGCGTGGACGACCGCTTGGAGATTGTCAGCAACGAAAACCTGGTGGGCGGCTACGGACATTACATGACCGAACGCGCCGTGTTTGCACTCGGACGTGTAGGCACCTTCTTGGTGATCTTCTTCGTGATGGCGGCCGTGGTGCTGTTCAACTTCGAGAAGCCGTTGCTCTGGCTCAAAGAGAATTGGAAAGACTGGTTCCACCGCGACGACGACCCTGAGGCCGAACTCACTGCCGAGGCCGAAGAGGCCGGCACGGGCAACACCTTGCGTCCCGAGGAGAGCCCGTTTAAATCCGACGAAGAACTCGGCGAAGCCTTCCCTCCTGCCCCAGAGACACCCGAAACCGACGCGGTGGACGACGCCATCAGCTTCATTCTGGAAGACGAGGCCTCCGAGCCCGCTCCTGCTCCACCCGCCCCGGAACCCGACATGGACCTCGAGCTCGAAACCGAAGTCCCTGAAGAAGCAACGACGGTGAGTGTCGCACCGGCTGTCGCCGAAGCCGCAACCGAAGAAGACGAGTTGATCATCGAGGAAGTCAAGGAAGAAAAGGTCTTGAGCGAATCCGAACTGGACGACCGCGTGCAGCAGTTTGGTGAATACGATCCCAAACTGGACCTGTCGCGCTTTGAACTGCCCCACATTGAACTGCTCAGCGAGCACGGCGGCAGCGGACTCAGCATCGACAAAGCCGAACTCGAGGCCAACAAAAACAAGATTGTTGAGACGCTGCAGAACTACAAAATCGGCGTCTCCAAGATCAAGGCCACCATTGGTCCTACGGTCACCCTTTACGAGATCATCCCCGAAGCCGGGGTGCGCATCTCCAAAATCAAGAACCTCGAAGACGACATCGCCCTGAGCTTGGCGGCACTCGGTATCCGCATCATTGCCCCCATCCCGGGCAAGGGGACCATTGGTATCGAGGTGCCCAACAGCAAGCCGAGCATCGTGAGCATGAAGTCGCTCATTGCTTCTGAAAAGTTCCAGAACAGCGATTACGAGCTGCCAGTGGTGCTGGGCAAGACCATCTCCAACGAAACCTACGTGGCCAACCTAGCCAAGATGCCTCACCTGCTCATGGCGGGGGCAACCGGACAGGGTAAGTCGGTAGGACTGAACGCGATTCTGGTGTCGCTGCTTTACAAGAAGCACCCCTCGCAGATCAAGTTTGTATTGGTGGATCCCAAGAAGGTAGAACTGACCCTGTTCAACAAGATTGAGCGTCACTACCTGGCCAAACTGCCCGACGAGGAAGAGGCCATCATCACTGATACCTCCAAGGTGGTCAAGACCTTGAACTCGCTGTGCATCGAGATGGACCAGCGCTACGAGCTGCTGAAAAATGCCCTTTGCCGAAACATCAAGGAGTACAACGCCAAGTTCGTGGCCCGCAAACTCAACCCCGAAAACGGGCACCGTTACTTGCCATACATCGTGCTGGTGGTGGACGAGTTCGCCGATTTGATCATGACCGCTGGCAAGGAGGTGGAAACCCCCATTGCGCGACTGGCCCAATTGGCCCGAGCGATCGGAATCCACTTGATCATTGCCACCCAGCGCCCCTCGGTGAACATCATCACCGGTATCATCAAAGCCAACTTCCCGGCGCGGATTGCGTTTAGGGTGACCGCCAAGATTGATTCGCGCACCATTCTAGATACCGGAGGTGCCGACCAGTTGATTGGACGCGGAGACATGCTGTACAGTACCGGATCTGAGTTGGTACGCTTGCAATGCGGCTTTGTTGACACCCCTGAGGTCGAAGAAATCTGCGACTTCGTGGGCAGCCAGCAAGGCTACCCCGATGCACTTCTACTGCCCGAGGTGGTGGGCGAGGAATCCGAAATGGGTAACTTGGCCGACGAAGACCGCGACGAGTTGTTTGAAGAGGCTGCACGCGTGATTGTGCAGCACCAACAAGGTTCCACTTCACTGATCCAGCGCAAGCTCAAACTGGGCTACAACCGCGCCGGACGCCTTATCGACCAGCTGGAAGCAGCTGGGGTGGTTGGGCCCTTCAAAGGCAGTAAGGCCCGCGAGGTGCTCATCCCCGATGAAATGGCTTTGGAACAGTTCTTGAATAACCCCTCGTAGCAAACACATTTACGCACGCAGATGGGACGTATCGCACTCCTTCTTTCGGCCGTATTGATTTCGGCCACCGCCTTTGGACAAGACTCCAAGGCCATCCTCGACAAGCTCAGCAACAAAGCCAAGGGCTACTCCACCATTGACGCGCAGTTCACCCAGCGCATCGTGGATAAGCAGAGCGGCATTGATCAAACCCAAAAGGGCTCCATCCAGCTCAAGGGCGAGAAGTACAAAGCCGTGCTGGGCAACTACGAAATTTACTCAGACGGCGAGAGCCTGACCACCTACGACAAGGAGCTCAACGAAGCCATGATCGACTACCTCGAAGACGTGGAAGACGGCACCCTGTCCCCTTCGAAGATGTTTACCATTTGGGAAGACGACTTCAAGCACGAACTCGTGGGCTCTGAAAAAGTAGGCGGCGCCGATTGCCACAAAATCAACCTCTACCCTGAGGACCCCAAGGAAAAAACCTACCACACCATCACCATGTGGGTGGACAAAGTCAAGATGGAGGTCACCCAAGTGGTGGTGAAAGGCAAGGACGGCACCGAAATGGTCTACAACATCACCTCTTTTGAGACGGGCAAGGACTTGCCTGACAGCACCTTCACCTTCAGTGTGAAAGGACATCCAGGAGTGGAGGTCATTGACAACAGATAAGAGAAGAAAAAGCCATAACCCCTGTGAAAGCCTCGCCGTTTGGTGAGGCTTTTTCTTTGGGTGGAAGTGGAAGTGCAAGCGGTTAGTGCAAGGGGCGTTGGTGGTGAGGGAGTTAAAAGTGAAGAGTGAAGAGTGGCTATTTGCAGGGGTTGCCACCTCCGCCCCCATCCACCCACCCGTAAATTTCTCAACCAAGTTTAAAGCGAACCGGGTTTAAACGCTTCTATCCGTTTATATCCGGGTATACCCGCTTCTTACCCGTTTAGATTCGAGTATAAACGGGTGTACTTGGGTCGTATGCGAAATGCGGGGGAACTTTTGGGAGGTGGGAGGTTCGGGCGGCGGGAGGTGCGCTGAGCCCAAAAAAAGCCTTGCACTAACCCCTTGCACTTCCACTAAACACTGGAAGCAAGCCAATCCACCCCTTTCTTAAGCAAATCCAGTGTGTTGCGCTCCTCGGAGCCTGCTACCGGTTGGTGGTTGTACATCCAACTGGCGTGTTCGGGCAAGCTCATGAGGATGGACTCGATGCGGCCGTTGGTTTCCAGGCCGAATTTGGTGCCGCGGTCGTAGACCAGGTTGAATTCCACGTAGCGGCCGCGGCGGATGCGTTGCCATTCTTTGTGGGCGTCGGTAAAAGGCTTGTGCATGTGACGGCGGGCCAGCTCCTCGTAGGTGGGCGCAAAGGTCTCCCCTACGGCCACCACGTAGTCAAACAGGCGCTCCAAGTGGGCGTCGTCTTCGGGCATGAGGTGGTCAAAGAAAATGCCCCCGACCCCACGCGTTTCGTCACGGTGTGGGATGAAGAAGTAGTTGTCCGCCCATTCCTTGAAGCGGTCGTAGTCGCCGTCGGGGTGAGCTTCGCAGGTGTTTTTGAGCTGTTGGTGAAAGAACTGTGCGTCCTCCGCCGCCACATAGTGTGGGGTCAGGTCAATGCCGCCTCCAAACCACCGTTTGCCATCCGACATCTCAAAGTAGCGGACGTTCATGTGGATGATGGGCACCAGCGGGTGCGACGGGTGCAATACAATGCTGACTCCAGTGGCAAAGAAGGTGGCGTCTTCCACCCCAAAGTGCTTTTGCATCAAGGGAGGCAAATCGCCGTGCACGGCCGAGAAGTTGACCCCGCCTTTTTCCAACAGGTTTCCGTGGCTGATCACGCGGGTGCGCCCGCCTCCACCACCAGGGCGCTTCCAAGGATCTTCTACAAACTTCGCGCGGCCATCAAGGGCTTCAAGTCGGTCACAAATACTGTCCTGCAACGTTTCAAAACGCGCAGCAATCTCACGGCTGGTCACCATCGATGGAGAGGGGCTTGAGTTGGTATTCCTCGTGCCGCAACAGCACGCAGTAAGTGTTTTCGAATCCGGATTCCACGCCGGTCTTGCGGAAGTCGTAGCCGGTGCTCAACAGGCCTGGCGTCTCCCACATGCCAAAGCGCGCCGAAAACAACGTGCCGTGCTGCAACAGGCCAGTACCGTAGTAAAGTGCTGCGTCGTAACCGGCAAAGGCGTACTTCCCAGGATCGGTGTCAAACGCCTCACGGTAGGCTGCCGCAAAGGCCTGTACGTCCTCGCGGGTGTAATCCACGTAGGCCGCCGAAGGCACGGTGATGTGGAAACGCTCCTTGTACTCCATGTCAATCAGGTCGTACCCGAGCCAGGTTTCCATGCCATAAAGGGTGATCTCGATGTCGTCGGTGAGTCCGAGTTTGGTCAGCAAATCCTGCAACACCGATTTGTCTTGGATGGGCGCCACCACCACGTTGGGAATGCCAGGGCGCAAGGCACTGGAAACCGCACCTGCAGTGCGTCCGCTGGGGTTGAGCTCCACCAATTGCTGGGTCACCGCAGCGGGGTGGTTGGCCACGGCGGCATGGTAAGCGTTTTGGAAGAACAAAACGTTGCGCACGTCGCGCGTGTCTGTGCTGTTGAGCACCACCACGTTGGCGTCTTGGTGGGTACGGGCAATGTAGGCGCCCATGGCCTCCATTTGGCTGAGCGAAGAGGCCACCGTTTTACTGAGGTTGGGGTGGCTGAGCAATACTTTGTTGGACTGCGGTACCGGGCACACCAAGTGCGCACCTTTGGCTCCCAAATCTCCGGCCACCGCATCCATGGCCGAGCGTTGGAGCGGTCCAATCACCACGTCACTGCGGCGTACCATAGGATCTTTCAGCAACCCATTGAGCTGGGTTTCTTTGCCTTGTACATCGTACACCCCTACCTGCGCATTCAGTCCGCGCAGCGCCAAGGAATCCATGGCCATCGAAGCACCGCGGTACATCTGCAACGCAATGTCTTGCAAGGCGCGTTCCTTCCGGCTCAGCATGGCCGTGTCTACCCCTTGCACGTGAAACGGCAACAACATCGAAATGGTGTAGCTGTCCTTCATGGGGTTGCCGCCGAGCAAAACAGTTTCCTTCAGGTTTTCCCAAGTGGACTGGGTGTCAGGCGGGGTCACCTCTTCGGTGGTCGTTTTGTTGAAGTCTGGGTTGGGCAGCGGGAGGCGCAGGACTTGGCCCGCTTTGAGGCCCTGTACCAAGTCAGGATTGAGGGCTTCGAGCTCGCCGATTTGGACGTTGTACTGCTTGGAGATGCCATACAAGGTCTGACCGGGAATCACCTCGTGGGTGAGCAGGCTGTCTGGGCCGGCCGGCGTCACGGCCAATTCAGGTTCGGGCAGGGTGATGTCTGCTTCCTCCACGTCGTTGAACGGGATGCGGAGTTCTTGTCCTTTGCGTAAGCCGTCCGCCACGCCAGGGTTCTGATCCAGGATGTCGTTGATGTCCACCTTGTATTGGCGAGCAATGGCAAACAACGTCTCACCGCGGTTGACTTTGTGGATGAGCAGGCCGTCACGGATGTCAATGGGGTTTTCCCATTTGTCCAGATCGGCTTCTTCCGGGACGGTAATGGTCAGGGTTTGACCAATCTGCAGTCCATCGGCCGCATCCGGATTCTGACGCAGGATGTCCTCGATGTCCACCTTGTACAGGCGCGAGATGGCATAGAGGGTGTGTCCGGGTTCCACCCGGTGAACGTAATGCGGTTTGCCATCGATGGTCTGGGTGACCACATCCACCTGGGCTGAGGCGATGTTTGCCAGGCAAACCAGGGAGAGCACGGCGATGATGCGAAGTGCTTGCATACAGTATAGACGCGGCGCGACAGGGGTTTATTCCCACTCAATGGTGGCGGGAGGTTTGGATGAAATATCGTAAACCACCCGGTTGATGCCGCGCACTTTGTTGATGATGTCGTTCGAAATGCGTGCCAAAACTTCATACGGCAGGTGACACCAGTCGGCAGTCATGCCGTCGGTAGAGGTCACCGCGCGCAGGGCAACGGCGTTTTCGTAGGTCCGTTCGTCGCCCATCACGCCCACGCTTTGCACCGGGAGCAGGATGGCGCCAGCTTGCCAAACGTCGTCGTACAAGCCATTGTCTTTGAGGCCTTGAACCCAGATGTGATCCACTTCCTGAAGGATGCGCACTTTTTCTGGAGTGATGTCGCCCAAGATGCGGATGCCCAAGCCCGGTCCTGGGAAGGGGTGGCGTCCGAGGATGGTTTGAGGAATGCCCAGGGCCTTGCCCACGCGGCGCACCTCATCTTTGAACAGCAAACGAAGCGGCTCTACCACTTCGAGCTTCATGTAATCGGGCAAGCCGCCTACGTTGTGGTGCGACTTGATGGTAGCCGAGGGACCTCCTGTGGCCGATACCGATTCAATCACGTCTGGGTAAATGGTGCCCTGCCCCAACCAGCGCGCACCTTCCACCTTGGCCGATTCCGCATCGAACACATCGATGAACACCTTGCCAATGGCTTTGCGCTTCTTTTCTGGGTCAGACTCTCCAGCGAGTGCGGCGTAGAACAGGTCGCCAGCGCGCACGCCTTTGACGTTCAGTCCGAGGCCTTCGTAGCCCTCGAGTACCGACTCGAATTCGTTTTTGCGCAGCAGTCCGTTGTCTACGAAGATGCAGTGCAGGTTTTCGCCGATGGCTTTGTGCAGAAGGACGGCCGCCACCGTCGAATCCACCCCTCCAGAGAGGCCGAGGATGACTTTGTCGTTACCGAGTTTGGCTTTCAAGCCCGCGATGGTCTCGTCTGCGAACGACTGGGGGGTCCAATCGCCTTTGCATCCGCAGAGCCCGATCACAAAGTTTTCGAGTAGTTGCTTGCCGTCGGTGGAGTGGTACACCTCGGGGTGGAACTGGATGGCCCAAGTGGACTCGCCTTCGATGGAATAACCGGCGTACTCCACATCGTCGGTGCTGCAGAGCACATTGAAGTTGGAGGGGAGCGAAGTGATGGTATCGCCGTGGCTCATCCACACTTGCGAGCCCTGGTTCACACCTTTGAACAGCGGAGAGTCGCCCTGCACCTTGGCCAGGTGGGCGCGTCCGTATTCGCGGTGTTCAGAAGCTTCAACCGTACCGCCTGAACTGTGAGCCAGGAACTGTGCGCCATAGCACACCCCCAGCAACGGCAGTTGGCCACGGATGGCGCTCAAATCCGGCACAGGGGCCTTTTCATCGCGCACCGAAAACGGGCTGCCTGAAAGGATGACACCTTTGATGTTGGGGCCAATCTCGGGCACCTTGTTCCACGGGTGGATTTCTGAATAGACATTCAGCTCACGGATGCGGCGCGCAATGAGCTGGGTGTATTGCGAACCAAAGTCCAGGATCAAGACGGTTTCTTGCATGGCACAAAATTACACACCCGCGCGGGGTGCCCATAGGCGCTGCATGCGGTTTTTGCACAACCTTTCCCCCTTGGCCAGTATGCGTGCTTTTGAATCCACGAAACAAACTGATTTCAGCACATAAAAAACCCCTGCTCCGAAAGGAACAGGGGTTCTTTGCAATGCGTTGGCTGTGGTTAGCGGATCACCACAGCTTGTTGTGCAGGGCCTTGGGCCGTGAGCACTTGTAAGGTGTATACACCTGCAGGCAGTGCTGATACGTCCAGTGCGCGCACGTTGGCC
>CAXPZW010000042.1:0-22108 GCA_964221845.1 Luminiphilus sp. | reverse complement strand
GTGTTTCGCAGACCATCAGTGTCAACGATAACCTCGCCCCTGTAGCTCCTGCTGCTCCCGCGGATGTGACTGTACAATGTGCAGGTGACGTGCCTGCTCCTGTAGACCTGACCGCCACCGACAACTGCGATGGTGACATCACTGTGTCTCCTACTGAAGTGATCACCGCTGCTGGTTGTCAGAACAACTTCACTGTTGTGCGCACCTGGACGTTTGTGGACGCTTGCGGCAACATGTCTTCGGTAATCCAGACCATTGAGGTGAATGACACGACTGCCCCGGTCGCGCCTGCGGCTCCTGCCGATGTGGAAGTGCAATGCGCCAGTGAAGTTCCCGCCCCGGTGGACTTGACCGCCATGGACAACTGTGACGGCCCGATTGTGGCATCACCCGCCATCATGACCCTGCCTGGCACGTGTCCAAACAACTTTACCGAAGTGCGCACTTGGACGTTCGTAGATGCCTGTGGCAACACCACTACGGTCAGCCAAGTAGTTGTTGTAAACGATACCACTGCTCCTGAACTCGAAGACGGACCCGCTGACGCGAACTACACGTGTTTGAGCGAGATTCCAGCGCCACCGGTACTGAATGCTACCGACAACTGCGGCGTGGTGGATGTCCAGTTCTCGGAGACCATCTTTGACGGTACTTGCCCGATCATCATCGAGCGCACATGGGTAGCCACCGACGCGTGCGGCAACACCGACAGCTACACCCAAACCATTGAGGTATTGGATGATATTGCTCCCGAAATCGGTGCATTTGACCTGCAGATTTGGATCGAATGCACTGACCTGGATGCCCTCACCATCCCAGCCACTGACAACTGCTCTTCGCTGGTGACCACTTACGAGGACTTGCTGCTGTCTGGTGGGTGTCTGGGTGTGCTGCAGCGCACCTGGACCGTGACCGACGGCTGCGGCAACAGCGCTTCTGCTGTGCAATACATCTCGCTTCAGGACACCCAAGGACCTGTCATCGAAGGCGTACCCGCCGACATGGTGCTGAACTGTGGTGAAGCGCTGCCTGCGGTTCCTGCAGTATCAGCGACCGATGCCTGCAGTGACGCCACATTGACCTTTGAGAGCACCGAAATCCTCGGCGCCTGCGACCTCCAAGATGATGTCATTTGGACCTGGACCGCTACCGATGCCTGCGGCAATGTGTCGGTGGCCACCACCAACATCACCTACTTAGCATTGCCTCCACTGGATGCTGAGTCGTGTCCGGAGGACTTCAATGGCGACGGCCAAGTGAATACCCAAGACATGCTGATGCTCATCGGAGAGTTCGATTGTGAAGGTCCCGATTGCGAATGTGACCTGAACAACGACGGCCGTGTGGATACCATGGACACCCTGCAACTGCTCGGTGTGTTTGGTACCGACTGCCCCTGATTCTGAGCCCAGAACAGGGCATATGCCCTAGTGCATAGTGGTTGGTTTACGTAGACCTTTGAGGTCTGTAAAACCAACCACTATGCGCTTTATAGCCTTGCTTTTTTTGACCGCGATGGCCGGTCCTTGTTTTGCCCAATTCACCTCAACAGGTGGTCCCATCAACACCCAAGGCCAATGCTGGGCCCTCTGGGCGGAGGGGCAAACCGCCTTTATGGGCTTTGACAACAATCTGTACCGCACCACCGACGGAGGCTCCACCGGGGACCTCACGCCCACCGGAGCCTCAGGCACCCTGACGCACGGCTTGAATCATGTGGGTCCCGACGAAATTTGGCAAGCCGCAGGCAGCGTATTTGGCGCAGAAACCCGCTACTCCACCGACGCTGGCGAAACATGGACGGCTCTGGACCAAGAGCCTCAAGTGGACATCGGCGGTGGCCTGCTTTGGCCTGCCGTACCCCAAGACTTCGTACGATGCGGGATACGCCGTAAGCACCGACGACGGACTCAACTGGACTTTCTACGGCGACACTTGGGACGACTCTTACCTGATGGTGCACGACGGAGCCATGTACCGCTTCAACATTGGCTCGTTTGACGCCTCGCAGCGCACCTTGGCCACCAGCACCGACGACGGCGCATCGTGGACAGAACTGGCCTTGGATGGCATCCCCGGCTCTTCGGAATTCTTTGGTGTGTACTCGGCCAATGGCGGGCTCCACACCCACCACTTTGCAGGGGATGCTCCCGGACTCTACACCTGGAACGGCGCGGGTTGGGCCTTGACCGATGGCACCAACGAGGCGCCTGCCGAAGACATACAAGCTTTGGTATATGCCGATGGCGCATTCTACGGTGCTTGGGCACAATCGGGAGTTTGGACCTCGGGAGAGGTGCAAATGCAGGTAGGCGAACACACCTTGCAAGCCGGCCTCTACCCCAACCCCGCACAAGCACACGTACGTTTGGACACTGACGCGGAATTGGTCACCATCACCGACCTGCGTGGTGTGGCCCAAGAAATTCTGACGCTCGGTAACGGTGAGTTGGACGTGTCTGGGTATCCTGCAGGCATCTACTTGTTGCACCTCGACCAAAACGGCGCCCGTGCAGCGGTGCGCTTGGTGGTGCAGCGCTAAGGGTCAAAACCTCAAATTGAACACCACATTGAAGTGGTGCATGCCGTACCGGTTGAACGTCCGTTCAGCCGGTACGTCTTGGTTTATGCCCACGGTGTGCACATACAGCAACATCCAATCCGAACCGGCCAGCCAGCCCTCAGGGCGCCAATGCACCTCCAAGTTGTGCTGCCAGTGACTCAGTTGGCCGTATTTGTTGCGCGAGAGGTCATCGGGATTCCCGTGGAGCTGGATGCGTTGAACGGCATATTCTGCACGCCATTTGGAGGCAGCGCGCTCAACGCGGAATGTGGCTGCAGTGGCGTTGGACAGCCCTTCTAACCACCCCCGGGTGAGGTGGGTGAAGAACGGGTCTACCCCCAATTCACGCGGAAACCGATACACGCCCCACGGTCCCGCCTGTGTGGCCGCTACTTCCATGTGCCATTGCTGGGTGAGCTGTGTCCCCACCAGTCCACTCACCACCCAAGCCGCTGCTGCGTTGGGGTGATAAGCCAGGTCTCTGTTGGCATTGCCGCCCTGCCCTTGCCGGTGTTGGGCAAGCAGCTGTGCTCCGGTGTGCACCCGCCCGGCATGTTCCCACGTGAGCAAGGTGGTGTTGGAGATGTTTTCAAGCCAGTAGTTCCACAGCGTGAGAGATGCTGATCCGTGGGACCGTTCGAACCCGGCGATGGCCAGCCCTTTGGTTTGAACAGCAGAGCGGTAGGCAGTGCCTTCAGGCGATTTGGCGCACCCCGTGTTGTAGATGCCGATGGCTTCGGAAATAGGCATCCAATGGGTGGTGCTGCGGGGCGAAGTCCGGTGGAACCATCCAGCGAACACGTTTACCCCATGCACGTGATGGGTGCCCCAAAGGCCGCTCACCACTTTCGGTTTCATCCGTCCATCGTGGGGATTGACAATGGGAGTTTGAACGGCCATGCGTCCCCATTGCACTTGACCGCGGGCATGGCGGTAGGCTACGTACAATTGCTCCAGACGGTCGAGGTCATCAAAGTTGTCCGGATGTTCAAGGTCGTAGAGTTGGCGCTCGAAGCGGCTGGTTTTGCCCGATGCAGGGTCCACCGCATTGAGGTCGTTGCCCGCCAAGCGAAAGGCAAACACCCCTTCCGCATGTACCGTAAAGCCCTTGAAGGTTGCCGTTCGGTAGTGCAAACGGGCCCCTTGCGCCAGGGTCCAATAATCCCGGGCCTCACCGATGTTGACCGTTCCCATGGCAAAGGTGCGGACCCGTCCGCCGAAATGGCCTTGGGTCAGCCATTCTTGCGCGGTGCACACCTCAAGCGAATCGGATTCGCCGAGATGCGGACGCGCGCAGAGCCCGGTCCACCACACCACTGCCAGGGTACACACACTTGCGAACCGGACGGCCCGTTTTACACGGGCTTGCCTTTCATCATTTTGTTCCAGTAGAGCCAAGGGAGGATGTATTTCTTGAACCACCACAACCGGCGGGACTCCCTGCTGGAATCGCGGATCAGCAGCCGTTTGAGTTTGGGGTCTGGAGTAAAGTTGTTGTCGTAGTCAAATGCGTTCATGTCCGGGGATGTTTGGTTGCTGTGAAGTTCCGCCATGCAGTTACCGGATGCGGTAACACAGGTCACCCTCACAGCTGACAATCATCACGTTAGGCGGTTCCAAGGGCCTCCATTGACGGCATGTACGCCGCGCTTGCGCAATTGAAGTGCAGCCATGCCCGAGCGCGAACCGCTGCGGCACACTACCACCACTTCGTCACCTGCTTGGTAGCGCGGTGCCCATTCGGCAAGGCGTTGCAGAGGGAGGTTGATGGATTGGGGATGGTGGCCTTGGGCAAACTCGGCTTCGGTGCGTACGTCTACCAACGCGGCGCCGCGTTCGAGGGCGCCATTATGGTTTTCGGGCTTTTTGATGCGTCCAAACATGGGATGTGTTTTTCTTCAAAGGTCCCGCAAGCCCGGGCTTCCGAACGTAACCTGAGACACTTAGCCGCGTAACTGCGGTCACTCAGAATGCTGGGAGGCAATGTGGCGCGCTGCGGCTTCAGGGGTGCCGCCGGTCACAGCGTTGGCCGTTTTGACAAAGAACTGGTCTTCGCCCATCAACTCGGCCAACCCGAGCTTGGCCAGGGCATCGCGCACCGGACCAATCACGCCGGACATCACCACGCGAATGCCGCGCGCTTGCCATTCGGAAATCAACTGGTGCAGGCGGTGGCCCGCAGTAGCGTCAATGTAGTTGATGGCCTCGGCATTGATCACCAGCACCTTGAGCCCCTCTCCTTTTTCGGAAATGAGCCGCTCCATATTGGCCGCGAAGTAGTTCATGTTGGCGTAGTAGAGCTGCCCGTCAAAACGCACCACCAGGGTGTCGTCCAACACCTCGGCCTCCGGAAAGCGCTTGACGTTTTTGTAGTACCCGTTGACGTTGCCCAAAACCGCCACATGCGGCCGCGCCGTGCGAAACACCATGAAGAACAACGCCAGCAACGCTCCAGTCACAATGCCCTCCACAATGCCAATACCGGCCGTCACTCCAAAGGTGATGAGCAACAACACAAACTCATCCCGACGGGTCTTCCACAGCTGGATGGGATACTGCCAATCGATGAGCTTGAACACCGCTACCATGATGATGGCCGCGAGGACGGTTTTCGGGAGGGCCGTGAACCAACCGGTAAAGAACAACAGCACCAGCCCGACCACCACTGCGGCAATCAGTGCGGCCAAACCGGTTTTGGCCCCCGAAGCATCGTTCACTGCTGTACGTGAGAAGCCGCCCGTTGTGGGGTACGCTTGAAAGAAGGCGCCTGCAATGTTGGCCAGCCCCAATGCTCGCAGTTCTTGGTTAGGGTTCACGGTGTAATCGTTGTGACGTTCTTCGACGGCTTTGGCCACCGAAATCGCCTCCATAAAGGCGATC
This sequence comes from Luminiphilus sp., assembly GCA_964221845.1. Classification (GTDB taxonomy): domain Bacteria; phylum Bacteroidota; class Bacteroidia; order Flavobacteriales_D; family Sanyastnellaceae; genus CAXPZW01. The sequence continues at coordinate 16,665 of CAXPZW010000042.1, read as the reverse complement.
AACGCCAAAGTCCCCGCAATGGGCAGCAAGTCCATCCAGCGGGCAGACCAGACCGGTACTTCAAACGCGGGCAGCCCTGCAGGCACGTTGCCTACCACTTCAACCTCGGCACCGCCCCAGACCACAGCAAGTACACCTACCACAACTACCAACAAAGCGCCCGGAATACGAGGAGCCCATTTTTTCAAGGCCAAAAGCACCGCAATCGCCGCGAGTCCGATGCCCAGGGCAGTGACGTCTGTGCCGTCCATGCCTCGTGCGGCAGAGGCCACCAATTCGTGTACGCGGTTGGAGCGGTCTACGTCCATCCCGAACAAGTACTTAAGCTGATTGAGGCCGATGATCAAAGCCGCCGCGGAGGTAAAACCGCTGATGACTGGGCGCGACAAGAAATTCACCAAGAAGCCCATCTTCAACAACCCCAGCACCAATTGAATCGAGCCCATCAGCAGTGACAACAGGACCGCTAAGGCAATGTATTCCGACAATGATGCGGTGCCCATGGCTGCCAACCCACTTGCCACCAGCAAGGAGTCCATGGCCACAGGCCCTACCGCCAATTGACGGCTCGTGCCGGTGAGGGCATACACGATTTGAGGCACCAAGGAGGCGTACAATCCGTACTCCACGGGAAGGCCCGCAATCAGCGCGTAGGCCATGCCTTGAGGCACCAACATGATGCCTACGGTCAGGCCCGCTACGACATCACCGCCCAACCAACTGCGGCGGTATCCGGGAAGCCATTCGAGTACGGGAAAAAACTGTTTCATGCCTGGGAGAATTGGGGCAAAGGTCGGGCAGTTGTACGCCGCGGGGCGTGACCCAAGTTACCCCTTCATGCGAACTCCACCACTTCAATGATGTTGCGGCGCTGGCGAATCAGGCCGTCTTGCTCCATTTTTTTCAGCAGGCGCGTGACCACAACGCGAGACGAGTGCAGGTCGCGCGCCACCTCGGCGTGGGTAAGGCGAAGTTCAGATTCGCGCAGGACCATGGCCTTGTCGCGCAGGTACTTTTCCAGGCGGCCGCGCATGTCGTAGAACGCAAGGGCATCCACGGCCTCGAGCATCTCGTTGAGGCGTTGTTGGTACGAGTCCAACACGAAGTTGCGCCACGAAGTGTACTTGACCATCCAGATTTCCATCTGCTCCACGGGCACCATGATGAGCCGCGTGTCGGTTTCGGCGATGGCAGTGATGGTGCTCTTGGCCTTTTTGGAGCAGCAGTTCAGGGTCATGGCGCAGGTGTCTCCGAGTTCCAAGTGGTAGAGGAGCAATTCGTCGCCCTGTTCGTCGACGGCCATGATTTTGATGGCCCCTTCAATCACCAACGGCATGTGGGTGATGGTTTGGCCAATCTCCATGATGGTGGTGTCTTGCGGAATGAACGACAACCGGCCCAACGCGCCGATTTCGGCGATGAGTTCGGGGTCAAACAAGTGCTCAAAACGTTCGAGGGCAGCGGATTCCAGGGGCATGGGCGTGGGGTTGATCAGCACCGAGGTGCCGGCGCCAAAGGTAGCAGGAGTTCTGCGCACCCAAAGCAACCTTGGTCACAAACAAAACACCCCCCGATGCCAGGCATCGAGGGGTGCTTCATGCTAGGGTTAACCAAAACCTACGGCGTCACCACCAGCGTCTGCTGGAGCGGTGTGCCGTCAATGTCAAAGCGTACCACATAGGTACCGGCCGCCAGACCGCCGAGTTGCAGCGGTTGTTGCACGCCGGTGAGGTTGACCATCACCTGCTGGCCGTTGTTCGGGTTGGGGTACAGGGCCGCTTCGGCCACCGCGAGGTCGCGTTCGGTGACCGCTTCGGTGTCTACTTCTGGGCCTTCGCCCGCGCCTGGGGCCAGTCCAATGATCTGGATGCAGGTACCTGCATCGGCCAAGGTGGTGCTGCCGTCAGGGTAGCCGGCTTCCACAGTCACGGTGTAGGTCTCGCCTGAGGTCAGGCCAGGTACCGCGCTCAAACGCAGGTAACGACCCGCACCGTTCTTCACGTGTTGGATGGGCATTTCACCCGCAGCCTGGAAGTACCAGATCCACTTGTCAGCACCGCACACGAAGGCTTCAGCAGAAATGTAGTCTCCCAGGAAATGCGGGCCGTGCACGCTGCACGCGTCGGTAGCGGTTACCGAAGTCACAGGCAGGGCAACGGTGATCTCGGTCACCACCAAACCGGGTTCCCAGTAGAGCTATGAGAGGCCGAGGTCGTATCCGGCGTCCACCGTCAGGTCGTAGGTTTCGCCTGCTTGCAGGCCGTCTACCTCGCTGAGCAGCGAGAAGGTGTTGGGCAAGCCTTGCTCGTGTACCATCGTTGCGCCGCCGCTTTGTGGGGTGAATAAGAAACGGTAGTCGTCAGCCCCTACCCAATCGGCTTTGATCATGTCGCAGCGATCGTAGGTACCTGAAGGGTAATCACATTGGGTGGCCACCACGTCGGGATCGATCAAAACACGCGCGCAACCGCAATCGCCTTGGACGCTGTCGCCCACGGTGAGGTCGTTGCCGTCGTCTACGGTAGCGGCGGGGTCGTATTCACACGCGAACAAGTCGGTGCAGCCGAATACTTGGGCCTGCACGCCAGTAGTGAATGTCAATGTACCAAGTGCAAGGAGTGTGTTAAGTGTAGTGGTCATAATTGGGTCTTTAGTGTTTCCAGAGAAACTACAGGTATACCAGAAAGCCCCCCTAGGTTTCAGCGCATTTCCCTTGATTATTGCATTCCAGTAACATGTTTGACAAGACGAAATATCGACATATGTCGATGAACGAGAACAGCCCTCCTTGTATGTCGAGTTGTCTCAAGTCCGGATAACGCGCATTTCATGGACACAACAGCCTGACGTGTGCGCCGTTATTTTCCTGAAAGGAGCGGGGAAATCTTGCTGCGACAAACACCCACTTCTAGCCTGCTTGGTTTCGTACTTTTACCCCTTCGTAACAAGAGCCATGACGGTAGACAAGAACATCGAACTCGCCAACCTGCAGGCGGAAATCAGTAGCTACATCGGAATGGGCCCCAACAGCGTGGTCTACAACTTTGAAGAACACGACCACCACCTGGCACTGCACCTGATCACCGTCAATCCGCGTCACAACCAAAGCTTCCTGTACCACCAAACCGAAGGCGTGGACCGCATCCAAGCCCTCAAGGCAATGCTGGAATACGTGCGCGAGCACAAGCAGAAGGAGAGCTCCTACACCATCCAGTGGAGCATCCAAGGCGAGAACCTGTTGCACACCTCCTACTTCTCGGCCAAGAACATCCTGGGCGCACTGGACAAACTGTACTTCGACCGCGACCCCAACACCATCACGGTCTTTTCGGTGAACCTCAACCCGGTGGCCTGATCCATGGCTTCAGGAAACACATCCACCCAAGGCCAAACTGCCAACCTGGTGCAGCTGCTGCTGAGCATCGGCATCTTGGTGGTGCTGGCGTTTTTGGGCTCGTATGCCTACACCAAGTTTGACCTGACCGCAGAACGTCGTCACAGCCTCACCCCTGCCACCGAGACGTTGCTAGAGGAGCTGCCGGACCCGGTATTTGTGCGTTGCTACCTCACCGGTGACTTGCCCGCCAAATTCAAGCGTCTGGAGCAAAGCCTGAGCGACCGATTGGCCGAGTTTGCCGACTTCTCGGACGGCATGCTGGAGTATGAGTTCATTGACCCCTACGCCAGCGAGGACGACGAAACCCGCGGCCGCATTGAGCGCACCTTGTACGATCAAGGCTTGCGCTTCACCCGCATCTCTTATGAAGACAAAGGCGCCGACGTAGGCCAAATCGTGTGGCCAGCGGCCATCATCACCTACCGTGGCCAAGACATCCCGGTGCAGTTCTTCAAAAGCAACGCGCCCCAGCCGGACGAGTCCATGATCAACGCCTCGATCAACAACCTCGAATACGAACTGGCCCGCAGCCTGCGCATGGCCATGCGCCGCGAGACACCCTCGATCGCCATCTTGGAAGGCCAAGGCGAATGGGGCCCGCTCAGTTTGGCCGATTTGGAAACCACCCTGTCTGAATCCTACGCCGTGGAGCGCGTGCGCATCGACGAACAAATCGACGCACTGAGCGAAAAAATCGAGGGCATGACCTGGCGCAACAACAAGTACGACCTGCTTGTGGTGGCCGGCCCCGACAGCACCTTCTCAGACAAGGACCGGGTGATCCTGGACCAATTCATCATGAACGGCGGTAAGGTCATTTGGATGGTCGATGGCTTGAAGATGAACCTGGATTCCTTGCGCGTCAACCAGCAGGCTTTTGCCCTGCGGAACGAATTGGGCATCTACGACCAACTCTTCGATTACGGCGTGCGCATCAACCGCGAGCTGGTGCTGGACTACACCTGCGAAGAAATCGTGGTGGACGCCGGTCCCAATGGCAACCAGCGTCAATACGACATCAAGCCGTGGTATTATTCCCCGATCGTCACCCCTGCCGACACGGTGACCCACCCGATTTTGACCAACCTGGGCCCCATCCATTTCCGCTTCACCTCCAGCCTGGACTTGGTGGGCGACAACCTAGATGTGACCCAAACCGTGCTGCTGCAATCCAGCGAGCTCAGCATGGAACTCCCCGAACCCGCCATGGTGTCCATGGGGCGCGTGGCCTTTGGGTTGGACTACTTCAAGCAAAACGCGCGCGGCGCCAAGAACCTGGCCGTGTTGCTGGAGGGTGAATTCACCTCCAACTTCATTGGGCGCTTGCCCCGCAGCATTGCCGAGGATCCCAACATCGCCTTCCGCGAGAAAAGCAAGCCCACCGCCCAGCTTGTGATTGCCGACGGCGATTTGGCGCGCAACAAGTACTCCATGACCCAGCGAGGCCCACAGGTACTACCCCTGGGCTTTGACCAGCGCAGCGGCGCTGTGGTGTATGAAAACAAAGCGTTCCTGCTCAACGCGGTCAACTACCTGTTGGACGAGGATGCCTTGATTTCGGTGCGCCAGCGCACGATTGAACTGCGCCTGTTGGACGAGGAAAAGATCACCGAGGACCGCCAATTCTGGCAAGTGGCCAATGTAGGCCTGCCCTTGGCGGTGGTGATCGCGTTTGGATTGGGCATGCGTTTGGTGCGCCGCCGCATGTATCAACGCTGATTTCAAAGACCATGCAAGGAGTGATTGTAGCAGGCATCGGCACCGATGTAGGCAAAACCGTTGCGGCCGCTGTGGTGGCACGTGCATGGAACGCCGATTACTGGAAGCCCGTCCAAACCGGTCCCGATTTTTCGGCAGACCGGTTGGAGCTGGAGCGTTTGGTGCCCGGCATTCGCATCCACCCTGAGACCCACCACTACCCCGACCCCATGTCGCCCCACGCCGCTGCGGCCAATGCTGGCGCGGCCATTGCCCTCGACGATTTTATTCTCCCCCAAGCCGAACGACTGGTGGTAGAACTCGCCGGAGGACTGGAGGTCCCGTTCAACGCCCGACACACGAACATGAACTTGATCAAACAGTTGGGGTTGCCCGTGATTTTGGTGTCCCGCTATTACTTGGGTAGCATCAACCACACCTTACTTTCGTTGGCCCACTTGAAGCAAGCAGGCATTGCGTGCAAAGGACTCATCCTCAACGGGGATGTGGTGCCTTCCACCCGCGAGGCTATTTTGGCTCACAGCGATGTGCCCGTCCTGCTAGACCTCCCACACTTGGAGGACCTAAGTGCCGACCTTGTTGCCTTTCACGCAGAATCGCTCCACCTATGACGACCGACTTGGAGTTTGACCGCCAACACATTTGGCACCCCTACACCGGCATGAACCGCCCTGACCCCGTGTACACCGTAACCGGTGCGCGCGGAGTGCGATTGGAAGTCGAGGGGTTCGGCGATGTGGTGGACGGCATGAGCAGCTGGTGGACCGCCATCCACGGCTACAACCACCCGTTGCTGAACGCGGCGGTGCACGAGCAGTTGGAACGCAAAGCACACGTCATGTTTGGCGGATTGACCCACGAGCCGGCCATCACCCTGAGCCGTCTACTGGTGGAGCTCACCCCTGCCCCACTCCAACACGTATTCTTGGCCGACAGCGGATCGGTGAGCGTGGAAGTAGCGCTGAAAATGGCGGTGCAATACCACCAAGCTGGCGGCGCCGAAGGCAAGCGCAAGTTTCTGGCATTGCGCGGTGGCTACCACGGAGACACACTGGGCGCCATGAGCGTGTGCGATCCCGACGGCGGGCTCCACGCCCACTTTGCGGATTATGTGCCCAAGCACTACTTCGCACCGCGTCCATCATCGCCGCCAGACCGTGCGCCAACCGAAGCGGACATGGCTCCTTACCGCATGATCTTTGAGGCCCATGCCGAAGAGCTGGCTGGATTCATCCTCGAGCCCATTGTGCAAGGTGCGGGTGGCATGTGGTTCTACCATCCTGAGTACCTGCGTGCCTTCCGTGCGTTGTGTGACGAGTTTGACGTCTTGCTGATTCTGGACGAAATCGCCACCGGTTTTGGGCGCACAGGCACCCTGTTTGCTGCAGAACACGGCGGAATTGCTCCCGATATTCTGTGTGTGGGCAAGGCACTGACCGGAGGCATGATGACCTTGGCGGCCTGCCTGTGCACCTCTCACATCGCTGAAACGGTTTCAAACGGATTCCCAGGTGTGCTGATGCACGGGCCTACGTTCATGGCCAATCCATTGGCATGTGCATCGGCGGTGGCGAGCATTCGCCTGCTGATCCAATCCAATTGGCAAGGCCAGGTGGCGCACATCGAGCAACGTTTGCAAGCGGGGCTGGCGCCGCTCCTCCACAACGAACGCGTCAAAGACGTGCGCACCTTAGGCGCCATTGGCGTGGTAGAAATGCACGAAGCGGTTGAGGTTCCCCGCGCACAAAAGGCGGCATTGGAGGCCGGTGTATGGTTGCGCCCCTTCCGCAATTTGATTTACACCATGCCCCCCTACATCACCTCCGACACCGAGTTGGACGAGCTGCTCACCGGCATTCACGCTGCGGTGTTGCAGGCATAACTTATCTTGGGTGGTATGCAAGAACGCCCCTCATACTTTCAGCGCCGGATCAACAGTTTTCGCTTCGCAGGGAAAGGCATTTGGGCGTTCATTCGCACCGAAGAGCACGCGCAAATCCACGTATTGGCAGCTGCGTTGGTGGTGGCCACCGGCTTCTGGGCCGGCCTTGCGCGCTGGGAATGGTGCGCAGTGATCGGCTGCATTGGGTTGGTGTTTGCCTCCGAAATGACCAACTCCGCCGTGGAACGCCTCACCGATTTGGTGCACCCCCACTTTGACGACCGCGCAGGACGAGTCAAGGACATTGCCGCAGGAGGCGTGCTGGTGGCTGCCACAGCCGCTGCAGCCATTGCAGTGGTGGTGTTCTGGGACAAATTCTAGGCCTGCTGCACGAGCGTTTGCAGGCGCGCTTGTGCGTCCGCACCGGTGTACCACTGGGTGCCTGAGGGGTCCACTTCCAACACATTTACGGGTCGGTCTTGAAGCAGGTGCAAATCGTGTGTACTGAACAGTACACACCGGTGCTGCGCTTCTTGTTCCAGCACGTGCATCATGGCCGTGCGGGCCTCAAAGTCCAAGAATGCGGTGGGTTCATCCAACATCAGAATGGGCGTGTCTTGCGCCAAGGCACGAGCGATGCTCACCTTTTGACGTTCTCCGTCGGACACTGCATCCATGGGCTTGTGGGACAAGTGGGCAATGCCGAGTCGCTCCAAGGCCGCGTCCACCACTTCTGGGTTGGTGTCGCCGTGGGGCAGACGGCCGAGTTCTACGACCTCGCGCGCGGTGAGTCCGCCGAGCCGGATGGGATGGGTGAGCACTATGGCCAGTTTGGTGGCGCGTGCTTGGGCCGAGAGTTGGGCGGAATCGGTGTTGTCGAGGGAAATGCGGCCTTTCAACGCCGGCAGCAAGCCCGCCAGGGTGTGCAGCAAGGTGCTCTTGCCCGAACCGTTGCGGCCGATCACTGCGGTGAGTCCCGGCCCTTGCAGCTGCAGGGTTTCCAAATGCCCGAGGGGGGCGTCGTATCCAAAGGCCAGTCCGGCCACTTCCACCATCACAAAAGCAAAAAAAGGCCAAATACCGGTGACTTAGTATGCATGCATACGTCTAGATTGTAGTAATAGTAAACCCAGTGTTATGCAGTTCATGTTTGAATTTCGGATCGATCGGCCGTTGACGGCGCTGTTCAGATCATTGATCCCGAAGCAACGTGAAGTCGTTGGAGACCTGATGCACCAAGGCGCTGTGCTGTCGTATGTGATGGATTTGGACAAGACCCGCGGTTGGATGACCGTACGGGCCAACTCCGAATCAGAAGCCTTGGCCATCATTGATGAATTGCCGCTTGCGCGCTACATGCGCGTGCAAATTCATCCGGTGCGGACGTTTCGTCCCATCGCTACAGGTGTGCCGATGTTTTCGGAAAACTGACCTTTGGGTACCTATGGTTTGAGGTGGCCCCGGTGGGAATCTTTTCCTGCCGGCGCTTTGTTTTGCGCCAGTGTGCGGGCACCTTTGCGTCATGTTTGACCACCTCCACCCCAGCGTGCAACGCATTGCCGATCACGTGGCCAGCCTGTTCGAAGGCGAAGGCACCGGCCACGATTGGTTCCACATCGAACGCGTGACCAAAAACGCCATTCTCATTGCCTCGGCCGAAGGCGCAGACCCCAACATCGCTGCTCTGGGTGCCCTGCTGCATGACATCGCCGATTGGAAGTTCCACGGAGGCAGCCTGGAAGAAGGACCTAAACGCGCCAAACAAGCGTTGGAGGAATTTGAAGCACCAGACGCATGGCACGAAGAGGTGGTGCTCATTGTGGCGCGTGTTTCGTTCAAAGGCGCGGGTGTGGCCGACAACATGCCTACCCTAGCTGGCAAATGCGTGCAAGACGCCGACCGCTTGGATGCCATTGGCGCCATTGGGGTAGCACGCACCTTTGCCTACGGCGGCAGCACCGGACAACCGCTCTACGACCCGGCTCTCGACCCTGAATTGCACGCCGATTTTGCGTCCTACCGCGACAAGCGCACTTCCACCATCAACCATTTCCACGAAAAACTGTTACTCCTTAAAGACCGCATGCACACCGCTACCGGAAAGGCGTGGGCTGAGGAACGTCACCAATACATGGAAGACTTCTTGCAGCAATTCCACCGCGAATGGAACGCCGAACCGGTTCAAGCCCGACCTTTGTCCTCATGAAGCAAGCCCCGGTAACGCCGTACAGTTCAGACGCCACCAAAAAGGAGCAGGTAGCCGAGATGTTTGACAACATCGCCCACAGCTACGACTTTTTGAACCACTTCTTTTCGCTGGGGATTGACGTGCGCTGGCGCAAGAAGGCCATCCGCATGATCAAGGAACACAACCCCGAACGCCTGTTGGACGTGGCCACCGGTACCGCCGATTTTGCCATGGAAGCCCGCCGCATGGGTGTACAGGCCAAAAAGATTGTGGGTGTTGACATTTCCGAGGGCATGCTGGAAGTGGGCCGTGGCAAAGTCAAAAAGAAAGGGTACGACGACGTGATTACCCTCCAATACGGCGACAGCGAGAATCTGCCCTTTGAGGACAACGCGTTTGACGCCTACACCGCCGCGTTTGGGGTGCGCAACTTCCAAAACCTCGAGGCCGGTTTGCAAGACATGTACCGTGTGTTGAAGCCCGGCGGAATGGGCGTGGTACTGGAGTTCTCTCGTCCACGCAAATTCCCCATGAAGCAGCTGTTCCACTTCTACTTCCGCTACATCATGCCTACGGTGGGCAAGTTGGTGTCCAAAGACAGCCGCGCGTACACCTACCTGCCCGAGAGCGTAGCAGCTTTCCCCGATGGCGACGACTTCTTGGCGGTGATGAAACGCTGCGGATACACCGACCTGCAAGCCAAACGCCTCACCGGCGGCATTGCCACCATTTACTCTGGCAAGAAGTAGGGTTCCCGCTTTTGCAACTTTTCTGGAACTGGATTTGGACGCTTGGTGTAACTATTGTGTCTTGTGTTCGCTGTACGTATACAATCAACCTCTGCAATGAAACACCTTTCCGCACTCCTCTTTGTCTTTCTCTCTGTGGGCACCTTTGCCCAAGAATTCCCTTACGAATTCGCCGTTACCGACGAAACCTACGCGCACTTTGAAGACGGCACTGACGCCGTGCTCAATACCTGGGACGATCCCGACGCGATGCTGCCGATGGGTTTCGACTTCTACTTCTTCGAACGTCAAGTCGACACGTGGTACTTGAACTCCGACTTTGGCACGGGGGGTGCATTGATCGGCGACCCAGGCCCCAACGGAACTGTTCCGATCTTCTTTGTGTATGGATCAGACCTGATTGATATCGGATATCTCCAAGACTCCTTGATTTCCACCATCACCTACAAGACCACGGGTGATGCTCCCAACCGCATTTTCCATCTGCAGTATGAGAACTGCGGCTTCTACGCCGAAGTGGTCGGTAGCGGCACCGCAGGTGACCAAATCAACCTCCAAATGCGCATGTACGAAGGGTCGAATGACATTGAGATCCACTTCGGCCCCAACTCAATCAAAAACCCAGATTTGGCGCACGACGGCATGGGCGGTGCGTCCATCTTGATGGTAGACTCGTTGGCTACCAACATTACATTCGATACCCTTTGGCTGCTCCAAGGAGACGGTCAGGCTCCAGAAGTCAATCCATTTAACGATGACGAAGTGGACGATTTAGGCCCTGGAGACTTTTTGACCAGTGACCCCTCCAACGGCACCCTGTACCGCTTCTCGTCTTCGTTTGTAAACGTAGAAGAAGAGGTGGCCCGGGCCGGCTTGCACGTATACCCCAATCCTTCGTGTGATGTGGTATGGGTGCAGTCCCCTGCCCAAGGCAACCAGCCGTTTGTGCTGCGCAACATGTCTGGAGCAGCGGTCTTGGACGGCACCTTGCGCCCCGGACAAAACCAAGTGGACCTCGGTGGATTGCCCGCGGGCCTTTACCTGCTGGACACCCCTGCTTCTTCGCGTCCAACTCGCCTTGTGAAGCGGTAACGTATTTTCCCATCTCAAGCGAAAAACCGGGCCCTTGTGCCCGGTTTTTTTGTACCTGCATTTTGCACCTTTGTATCTGTGAAACTGACCGTTTACCCATCCTACCTGACCGGGTCGATTTACGCCCCACCCAGCAAGAGTATTTTCCAACGTGCGGTGGCGGCTGCATTGCTGGCCCCCGGCACCTCCCGCCTGTCCAACCCTTGCTTTGCCAACGACGGACTGAGCGCGCTGGCCATGGCCGGGCATTTGGGCGCACAGATCGAAGAAGACGGCGAAGACTTGCTACTCCACGGCGGACTCAAACCCATTGGCACCGAGCTCAACGCCGGAGAGGCCGGATTGGGCATCCGTCTGTTCACTCCAATTGCCGCCCTGCACGACGGGCCGCTCACCATGGTGGGAGAGGGCAGTTTGGCCACGCGCCCCATGGGCATGTTCGAGACCATTTTGCCGCCACTGGGCGCCTTTTGTTCCACCGTCGACGGTAAGCTCCCCATTGCAGTGAAAGGCCCATTGAAAGGCGGCACCATCAGTTTGGACGGGTCGCTTTCGAGCCAATTCCTGACCGGGCTGTTGATGGCACTGCCGTTGGCCGCTGAGGACTCTACCCTGCACGTGAAGGACCTCAAGAGCACCCCTTACATCGAAATGACCTTGGAGGTCATGGCACATTACGGCGTGCATGTGAGCCAAACCAACTTTGAGACCTTTGAGATTCCGGGTGGACAGGCGTACAAGCCCAAGGACATTTACGTGGATGGCGACTGGAGCGGTGCTGCATTCCAGCTGATTGCCGGTGCACTTTCCGGCAAGAATTTTTACGAGGTGAAAGGTTTGCCCTCGGTCTTCACCCAGGCCGACCAAGCGGTGACCGGAGCCCTGCTCTTTGCGGGCTGCAAAGTCAAGAACCAACAAGGCGACTACCAAGTGGTGGGCCACCAACTGCGCGGCATTGACTTTGATCTGACCGATTGCCCAGACCTCTTCCCTCCTCTGGCGGCCATGGCCGTGTTTGGCGACAAGCCCTCGCGCTTCACCGGCGTGCACCGCCTGAAACACAAGGAGAGCGACCGCGGCGTGGTGCTGCGCGACGAGTTTGCCAAGGCCGGCCTGCGCATCGACCTCGACGGCGATCTGATGACCGTGCACCCTGGCGAACCCAAGACCGCCACCCTGGACTCCAACAACGACCACCGCATTGCCATGGCCGCAGCCCTGTTGGGCATGGGCGGCACCGAACCCATCACCATCACCGGCGCTGAAGCGATTCGTAAATCTTACCCGGATTTCTTCGCGGATATGTCCGAAGTTGGGGGGAACATTCAATCCTGATCCCGCATGACCTTTTCTGACGTAGAAGCCCTGCTCGAGGCCAACAAGAACGAGCGCGGCATGCAAGCCTGGGAAAAAGTGGGCAACCCCACTTTCCGTTCCTATGGCCTGGGCCTGACCCAAATCAAGAAACTCGCCAAGGGCGTAACCAAAAGCCAACCGTTGGCCGATGAACTCTGGCGTTCAGACCTGTGGGACGCCAAGCAGCTGGCGTGCTTGGTGGGCGAGCCCAAGACCCTCTCAAGCGAGGCCTTGGACACCATGGCTGCTGAAACCAAGAACTGGATGCTGGGGCACGTTTTCCTGCAAAACGTCATGGCCAAAAGCCCGTTGCTGCAACAGAAGTTCGAAGATTGGAAGGATCACAAGGACGACGGCATCCGCTCTTTGGGATGGGGATGTCTGGGCTACTTGGCCAAGTCCAAGAAAATGGACGATGCGTACTTCCCGGCGCACGTGGCGCACATTTCGGCCCATCTGCAGGGCGAGGCCAACTTCGTGCGGGACAGCATGAACAATGCGCTGTTTGCCATCAGCCAGCGTAGCAAATCCCTCTACGCCGACGGCTTGGCTGCTGCCAAGTCCATCGGTCCAGTAGAGGTGGATTACGGGGAAAACTCGTGCCAGGCGTTGGACGTGGTCAAGCACTTGACCTCACCACGGATCGCCGGCAAATTCGCTTAACGCTTTTCGAATCGGACGGTGATGCGGCCCGCGGCTGTATGTACATCCAGCAGGTACAGTCCTTGCGGCAATTCCACAACGTCTAAGTCAGCGCCTGCGGGCAAGTGCTGGCGCGCAATCAAGGTACGTCCTGCTAAATCCAGGACAGCCACTTCGGCTTCCATGGCACGTGAAAGGGATACGGCGTTGACCGCAGGGTTCGGAACGGCGTGCACGCCTACCAACGCCAATTCTGGCAATCCGTTGCCTGAGCATGGGCCTTCGGTCCAACTTTGGACACCGCCCAAGTGGTAGGCCGTACAGCTGTTGTCGTAGGTCACATCGTCACAACCACATACGGGATCGTAGATCAACGGGCAGGGCACGCCAATGTTGATCTGGTCAGGATTGACGCAAGTCGCAGGGTTGTCACAAAAGCCGATCTCCCAAGAGGTCAGGCCAAACTCATAGATCATTTCGCAGGTGCTGGTGTACAGCAAACTGTCGCACCCGCAGTAGTATTCGGAGGACACCAGGCAATCGGTGTCGGGGTCGATCAGGTTGGGGTCCTGGCACACCATGTCGGCGCACCCGGCTTGGCAGTCTTCGATGCTGTCGTAGAAGAAGCCTTCGTAGTCCACGCCGTCGGTGGCGGTGTAATCGCAGCCCGAAACGTCTTGGCACAAACCGTCAATCATGGCTACGCCGAGCACAAAGTCGCAGTCACCAAAGTCCACGCCCCCTAGGTCTACGCAGCCGTCGGGTTGGTCGCCGCCACCCTGGCCGTCGCATGCGGCGATGCATTCGGCTTCTGTGGCGTAAATGAAGGCACCGTAGTCTTGGCCGTTTTGGGCCGTGGTGCCGCAGCCGCTGATGGTGACACATTCACCGTTGATCAGAGCGATGCCGAGAATCATTTCACAGGCGCCAAAATCCAGGCCGGCCAAATCCAGGCAGGTGACGTTTTCGTTGCCGGTGCATTCCCCTGAAGTCCAGGAGGTGACTCCGCCCAACACGGTGGCCACACATTCGTTGCTGTAGGTGAAGCCATCACAACCGCACACCGGGTCGTAGAGGGTGATGCAGATGGCAGTAGGGTCAATCAAGCTGGCGTCGATGCAATCAACCACTTGCGCTTGAGGCGCAAAGGGCAAGGCCATCAACACGGCCATGGCGAGGGTTCGGAGGGTCATAGCAAGTGCGTTTTTCTCCCTGTAAGATGCAGAAAACACGCCAATCGTTGCCTCTAGAAGTCGCGGCGCTGGATGTAACGGTGCGAAAAGAAGAGCAGCAACACCGCCCATCCCATGGCGAACAGGAAGTCCTGCGTCGCGACGTAGTCCTGCACATTGCTGAGCGCGTACTTGCCCACCGGCTGGCGAATCAGATTGGATGCGCTTTCCAGCGGCAACCACTCGGTGTAGAGCATGGTGTCGAGCTGGTCAGACTGGTACTTGGCCAGGTTGTAGAGGTAGGCAATGCCCTCGAACACGTAATTCCAGATCAGCAGGAAGAAAATCGTGAAGCCCGAACGGCGGATGAGCAAACTGATCATCATGCAGAACAGCAGGAACACGTTCACATGCAGGAAGTAGGCGCCCACGAATTCGATGTTGGCAAAGAAGGCCTCAAAGCTGCGGTCGGGAGAGGCCCACAGCCCGGCAACCAAGCCTTCCACGAACATCAGCCCGGTGGCCAGGCTGGCCAAAATCAGCACGAGCATCACTTTGCTCATCCAAAAATGGGTGCGCGAGAAGCCGTCGATGATGTTCTGGCGTACAGTCTTGTAATCAAACTCTGAGGTGACCGAGATGATCACCATGAAGCTCAACAGCAACGTCTGGAATTTGTAGACCCACGCGAGGTTTTGCCAGATGTCTCTGAAGTGGAAAATGGGCAGGTTCTCCGGGCTGATCTGCAGGAACATTTCCGAGAGGTCCCCGTCTACCGCAACGTTGTTGAGGATCAGCGAGGTGCCAATGGGGATGGCCAAAAAGGCAAACAACCACAGGATGCCCAGGACGCGGAAATAGTTCGACGCCCACAGCTTGGAAAACTCAATGCGAAGCAGTCGACGAATCATGTTCTTTCAGGATTTGCAGGAACTGTTGCTCCAGGCTGCGGGTGATGGGCTGCAGGTGGGTGAGCACCACGCCCTGATTGAAAAAGTGCTGGTTCAAAGCGCCGGGATCCAACGGCTCCGCCGATTCGATTTCGAGGTGTTCGTCCACTTCGGCCACGCCCAGGTTCATGGCGGCTGCTGCGGACTTGAGCGCGCTCATGTCGGTGGCGTTAATTTGGATGATGTTGCGCCCGCCCAAGGCCTCGTCTACCCCACCCTGGTAAATCAGATTGCCGTGGCGCAAGACGCAAAAGTGTGAGCATACCTTTTGCACTTCGTCCAACAAGTGACTGGCGAGCACAATGGTCTTGCCCATTTTGGCAATGTCTCGGATGAGCCCTCGAATGTCCGCGATGCCCTGGGGGTCCAGACCGTTGGTAGGCTCGTCAAGTATGAGTACGTCAGGATCGGTGAGCAACGTGGCGGCAATGGCCAGGCGCTGTTTCATGCCCAAGGAATAGGTGCGGAACTTGTGGTGTTGGCGTTTGCCCAGGCCCACCCAGTCCATGACTTCAGGAATACGCGTAAAGGGCACGTCCTTGATCAGGCAGGAAATCTCCAGGTTTTGACGCCCGGTCATGTATGGGTAGAAAATCGGGCCTTCCAAAATGGCACCGATGCGGTTGCGGATTTGGTGGTGGGCGCCGTATTGTCCCATCCAGCTGAAGGTGCCGGAGGTGGGTCGAATGGTGCCCAGCAACATGCCCAAGGTGGTGGTTTTACCACTGCCGTTGGGGCCGAGCATGCCGTAGATTTGGCCGGCTTCAACCTCGAGGTCGATGCCGTTGACCGCGTGCACGCTGCCAAAATGCTTGGTGAGGGCTTGGGTGGAGAGTACTGCTCCCATGGATCAATTCAATTGGCGAGCGACGCTCATGAATACGCTGGAGAGTTGCGACAAATCAAACGTGCCGTTGCATTCGATCAGGGTCAGGCCGCCGTCGATGCTGACCAGGTCTGTGAGGCTCGATAGATCTTCGTCGACTTGCACTTGTTCGGCGGCGAGCATTTCTTCCATTTCGCCTTCCAATACAGGGTCCACAGAAGGCCAGCTGCGCGCACCATTTTCGGCATAGGGTGAGCGGAGAAACACGTGTACCCGTGAGGCCACGCCTCCCGATTCTACTGCGTACAAGCCAAATTCACCGCCGGAGACGGTGGTCTCCAACAAGAGCTCGCTGCCTTCGGCTTGCAGGCGGCTGCGGATGCGGTTGGACAAGGAGTCTTCTTGAGCACGATTCAGGTCGTCTTTGTTGAAGACCATGACCTTGTCCATGCCTGCGATTAGGGTGGTGAGGTCGCCTACTTCCATGTCTTGCACCTGTTGATCGTCGGGAATTTCGGCGATTTTATCTTCTACAAGTGACATGGCAGCGTCCAACATGGACTTGCTGATCACGTGGGTGTCAAGAAAGTTGTTCTCGTCGTTCAAATCCTGCATGAGCGGGGATTGCACCGGTCCGCCGCAGGCCGCAAGCAAGGCCGCTCCAGAGAGTACCAACAGGATGCGGGCGATCA
>CAXPZW010000041.1:0-50913 GCA_964221845.1 Luminiphilus sp. | reverse complement strand
TATGCGAATCCCCTTGCTTGCTGCCGTACTTCTGCTCGCCACACGTGCCCTGGCTTTGGAGGCGTGGTTTGACCACAAAGTCTTCCAAACCGCCGAAGGAGAGCATTACGTGGAAACCTTCTTGAGCTTCACCGGCCCTTCGTTGCGTCATGCGCCAGCCGGGGATTCCCTGTGGTTTGCGCAAGTGGATTGCACGCTCATTATCCGTCAGGACTCCACCATTGCTGACTTTCGAAAACTCACCATCGACGGCCCCAAGGAGTTCTACGGCTTCCGCCCCGATTTCCTAGATGTGCAGCGTTTTTTGTTGCCCGAAGGCGCGTACACCTTTGAGATGGAGCTCACAGATGCGCACAACTCCGAGGACCAAGTCTCCTTCGAAAAAGACTTTGAAATCACAGCTCAAAGCGCCGGGTGCTCAGACCTCATGCTGGTACGGGCCTTTGCCAAAAGCGAAGGCCAAAACGAATTGAGCAAGAGCGGCTTGGACCTGCTTCCTTACGTGTCCACCTACTACCCTCAACGCGTAGACGTACTCATGTTCTACGCCGAACTCTACGGCACCGAAGCCTTCTTTGGCGACAGCGGTAAATTCCTGGTGAACTGTTACCTCGCCGATCCGGAAGACGGGCTGCCCATTGCCACTGCCCAACGCATGAAGCGCGAAAAGGCTGCTGCTGTGGTTCCCGTAATGCAAACCCTGGACATCAGCACCATCCCCACCGGCGACTACGACTTGGTGCTGGAAATGCGCAACCGCCAAAACGAGCTTGTGGCCCGTGAAACCCTCTCCATTTCGCGTTCCAACCGTTTGGAGAATCCCACCACCGACGATCTGGAGACCATCGATCCTTCCATCACCTTTGCCGCAGCGTTCACCGACCGCGACACCTTGCTTTACTACATCGATGCGTTGCAGCCGATTGCCACAGCTGTGGAGCGCATCACCATCCAAAACCTGATGCAGGAGGCCGACATGACCACCATGCAGCAGTACTTCTATTACTTCTGGGCCCGCCGCGACGAAGCCTATGCCGAGAGCATTTGGCTGGCCTACAAGAAGGAAGTCGATTACGTGGAAGAGACTTTCGGCACCCGCATCAAACGCGGGTTTGAAACCGACCAAGGCCGCCTCTACCTCAAGTGGGGTGCGCCCAACTCCATTGGCAAGCGTCACCAGGACATTTACGCCTATCCGTACGAGATCTGGCATTACTACACCCTCGGAGACCGTTTCCGCAACAAGCGCTTCGTGTTTTGGAACCGCGATTTGGTGGGTGAAGAGTTTGAACTGCTCCACAGCGATGTGCCTGGGGAGATCAACAACCAGCAATGGAAGCAGCTCATCTTGGGTCGCGACCCGAGTGGAGGTGGTGCTGGAAACAGCTCCGAGCGCAGCGCAAGCCTGCAAATTCTCGAGGACCTCTTCCTCAACCCCTAGGGTACTGACAGCGCTGATCAGCCCACCCGTTCAGGGATTAAGCATTAGTTTTGCGCGACCCTAACCCGCAGGAAGCTCCTGCAACCAACGTGAAGTTCGCCTCGTGGAGTCCTCCCCTTCTGTAGCTGTAGTCATCCTCAATTGGAACGGTGCGCAATTCCTGCGCAAGTTCTTGCCCGGTGTGGTGGAGCACAGCCGCGACCACGCAGAAGTCTGGATCATCGACAACGCCTCCACCGACGACTCGTTGGAGTACGTTCGCGCCCATCATCCCGAAGTCAAGCTTACCGAGAATCCCACCAACCAAGGCTTTGCCCAAGGCTACAACGAAGGCCTGCGCCGCATTGAGGCCGACATCTACGTTCTGCTCAATTCCGACGTGGAAGTGACGCCCGGGTGGATCACCCCTGTTGTCGACTACATGCAGGAAGCAGACCTCACCGTGTGCCAACCCAAGATTCGCGACCACGGCCGTCCTGAGTGGTTTGAGCACGCAGGCGCCACAGGCGGATTCCTGGACAAGGACGGCTACCCGTTTTGCGCAGGCCGCATCTTCAACGCGTTTGAAAAGGACGAAGGCCAGTACGACGCCAACAAAGAGGTGTTCTGGGCATCAGGAGCTGCGCTCTTTGTGCGTGCAACGGCGTACCATGAAGTGGGTGGACTGGACGAAGACTTCTTTGCTCACATGGAGGAGATCGACCTGTGCTGGCGCTTGAAGAACCGTGGACACCGCGTTGGGGCATGCGGGAGGGCCCACGTCTTTCACGTGGGTGGTGGCACCTTGAACCAGACCAACCCGTTCAAGACCTACCTGAACTTCCGCAACAACCTGTTCTTGCTGACCAAGAACCACTTCAGTTCTCCGCTGCCCGTGAAGATCCTGCGCCGCTTGGTGCTGGACGGCGTGGCAGGCATCCGCTTTTTGACCGAGGGCAAATTCAGCTTTGTGTGGGCCGTGCTCAAGGCGCACTTCAGTTACTACGCACAAATTGGCAAGATGCGCCGCAAGCGCAAGTCTGAGCGCCAATCCCTTAGCCAGCCTAACCTGCGCGGACTCTACCGCCGCAGCATCGTGGTGGACTTTTTTGCACACCACAAAACGCATTACACCGACCTGCAGCAGCAGGACTTTTCTTAGCCCATGAGCGGCTAATTTGGACGGTCCAATCCGCTCCAAATGACACCCATTGACCTCCGTCGTTTTCCGCTCTTTGCCCTGCTCGTGTGGACGTGGTGTGGCACCCTCATTCCGGACTGCCCCGTCGCTGGCTTGTTGGCCTGGACGGCACTGTTGGGGTGGCATGTGCGCGGAGGGCGGGTGTGGGTGGCCGCGTGCGCATTGGGGTTGGGTGCGGGTACGGCGTGGATGCACGCGGCCACACCACTACTGAGGTCCCAACCCAAGGTGCGGTGCACCGTGAAGGTGTGTTCATTGGTCAAGACCAGCACCAAGTACCACCGCTTTGAAGCAGAGGTGACTTCCGGTTGGGAGTCGGCAGTGGGGTGTACCGTGCGCTGTTGGACGCCGGCAACCAGCCCAAAACCAGCTCCAGGAGATCGTTTGGGGCTGGAGGGACGTTCGAGCGCTCCGCAACCCGCCATCGTTCCGGGTGCGTTTGACGCCAAAGAGTACTACCGACAGCAGGGATGGTCAGCCTCTTTGTTTGCAGACTCAGCAGTCCTACTGCAGAGAGCGGTTACCTGGGACGCTCCGTTGCGCAACCTCCAAGCCTACTGCACCGAACGGTTGACCAGACAACTCTCCTCGCCTATTTCAAGGCAATTGCTACCCGCACTGGTGCTCGGCAATCGCAACAGCTTGGAACCGGAGTTGCGGGCGGCATTCTCGGCATCAGGGGCGATGCACGTGCTGGCCGTGAGCGGCATGCACCTAGGGCTTGTGTTTGTGCTGCTCAGAGGGTGTTTGAAGTGGATGAGCAGTAGGCGTTGGTTGCGGTGTGCCTTGTTGCTTGCTGGCACGTGGGCCTTTGCGCTCTTGACGGGCGGGGCGGTGAGTACGGTGCGGGCGGCCTTGCTACTCAGCGCAGTGCAATTGGCCGATACGTGGCACCGTCCAAGGCACACGCTGCACCTGCTGGCCGGATGCGCTTGGTTGCAACTCCTCCACTGCCCAACCGTTTGGACCGAGGTGGGGTTTCAGCTTTCCTATGCGGCGGTGGCGGGCATTGTACTGCTAGAACCTGTGCTCAAATCCAAGAGTTGGCAAGCACCAAGAGCCTTGCGTCCCATATGCGGATTGGTACGTGTGGCATTGGCCGCCCAATTGGCCACTACCCCATTTGCGCTGTACCACTTTCATCAGTTCCCCACTTGGTTTTTGATCAGCAGCGTGCTGGTGGTACCGGCGGCCACGCTGCTCTTGGCCGGTGGGTTGGCCTTATTGGCAAGCTCCGGGACTTCACTTGCGCCCTGGTTGGCCTCTGGGTTGGATCGGCTCTGTGAGGCGGTGGGCTGGACGGTGGGAGCCACTTCTGACCTGCCTCATGCGGTGCTGTCGGCGCCTGCTTGGTCCGGGATGACAGCAGGACTATGGCTGTTGGGATTGGCGTTGTTCTGGCGCTGGCGACAAAGCCCTGGGCTGCCTCGGCTTCGCCCTTTGGTGGTCATCGTGGGTGTTTGGGCCTGCGTGGTGGATGTCCGCGCAGACAGGCTACCTCAGCTCGCAGTGGTTGCAGATAAGCAAGGGTGGGAACTGCTTTCGCCTGCGCATACGCAGGTAATTTGGAAAGACGGAGAAGTGGGTGGATTCACCGCAAATGCAGTGCAGGGATGGCTTGGGACACCCCAACAATTGGACATAAAAAATGCGCCGGTACCGCGGCGCATGGAGTCAGGAGTGGCTGTTGTTTCTTGGGTGGAGGAAGGTCAGCGCCGCTCAGTTGCGCTGATTGCAGGGTCGGTAGGTCCGGAAGCCTTGGGTCCCACGGGCTTGGATGCAGTGGTGAGCTGTGTGCACCTTCCCTGGCGCACGCGCCAGATCTGGTACAACTGGTGCGAAAAGACGGCGGTCCCCTTTTGGCCTGCCGCTTCAGGCAAGGCGTGGCTCAGCTCTGGAGCAGCAGCTCCTGGATGATGCACTCCACGTAAATCGACCATTGGCCTTGGTCCACCAAGGTGTGGATGGAGTTTACACGGTTGTTGCTGCGGCTGTAGATGGCCTCTACGTATAAGTTCTCCAGCGAGAAGATGCAGATGATCTCCTGCTCATCAACAATGCGTTGGCTGAGGCAGACCCCGCGGTCCCAAAGGAAGCTGGTCTTTTCGTCGAGCGGCATGCGGTCAAAATCCTGAATGTCCATGATGACAGCGTTAAAGCGTTTGTTCTGGGGCCAAACATATTGGGCCCACGTCGCTCTATACGCAAGTCGAGGGTTTCAGGTTTCATCAGGCAATTCTGATCGAAGTAGAAGATTTTGGCGGAGTGACGCCCGAGAGCAGTGCTCGCGCCACTTCTGGGAGTTCACCTAAGTCGGCTTTCTTGCTCAAAAAAGCTGCCCCTCCGAGCTGAGAAGACTCGGTTTGGGTACCTGCATCGTCGGCTTGGGAGAGAAACACCACGGGTACGTCGATCTGGCATTTATGCATGATGGAAAGCAAGTCAAACCCTGTCAAGTGGTTCAACTCAATTTCAGAAACCACCAGCTTGAGCCCCGGGTGGCTCAGCATTTCCAACGCTTCACTCGAGCGCGATGTGGCGCGCACGGTGTAGCCCGCGTTTTCCAGGAATCGCGTGGCCAGCTCGAGGGTGATCTCGTCGTTGTCGACAAGCAGGATGTGCTCGGTGATCTTCATCTGACATAAAAGTATCTTCGCAGTCGTACACCGCTGTATTCATCTTCACCGCAGCTCGTGTCAGTCAAACCCTACACGCCCATGAAACTCATCGACTGCCCCCGCGACGCCATGCAAGGCCTGCCCCACTTTGTGCCCACTGAATTGAAGGTGAAGTACATCAATACGCTGCTCCGCGCAGGGTTTGATACCGTGGATTTTGGTTCGTTTGTGAGCCCCAAGGCCATACCGCAAATGCGTGACACGGCCCAGGTGCTGGATGGGTTGGACTTGAGCACGACCTCTTCCAAGTTGCTCGCCATAGTGGCCAACCTCCGTGGCGCCGATGACGCAGCGGCGTTCGACCAAATCGATTGCTTGGGCTTTCCGTTCTCCATCTCTGAGACTTTTCAGCAACGCAACACCGGCAGTTCCATCGACGAATCCCTGGGGCGCGTTGAGGACATTCAAAACGTGTGCAAGAAAACGGGCAAGCAATTGGTGGTGTACATCTCCATGGCCTTTGGCAATCCTTATGGCGACCCGTACCACTCCGACATCGCCGCTTCTTGGGCTGAGCGACTGCACCGGGAGTTGGAAGTAGAGGTGCTGGCCATGAGCGACACGGTAGGCTCCAGCACACCAGAATTGATCCGCCCCCTATTTGAACAGCTCATTCCTGCGTTTAAGGATGTGGAGTTTGGCGCTCACCTGCACAGCACCCCAGAGGCCTGGCAGGAAAAAATAGAAAGCGCCTACGAAGCCGGATGTCGTCGCTTCGACGGCGCTTTGCGCGGATATGGCGGGTGTCCGATGGCCAAGGATGACCTAACGGGCAATGTCGCTTCAGAAAAAGTGGTGGGGTATTTCACAGAAAGAGGCATCGCCACGGGAGTGGATGCCTCAGTACTCAGCGAAGCCTTGATGCAGACTACCGCCATTTTTGATCCAATGGATCCGATGCCCTTTTAATTCAGGCAGTGTCCAAACATTTTGAAGCCATACTTGCGGCTGTACAGGTGAATGGACTCGAATTTCTTGATGTTGATACGGACTTTGCAGCGTTTCACGTCTCTGCGTTTTGATAAGGTGTCCTGCGTATACGGCACCTGTCTCGGCAGAGTTACGTTTGTCCGGAGTGAGAAGGAGATCAGTTCAAGTAGTGCGCGAAAATCAGGATGCGCTTTTTGTTCTTCTTCTTGATGAAGATGAACTCTACTTTTTCGTTGATGAGTTTGGTCTTGAACGTCTTCATGGTCTCTCTACTTTGACGCGCTGAGGCGCCATTCCTACCCTTCATTTGGCAAAGGTCCTGTAATATCCGGCTTTTTTTTTCAGAGGGCCTGTGCACGGGATGATTTTCACCCAAGGCTTTGCGAAGATAGTGCGTTTTGTCGACAAAAACAACTATTTAATCGACGAGCGATGGCATTCGCTACACCAACCCACCCAAAAGAAGACCGGCAGCAAGCACCAACAACTTGAGCCCGTTGTACTTGTGCCCTTCGGAACCTTCGAACAGAATCGTGGTGGCCACGTGCAGCAGAATCCCTACCAACACGCCGGTAGCAGCAGCCACCCATTGTTCAGGTTGCAGGGCGCCCCAGCCCTCGATGATGCCAAAGGCCCAACTGCCCATGGGTGACATCAGGCCAAACAGCAGCAGCCAAAACCCCACGCGTAGCGGAGGGAGTCCTGCTTCGCGCAGCATGACGGTCAGCACCACAGCCACGGGCAACTTGTGCAACAGAATGCCCACCAGCAAGGAGTGGTTGTGTTCGTGGTCCAGGTGGCCAATGGGCATGCCTTCTAAAAAGGCGTGCAGGGAGAGGCCAATGAAGATCATCAACGGAAACCCGCGGTGGCCGTGGCCGTGTGCATGGTCGTGCCCGTGCTCTACTCCACCCGAGAGGTACTCCAAAAACAACTGGATGCAGAATCCGCCCAACACAAAGAACCCGCCGTGCATGGGCAAGTCGGTGCTGAACACCGGTGGCAGTAAATGCAGAAAAATCAACGAAAGCAGAAACGCCCCCGAAAAGGCCACCAACAGGTTGGTCAGCTTGCGGTTTTCGAACCGAAGCAACAACACCAAACCGGCTCCTACCATTACCACGCCCACCATGAGGGCGGCTTGCCACAGATTCACTTAGTGCAATTTTGTTGCAATAATAATGAAGCGCGGTGAATCCGACGTGTACGCGGCCAAGTGGTAATCCCCGTATTCGTGGGTGACGGCAAACCCTGCCTGCTCCAACAGCGATCGGAAATCTTGGGGGTGGATGGACTGCACTTGTTCGGTCACTTCCAACACGGGGTCTGGATCAGAAACAGCAATGTGCTTGAGGATCTGCCCGGCCTTCACTTCTCTACGAATGTCAAAACGGACGCCCTCGTGTTCCTGCACCTCAGCAGCCACCAGGGTACGCTCCACAAAAGGGGCGTTGAGGAAATCGATCACCAAGCGCCCACCCGGAGGCAGGTGAGCATGCACCCGTTGCAAGACCTTCAGGTTGTCCTCCAACCCGTTGAAGTAGCCAAAGCTGGTGAACAGGTTGAACACTGCCTCAAAGCGGGTCTCCAACTCAAAGCTGCGCATATCGCCCACTTCAAACCGCACCTCTGGGTAGTCTTGCCGGGCCAAAGCGATGCTGTTGGGCGCCAAATCCATGCCGGTGACCTGCAAGCCACATTGGTGCAACGCCCAGCTGTGCCGGCCTTTGCCACATGCCAAGTCCAACACGGGTGCTTGGGGGGGGAGGTCCATCTGCGCGACCAACCGCTGAATAAACGCCTGCGCTTCTGCTTGAGAGCGATGGCGGTACAGCTGGTGGTAGTACGGCGAGTTGAACCAGGTTTCGAACCACGATTTCTTCTCCATTGCCGCACAAGTATCGTGGAATTCTTCCTACAAGAATACCTTTGGTGCTGTCCCTTCTTTGCTTGCAAACGCGCACCCGTGTGCGCCAACCACAAGATTCCTGTGTATTCGAACCTCGACGTCTTTGAATTTTACCGCGCCATGGAGCGCCATGAAGTGCTGCTGGCCTTCAAAGGTGAAATCACCCAGGACATGCTGCATTCCATCCTCAACATTATGGAAGGCAAGCTCTCGCGCCTGGGCGAACCCACCCGTGTGCGCAAGCGCGTGTTCCACATTTTGGTGGAGTGTCTGCAAAACCTCTACCACCACAGCGACTTGCCCGATGGTGAAAGCTTACACCTCCCCTCCTCGCTGTTGATGGTGGCCAAGTGTGACGACACCTACTGCATTGTGACTGGCAACTTTGTGGCCAACAACTCGGTGAAAGCCTTGGAAAAGCGCTTGCAAGCGGTCAATGACATGGAACCCGGGGAGCTCAAATCCTACTACAAATCCCTGCTCAACAACGGCCAAATGAGCGAAAAAGGCGGGGGCGGATTGGGCATTGTAGACATCGCTAAGAAAACCAAAGACAAGTTGGACTACTTCTTTGTGCCCTACGATGCGGAAAATTCGTTTTTTAGTCTCATGGTTAAAGTCCACTAAGCGATGGAAGACATTCAGATTGAAGGCACCGCCAAAACCCCTACCGTTTCTTTCTCCTCAGCCTCAGGCACGTTGGAGATCAAGGGACGCTCTATCCCTGAGAACTCGATTGAGTTCTACAAGCCCCTGATTGACTGGATCGAGTCTTACGCCCGCCAGAGCAAGGACACCACCCAGGTCAACATCCAACTCGAGTACTTCAACACCAGCTCGTCCAAGTGCATCCTGGACCTGTTCAAAAAGCTCGAAGGCGTCGGCGGAGAAATCGTGGTGCAGTGGTACTACGAGGAAGACGACGAAGACATGCTGGAAGCCGGCGAGGACTACGAAGCCATCATCAACATCCCATTCAAGATGATTGAGGTGGAAGAGATCTAATCCCTCCCCTTTCAAACGAATGAAGTCCGCGATTGCGGGCTTTTCTTTTGCGTTAGTATTCCATTTCAGGATGGGGGTAACTCCTCCCCTTTCAACCGGAGCAGTTTGAGCAGTTTGTCGGTACCTTCTTGGATCCAGATCAGGATCCAGCTGAGGCCGTTGAAAAACAGCAAGAGGATCAACCCCAGGGTCATGCCCCAGAGCACCATGAGGTTGGCGCTTTTGGTAGGGATTTGCTTGCCCAAGAGCGGTTTGCTGGGCGCATAGAAGTGCGCGCCAAAGAAGCCCGTGTGCAGCGGTGTGCGGTACACCAGGTCTTTCTTTTGGATGATTTCGCCGCCGTGGATCACCGAGCTGGTGAGCTCGCTGCTGTTGGTCACAAACTCCTCGAGTTGGGAATTCGTGTAGGCATTCTCCATGCTGCGGTAGCCCGCTTTCAACTCTGGGGTTTTGCACCAGTCCTGCACCATTTTTTCGCGTTCACGGTCCAGGTTGTTGACGTTCTTCATGTAGTAGCGATGCAGCATCTGGAGCGTGGTGTCCATTTCGCTGAGGATTTGGGTGGTGAACCCGGTGGCGCGCACTTGCTCTAACCAGGGCACCTCCAATCCTTGGACTTCTTGCTTCTCCTTGTCGAACTCGGTGAGTACGAGCTGGCGGAGTTCTTCTTCGCGTTCGGGCTTCTCTTCCACCTGGAGGCGGCGGAGTTCGGCTACGATGGCGCGCATTTCATTCTTGTTCCACACGTCCTTTTTCCAGGTCCAGCTGGAGATGCGGGCGTCGTACTCGTACGTGCGGCTTTCAAAGGCGTTGTTCTTGAACTGGTTGACCGCCAGTGCTTCGTAAGCCCAACGGCTGGCCATGATGTTGCCGATCATGGGCACGCCTTTTTGCGAGGCAAAGAAGGGGTTGAGTTTGTCGAACTTGACAATCACCCCGCTGAACAAGAGCTGCGGAATGATCAGGATGGGGATCAAGATGTAAATCACCTTGGCCGAGTTGAACGTGGCCGAGATGTTGAGTCCCAGCAGGTTGGCAAAGCAGCTGGTGCTGAACAGAATCAACCAGTAGCTGAACCACATGCCTTTGATTTCAAGCACCCACGTGCCCACAAGGACATAGGCTGCCATCTGGATGGCCGAAATCAGGAACATGATGCCAATCTTACTGGTGAGGTACGAGCCGCGTGAGAGGTTCAAGAACTTCTCGCGGCGCAGAATGGTGCGGTCGCGGATGATTTCCTCGGCGCTCACAGTCAGCCCTAAGAACAACGCCACAATCACTGAGATAAACAGGAACTGCGGCACGTTTTGGTTCGCGCGGAAGATGTATTCGCCAGTGGCGCTTCCGCCCACCTTGAAGTACTTGATAAAGAAGCTGAGCACGAGCGCCAGCGCCGGAGCTTCAAGCATGTTGATCAGCATGTACTGGCGGTTGGACAGCTTGCTGAGCACATCGCGCACCGAGAACACCTTTAACTGGCGGAGCTTGTTGGGCACGCGGAAGGCACTCTTAGGCACCTCGGTGTAAGGCTCGGGTTCGGGGAGTTGGTTGGCGATGAGCACGTTGAAGAAGTTCGCCCACTCACGCGGCGAAATCTTGCGGTGCGGAGTCAGGTTCCCGTATTCATCCACCACCTTGGATTCGATGATGTTGAAGATCTGCTCGGGGTTCACGTTGCCGCAGCGTTCGCATTCGCTTTCCTGGGCGTTGACGTGGTTGACCAGTCGCTTGAAGTAGATGATGCTTTCCACCGGATTCCCGTAGTAGATGGGGAAGCCACCGGTGTCCAACAAAAACAGCTTGTCGAACATCTTAAAGATGTCCGAAGAAGGCTGGTGGATAACCGTAAAGATGAGCTTGCCTTTCAAGGTCAGCTCCTTCAACAGGTCCATGATGTTTTCAGAGTCGCGGGACGACAGGCCCGAGGTAGGCTCGTCCACAAACAGCACTGCCGGCTCGCGGATGAGCTCAAGGGCAATGTTCAAACGCTTGCGCTGTCCCCCAGAAATGGTTTTCTCCAAAGGCGATCCAACCTTGAGGTCTCGCGCTTCAAACAACCCAAGCGATTGCAAAGTCTCGTGCACCAGTTCGGTGATCTGCTCATCATTCTGGTCGGCGAAACACAGCTTGGCGTTGTAGAACAGGTTTTGGAACACCGTCAACTCCTCGATCAACAAGTCGTCCTGGGCCACATACCCGATCAGCCCTTCGATTTCCTCTGCCCCACCGTGCACATCGATGCCGTTGATGGTCACCTTGCCATAAGTGGGCGTGTAGTTGCCGTTGAGTACGTTCAGCAGTGTCGACTTGCCGGAGCCCGAAGCCCCCATGATGCCGATCAAACTGCCGGATTCTTCACGCAGATTCAGCTGGTGCAGGCCCTGCTTGTTGTTGCGTTCGAAGTAGTAGGAAATGTCCAGCGCTTCAAACCGGATGCGCGTGTGGTCGGTATCGGTGAGGAATACGCGGATCACGTCGCTGTAGTAGACCGGTGTGAATCGCGTACCGCGCAGGCTGGCGCCTTGCATGAACACGTACGCCCGGTGGTCGGCAATGACTTGGCCGTTGAGTTGTACTTCTTCTTCGCCCTGGTAGCGCACCAAAAACATGTGCTCGGACTCCAGTCGCAAGAACACAAAGCGGCCCAGCAAGCCGTCTTTCAGCACGGAACGGGTCTCTCCTTCTGCGCCTTCACCGGTTGCGGCTACATGTAAAAACTCGCCGCCTTGCACGGTTGCGAGGTCTTCAGCGCCACAGAAAACGAACAGGTTGTCGAAGGTCGCACGATCGATGTTGAAGGTGTCGGCTGCGGTTTGTAGGAAATCCAGCATGCCGGGGCTGACTTCGCCCAAGACATGGACAAACTCAATAAGCCGGACCAGCACAAAGTACTTTTCCTTTTGCGCCAACTCTTCGTTGATTGCCGTGCAAATGCGCAGCACTTTTACCGAAGACAGACTGGTGCGCTTGGCTTTGCGTTTGCCCTCTTTTTGGCCGGAACCGCCTACCTGCTCGTCAAAGAGCTGGAGGTACTCGTCTACCAAAGATTTGTTGAGTTGACGGCTCAGAAAGACCGCTACCACTTCTCGCCCTTGGCCGCTTTGTCCGTCAGACTCAGCTTCACGGGCGATGATGGCAAACAGCTGCATCAGCGCTTTGAGGATTCCACTACTCATGGGCAGGTGGTCAGCAGCAACCAGAAGGTCGCGGTGAATCAATCAGGGTCTGGTTTATTGCTTGAATCCGATGAGCAACACCGCGCAGCCAGAGCTCACGTGTTGTTCTTCAAGACGGGCTTCGATCACCACATCCATGGTGTTTTCAACATTGAAGTCCCAGTAAGGAGCGTTTCCAAAGTCTTTGTTGGTGAACAGCGGATTGCGCTCTTGGTCGTACACGGTGAATATCAAGTTCCCGTCGGTGTCGCCCGTACAGGCAGCAATGCGGTAGGAAGTGTTGCCGAAAAAGGTCACTTCGAACTCGGCCACTTGGTCGTTGTAGACCAATGCGCGGTAGTTCTGTCCGTCAGAAATGTAGTCGCTCGTCATGTGCGACTCGCAGAAGACTGCGGTGCTGTCGCATTGTGCGGTGGTTGCCAAGGTCCAGCAACATGCCGCCAGGGTCAGGAGGGTGAATCGGGTCATGATTACAGGATGATGGAGTTGCGGATTTCGGTGACTTTGGCGCGAATCTCGGCCAGTGTTTCGTTGTTGAGCCCAACATCAGAGGTGCTCTTCAAATACGTGGTCTTGGCCGCAGGATCGGTGATGGGCTCCATGTATTGGTAGCCGGTAGAAACAACTGCAAAAATGTCGGCCAACCCGAGCAGTCCATCACGGAAGCCCTTTACTTGTGGGTCTTCAAACGGTTCCAGCAGCGTAACCAAACCTGTCAAACCACTGCCCTGCTCTCCGATGCGCTTGCGTAACTCGGCGTGGTCTTCGGCCTTGTCCAGGGACAACCAAAGGGCTTCCAGCCAGCCGCCAGCCAGGATCAGACTTGCGGTTTCGTTTTGTTCGTTGTCCTTGAGGTATTGGTTGATGACCTTGTACAAATCGGCGTTCAAGGCATAGAGCGAGTCCGGCTGCTCAATGTTTTCCGCAAAGCGGCGAAGCAGGTCGGGATCGATGTTGTTTTTGATGTCCAGCTCTTCAGCGGTTTTTTGCACTTGACCGAAGTACGCCAAGTTCAACGTGGTGTTGTTGAAGTTCGACAGGTAGCCCAAGTCCGCCCCATACACACCCATATTGAGCGCCTTTTGGAACCGACTCACATGCATGTCGCTGTTCTCCAAGGGCACGACCAAGTCGGGGTTGTACTGCAGGTTGGTCTTGCGGATCAAGATGGCCGCCTGGATGGGCGACGGGATCGCAAAAAACTGGCCCTTGTACTTGAGTACGCTACCGGCGGCAGCGCTTTGGGCGTCGTTAAAGTCGGTGGTGACTTCGGGCACAGCTGGCCCTTCGTCTTCCGAAGATCCGCAAGCTGCCAGCAGTAAAACGCTGGCCCACAGCGGCAGTGCGCGGAAGAATTGCTTCTTCATAGGGTGTTATTTCAGAATCCGAAGATTCGGGTGGTTGCGCGCAAGATGGGGAGTTTTGGAAGGGAAATTTGTACGTCCCCATCTGACATTATTCACGCGCCCCTGTGAACGCAGGCCTTCGGCTAGTCGTCCATGTAGCACCCGCGGGCAAACAGTCCGCTGCGGAACACCCCTTCGATGTCGGTGGTGGTGTTGATGAAACCGGTCTGGCTGCGGAAGGCCGAGGCAACCGGACCGGGGAAGTCAAAGTTGCCTGCAAACGGCTCCACAAACGGCGGCTCCCCCTGCCCTTGGCTCATGTTGCTAAAATGGCTCCCGTCCAAGATGTCCTGATCGGTGTCGACGTAGCAATCGTTGAAGAAGTAGTTCGGCTGCTCAGCGTCGAGGTTGAAGTCGTACACGAACTCGTTGAAGTCCGAGAGTTCGGCATTGTTGCCGTACATGATGCAATTGGTGAAGTTGGCTTCCAGCAAGGGCCGCACTTGGACGTTCTGATCCACATCCACATAGTAGTTGTTGATGTAGAAGGCGGGCGACTGCCGGTTGCTCTGGGTCCAGTAGTTGGCAAAAGTGGTGTGGTGGAAGTCGTACTTGCCTCCGATGGAGAACGCCGCACAGTTCTGCCCGCAATTGCTGAAGAGGCAGTTACTCCCGCTCACGTGTGCTCCTTGGGTAAAGAGCCCAATGGCCGACATGTTGGTGACCACCGTGTTGTTGATGCGCAACGACTCTCCGGTGGTGGTTCCCGTGGTATCGCATTGGATGCCAATGATGCCGTTCTTGATGATGGCGTGGTCGATTTCACAGTCCTGGGTTTCGAACAGCCAAATGCCGCCGCGGTTGATCGTGGCCTGCTGCACACCAAATCCGGTTTGGAATTGCACCTGCAATTGGATGCCCCATTGTCCGGGCACGTCGGCATACTCAGGTTCCAAGCGGTCTCCTTGAAAGCAGACTTCATTGCCCAATTCTCCTTGCACATCCAGACTACCTCGGAACACATACAAACCTGAGGCGTTGTGGCAATACACCTGCGTACCTGGGTTGATGGTGAGGCTGCAGCCTTCATCCACAGCCACAATGCCGTAGATCACGTGCGGCTTATCTGCATTCCACACTTCGTCGCATTCAAGCACGGTCAGCGCGCCTAGCCCGCCGTGGAAGCATGCGTCCTGCCCCCAAGCGACCAAATGCACGTATTCGGTGTTGCCGTTGGTGATAAAGCGTACACTGTCCTCCTCAATCAGCGCGCTGGTGGCACCGTTGGGATCGATGGTAACCTCCACAAATACCCAAGCACTGTCGTTGGGGCCAATCTCCAGGTCTTGAAAGCTGGTGCCGTTGAGCCCGTCTACCGCAATGCGGAACGGGCTGTCTGTGCCGCCCATCACATCAATGTTGGAGACCACAATGGGGTCGTTGTGCGGGTTGTACACCTTGAGCGGCAAGGTGGTGGAGCCAATAGTGGTGAACACAGTGTCGAACAACACGGTGTCGGCCGAGAAGGTGACGTTCTGATCTGCACTGTCGGCAAACTGCTCTTTGTTGCACTGGGTGAGGAACAAGAGAACAACTGCCGCAAGGGCGATCAAGGAAAAGCGAGCGTGGGCGTGCTTCATGGGGCGCAAATGTCCGAAGTTTTGGTGAGGCTTGCAGGCCGCTCTATAGACGAAATTGCAGCCAAGGAAATTGTGCAAGGGGTTGTCAAGGTCATTCACAAAGTGGGACGGCCGATCCACAAAGTCAATCGGGGGTGTGTTTGGAATTGAGGGATGCTGCCGGGATCTTTCGCGGGTCGATCGACACATCGTCGAGCGGCAGGAGGGGGAGGCGGGGCGGCAGGGCCGGCAGCCCACGGGCGGGAACCGGCGCCGCTCGAACACAATCCCAACGTTCAACTCACCGCAATCCCCCTATCTTCCATCCCATGAATCCCATCGCCCAGCACATCCACTCCAAATGCCCAAAAATGGCCGCCCTCATCGAGCAGCACTCCCCCCTGCCCGACCGCACCGAGCGTGATCCATACCGCTCCTTGGTGGATGCGATCATCTCCCAACAGATCTCGGTCTCCGCTGCGCGTAACATCTTGAATCGATTGGAATCGCGCTACAACGGCGTGTTGGACCCCAGCATCTTGTCCAAGACCAGTCTGGAAGAGTTCCGTGAATCGGGCGTCTCCAAGCAAAAGGCCACCTACATCATGGCTACCAGTTCGCATTTCCTGGAGCACGCCGACCAATGGGAACGCATGCCTGAAATGACAGACCAGCAAGTCATTGCCTTCCTGACCGAGATCAAAGGCATTGGCGTGTGGACGGCACAAATGTTCTTGATGTTTACCCTCAATCGGCCTGACGTGTTTCCGGTGGGCGATTACGGCATCCGCAAAGCCATGCATCAATTCTACGGATGGAAAACCGAGCGCAAGCACAGCACCCTTGAAAACAAAGCCAAGCTGTGGGCACCATACCGCACCACCGCGTGCATGGCACTTTGGCGCTCATTGGGGACATAAAAAAAGCCCCGCTGTTGGGCGGGGCTTTTGGTAGGAAACTCAGGGTATTACCCCAAGTACGATTTCAGAATCTTGCTGCGCGAAGTGTGCTTGAGTCGGCGGATGGCCTTCTCCTTGATTTGACGCACACGCTCGCGGGTCAGGTCAAAGCGCTCCCCAATTTCCTCGAGGGTCATGGGGTGTTCGCCGTTGAGTCCGAAGTAGAGGCGAATGACGTCGGCTTCGCGGGTGGTCAGCGTGCGCAGTGAGCGCTCGATTTCCTTGCGAAGCGATTCGGTCATCAACTCGGTATCGGGTGAGGGCGACTCGCCGGTCTGCAGTACGTCGTACATGGTAGACGACGAATCATCACCGTCTTTCAACGGTGCATCCATCGATACGTGACGACCTGCGTTCTTGAGCGATTGCTTCACCTCGTCGAGGGTCATTTCCAGGACCTCGGCGAGCTCGGCGGCAGTAGGTGGACGTTCGTACTCCTGCTCCAGCTTGGCAAAGGCCTTGTTGATCTTGTTGATCGAGCCAATCTTGTTCAGCGGCAGACGCACAATTCGCGACTGCTCGGCCAATGCTTGGAGGATGGATTGACGGATCCACCAAACCGCATACGAGATGAACTTGAAACCACGGGTCTCGTCAAAACGCTGAGCGGCTTTGATCAGGCCGAGGTTGCCCTCGTTGATCAAATCGGGCAGCGAGAGGCCCTGGTTTTGGTATTGCTTCGACACCGACACCACAAAGCGAAGGTTGGCCTTGGTGAGTTTCTCCAGGGCCAACTGGTCGCCTTGCTTGATGCGGCGGGCGAGTTCCACTTCTTCTTCTGCGGTAATAAGGTCCACACGGCCGATTTCCTGCAAGTACTTGTCAAGCGATGCAGTCTCCCGGTTGGTGACCTGTTTGGTGATCTTTAACTGTCTCATATTCGTGTGTCAGCTACTCCTTAAACGTTACGATTCGAAAAGCGTTGCCTTTCGACCGCACTGCATCAAAAACCGTGCGGATTTAGCTGGGGTGCCAGTGTGGCAGGCCCGCCTTAGTTCTGATCGGGAGAAGGACGACGGTCCCCTCCGCGATCGCCACCACGACGATCTCCACGTCCGCGTCCGCGATCACCGCGATCACCGCGGTCGCCACGGCCTCGGCCACGGTCTCCTCGGTCACGTGGAGCGCGCTCTACGTATCCTTCTGGCTTCTCAATCAGCACCTTGCGGCTCAGCTTGATTTTGCCTGTTTTTGGATCGCGACCAGTCACCTTGAACTCGATCTCTTCGCCTTCGGTGAAGACGTCGCTTGGGTTCTCAATGCGCTCCCATGCGTATTCAGAGATATGCAGCAGGCCGTCTACGCCTGGCAGTACTTCTACGAATGCGCCGTAAGGCATAACGGTCTTGATCTTGCCTTTGTACACCTCGCCGATGTCTACGGTGGGTGGGAAGGCGATGGTCTTCACAGCGCTCACAGCGGCGTCAAGTGAAGACTTGTTTTCAGAAGCAATCTCTACCACACCTTTGCCGTCTACCTCGTCGATCGAGATGGTGGCGCCGGTATCGGCTTGGATGCCTTGGATGATCTTACCACCAGGGCCGATGATCGAACCGATCACATCGGTAGGCACCTCGAACGATACGATACGCGGTGCGTTGGCAGCATAATCCTCACGAGGAGCATCCATGGTCTTGAGCATTTCGTTCAAGATGTGGGCACGACCTTCCTTGGCTTGCAACAGCGCCTCGGTGAGGGTTTGCATGCTCAGGCCTGAGATCTTGATATCCATCTGGCAAGCGGTGATTCCTTTGGAAGTACCGGTCACCTTGAAGTCCATATCACCGAGGTGATCCTCATCACCCAAAATGTCTGAGAGGACTTTGTAGTTGCCCGACTCGTCGGTCACCAGACCCATAGCGATGCCGGAAACAGGTGCCTTGATGGGCACACCGCCGTCCATCAGCGCCAGACAACCGGCACACACAGTCGCCATCGAAGACGAACCGTTCGACTCCAGGATCTCTGAAACCAGACGAATGGTGTAAGGACAATCTTCTACCTCTGGAAGGACAGGCTTGAGCGCGCGCAGCGCCAAGTTACCATGACCTACCTCACGACGGCTGGTACCACGCAATGGGCGCTCCTCACCGGTCGAGAATGGAGGGAAGTTGTAGTGGAGCAGGAAACGCTCTTCGCCAGCGATCAATGCGCCGTCGATGGTTTGCTGATCCAGTTTGGTACCGAGGGTGAGGGTGGTCAGCGACTGGGTCTCACCACGGGTAAAGATGCTTGAGCCGTGGGTGCTTGGCAGGTAGCCCACCTCTGTCCAGATCGGACGAATCTCGGTGGTACCACGTCCATCCAAACGCTGGCCTTCGTTGAGCAGCAGGTCTCGAACAGCCTTTTTCTGTGCAGCTTTCACGTACTGACCCAACATGTATTCTTTGCCCTCCAGCTCACCTTCGGCGAAGGTGGCCTTGAATTCCTCTTTGATGGAACCGAAGGCTTCTTTGCGCTGGCCTTTGTCTTTGTTCTGCTTGGCAGCTTCGTAGAACTTGGGGTACAGGGCGTCCATGGTCTTGGCGCGAAGGTCCTCGTCGTGGTTCTCGTGGCTGTACTCGCGCACCTTGCGGCCGCCGAGGGCCTCCACCAGCTCCAGCTGAACTTGGCAGTGCACTTTGATGGCGGCGTGTGCAGCTTCGATGGCTTCTACCATCTCTTCTTCTGACACTTCGCTCATCTCGCCTTCCACCATCACGATGCTGTCCATCGAACCCGCAACAATCAGGTCGATGTCCGCCGAGGCCAACTCTTCCATGTTCGGGTTGATCATCATTTTTCCGTCGATGCGCGCTACACGCACCTCGGAAATTGGGCCGTTGAATGGGATGTCCGAAACCATGAGCGCTGCAGACGCGGCCAAACCGGCCATGGCGTCAGGCATGTTGCTCTTGTCTGAGCTCATCATTTGAATCATCACCTGGGTACCGGCGTGGTAGTCGTCCGGGAAGGTGGGGCGCAGCGCGCGGTCCACCAGTCGCATGATCAGTACTTCGTAATCGCTCGGACGGGCCTCGCGTTTGAAGAAGCCACCTGGGAAGCGACCTACCGCGGCGTACTTCTCACGGAAGTCAACGGTGAGTGGGAGAAAATCGACGTCGTCTTTGGCGTCGTAGCTTGAAACTGCGGTGGCCAGCAGCATGGTGTCACCCATGCGTACAACGACAGACCCGTGTGCTTGTTTGGCCAGTTTGCCAGTTTCGATGGTGATGGCCTTTCCATCACCCAAATCAATGGTTTTTGTTACTACGTTCATGTTCATCTCTGTATAGGGCGGGTAGGGTCTGTAAAACAAAGACAGCCGTACCCACGGTACAGCTGCCATTTGCGTTTATGTCAACAGGCCTTGTATGCCATTCTTATTTACGCAGACCGAGGTCTTTTACAATCGCACGGTAGCGTTCAATATCTTTCTTCTTGAGGTAATCAAGCAAGCTACGACGCTTACCTACCAACAGGATCAATGATCGCTCGGTGTTGTGGTCTTTGCGGTTTCGCTTGAGGTGTTCAGTCAAGTGCTCAATGCGGAAGGAGAACATGGCGATCTGCGCTTCTGCAGAGCCGGTGTCCTTCTCGTTCTTGCCGTACTTGGCGAAGAACTCTTGCTTTTTTTCTGGAGTCAAATACATTCCAATATTGTTTCAATGATTGTTATGCCATTCAACGCTAAGCGTCTAAAGGGACCGCAAAGGTAGGTTTTCTTTCTGGTTTTACGCAGGGACTTCCATCATTTTCAACGCTTGCGCAACGCGCTCACGCAGCTCCTGACGCGGAGAGATGAAATCCAAGAAGCCGTGCTCCAACAAAAACTCCGAACGCTGGAAGCCCTCAGGTAGGTCGCGGCCGATGGTTTCCTTGACCACGCGAGGGCCCGCAAAGGCAATCAGCGCGTCGGGTTCAGCAATGTTCAAATCGCCCAACATGGCGTAGGAAGCAGTCACCCCTCCGGTGGTTGGGTCGGTGAGTAAACTGATGTAGGGCAGCTTGGCTTCGTTGAGTTGCGCAAGCTTGGCCGAGGTCTTGGCCATCTGCATCAACGAGAAACCGGCCTCCATCATACGCGCGCCACCAGACTTTGAAACAATCATGAACGGGCACTTACGCTTGATGGCGTGATCGATGCCTTTGGCGATCTTCTCTCCTACCACCGAGCCCATGGATCCGCCAATGAACCCAAAGTCCATGGCTGCGATCACAATCTCTTTTTCTTTGATGGTGCCGTGCGCTACGCGGATGGCGTCCTTCAAACCGGTTTTGGCCGTTGAGGCTTTGACGCGGTCTTTGTAAGTCTTCTTGTCCTCGAACTTCAAGGGGTCGC
Source organism: Luminiphilus sp. (assembly GCA_964221845.1). Taxonomy (GTDB): domain Bacteria; phylum Bacteroidota; class Bacteroidia; order Flavobacteriales_D; family Sanyastnellaceae; genus CAXPZW01. The sequence continues at coordinate 30,346 of CAXPZW010000041.1, read as the reverse complement.
CCGAGGTGTACTTGGGGAAGAGCTCCTTGGGTTTTTCGTCGAAGAAAATCTGGAAGTATTGTTCTGCAGAAATGCGCTCGTGGTGCCCGCAACTCGGACAGGTCCAGTAGTTGAGCGTGTGCTCCTCTGTGGTGATCAACTCCTTGCAAGAAGGACAGTTGTACCAGAGGCCTTCTGGCATCTCCTTCTTCTCTGAAGACTTGGTGGTGATGCCCTCTTTGATCCGTTTAAACCAACCCATGTATCGTGTTTTGGTGGAACGGCAAATATCGGAACACACAGCAAAGCACAATGGCTTTCGGCCAAGAGTTGCACACGGCAGTCCACCTGAAGTGTTGAAAGTCAGCGCTGACGACCCTTCTAGAAGGGATACCCAATGCCCAAATTGAACTGAATGGGCACTCCTACCCGCACCTCTCCGTCGGGATTAAACGTGGATAAGTACTCTTTGAACTCGGTGTTGGGCTGCCAAATCCAGCGCTCGCCCGAAATTTTGCGCGGGTCCTTCAGCTGCAAGCCCAGATCAAACCGCACCAAGAAGAAGTCAAAATCCAAACGCGCACCCAATCCGGCCCCCACGGCAATCTCACTCACGAACCGGTCGGCCTCAAAGTGGGCACCTGGACGCAGCGCATCTTCGCGCAGCAACCACACGTTGCCTGCATCCACAAACAACGCCGCTTCGAGCATGCTGGTCAGCTTGAAACGGAACTCCACACTGCCTTCCAAACGAATATCTCCAATGTTGTTGAAGGTCTCCAGCGCGGTAGTATCTCGGAAGGACCCCGGGCCCAAGGTACGCGCCTGCCACGCCCGGATGCCGTTGGCTCCACCTGCAAAGAAGCTTTTCTCAAACGGCAACACCTTGAGGTTGCCATAAGGAATACCAATGCCCGGATACACCCGCAGTGCCACCGAGTTGAGTTCGTCAATACGCCGGTACAAGCGGAAATCCTGCTCGAACTTGACGTACTGTGCGTACTGGATTCCAAACAATCGGTAGCTGCCTGCACTGTCCGCGGTGGCGCCCAGAACATTGCTCAAGCCGCGCAGGGCATTGCCGGCCAGCTCCAACGTAGAGCGGCTGTAGTAGTACTTACGCTGGCGCTGATTGCCTTGCGAGTTCGTGAGGATACTCCCCCGCCCGGCCACAATCAAGTGGTCGTTGTAAGAGGCATTGAGGAAGTCATCATTGAGGTCGTCGAGGATCTGCTGGAAGGCTTCGGATTTGGTGATGTTGATCTCAGAGACTTCGAGCACATCCCAGAAAACCTGACGACCGATCCGCGGGTTTTCCAGCCAGTGGTACCCGTACCGGATCTTCCACAAACTGCGCTCATAGTCAGCGCGCAATTGGTAGTTGAATGCGCCAGACAATTCGGTCTGTGGGTTGGCGCTGCGGCTCATCTGATCACAGGCCAATGGAAAGAGCTGATGGAGTTTAAGTGTTACTTCAGGCCCAATCTCAAACGTATTGAATCGCAATGTGTTGGAAACATCTTGAGTCACATCTCCACCACCCTGCGCAGCGGTCAGCAACGGCTGGGCCTCGAGTCCAAATCGGATGCCGTTTTGCAAGCTCTCTGCGCCGGCAAACAAGTTCTTGTGACGGTAGGAAAGATTGGCTTGCACCCCCAGGTTTCCGTCCCGGTGTGTGCCTCGCGTTTCCAACGAAATGGAGTGCTTGTCTGCAGGGTCCAGGAAGATGTATATGTCCAACTCGGGCACCGGCCCATCGAGGATCTGCTCAAAGCGCATGTTGACCGCGTTGTACAGATCGAGTTCCAAGAACCTACGGTAGGTGAGGTCGATGCGCGACTTGGTGTACATGTCTCCAGGCGCAAAGCCCAAGGTGCAGTGAATGAGTTCAGGATCGGTGGTAGGCGCTTTGTTGAAGTAAAGGTGCACCTGGCCATTGCTCAAGGTGTCCGCAACCTCGTACTCGGAATTGGTGAGCTCGTAGTCGGTGTGGATGTGGATGTTGCGGATGTAGAACTTGCGGTGCGGGATTTCGACAATGGAATCGGGGGTCTGCGGGCTTTGCAAGGGAATCCCGCGCAGCACCATATTGAGGTTCACCTTGCCCCCACCGACGGTACTATCGGCCTCAAACGCTATAAAATCCTTGACAAATCCATAATACCCGTGCCCGGTCAGGTACTTGGCCAACCGGTCGCGTTCATCGTCGAATGCATCCACGTCGAAGCGCATGCCCGGGGTGAGCTTGGTGTCGCGCATGAGCTCAGGTAACCTAGCAGCCAAGAGCGAATCGCGGAATTCGTATGTGATGGAATCCACCTTGAACGCTTGGCCGGGCTGCACCCAGTACCGAGCAGTGACTTTTTTTCCGTTGCGCGTGGTGTCCAACTGCAGGGTGACCTGATTGTCGAAATACCCGCGCTTGGACATAAAGATATCCAGGTATTCCGCGGTTTGCTGGCTGCGTTCTTGGTCCACCAACACGGGCGGTTCCCCTACCGTTTCGCGCAACCAATCTCGCCAGCCGCGGATACGTTTATCGGTGAGTTTGTCGATGCGGTGCTGGAGGTGGCGGTAGCGCCAACGCGTGGAATCAATCCGCGACTGACGTTGGCGTAATCGGCTGATTTTATGCTCGGCATCCGAAAGTTTGCGCAGGTTCGCCTTGAACTGTTTGGCGGGATCAATTCGGTTGTACGCCCACAAATTGAAACGGAAAATCAGAGTCTTGCGGTTGGTTTTGGGGCGCACCAACTCTTCCAATTCATACAGCGGAAAATCCACCGAAGCACCGTCCACCACCACCACTTCATTGTCCTTGAGAAAGACCTCTCCTTCCCCCAAGCGTTTGGTGGGCGAGCAACCCGTGGCCAAGACCAGCCCGAGCAACAGCAGCGGAAAAAAAACGGATGGAAAGCGCAGTGTGGTTCGCATGCGTACGTCAGGAAGTCGCAAATTACGCCCAAATTTGGGTGTTGTGGAAAGCAAAGTGAGCGCGGCGCGGATCAAACAAATCAAAGCCTTGCAGCAGAAAAAGTTCCGGGTAGAATCCGGGACGTTCGTCGCTGAAGGGCACAAAGTGGTCCGTGAGGCGGTGGAAGCCGGTATGGAGATGCTCGAAGTGTTCGGCACCGAGCGCCCCGAGTGGCTGCCCGCACCGGTGCGCTTCACCCCTGCAAACGTCAAAGACCTGGACCGCATGACCGGACTGCGCTCTGCGCCAGGGTTGCTGGCTGTGCTGGGCGTACCTGAAACCACCACACCACCGCCTGAAACCGGTCTTCTCCTCGCTTTGGACGGCATCCGTGACCCGGGCAATTTGGGAACACTGCTTCGTACCGCAGAGTGGTTTGGCGCAACCTGCGTAGTGGCCTCACCAGACACCGTCGAACTCACCAACCCCAAAGTGATTCAGGCCGCCATGGGCTCGGCGTTTCGTATGCCCACCTACCGCACCGATTTAGAGCCTTGGCTCAATGCCTGCAACCGCCCGGTCTACTTGGCCGACATGGGCGGCGAAGATGCGCTCTCTGCGCCGTTGGAAGCCAACGCAGTGCTGGTCATCGGCAGCGAATCGCACGGCATCCGGGTCCCTTCAACCCACGCCCGCATTACCATTCCCGGCAGCGGCCCCACTGAATCCCTGAACGCGGGCATTGCTGCGGGTATCCTGCTGGCGCGTTACCGCCAGCTTCACCCTGTAACCAAACCCGCCTAGCCGCGTTATCCTTCAAAGCCTGCCCATGCGTCTCGTGTTGCTTGTATGTCTGTTGCTTGCCTCAGTTTCCGCGGACGCCCAAGGAAAATCAGGTTCCATCAAAGTGCGCCGCCCTGCGGGCATGACCTACTTCGTGGACATCTCCACACCTCCGGTACTCAACCCCGTTCCCCAAAACGGCCCAGTAAGCGGCCAATTCAGCGATGGCATTTTGCGCGTCACTCTGCCTTGCGAGGCCTGTGAACAGACGGCCACCATGGTCTGGATGGAACTGAACGTTTCTGCAGCAGGAATTGTGGAGCAAGCCAAAATCACCTCGTCGGCTTATCCCGAACTGAACGCGACCCTGAAAGGCTTTGCCGAGACCAAGCTTACCTTCCACCCCACCACCCTTGAAGGGCGCCGCCGAGCTGTGCGGTTTGCCTACCCCGTCCTGTTGATTCCCGGGTGATGTAACCCTTTGCAAACTTTCCGTTACCCCAGATAGATGAACCAACCTGCTCCCGCCACATCCGCCGCCGAAGACCTCGCCTTGGTGGAACGCGCGCAGGAGGATCCACGGGCATTTGAGCCGCTGTACCGTAAGTACTACGGTCCGGTATTTCGCTTTGTCTTCAAGCGTGTACGCCGTGAAGCAGACGCCCAGGATCTGACCCAGCAGGTGTTCATCAAAGCCTTGCAAAACCTCGGGCGCTACACCCACCGCGGGCATGCCTTTTCGGCCTGGTTGTTCCGCATTGCGCTCAACGAGATTACTGACGGCGCGCGCCGCAACCAAAAACTGCGCGCCATGCACGCAGGGTACGCGCAAACAGAGGCCCTGCTCGAAGAGGTCAGCACCCCGCAGGCCACCGAGCAGCAACTCGGACAAGCCTTAAACGCCCTCGGCGAAGAGGACCGCATGCTGGTAGAGCTGCGCTACTTCGAACAGCGCAAATTGAAAGACATCGCTGTGATTTTGGACTGGAGCGAATCCAACGCAAAAGTCCGCATGCACCGCACCTTAAAGCGGCTGCGCACAGCACTGGAAAACACACAATGATGAAGTCAAACATTCCGTTCAACACCGGCGACCGCCAGCCCAAGTGGCAAGAAGGCGACCCGATTCCTGATTTTGAATCGGTGTTGGAAGGCGCAAGAGCGGGCAAAAATGGTGGGTTCCGCAACCTGCGTACGTGGGGCTTGTTGGCCGCTGCGGCCTGTGCAGGAGTGATTGCTTGGCTCTGGCCCCAAACCTCTGAAGATGTCCCTGTCCTTCCTGCTCAGGAAACCGCTGCTGCGGTCCAAGACGCGGATTTCTCGGGCGCTTTGGCGGCCGATTGGCAAGCAGAAACCAACCGGTACACCTTGGCCACCAACCGTGCCCACTACATCCTCACTGACGACGGATTGGGCGTCAACCTGCCTGCCGATTGCTTTGCCACGGATGCAGATTCGGTCGTGTTTGAAATCACCTTGATCGACGACGCTTACAAAGTGTTTGCCTCTGGACTGCCCATGGATTACGACTCTGCGGGTGTGGCCTACCGCTTCATGTCTGACGGCATGCTTCGCGTAGAGGCCTTTGATGGCAGCGCACCTGTAGCCTTGCAACCAGGTGTCACCCTCGGGTTGGAAGTACCGGTCAAGCAAGACTCTCTGGCCTTCAACCACTACACGCTTATGGCGGACGGTACTTGGACCTACGAAGCCCCCCTGACCCCGATCACTTACCATCAAGCGTGCGGCCTGCGTGAACAGGAATTGCCGGTGGAAGCCCCGGCCTCAACCACAGCCCCAGTGGCGCGCTATGCGCAACTGGCCGAATGGGAACAGGAGCTCAACGCGCTGCGTGGACAGGCACCGGTAAAACCATTCAAACGCAATCCGGCGCAAGACCACTTTACCTTGGACGTAGTTGCCGCTGAATTCCCTGCCCTCACCCCTTTTGGAGACACCGAGTTTGAAGTGCGCGGCCCAGGTTTTCACCCCGACTTCTTTGACCAGGTGTGGGAAGATTTCCGCATCCAACGCATTACCGGCATGGACCGGTTCCGCGTGACCCTCATTGGCGAGCAAGGACAGCGCGAATTCAACGTTGTGCCTGTCGTGCCTGCCTCTGATTTCGAAGCCGCACTGGCTGAATACGAAACTGCCAAAGCCAACCACACCGCTCAAACCCAGGACCTGGAAACCAAAATCGCGGGGCAACAAACGGCATTGGAAGCCTTGGAACAACAAGCCCAAGCCGCTCGGGAAAACAAAGGTGCACGCGCGGCCACCACCTTGCTCTCAGCCATTGCCCTCGACATGGACCCTGCGCGTTTGGTACGCGCATTTGAAATCGGCAGCTTGGGCATTTGCAACGTGGATGTGCCCATTGAAATTCCCAAGGTCAAGCCTGTACCGGTAGATGTACGTGCGGATTACAACGGCGCAACCATCCGCCCGGCACAAGCCATGCTGGTAGACGCCAAACGCAACCAAAGCGTAGCTCTTGCCGGCGAAAACGTACACCAATTACGCTGGTTGGACCGTTGGGAGAACTACCTCTTTGCTTCGGTCGACGGCAACCAGATCTTGGTGGCCACTCCTGAGCAATTTGAGGCTTTGGACCGCAAGAGCGATGAGCCACAGTTCCTAGACCTGCGGGTGATTGAAGAGCCTTTGAAGTCGTTGGAAGAGGTGCAAGCCTACTTGGCCTCTGAGGTCACTGGTGATTCGGAAATGCTCTCGCGGTAGTTGATCACCGGGTTGGCGTACATCTGCAGCAGAATCTCCCGCACCTGCTTTTGGAATCCGGCGCGCTCATGTCCGAGTTTTTTGCGCGCAATCATCAACTTGAGCATGCGCTGACGCAAGTAGTTGCGGAAGGTGATCTTCTGCACCGGCGTGTACATGCCGCGGTATTCACGCGTGCCGTGCAGCAGGTCGTAGGCCACGTAATTGCTGGGCCACAATTTGTAATGCAGGTGCATTTCGCGGTCAATGGCCGCAGTGAGGTTACGCAGCTGCTCGTTGCGCGGGCCTTCTCCCGCCCAAGCAGCCACGCGGTCGTTGATGGGTGTTCCTACCGCAATGTTGACCCCGCCTTTGTGTCCGGTAACACCGAGCATCATGCTCTTGAAGTCCTCGCCCGGCATTTTTTCGTGGGCACCGTTGAGCTTGACGTTGAGCAGCTCATTGGTTTTGAGAATGTCGCAAGGATCAAACTCATAACTCACCACCATAGGCACGATGTTGAGTCCTCCCAAGCTGTCTACCAACCCTTCCTCGCCTGACATGCCCAGCATTTTGAGCAGTCCGGTGGCCGTGCGGTCGTCTCCATCTTTGGAGCGGCCTTCCTTGTGCGCTATCCAGATGGAGGTTTTGTCCTCCAGCACGGTCTTGCGGATGTAATTGCTGAGGCGCTGGGAGTAGGCCAGCATCTCGCGCGGGTTGATGTCGCGGTGGACAATGAAGTTCTTGTTGATGCGCACCAAGTCGTAGATCAGCGGGTTCTGCAACAGGTTGTTGCCGATGGCGATCTGGGTGGTTTGGTGCCCCTTTTCCATGAGCGACACATTCAACAACGCGCTGTCCAGGATGATGTCACGGTGGTTAGACAGGAACAGGTAAGGCGTGCCGTAGTCGAGCACGTCCATGTTGGTGAAGCTCAATCCGCTGGTGGTCATTTGGGTCACCACCTTGAACACCGGTCCGGAGATGTTCTGCTGGAAGTCGTCCACGGTGTGCACGTCTTCAAACATCTCTTGGATGTCGGCCTGATCGAGACCCGGATACACCCATTCCATCACTTCATAGAGCAGGGGCTCCTGAAGCAGGCGTTCAATCACGGCTGGTACTTCCTGGTCGTTGTAGGGACGCAGGTCCTCAAAATCAAAGGGGTCGAGCATAGCGGCTGTCCAGCGTGCGGGGTGGCCCTCAGGCCCGAACCGGTGGGATTTCGGAGGTTCTTGCTCCTGCACGCTTCCTCGCGAAAATACAAAGGCACGTGCCAGCGGCCATCACAATTTTTTACACCGCCCTGCCCGGTTTGGGTTTGTACACAGCGCCCTACCTTTGCCGCGCATGCCGAGTTTCCAAGACCTCAAACTGACCCGCCAGTTTCTCAACGCACTTGAGGAGGCTGGTTTTCAGGAGCCCACGCCCATCCAGGTACAGGCCATCCCTCCTATCCGCGCGGGCCAGGACGTGATTGGCATTGCCCAAACTGGAACCGGCAAGACCGCGGCTTACCTGCTGCCGCTGTTGCAAATGCTCAACTATGCTCAAGGTGACATTCCTCGGGCGGTGGTGTTTGTGCCTACCAAGGAGTTGGTACTTCAAGTAGACCGCCATGCACGTGCGCTCAGCGCGTACACCGACCTGCGCCGTGTCGCCCTCTATGGCGGCATCGGCCCCAAAACCCAAATCGCCCAATTGCGTGAGGGGTGTGACCTCATCGTAGCCACCCCGGGACGCTTCATGGAGCTCTACCTGCGCGGCGAAATCGGCGTGAAGCTGTGCAAGCACGTGGTACTGGACGAAGCCGACCGCATGATGGACATGGGCTTTATGCCTCAAATCCGTCAACTGCAAGAAGTCCTGCCCACCAAGCGCCAGAATCTGCTGTTCTCAGCCACCTTCCCTCAGAAAGTGGAGCGCTTGTGCGACGAGTTTTTGCTCTGGCCCACCCGCATTGAGGTCACCCCTCAAGCCACTCCGGTGGAAACCGTAGAGCAGCACCTGTTTGAAACGCCCAACCGCCAGACCAAGCTCAACCTGCTGCAGCACATCATGGAAACCGACCCCACCACCGAGCGGGTCATTGTGTTTGCACGCAGCAAGGAGGACGCCGAAGCCGTTGCCAAGCGTTTGGACCGCATGACAGAAGGGGGCGTGCGCACCATCCACTCCAACAAAGGGCAAAACAGCCGCATCAACGCCTTGGCGGACTTTCGCGCAGGTGACGCTCGTTTTTTGGTGAGTACCGACGTGAGTGCCCGCGGCATTGACATCCCGGACGTGACCCACGTGGTAAACTTCTCGGTGCCCACCATGCACGAAGACTATGTGCACCGCATCGGACGCACGGGACGCATCTTCAAAACCGGCGTGGCGTTCACCTTCATGAACCCGGCCGAAAAGTGGCACATCAAGCACATTGAAAAGCTGATGAATGCCTCCATCCCCCGAGTGGACATTCCAGACGAGGTGGAGGTGCCCAAAACCCTCAAGGCCGAACACATTGCTCAAGCGCGAGAAATCGACAAGCAAATGCGCCGCGACAACCCGGACTTCAAAGGCGCGTTCCACGAGAAGAAACGCCGCACCCCGCCTCCGGGCAAGGGCGGCTACCCTCCTCCAAAAAAAGGTCGCGGGCGCGGCAAGTCTAAACGTCGTTAGTTGCTGGCAGCTACGCCCATCTGGCTCTTGCGGGTGATCAGGAACAATTCTTTGCTCTGCTGGAGGTACCCGTATTCATAACAAAACAGGACGTACTCATCCTTGCCGGTGAATACGATGTTGGTGAAGAACTCAAAGTCGAATCCACGTTCCACCAAATCAGAGCGGTTGACGCGGCGGTGGAAAATGCCCTCGTGTTCACGCAACAGCAAGCGCAGGATGTGGCGGTTTTGCTTGAGGATGCCCTCCACCTCACGCATGTAAGGGGTGCGTTGCTTGGAGCGGTTGTTTGCGCTGTTGCGGCACGCATCGCAACAGTATTTTTTGTCAACGCGTCCTTTCAAAGGTTCTGCACATTCCAGGCAGCGGGTATGGACTTTCATGGCTCAGTTGGGTTGGTTACTTCTCGCAACTTGGTGGAAACCCGCTGGTTGAACAAGCGCAACCCCGTGCCGTTTTGTGGATGGTAGGTTTGACTTTGTGGATGGTAGGATTTGAGCAAGGGATGTCCTAATTTCATGCACATGACACGAATTGCCTGCTTTGCCATTTTGGTGGTGGCACTCTGCGCACTCAGCACCGGATGCACCCCAAAAGAAAAATGTGCCGCATACAACGGCACATCCCTCTCTGAGGACCTGCCTCAGAAGTAATCCTATTTCCAGACTTGCTTAGCAGCAGCCGCCTCCGTCGTAGAAGAAGGTGGACTCGCTAACAAAGATGTCCGGGCGGCCAAGCGCCTTGATGTTGCCTGCGGTTTTGTCGCACACACTCAAGGGTTGGTTCTGGAGCATCACGTGCCCTGCTTTGTCGTCAAAGTATTCTTCGCTGCCGAAGTAAATCGCTGTCTGTCCGGTAAACACACAGGGGCCGTCTTCAGGCATGGGGTCCTTGATGGCGCACACCTCCACACTTTCGATGTAGAGCTGCTCCTGGGTGTCGTATTGGCTCGGGTCCAGGATGCGGTACGGACGGCGCGCACGGATCTCCACAGTACCAAAGCCCACTTCGGTAATCATGTCGATGTACTTCTGCAGGGGCAGTGAGCCGCTCAGGCACAAGGCGCGCAGGCGCTCGTCGTTGCGCAGGTTTTCGGGCATGTCCTGCTCGCAAGTGGGGTCCGAAAGCACCAAACGTCCGTGCGGCTTGAGTACGCGGTACATTTCCTTCAGCGCCTGCTTAAGGTCGTCCTCGGTGAAGATGTTAAACAGGCAGTTTTGGGCCGCCACGTCAATGCTCTCGTTCTCTAGGGGCAGATTCAAGGCATCGCCTTTACGCAAATCCACAAACTCCTTTTTGAACCAAGGGTTGGCCGCTTCGGCTTCGATGAAGTTCTTGGCGCTGGCTTCCAGCATTTCGTCCACCACGTCTACGCCAACCACACCGCCCGTCTGGCGCGAGAAGTAGGCGAACTGGAGCAACTCCATGCCGCCGCCCACACCTACATACAGGATGCGCGGGTTGTTGGACAGGTCACGGGGGTGAACAGTGCTGCCGCAGCCGTAGTTCATTTGCTGCATGATCACTGGAATATCCAGCCCAGGCAGTTCCCAAATGGGGGTGGTGGTGCAGCACAGGCCCACGTCGGGCTCCAAGGCTGCCTTGCGGTAGACGTCTTTGGTGGTTTCTAAGTAGGTGCTCATAGGTCAGATGCGTTCGATCAAGGCTGCGTACAGCTTGGTCAGGTGTTTCTCCGCGGCTTTGGCCGTGGCAATAATGTCTTCGATGTCAACGGGCTTGAGGTTGTCGGGGTCGCACTCATCGGTCAGTACCGACACGCACGCACACGGGATGCCCATGTGGTTGCAGGCAATCACCTCAGGAACGGTGCTCATGCCCACCGCGTCGGCACCCAAACGGCCGAGCATGCGGTACTCCGCGCGGGTTTCCAGGTTGGGGCCGGCGACACTGGCATACACGCCTTCTTTGAGGTCGAGCCCTTGCTCCTGTGCGATTTCACGCATGAGGCTGTTGAGGCGTCCATCATACGGTGCGCTCATATCGGGAAAGCGTGACCCCAGTTCTTCCAGGTTGGGACCGATCAACGGGTTGTCGGGCTGCAGGTTGATGTGGTCGTCCACCATCATGAGCGAACCCTTGGGGTAGCTGAGGTTGATACCCCCAGCAGCGTTGCTCAACAAGATGGTGCTCACACCGAGCAGCTTCATCACGCGCACGGGATGCACGATTTGCTCCATCGTATACCCTTCGTAGTAATGGTAACGCCCTTGAAGTGCAACGACTTTCTTGCCCCCGAGGGTGCCGTAGATCAGCTTGCCAAAGTGGAATTCCACCGTGGCAATCGGAAAGTGTGGGATCACGTTGTAGCTCAGCTCCAGCTCCACATCGATGTGTGAAACCAAGTCGGCGAGCCCGGTGCCCAATACAATGCCCACTTCCGGGGATGTGAAGCCGCGGTCCTGGAGGAATGCAGCGGTTTCTTTCAGTTTATCCATCATAACGATGCGTGTTTTCGGATCAGGTCAGGGGCAAACCCCGTTTCCTTGAGATCAGCGAATGTATCAATATCCACCAGCTCATGCAGTTGCGTCACATTCAGGCCCAACTGCGTGGCTTGGTTCAGGGTGGCTTGCATCACCCCTGCCGTGCTCCAAGGAATGCCTTCCAGCATCCCCGGTTGCCATTGGCGCAGGCCTATCAAGTAGTAGCCTCCGTCATTGGCAGGCCCCACCACCGCATCGGCCGTCTCGAGTGCCTGGGCGGCTTGGTGCAGGAGTGCAGAGGTCACCCCCGGACAATCGGTGCCGATCATCAGTGCCGGGCATCCTGTTTCGGTGAAGGCATGTGCCATGCGCTCACCCAGCCCCTCTCCTTGTTGGAGCACTGGAGCAAAATCATCAAAGCCTTTGTACGCGGTCGCTTCAAAGGCGTGAAACACACGTGTAGCTCCCATGTAATCCCGCGCTTGACCCAAGGTATGCGCCAACAACCGCTGGTACACCTCAAGGGCCACCTCGGGCCCTACATCGGCCGCCAAACGACTTTTGGCTTTGCCAAACACCGGCGGCTTGGCCATAACAATCAGGGTGGGGAAACTCACTTGTAAACTTTGGTGCAGCCGCCCTCTTCGAGCCACTGGCCCCAATTCTTGTTGTAGGCGTGTACTTCGGTGGTCGGGTGGCCATCGGTATACACCTCGTTTCCGGTGTTGACCCAATGGAAGATCCCGCCGTAGAGATTGGACACGTCATTGTAACCGGCCTTCTGAAGCTTCTCGCCAATCTTCTCGCTGCGGTAGCCCACGCTGCAATACACCACAATCTTGGCGTCTTTAGGTACGCCCGCCAGCGCGTCCAACGAAAAGTCGTCGTACCCTACGGCAATGGCGTCCATGATATGGCTCACCTGGTACTCTCTCAGTTCGCGAGCATCAAGGAACACCACTCCGGTATCTCCCGCGCAATCGGCAGGTTGCACCAAGGGCACACTCTTGTCGATCAGCCCGTCGACCATTTCGTCGAAGGTTTTGTCTTGGGCGCATCCGGGCAGGCTGATGGCCAAAGCGGCCAAAAAGCCCAAGCGCTTCAGTTGCTTGCGTATGGTCATGTTGTTGTGCCTTGACAGCTACTGCCCGCACCCGCGGTGCAGCCGTAGCAATGTTGAGAAACCACAATGTTGCGCGCCGCCAACTCCTCAGGGTTAAAGTCCTTGAGGTGCTTGCCTTTGGCCGCTACCGGCAGCGCCAGCATCTGGTTGAAATCGCAGTCGTACAGGTATCCGTCCCAACTCACAGAAACTGTGTTGCGGCACATCACCCCTTCCACAGCTCCCGGGTTGAACGCATCCACAAGCGCGTACATGTAATCCTCATAGTTGCCGCTGGCAATCAGGTATTCCAAAAAGCGCGAAATGGGCAGGTTGGTAATGGCGAACAGCTGGTTGAACGAGATGCCAAAGTCCTCCATCAGTGCTTCCTTGAACTGTTGCTCAAGGGACATCTGGTCGGCCGGCAGGAAGGCACCGGACGGGTTGTAAACCAGGTCCAACTGCAAACCGGTGCCGGGCATACCGTACCCCACCTTGTTGAGCTCTTGCAGGGCTTCGATGGATTTGGCAAACACGCCGTCGCCGCGCTGCTTGTCGGTGCGCTCGCGGTTGTAGAACGGCAGGCTGGACACCACATGCACGTTGTGTTCCTTGAAGAACTCGGGCATGTCGTAGTATTTCTTGTTGGCGCGCAGGATGGTCAGGTTAGAACGGACGATGAAGTCCTTGACTCCAACCTTGCTTGCCTCTTCCACAAACCAGCGGAAGTCTGGATTCATTTCAGGCGCACCGCCGGTCATGTCCAGGGTGGTGGCTCCACTGGCTTGAAGCGCATCCAAGCACAAGCGCATGGTTTCGCGCGTCATGATCTCTTTGCGGTCGGGGCCGGCGTCCACGTGGCAGTGGCTGCACACTTGGTTGCACATGTACCCCACGTTCACTTGGAAGATCTCCAGCGGCGTGGGCTTGAGTGGCAAGTGGCCAACTTCGGCAATTTTGGTGCTGAAGGTGGGCAATTCGCCGTCGGAAAACAGGCCGTTGCTCAAGACCTTGAGTTGTTCCTTGGGGTCCGAAAGGTCGGATTGACGAGCGAGGAGGGATTTGGTGGTCATGGAAGTTCTTGGGGGTGGGGCTTACATGCTGAGCTTTTCCACCTTGTTCATCATCTGCACGCCGTGCACCAGGGTAGCGCCGCCTCGGATGGCTCCAGCTACGTGTACGGCTTCCATCATTTCTTCTTTGCCAATGCCGCGCGAGAGGCCGTCTTTGGTGTAGGCATCAATGCAGTAGGGGCATTGCACCGCATGGCTGACCGCAAGGGCAATCAGGCTTTTTTCACGGGCACTCAAAGCACCTTCTTGAAAGACCTCGCCGTACCAGTCGAAGAACTTCTTGCCGAGCTCCTCGTCCCATTCGGTGATCTTGCCAAACTTGCGCAGGTCGCGCGGATTGTAGTAGGTATCAGACATCTGTCGCGTTTAGTCGGAGAAAGGTAGGACTACTTTCCGTTCAAGCTCCAATCGTATTCCAAGTAAGTCACCTCGGTCCCAGGCTTGACGCCCATGCCGAAGCGGTTGAGGAAATCGATGACGGTTTTGCCGCCGGTGTCGAAGTCCTCGCCGTACCAATCAAAGATCTTGCTGATCTGCACTTTGTCGGCGGTGATCTTGTTGCGCTTGGGGTCGTTCAAGAACTGACGGGTCATGGTGTCCAGCACTTTGTTGAGCGAGGAAGCAAAGAAGGCCCGGTTGTTCAGCTTGGGGCAGGAAAACGATGCGCAGTTGATCGCGAAGTGGATGCGGGCATCCTTGAACTGCGGACGCAGGATTTCATTTTCGATTTGGTTCAAGCTGTACTTCTGTCCATCGAGGGTGATGAACTTTTGTTTCCAAGGCTCTTTCAAATCGGTGATGGACTTGAGGGGGTAATTGTCCACGATGAGCTTGACGGTGAACACGTTGTACGCGTTGATCCAATATGCCATTTTCTGTTCGCGGCTCCAATCGCTGCCCATCTTGATGGCGCTGAATGCCTTGACGCAGGTGTTGAAGCGGGCATCGGCCTTCATGGCGCGGTAAGTCACGTTGCCTTCGCGGTCCACGTGCTCTTGGAGCAGTTGGTCCCAGAGCATGTCAGCGGCCACTTCGCGTTGGGCTTCAGCTTCGGCCACTTCAGAAGCGATGGCCGCTTGCGATTCGTGATAGGTGGCCAAGGCCTCGGCATCCAGGGTAAAGGTGCCCGAGAGCAAAAACAAGAGCAGGACTTTCATCGGTTTCATATGCATGGTTCAAAACTACCGGCAGGCCGTCACGTGAATATCACGCGTTTTCGGAAAAATCCTCAAGGCGATGGCCGGTCAGGGTGTGCAGGCAAGGACTGTTCCAAGTTGGCAAAATCCCACGTATCAAACCGTTTACGCAAGCCATGTGTTTAGTGGGGTTATCGACAAAGTGTGGGCTTTGGGTGGTGGGGAGATGGGGAACTTTGGGTGGAGGTAGGGGGCGGTGGCGGGGTGCGGGATTCCCCGCGGAGTTGGCTACTTTCGCCGCAAAACCCAACCCCACATGCACACCATTGGCATCATGGGCGCCGGCGCCATGGGCAGCGGCATTGCCCAGGTAGCGGCCCAAAACGGGCACCCGGTCATCCTTTGCGACGTCCACCAAGAAGCCCTCGAGAAGTCCCAAACCAAACTCGCCAAGATCATGGCCCGCTTGGTAGAAAAAGGACGCATCACCGCCGAGGACGCCGCCGCCACCCAAGCACGCATCACCTACACCCACTCCCCCGCCGACTTCAAGCCGTGCGACTTGGTGATCGAAGCCATCGTGGAGCGCTTGGACATCAAATGCACTGTGTTTGAAAAGTTGGAAGCCATTGTGAGCCCTACCTGCATCCTGGCCACCAACACCAGTTCGCTTTCGGTCGCCTCCATTGGTGCAGCGTGCAAAGACGCCTCGCGTGTGGTGGGCATCCACTTCTTCAACCCCGCACCACTCATGCCGCTGGTGGAAATCATTCCCGCGGTGCAAACCTCACCCGCAGTGGTGGACGCTGCGCGATCGTTGATTGACGGCTGGAAGAAGGTCACCGTCCTGGCCAAAGACACCCCAGGGTTCATTGTCAACCGCGTGGCCCGTCCATTCTATGGCGAAGCCTTGCGCATGTATGAAGAAGGATTTGTACCCGAAGGCCCCGATGGGTTCGCCACCATTGATGCGGCCATGAAGGACCTTGGCTTCCCCATGGGGCCGTTTGAGCTCATGGATTTCATCGGCAACGACGTGAACTACGCGGTGACCGAGTCGGTGTGGACTGCGTTCTACTACGACCCACGCTACAAGCCCTCCTTCACCCAACAGCGTCACAGCCAGGCCGGCTGGTACGGACGCAAATCAGGACGCGGTTACTACGACTATGCCGAAGGTGCTGTCGCTCCTACCCCATCCACAGACGCCGCTGTGCGTGAACGCATCCAATGGCGTGTACTCTGTATGCTCATCAATGAGGCCGCAGATGCGGTTTACTTGGGCATTGCTTCAGCACAAGACGTGGACTTGGCCATGACCAAAGGGGTGAACTACCCCAAAGGATTGCTGGCTTGGGCAAGCGAAGTGGGCATCCAAAAAGTGGTCGACACCTTGGATGAGCTCAACGACACGTATCGTGAAGAGCGCTACCGCTGCAGCTTGGTGCTGCGTCAAAAAGCAGCCGCCGGCGAAGGCTTTGCCGTCTAACGCGCCTTGCCCCAGAAGTACCACAGCGCAAACCCTGCACTGACCCCTGCGGCCAACAGCCCTACCCCCGATTTGTAATCGGCGTAGATCAGGCTGCCCATGCCAAACAGGGCAAAGTACACCGTGGCGCACCCCAGCAGCATGCACAGGATTTGGAAGGGCAAGCGGCCGGTCGGCGGGTGCATCTCGCGGTACCCCTCGGGCAACACGCGCTCCCATCCCTTGCCGTGCGGACGAATGCGCGCATAAAAGGCCTTGAGGGTTTCGGCAGGCACAGGAGCTGTTGCAAAGGTGACTGCGATCCAACCGATGGTAGTGACCACAACTCCAGCAACCAAGCGTTCTCCAGCCCCCAATCCAAAGTCGTTGAAGTGGAACACCAAGGCCACCAAGAACGAAATGATCATTCCCGCAATCTCGGTGTAGGCGTTGATGCGCCACCAGAACCATCGCAGGATGAAGATCAGTCCGGTGCCTGCACCAATCTGCAAGAGCAATTGGAAGCCGTCTCCAGCGGTCTCAATCACCGTGGCTAAGAGTCCGGCCAATACCATCAAGGTCACAGTGGTTACGCGGCCCATGTTGACTTGCTGCTTGTCTGAAGCCTGGGGACGTACAAAACGTAGGTATACATCGTTCACCACATAGGAAGCGCCCCAATTCAAATGAGTGCTCAGGGTACTCATCAGTGCCGCAATCAAGGAGGCAATCACCAATCCGAGCAAGCCCGCAGGCAAATGCCCCAGCATCAGCGGATAGCCCAAATCGTGGCCCAACTTGTCCATGGACACCGTAGGCTTGGCCATAAACATGCGGATCAGTTCGCGGTTGCCCAGCACGGAGCTCTGCTGTTCGGCTGGCTTGAGCATGCCGCTTTTAAGGTTTTTCTCCATTTGGATCAGTGCCCAGGAGCGCACCTCCAAACCGTCGGGATTGGCCTGCACCACCGCCAGGTCAGCGGTGGCCTGCACGTTGCCTTCTTCGGAAGCAATGGCCAGACAGGTCACCAGGTTTTCGTGAGCAATGCCCGGCGTATCATACTGCTCCAGTACTGCAGGCAAGTCCGCCGCATAAGATGCTTGATCGCTCAAATCGGTGGTTTTGGGGAAGAATACGAGTGATGCCAGTGCAATCAACAACCACGGCCACGGGCGCAGCGCGTAGTGCGCCACGTTGAAAAACAGCGTTGCCCCCAGCGCGTGGTTCTCGTCCTTGGCCGACAACATGCGTTGGGCCACGTAGCCTCCTCCACCCGGCTCTGCACCAGGGTACCACACGCTCCACCACTGGACCGCCAGCGGCAACACCAGCAGGGTCAGCAGCGCATCGGTATCCGAGAAATCGGGAAAGAATCGGGTGTAGCCCTCCACCTCGGGGTGATGCAACAGCGCGGTCACCGAGCCCACCTCGGGCAGGTCAATGATGTACATCGCCGCCGCCACAGAACCGATCATGGCCAGCACAAACTGCACGAAGTCGGTAAAGATCACGCCCTTGAGTCCGCCAAGCGAGGAGTAGATAACGGTGACTATACCGGTCAGCAGCAGCATTTGCACAGGCTCAATGCCCAGCAGCACCTCCCCCATTTTGATGCCCGCCACACACACGGTGGCCATGATCACCACATTGAAAAACACCCCCAAGTACACCGCTCGGAAGCCCCGCAAAAAGGCTGCAGGCTTGCCGGCATAGCGTAATTCGTAAAACTCCAGGTCGGTGAGCACCCCGGCCCTTCGCCACAAGCGGGCGTAGACAAACACGGTCAGCATACCGGTGAGCAAAAATGCCCACCACGCCCAGTTGGCCGCCACACCGTTGCCCCGCACCAAATCGGTCACCAGGTTGGGCGTATCGGCGCTGAAGGTGGTGGCCACCATACTCACGCCCAACAGCCACCAAGGCATGTTCCGCCCGCTCAGGAAAAAATCCGCCGCACTCTTCCCCGCACTCCGCGAGGTCCACAGCCCAATGGCCAGCGACACCAAAAAGAAGGCTGCAATGATCAGCCAGTCCAGAGTTTCCAATTGCATAACCGCAAAATAGTGGAACGTCCATCCGGATCGCATCGGATTGGCCGTGAGGTATTCACGTGGTTACGAACGACCCTGAGAAGTCCAAGTGGAAGTGCAAGAGGTGTCCGATGACCGGGTCGGGGACCGCTTGGGCGTAGAAAGCGCGAACGGCAGCAGCAAGGTTCTGGGGTGTCAGGTCGGTCATGGGTGAACAGGAAGTTGGCGAGACGCGTAACGCAGGGTGCGCCATTTGGCAGCGGCGGTGTCGAGGTCTACCACCAGGGATTCGCGCGGCCAGGCATGCGCATTGAAGGGCGAGTGGTTGCGCGCTCGGCGATCCAGTACATCCAGGCAAACCAATCCGCGGGCGAGCACCAGATTGATGTGGTAGGCAAACGCCGCTTTTTGACGGGGTCCGGCGGGATGTTCAGCCAGCGTACGAGCGACCTGTTCACAAGCCTCGGCATACATGGTGCGCAATTGGTGGACCGCTGTGGCTTCGGTGCAGGCGGTGCGCACGCCTTCTTGCCGGTCTTTCCAGAGGTCAAACAAATCGTTCTCGACTTGCATGGCCGCTCCAAGGGCATAAGCCAACGGTGTGTGCGGGTCTTTTGCCGTGCGCAGAGGGAGCGCATAGAGCGCAAAAGCGTGACCGCCCTTTTTTAAGGAAATGTCGAGCAGGTCCTCCCGGAGCGTTTCCACCAGTTGCTGCTTGCGGCTCTCGGCCTGGGCACCCAGGACTTGGCGCTTGACCGCGTCAAAACCTGCGCGTGCTACGGGTCCAAACTGTTGGAGGGCCTGTGAGGCCAATTCGCAAAATAAGGCTTCAGCGGGCGTGGTGGCAGATGCGGCGTGGTGGTGGTGCACCAAAGTTTCGATGGCCTCGGTGGTCAGGTGCTGGCGATCGTACAAATCATCGAGCACCGGTGAGAGGGCTCCCAAAAAGGCCATGGCGGCGCGTTCCTGTTCGGTCAGAGGCGCACTCCTCAGCAAGGCAAACGCCTCCCCAATCGCCGCAGGGACCGCCAACGCATAGTAGCCCGTAATTTTCTGCCAATCGACCACATCACCCTGCCTGCGGTACGGCTGCAGCACCGGCTCCAGGTGTTCCTGGTTCCAGCGGCGTTGGACGCGCAAGGCGGCCAACAGGTGGCGCAACGGACGAAGGGCTAGCGGCATGACGCCTCAAAGAAACGCTGAATTTTGAGTTAAACCTTGTCGAGGCCAACTCGGTCTGCTAGGGGAATGACGTATCTTGTCCACATGCGATTTCTCGTGCTAGCTGTGCTTGCTGTGTTGGCCTTTTCTTCGGCCACCACTCCCCGACCCTTGGAACACCAGGCCGACTTTACCGTGTACATTTTCATGGCCCAGCGCTGCAACATTTGCAAGTACTACACCCCAGCCCTCAAACAGCTCCACGCTGACTTCGAAGGCAAGGGCGTGCACTTTGAAGGGGTTTTCCCCAACGCACACAGCACCCCTGAGGAAATCGCCGCCTTTGACCAGGAGTTCGACATCCCCTTCCCCCTGCATCCGGACACCGAGGACTTGACCTCCAAGTACGGCGCTACGGTCACCCCCGAAGTGGTTTTGGTCGACATCAAAGGCGTTGTGCGCTACCAAGGCCGCATCGACAACAGCTACGTACGCGTGGGCAAACGCCGTACGCGCACCACCTCATCTGAACTGAAAGACGCCCTGAAAGCCGTAACTTCGGGCAAGCCGGTCAACACCCCGGCTGCGCCTGCCATCGGCTGCATCATTGAACGCCCCAAGAATCCATGAAACGCATTGCTCTCCTTTCCGCCGCAGTGGCCCTCTCCACCGCCCTCTCGGCACAGGACGTGACCTGGAGCGAAGACATCGCCCCCATCCTCTACGACCACTGCACCAGCTGCCACCGCGAAGGTGAAATCGGCCCTTTCCCCATCACTTCGTATGAGGAGGCCACAGCCTACGGCGGCATGATCGAATACGTGACGGCCATCAAGTACATGCCACCGTGGTCGCCCAACCCAGAGTACGTGCACTTCAAGGACGAAAACGTGCTGACCGATGAAGAGATCACCCTGATCTCAGACTGGTACAACGACGGCATGCCGCAAGGGGACCCTGCGTTGGAACCACCCGTCCCCACTTTCCCCGAAGGTTCGCAAGTGGGCGAACCAGACCTGGTGCTCACCATGGAAGAGGCTTACCTCCACGAAGGCGACAACACCGACCAGTACCAGGTCTTTGTCTTGGAAACCGGCCTGACCGAAGACGTGGACATCTCAGCCATTGAGGTGCGTCCCGACAACAAGAACATTTGCCACCACGCCATCTTGGCGGTGGACACCACTAACACCGCCAACATTCTGGACAACTCAGACCCCGACTACGGGTACGAAGAGTTCGGCGGCTTTGGCTTTGACCCCACCATCGGCTTCTGGGGCGCGTGGGTGCCAGGCATGCAACCGCAAGTTTACCCGCCCACCATTGGCAACCGCCTGTGGGCCGACTCTAAGATCCTGTTGCAGATGCACTACGGTCCGTACCCAGTAGATGAGTACGACCAAACCAGCATCAACATCTTCTTTGCCGACGATCCCGTGCAACGCTATGTATATACGTTCCCGGTTTCTCCGCAGGATTTGGACGAGCCGTTCCTGATTCCACCAAACGAGATCACCACCTTCCACGGCATTTTTCAAACCCCGTTTGACGTGTCTGTGATTGGCATTGCCCCGCACTGCCATTTGCTGGGCAAAAGCTGGGAAGTGTTTGCGGTGAGCCCAGATGAAACCGACACCATTCCACTGATCGACATTCCCGAATGGGACTTCAACTGGCAAGGCTTCTACACCTACCCCAACCTGCTGCACATTCCTGGGGGTTACAACATCCATGCATTCGGCACCTACGACAACACCTCAGACAACCCGTTTAACCCCAGCGATCCTCCGCAGTGGAGCTGGTGGGGTGAGGGCACCCAAGACGAGATGTTCCTGTGCTACTTCTCCATCATCCCTTACCAAGAAGGCGACGAAGACATTTCGCTGGCTGTGGCCGACGACCAACTGCACATGGTCTACCCCGAAGACGAACTCTTCCCGTCCTACCCCAACCCTTCCTCAACAGAGGTGACCGTTGGGTTCAGCTTGGTGAGTTCGCGTACCGTTTCCTTGGATTTGATGGACAACAATGGACGTCTGGTGCGTTCGCTGTTGACCGAGACGCACTTGGCGCCTGGGTACCACCGTCATACGTTCAATGTGGATGATTTGCCTTCGGGCCTTTACCATTACCGCCTGCACTACCCTGGCTTTGACCAAAGCCACCAAATGGTTATTGGGCAGTAATCCGGCGAATGGTGCGCAGCTTGTGGGTGTACTGCTGAGCGTCTTCGTCGAAGATGCCCTGATGGTCCAGCATATCCCAGCGCACTTTGCCGCTGGCGTGGATGATGCGCATGCCGGTTGACGCTTTGATCACCAGCCCTACATGTGTGATGCGCCCTTCTGCGTTGTCGAAAAACGCGAGGTCGCCGTTTTCGCAGGCATCTACAAAGGAGACCAACTCCCCCATTTCGGCTTGCTGATACGCGTCGCGGGGCAGCGATACACCACGCACGCCGTAGGCCACTTGCACAAACCCAGAGCAGTCTACCCCTGCAATGGTGCGTCCTCCCCATAAATAAGGTGCGCCCAACCACTGTTCGGCCCAATAACGAATGGGCAACAACTGCTGGTCGTGGAGGGATTCCATCTCTGCGTCGGTCAAGCGTGAGCCGGCGTAAATCAGTGGAACTTGCATCAATGGAGGCGCTGCAGCCGGGGCAATCAAGACATGTGGCGCCTCTTCCCACGGGCCCGATTCGGCCACTTGTCGGTGGTCCAACCAGCACTCATACTGGTCGTTTTGGGTGCGAACATGCACCCATTTTTCTTGACGCTCGAGCACTTCAAATCCTTCTCCGTATAGCAATTGGGTCACCATTTCGGCCTGATCGGCTGGATTTTTTCGTCCCGGGATGGCGGGCAACAAATTGCGAAGGATTTCTGGCTGCATGGCACAAATAACGGGGATTACCTGATTTAGGCTCCATCTTTTTTCATCGGGCTTATAACGGCATTCATCGGCTTAATATTACGTTTATCGAAGATTTTTTTGGATTCATCGAAAGGATGGTCGTATCTTTATCACATCTCTTCTGAGAACAAACGCATCTATCCGATATCTGACATCGGGGACTTACACAAATAACTAGATGCGTGTCCAAAGGGCGAATGAGTGATGCCTGCACCCCTGAGGACCAATGTTTAACTAACCTAATTCTATGTTCAATTCTACGTTTCTCAAAACCATGGATTGCGCTCAAGCCAACAATTGGCTGAAGGCCACGCTAGCCGTGCTCGCTCTTGTGTTGATCACCTCTGGTGCACACGCGCAATGCGACGAGCTCCCTGCAACATGCACCTACAGCTATTCCACTGCTGATTTCCCCTCAAACCTCAACATCAATGATGGCGAGGTATTGTGCATCAATGGAGATGTGACGGCCGCAGTAGGCTCCATCAACGTTTTGGCTGGTGGTCAGATTCTTATCGCTGACAATTCGACGTTCACTGTTGAAGGATCTTTGACTCTGGTAACCGGAGCAAGCATTTTTCTCGAAGGTTGCGACGCCAACATTTTTGTTGATGGAAGCTACACAGGCGGAACAGTAACTGATTGTGACATCGTTCGTTTCTGTGATGATTGCACCGGTGCGAATGTAAACTCCGCAACCGCTGTAGACTTGGGCTACTTTGCCACTACCGCTGCTGCTGCTTTCGTAGATGTTTGCTGCTGCGATGGCCTTGCTGTTGAGGGCTGCACAGATGCCGCTGCCTGCAACTACGATGCCTCGGCTAACACCGATGACGGCTCGTGCATTTTGCCTGACGGCTGCACCGATCTTGGTGCGTGCAACTATGACGCAGATGCCACTTGCAATGACGGCTCATGCGAATATCCAGGTTGTATTGACACCGAGGCTTGCAACTACGACGCAACCGCAGGATGTGCGGACGCTTCATGCACTTACCCTGATTTTGGCTACGACTGCAACGGAGATTGCCTGCCTGTAGCCAACAACGATTGTTCAAACGCCACGCCTATCCTGTGCGGAGGCGTTTTTGACGGTTTGACCAGCTGTGCAACTGCAACACCAGGTTTGGAGGATTGCGCCGGCGACAACGAAGGCCAACAAGCCCCAGAGGTATGGTTCATCGTACAGGGTACCGGCGGAGCCATTGAGATTACCACCTGCTCTCCCGACACTGACTACGACACTTACATCAACGTTTACACCGGAAGTTGCGGAAGCTTGACTTGTTTCGCTGGAAACGATGACAGTGGTACTTGGGAAGAAAACCCATCAGATACCTACACCTCATGTGATCCAGAAGGCACCCAATCGTATGTCCAGTGGATCTCGGATTTGGGCGTAGACTACTACATCGCCATCTCCGGTTGGAATGGCAATGACGGAATCTTCGAATTCAGCATGGCCTGCGAGACCGTTTCATGCGGTTTGGATGAATGTCCTGCGGACGCCACTGTGGCGTGCAACTCGGATTACTCCCCTGCCGTACTTGGCTTCCCTACTGTACAGTCGATTCCATTCGCGTGCAACTACGACCCATGCGCTGGAGGCTACTTTGAGTACGAAGACAGCTTTGTTGATGGACCAGCTGGCAGCGACTGCAACGTTGTTGTTGAGCGCACATTTACACGTTTCTCTTCAGGCGGCGAGGCCCTGTTCCAGTGCCAGCAACACATCACCTTGTTTGACGATGTTGCTCCTGAGTTCGATAGTGAAGTTGCGGATCAAACTGTGATCTGTCTTGAAGAAGTACCTTCACCAGAGATGCTTACGGCATACGATGCGTGCATGGATGCCAACGTTGACGTTGAGATCTTCGAGAGCAACAACGGAAACGTGACCGACATCTGCGCTTTGTCGGAAGCGATTGGCCCCGGTGACGACTGGTCCTTGTGGCTGCCTACCTTGAGCCAAGATGGCTTCATCACCAACGCCAACTTCGTCTTTGATGCGAATGGCGGCTCGTTCGAGCAATACAATGATGGCACCGCTCGTCTGTTCGGTACGCTCGTCAACGAAGACAATGCAAACGAAATTTTTGAGCTTGACCTGTGGTTTGACAACAAGTCTGATTGGAACACCTGGTCTGCATTGGGCCGTTCATACAAGGATGACCTGAACTGTGCGACCCCTGATGCGTTGTACGAAGATTGGACCTACTACACGCTCGCCGATGGATTTTCATCTGCCATGGGCGCTGGCGATCTCGCCGGAGCCGAGCTCTACTTCTACCACATGCCTGCCGATTACTTCTTCGGCTTCCAGCTTGGTGAAGGTGCAAACAACAAAAACTGCAATCACGGATTCTCCGGATGGTTTACCTACCAAGGTTTTGTGAACGGTACTCAAGTAGAGGGCTACGGAGACGTGAATGTTGATGCTGAATGTGAGCCCAACAACGAAACTGACTGTCCGCACAATACTGAGTTTACCTACCTCTACCGCGCTCAGGACGATTGTGGCAATGTCAACATGGTGTCTCAAATCATCACCGTCAACGACAATGTCGCTCCAGAATTCACGGTATTCCCGGAAGACATTACCATTGAGTGTGACGAGACTTACGAAATCCCAGCTGTAGAAGCTGAAGATAACTGTGAGGGTGACGTTGAAATCGTAGGGCCTTTCATGACAGAAACCCCTGGTGATTGCGCGGACAGCAGCGTGATCGAATATGCTTGGTCGGCCACTGACCTGTGTGGCAACCAAACAAACATGATTTGGACCATTACTGTAGTGGACACCACCGATCCAGAATTCAACGAAGTTGCTGCTGACGTAACGGTAGAATGCGACCAAGAGCTTCCCGCTCCTTTCGCTACCGCGACTGACAACTGCGACGACGAGGTGACCATCGACGTTACAGAAGAAATCATCGAAGGCGACTGTCCGCAGGAATACACCATGATCCGCACCTACACCGCAACCGACAACTGCGGCAATAGCGAGACTGCCCAGCAGGTGCTCAACATCATCGACACTACCGCCCCTGTGTTCGCGGATTACGAGTACTACACCACTGTTCCTTGCGAAGAGGTGGAGGACTACACCTTGGAAGCCAACGACAACTGTGGCGAGGTAACCGTAGAGATCATCGAAGAGGAGCTGCTCTCAGGGGGTTGCCTCGGCGTACTGATTCGCACCTACCAAGCAACCGACGAGTGTGGCAACATGACCGAAGTAGAGCAGTACATCACCATTACCGATACCACTGCTCCTGAGATTCTGAACGTTCCTGCTGACGCTACTGTAGAGTGCGACGAAGTAGGCGCTGATGACGGCACTCTGTTCGGTTCAGGCGACGTGACCGCTGAAGACAACTGCGAAGGCGAAGTTGAACTGACCTACGCTGAGGAAGTTGTTCCTGGTGAGTGTGAAGACAGCTACACCGTGATCCGTACTTGGGTTGCTGTTGACTACTGCGAGAACGAGAGCATGGTACAAGTGACCATGACTGTTCAAGACACCACTGATCCTGTATTCGTTGAAGTACCTGCTGACATCACTGTAGAATGCGACGAGGAGCTCCCAGCTGTGGAGATGCCTATCGCTGAGGACAACTGTGACGGCGAGGTAGACGTAGAAGTTACCGAGGAAATGCAAGCAGGCGACTGCCCACAGGAGTACACCCTGATGCGCATCTTCCGCGGCTTTGACAACTGCGGCAACGAGACCATGTACGTACAGAACATCTACGTAGTAGACACCACTGCTCCTGAATTCACTTCGGTTCCTGCCGACGCTACTTACGAGTGCGACGAGGACATCGCTGTGATGGAGGCTACCGCTGCTGACAACTGTGGCGAGGTGACCGTAACCATGGCAGACGGCGAGATCATCGCTGGCGACTGCCCACAGGCTTACAGCTTTGTACGCACCTTCACTGCTACCGATGAGTGTGGCAACAGCGCTTCTGTTGACCAACTGATCTCTGTAGAAGACACCACTGCTCCTGTCGTAGACGGCGAGGCTTTCCTTGAAATGCCTTGCGACATGATCTCAGATGAGCTGTTCGTAACCGCTACCGACAACTGCGACGAGGAAGTAGAAATCACCTTCACCGACAACAATGTTTCAGGTGGCTGCGTGGGCAACGTGATCCGTACCTACACTGCTACCGATGACTGTGGCAACAGCACCGAGTTCACCCAAGTGATCAACCTGACCGACGAAGTAGCGCCTGAATTCAGCGCCTTCCCAGCTGACGTTACCGCTGAGTGCGACAACGTACCTAGCGTATCTGAGATGGTTGACGCCGAGGACAACTGTACGGAGGCTTCGGTTGAATACAACGGCGAGGAGTTCATCGCTGGTGACTGCTTGGGCAACTACACCCTGGTTCGCACCTGGACTGCTACCGACAACTGTGGCAACGCCACCGTTCAATCACAGACCATCACTGTTGTTGACACCACCGCTCCTGAGTTTACCTCAGTTCCTGCTGACGCCACTTACGAGTGCGACGCGGAAATCCCAGCCTTCAACGCTGAGGCCGAGGACAACTGCGGTACTGTAGAAGTAACGTTCGATGATGTTGTCACGGACGGCGAGTGTGCCAACGCTGCGATCATCACCCGTACTTTTACTGCTACCGATGACTGTGGCAACAGCGCTACCGCTGTACAGACCATCAACGTTGTGGACACCACTGCTCCAGTCATTGACGGCGGAGAAGATCAAGTGGTTGAATGCGACGGCCAAGGCAATGAAGAAGCCTTTAATGCTTGGTTGGAAGCCAACAGTGGGGCCTCTGCTACCGATAATTGTGGCGAGGTGAATTGGGTAAACAACTACGAGGATTGCACCATTGAAATTGGTGAGTTCACCACATACAAGCAAGGTGATTTCGGAAGCGAAAACGACACCGAAGCTTCTGTTTTGATGGATGAGAACTTCGATACTGTCTTCCCTGAAGGCATCATCACCGGTTGCGAAGAGTCTGGTTTCTTCTTGACCTTCACCTCAGCCGATGCGGTAGACGTATATCTGCCCTGTACGGGTTCTGCGCAAGACTTGGTGCTGACCATGTCTGCTGAAGATCCGACTGTGGATTCAGTTGATCCATCTTGTTTTGACAATGCGCTGGTAAGCCACCTGTTGACTGCCAAGTTGAATGTTGGTTTTGATGGCGCCTTCCCGGACTACTCAGCATCTGAGGTAAGCCTGGCGTCATTGACCCCATTGAGCGGCCCGTTTGCAGGCGTTACCATCGGTGAGATCATTGCCATCTCTGACCAGGTTCTGGGCGGATGCAGCAGTGCTTACACTCCGCAACAATGTCGCGTTGCGTTGCGTGCCTTCAACCGTTGCTTCCGCTTTGGTACAATCTACGACGGCTATGCCGGTTA
Organism: Luminiphilus sp.; assembly: GCA_964221845.1. Lineage (GTDB taxonomy): Bacteria > Bacteroidota > Bacteroidia > Flavobacteriales_D > Sanyastnellaceae > CAXPZW01. Next base: position 2,546 of record CAXPZW010000041.1, on the reverse strand, counting down.
CGTTGGATGCCAAGATGAGGTTGTTTATGAGGAAGGTTGTGGTGCCAATGGCAGCACTACCGTGACTTTCACAGCCATCGATGCCTGTGGAAACACCAGTACCCTGGTTCGCACCTTCACCATTGAAGATACCACCGCACCCGTGATCGAAGGCGAGGCTTTCCTTGAAATGCCATGCGACATGATCTCAGGTGAGTTCTTTGCCTCGGCCAGTGATATCTGTGATCAAGAAGTAGCATTCACCTATGCCGATGAAACCGTGTCCGGCGGTTGTGCGGGCAATGTCATTCGCACCTACACTGCCACCGACAACTGCGGCAACAGCTCAGAATTCGTACAAGTGATCAACCTGACTGACAACGTGGCTCCAACTTGGGTTGCTGAAACACTCCCTGAGAACGTGACTGTTGAATGTTCAGATGAACTCCCTGCGGTTGAAATGCCGATGGCAGAAGACAACTGCGACGATGAGGTAGAGGTTGAGTTGACCGAGGAAATTGTTCCTGGTGACTGTCCTAGCAACTACACCATCCAGCGTGTTTTCCGAGCGTTTGACAACTGCGGCAACCAAGCCGTATACATGCAGGAGATCACCGTTGAGGACACCACCGCACCTGCTCTCGAAGTAGCTGCTGACGTGACCATCGAGTGTGACCAGGAAGTACCTGCAGCTGATTGGACTGCTGCAGACGACTGTTCAGAGATCGCTTCTGAAGTCATTTCAGAAGAAGTGATCCCAGGTGACTGCCCAGTGGCTTACACTTTGGTTCGTACTTACACTGTAACCGACGCTTGTGGCAACGCTGCTTCAGCGGTACAGAACATCACTGTACTGGACACCACTGCTCCCGAACTGGAGATCGCGGCTGACGTAACCATTGAGTGTGACCAAGAAGTACCTGCTGCGGCTTGGACTGCTTCAGACAACTGCTCTGAGATCAGCGAAGAGGTCACCGAAGTAACTGTAGAAGGCGACTGCCCGAACAACTACACCATCGAGCGTACCTACTCTGTGACCGACGCTTGTGGCAACAACACTTCGGCTACTCAAATCATCACTGTACAGGACACCACTGCTCCAGTGATCGAAGGCGAGGCTTTCCTTGAAATGCCATGCGACCAAATCGACAACTCAATCTTGGTTTCTGCGACCGACAACTGTTCACCAGCAGTAGACATCGTTTACTCCGATGAATCAGTATCGGGTGGTTGCGCGGGCAACGTGATCCGTACCTACACTGCTACGGACGACTGCGGCAACAGCTCAGAATTCGTTCAAGTGATCAACCTGACCGACGAAGTAGCTCCTGAACTGGCCGGTGTTCCTGCCGACGCTACCATCGAGTGCGGTGACGAGATCCCTGCTCCTGCAGAGGTGTCTGCTTCAGACAACTGCGACGACGAGCTGGAAGTGCTCTTCGCTGAGGAGATCGTGATGAACGAGTGTCTCTACAGCATCGTACGCACCTGGAGCGTAGTTGACCACTGCGACAACATGGCTTCTGCTTCGCAGACCATCACCATCGTAGACACCACTGCTCCTGCGCTGGAAGTAGCTGCTGACGTGACCATCGAGTGTGACCAAGAAGTACCTGCTGCGGCTTGGGAAGCTTCGGACATCTGCGACGAAGACCTCACCGAGACTGTGACCGAGGTTGTTGTTGAAGGCGACTGCCCGAACAACTACACCATCGAGCGTACCTACACTGTGAGCGACGACTGTGGCAACACTACTTCATTGATGCAAACCATCACCGTGGTAGACACCACTGCTCCTGAGTTCACCAACGTGCCGTCTGGCAACGAGTTTGAGTGCGACGAGACTGTTGAGTACGGCGAGGCTACTGCGGCTGACAACTGCGGCGATGTGACCATCACGTTCGCTGACATGACCGAAGCCGGTCAATGTGCCAACGAGTACACCATCGTACGTACTTGGACTGCTACCGACGCTTGCGGCAACGCAGCTGAAGCTCAGAGCTTCTACTACATCTACGACGCTACTGCTCCTTCATTCGACGGCAGCGTAGAAGACGTGAACGTAGAGTGTGCTGACGAAGTACCTGCTATGCCAGAACTCACCGCTACCGACAACTGTAGCGAGGCGACTGTAAGCATGTCATCTGAAGTACTCGAGCAAGACGATTGTGGCAACGGCGTAACCGTAGTGACTTACATCGCTACCGACGCTTGTGGCAACACCGCTGAACTGAGCTACACCATCACCGTGAACGACGTGACCGCTCCTGAACTGAGCGACACGCCAGAAGACCTGGTGATCGACTGCGAAGCTGAAGTACCTGCTCCTGCTGAGATCTCAGCCATGGACAACTGCAACGAAGTAGAAGTGATCTACACCGAGGAAATCCTTGGTGAGGAGCCTGCTGAAGGTTCAATCGCTGACTGTGTAGGCTACACTGGTGAGTCTCCATTCTACGAGACCGATTGGTCACTGTGGCTCCAGGCTTTCCCTGGCGACGACGACTACTACACCACTACCAATGTGAACTTTGTAGAGTACCCTGACGGCACCGCCACCATCTCGG
>CAXPZW010000040.1:0-11352 GCA_964221845.1 Luminiphilus sp. | reverse complement strand
AAAACGCACGACAAGGTGTGGTACTTGGTCGACGGCATCTACTCCATGCACGGGGACATTGCGCCGCTGGGTGAGATTTACCGCTTGCTCAACGCGTACGAGAAGTTCCACTTCTAGGTGGACTACGCCCACGGCATGGGCTGGGCCGGGCCGGACAACACGGCAAGGGCTACGTGCTGGACAAGTACCCGTTCCACGAGCGCCTGTATTTTACCACCTCACTCGCCAAGGGATTTGCCGCTGCAGGCGGCGCCCTGGTGTTCCCCAACGCGGAAATGCGCCGCAAAGTGGAGAACTGTGGCGGCACCATGACCTTTGCAGGGCCCATCGAACCGGCGGTGTTGGGTGCGGGCATCGCCTCGGCCAAGATTCACCTCAGCGCTGAGATCACCGAGCGCCAGCACGATGTGCTTGGCGAGATCCAGTACTTCCTCAAGCGCGAAGAGCACAAGGGCACCTTTGCCATGGAGAAGGCCTCTAAGACCTTCCGCCTGAACCACGCCTAGGCGGAACTTCCTGGAAATAAAAAGGGCCGCATATGCGGCCCTTTTTGCATTGAAAACAAAGCTGTTTTGTCTTAAGCGTCGATGTTGGCGTACTTGGCGTTGGCCTCGATGAACGCGCGGCGGGGCGGTACGTCGTCTCCCATGAGCATGGAGAAGATGTGGTCGCACTCGGCGGCATTTTCGATGGTCACGCGGCGCAGGGTGCGGAACTCGGGGTTCATGGTGGTGTCCCAAAGTTGCTCTGCGTTCATCTCACCCAGACCCTTGTAACGCTGCACCCCTACGCTGGAATCCGAGCCCGCACCACGCATTTCTGCAATGTATTGGTCGCGTTGGTCGTCGTCCCAAGCATAGCGTTGCTTGCTGCCTTTTTTCACCAAGTAAAGCGGTGGGGTGGCGATGTAGATGTATCCGTTCTCCAGCATCTCCTTCATGTGACGGAAGAAGAAGGTCAGGATCAGGGTCTCGATGTGAGAACCGTCGACATCCGCATCACACATGATCACCACCTTGTGGTAACGCAGCTTGGTCATGTTGAGCGCCTTGGCGTCTTCCTCGGTGCCCACGGTGACCCCGAGTGCGGTGTAGATGTTCTTGATTTCCTCGTTCTCGAAGATTTTGTGGTGCATGGCCTTCTCCACGTTCAGGATCTTACCGCGCAGCGGCAGGATGGCCTGGAAGTTTCGATCACGGCCTTGCTTGGCGGTACCGCCCGCCGAGTCCCCCTCGACCAGGAAGAGCTCGCACACCGCGGGATCCTTCTCTGAACAGTCCGCCAGCTTGCCGGGCAGGCCAGAGCCGCTCATCACGGTCTTGCGCTGCACCATCTCGCGTGCCTTGCGGGCGGCGTGACGGGCTTGGGCGGCCAGGATGACCTTTTCTACGATGCGCTTTGCGTCGTTGGGGTGCTCTTCGAGGTAATTCTCGAGCATTTCGCTCACGGCCTGGCTCACAGGGGAGACGGCCTCGCGGTTACCGAGCTTGGTTTTGGTTTGACCCTCAAACTGCGGTTCGGCAATCTTCACCGATACGATGGCGGTGAGGCCTTCGCGGAAGTCGTCGCCGGCGATCTCGAACTTGAGCTTGTCCAGCATGCCCGAAGACTCTGCGTACTTCTTGAGGGTGTTGGTGAGTCCACGGCGGAAGCCCGAAAGGTGGGTACCTCCTTCGTGGGTGTTGATGTTGTTGACGTACGAGTGGATGTTCTCGGCGTAGGTGGTGTTGTAGATCATGGCTACTTCCACCGGAATGCCACTGCGCTCGCCGGTCACGTGGATGACCTCCTCGATGAGGGGATCGCGCGTTTCGTCGATGTAGCGCACGAACTCTTCCAAGCCTCTTTCGCTGTGGAAGACCTTGTGGAGCACGTTGCCTTCCTCGTCCACCTCACGCTCGTCGGTGATTTCCAGCTTGATGCCGGCGTTGAGGTAGGCTAGCTCGCGCAAGCGGGTGCTGAGGGTCTCGAAGTTGTATTCGAGTACCTCAAAAATGCTTTCGTCGGGCTTGAAGGTCACTTTGGTACCGCGGCCTTCCGCGGTGCCGATTTCTTTGACCGGGTATTGGGCCTTTCCAATGCTGTATTCCTGCACGTAGTGTTTGCCTGCGCGCTGGACTTCTGCTTTCAAGTGGATGGAGAGTGCGTTCACACACGACACACCCACCCCGTGCAGACCACCAGAAACCTTGTAGCTGTCCTTGTCGAACTTACCACCGGCGCCGATCTTGGTCATGACCACCTCCAGGGCGGAAACGCCCTCTTTTTTGTGGAGGTCCACCGGGATACCGCGACCGTTGTCTTGAACGGTGATGCTGTTGCCCTCGTGGATCCAGACTTGTATGTGGTCACAGTGACCGGCCAGTGCTTCGTCAATCGAGTTGTCGACCACCTCGTAAACCAAGTGGTGCAGACCGCGCACGCCCACATCCCCGATGTACATCGAGGGGCGCATGCGCACGTGCTCCATTCCTTCCAGACTCTGAATACTGTCTGCGGAATATTGCTTCTTTTCTTCGCTCATAATTCGCCTTCTGAATTGCGTTTTGACGGGAAGGAGCCCAAACGGCCGGAAACACCCGGCTGGCGTGGAATTGCTCCCCTTTCCGTCTTCCTATCAAAAATACGGATTTTGCAGGGGCGAATGACGCGCAAACCCACGCAGTGCGCGGGTTTTATTCACTTTGAACTGGAGTTTTTAACATCGGTGGAAAACCGGCGGGGATTCGCCTACCAGAAGACTTCGCCTTTGCCTTCGCGAATCACTTCTAAGTCTCCGCCAGAACAGTCCACCACTGTAGAGGCATCCAAGGTGCCCGTACCGCCGTCGATGACCAGGTCTACCTGGTGCTCGTACTTCTCGTGGATGAGCTCGGGATCGGTGATGTATTCGAGGATTTCGTCTTCGGCGTGTACCGAGGAGGCAATCAACGGCGCGCCCAGCATTTCCACCAACTCGCGGGCGATGTTGTTGTCTGGGATGCGGATCCCGATGGTGCGTCGCTTGGCCTTGAAGATCTTGGGCACCTGCCCGCTGGCCTCCAGAATGAACGTGTAGGGCCCCGGAAGCGCCTTTTTGAGCGCCTTGAAGACCGTAGAGTTCATGGGCTTGGTATAGGCACTGATTTGCCCGAGATCGTGGAACACGACCGAGAAATTGGCCTTCTCGGGCTTTTTGCCTTGGATGCGCGCCACCTTTTCGAAGGTTTTGTAGCGCTCCAAACTGCAGCCCATGGAGTACACCCCGTCGGTAGGGTAGATCACAATCCCGCCGCGCTCCAAGACCTCAACGGCCTGGCGCATTTTGCGCGGATCCGGATTGTCCGGGTGGATGCTGACCAGCACTTAGGCGTTGGCTTTGGCGTGGTCGGCCAGGAATTTTTCGAGACCGATGTCGGTGAGCGGGTGCTTGAGCAGGCCGGTGATGGCGCTCAGTGGCGCGGTGATCACATCAGCGCCCACCGATGCGCACTCGATGATGTGCATGGTGTGGCGCACAGACGCAGCCAAGATCTCGGTACCGAAAGCAAAGTTGTCGTAGATCAAGCGGATCTCCTCAATCAGGCGCATGCCGTCCGATGAGATGTCGTCGATGCGGCCTACGAATGGGCTCACGTAAGAGGCACCCGCTTTGGCGGCCAAAAGCGCTTGACCTGGCGAGAACACCAAGGTGCAGTTGGTTTTGATGCCGGCCTTGCTGAAGTGGCTGATGGCTTTGATGCCGTCGCGAATCATGGGAACCTTCACCACGATGTTCTCGTGCAGTTGGGCCAGGGCCTCGCCCTCGCGGATCATGCCTTCGAAATCGGTGGAGATCACTTCTGCCGAAACGTCGCCGTCTGTGATGTCGCAGATGGCGCGGTAGTGGTTCAACACATTTTCCTCGCCGCTGATGCCTTCTTTGGCCATCAGGCTGGGGTTGGTGGTCACCCCGTCGAGTACTCCCAGGTCCTGAGCTTCACGGATTTGGTCGAGGTTGGCGGTGTCGATGAAGAATTTCATGTTCGCTGAATTTGAGCGCGAAGGTACCGGGTTTTCTCGGGTGGAAGCGAAAAAATCTTTCCACAATTCACCCTGTCCTGTCCACGATTGGTGGGGGTTCCGGGGTGGAAAAGTGTACCTTTGACAATAACCCTATGGGATCTCCCAAAACACTTCTCTTCACTGCCCTGTGGTTGTGGGCCTGTGGCGCCGCAGCACAAACTGCGAACGCCATGGGCGATGCGGTGGCTGACGACGAGGAGTGTTACACCGTCACCCTGCCCATCGAATGGCAAAACGGCGCAGTCTGGTTCTTGGAAACCATCGACTTGAGCGAACCCTTCACCATTGACCTCAAACTCAACTTCGGTTTCATCGATGCCAACGGCGCCGATGGGATCGTGTTTGTGATGCAAACATCGGGCACCACCTTGCTGGGCGAGCCTGGAGGCGGACTGGGGTTTGGTGGCATCAGCCCTTCGTTTGGGGTGGAGTTTGACACCTTCCAGAACAACGACTTTGGCGACATCTGGCAAGACCACATTGCCATGGTGTCCGACGGCAGCGTACTGCACAGTTCGGCCACCAACTTGGCCGGTCCGGTAACGGCTTTGGCTTCAGGCGCCAACATCGAGGACGGCAACGACCACCTGTTTCGTTTGGTGTGGAACCCGGATGCGGACTTGGTAGAGGTGTATTTCGACTGCGAGCTGCGCCTGACCCACAGCATCGATTTGGTGGAAGACATTTTCTCAGGCGCCACCGAAGTGTACTGGGGTTTTACCGGAAGCACCGGTGGCCTGTTCAACACCCAAACGGTGTGCTTGGACCAGTTCACCCTCGGCCTGCCCGACGACGTGACCCTTTGCGAAGGCGAGTCCATCCAACTTGGGGTGAACGGACCGGAAGACGGCATCTACGAGTGGTCTCCGGTAGACGGCGTCAGTGATCCTTCCATCCAAGACCCGGTCTTCACGCCAGAAACCACCACCATCTATACCGTAGAGTACACCGATGCTTGCGGTGAGGTGCAAGTGGACGAGGTGGAAATTGCCATCACCGAAGTCAGCGTGGACATCGGCCCCGATCAGGCCATTTGCGACGGAGAATCCGCCGTGTTTACCGCCGACGCGACCGACGGCGCCACCCTAACCTGGGGCAACGGCACCACCGAAGAAACCTTTGAAACCGACGTGCCCGGTGGGGTAGAAGTGGTGGCCACCTTGGACGGGTGCCAAACCTTCGATGCCGCCAACCTCACCCTGGCCGATTTGCCCGAACCCGACGTTTGGGAAACCGAAGTCCTGTTCTGCGAAGGGGAATCCACCGTCTTGGACGCCTCCTGCACGGGCTGCACTTACGACTGGGGCGGCAGCGTTGACGGCCAATTGGAAGTGGACGCCACCGGCACCTATACCGTTGAAGTTACCAGCGACGAAGGCTGCAGCGCCGAATTCAGCGTGGATGTGGACATGACTGTTGTTCCTTCCATCAGCTTGCCCGCCAGCGTGGGACTGTGCGACGGAGAGTCAGCCGTGCTCGACCCTGGCCCCGGTGAAACCTACAACTGGAGCACGGGCGCCACCTCGTCCACCATCACTGTGAGCGAAGCGGGCCTATACGAAGTCACCGTCTCCAACGGCCCCTGCGCCGCCGAAGCCATGAGCATGGTGATGGTCATGGACTTGCCGCAGTGGAACGGGCTCACCCTTTACCGCTTTTGCGACGGCGAAACGGTGCTCTTGACCCAAGACGTCCCCTACATGATCACCGATTTTGGCGACGGAGTCACCTTCTTGGAGGTCAACACCGCGGGCGTTTACGAAGTGATGCTCACCGATGAGCTTACCGGCTGCATCAACGTGGTGGGGTTGCAGGTGGAAGAGTTGCCCGTGCCGACCGTTGAGGTGCCCGCAACAGCGTCTTTCTGTGAAGGCACCGTAGGCAGCCTGTTTGCCACCGTCACCCCCGAAGACACTCCGGTGAGTTGGGACACCGGCGATATGGGCCAATTGATCCAATTCCAAGGCGGCGGTACCTACACGGCCATGGCCGAGAACGAATGCGGCACGGCCGAAGCTTCTTCGGATGTTGGCTTCAAACCTTGCACGTGCGACGCTTGGGTGCCCAATGCGTTTACGCCCGACAACGACGGCACCAACGACACGTTTTTCCCCGTACTCGAGTGCATTCCAGACAAGTACGTATTCCGCGTGTTTGATCGTTGGGGTGCGGTGATTTTTGAGAGCACCGAAGTGGGGGAGAGCTGGCTGGGCAATGTCGACGGCGGCGCCCATTACGTGCACCCCGGACTGTACGCCTGGCAAGTGGTGTACGAGCACCGCATTTCTGGCGACGCGGTGGTGATTGACCTGCAGGGGACCGTAGCGGTCGTACGCTGATCGGGCCGACCTCACCTGCCTTCCCTAAATTCGCCCCTATGCTAACCCGCGAGCAACGCAACGAGATTCGTGAAGCTTTGGCACACAAACGCGCCGAGGTGGAGGAGAAAATTGCGGCCTACAAGGAGCTCACCAAACCCATTGCACCTGAAAATGCGATTGGACGGGTCAGCAGGATGGACGCCATCAACAACAAGAGCGTCAACGAGGCCGCACTGCGTCAAGCGGAGGCTACTTTAACCAAACTCACCTTGGCTGAAAGCAAACTCGACCAGCCCGACTTTGGTACCTGTGCACGTTGCAAAGGACCCATTCCCACCGGGCGGTTGATGCTGATGCCAGAAAGCAATCGGTGCGTGCGTTGCGCGCAATAAGGACTATGGCTACAGGAGGATCAAAACTTGCCATCTACGGCGCCATCGGTGCCAATTTTTGCATTGCCGTCATGAAGTTTGTGGCGAGCTATTTCACCGGAAGTGCCAGCATGCTCAGCGAAGGCATTCACTCCTTGATTGACACCGGAAACGGCGGGCTGCTGCTGTACGGCATCAAACGCTCCCAACAGGAACCTGACCACAAACACCCTTTTGGGTACGGCAAGGAAGTGTTCTTCTGGTCGTTTGTGGTGGCCATTTTCATCTTCGCTGTAGGTGGAGGCATGGCCATCTATGAGGGGATCTCCCACATTCAACATCCAGGTGGCTACGACGATTCCAAAATCATGTGGAACTACGGGGTACTGATCGGTGGTATTCTGGTGGAGAGTGTGAGCTTTTACTTGGCCTTCCGCGAGTTTAGACGTACCCAGCCCACGGGCTTCTTTTCGGCCATACGCAAGAGCAAGGACGCCGCCACCTTTGCGGTGATGATCGAGGACACCGCGGCCATGCTGGGCCTGGTGGTGGCGCTGGTGTTCGTCTTCATCGGCCACATGACCGGCAACCCGGTGTGGGACGGCATCGGCTCGATTGCCATTGGGGTGTTGTTGTGTTCGGTATCGCTGTTTTTGGCGCGGGAAACCAAAGGCTTGTTGGTGGGAGAATCCGCCAACGACAAGACCTTGGAACAACTCAGCCGCGTGCTCAATGGGCACGGCGAAGTGGAGAAAATCGGCAACCTGCGCACCATGCACTTAGGCCCTGCTGAAGTGCTGCTTGCGGTGGACGTGGACTTTGCCTCCAACCTCAATTCCGACCAGGTGGAAGCCGCCGTGGAACAGCTCGAGAAAGAGATCCAAGCGGCCATGCCCCACGTGTCGCAGATTTACATTGAAGCACACAAATTGTCATGAACTGGATTTTGAAAGTACTGGTCACCGCATTGGCCGTGGCCGTTGGCGCTTGGTTGCTGCCGGGCGTAGAAATTGGGGAGAGCATTTGGACCCTGCTGTGGGTGGCGGTGCTCATCGGGTTCTTCAACGCGGTGATCAAACCCATCTTCATCATCCTGACCATCCCCATCACCATTGTCACCCTTGGACTGTTTTTGCTGGCGGTCAACGCCATCATGCTGCTGCTGGTCGACAAGTTTGTGGACGGCTTTCACATCGAGAACTTCTGGTGGGCGCTGCTGCTCTCGCTGGTCATATCGGTGGTGCGGTCCTTGGTGGAACGCAACGAGGAAAAAGAACAACCCCAATACTGAAAAAGGCGCCGTGCAGGCGCCTTTTTTAATGGTGTCAATCGGGGTTTAGTCCAGGATGGGGGTCACCGTGTAGCCTGCGTCACGCAGGAGTTGAATCATGCCTGCGTCGCCGCCCAAGTGGCCCGCGCCCACTGCAAAGAAGGTGGACTTGCCCGCAGCCAGTTTGCGCATGCGGGGCACCCAGTTGCGGTTGCGGTTGTGCAGCATGAATTCCACCTCGGCGGGGTCGTCGATTTCCTGTTCCATGTAGTCGTCGATGGCCTCCATGTCCTCGGCTTTGTACGCTTCCACCAGCTTGCCAAACAGGGCGCGCATCTCGGGGTCGTCCTCGGTGTAGTGCAGGAGTTCTTGGGCCTGCATGGCGTAGGGGATGGAGTCAAACACCGCGAGTTGTTCGGTGACGGTTTCCAGTCCGAGGATCTCCTTTTGGGCGGCCACCGCCATTTGGGTGAAGGTGCCTTCAAAGCTTGCCGGGGTGCCTTCGATGTAATCGTGGATGAGCATGGAGGCCACCACCATGGGCTTGTAGCGGTCCATCATCGACAACGGCATTTTGACCGACTCAAACACCAGGGCTTCCACCTTGGCGTACTCGGCTTCGGTGAGCAGGTCTTTGAGGGTGGTGTCGCCACGCATGTTCATGCCTTGGAGCATTTCGGCTTGCATGCCGGGGTCGTCCATGTCGAGTTCCATCACGAGTTGTTCGGTGTCCTCAAAGGCTTGAACGGTTTTGGCGTCCATGTCAAAGTCGGCTTGGGGCAGCAGGTGGATGGTGCCAAAGAGGTAAGAGGGTTGGATCCCGTTGCCGCTGATTTTCCACAGCAGGGTTTGGGAGGAGTCGGTTTGGGCACCCAGGGCGGTGCTGAGTCCTAGGGCGGCAACGAGTGCAGTCAGGCGGAGTCGCATAGCGTGTTTTTGCTTCATCGGTGGCCGCAAGGTCGGGATTCTTACAGCAGGGAATCCCCACAGAAAAAAATGTGCCAACCTGTGTGAGAAAGCGGCTACTTCTGAAGAATCTTGATTTCCACCCGTCGATCAGCCGCCGCCCCGTTGCCTGTGGGCTCTGAACATCGACGGCCTTCGGCGCTCAACCGCGAAGGGTCGATGCCTTGGTTCACCAAAAAGCGCACGATGCGTCTGGCACGGGCTTCACTCAGGTTGTGCTCACCGGTGACCAAATCCACCCCGTCTGGTCCATCGGGGTCTTGGCAACAGATGTGCCCGATGAAGTGCACTTTGACCGAGGGGTTCAGCTTCAGGTAATCGCGCAGGTTACGCACGGTACTGTAAGACTCGGGTTTGACGGTACTTTCACCGCCGACAAACAGGACGTTGGGCAGCGTGACAGTCTGGCCAGCTTCGGCAGCATCCATGAGCAGGTCTACCTCTGAGGGTTCTTCCACAAAGGTGTAGATCACATCCACCCGCCGGTTGGATTGGCGCACGGCGGTGGTGTCTGTGGCGGCGCCCAGCGCCAATTCACCGATTGCCAAAGTTTCTTCCAGCTGGCTTTCTTTGGCCCCGCGAATCAGCAGCCAACGCCCCACAGATTCAATGCGGCTTTGCGCGAGTTTTTTGTTGCTGGCGCTGGAGCCGATGTCGTCGGTATACCCCTTGAGTAAATAGGTGGCTTTGTACATGGTGTCCAGCCGCTCAGCCAAAGAGGTGAGTTGGGCTTGGGCCTCCGGCGAAAGGTGCGCTTCGCCGGTTTCAAATAGTACAGTGAGGGTGTCGGTTTGTGCTGAGAGGGGCGCAACGCAGACCAGCAGGCAGCCCAGCCACAAACACAAAATCTTGGTTCCTTGCATAACGGGTGGTTCAGGTCCGTGCTCGATTAACGTTCGGGTCAAGCAAGATGTTTTACGATGGATGGGCTCAGGGCAGGGAAGAGGAGCAGAAAGGCGCAGAGGCTTCGATCTTTGTGCAAGGGACGTGGCGGCCCCCAAGGGTGGGGGTACGCGTGCGGGGATCGCTTGATCTGGCAGGACGGTTCCTACGCACCCAATCCCACACTTTTCAACCCCCCATTAACACCCCTTCCAACCCCCAACCTGCCTGCGTACATTTGCCAGTCCTATGCAAAAACACTGGTTCACCTGCCGCGTCAAGTACACCAAGATTACTGAGAGCGGCCGCGAAGAGAAGGCCACCGACAGCTACGTGCTGGACGCCCACACCTACACTGAGGCCGAGGCCCGCATCACCCACATCATGATGCAAATGGTGCAAGGCGTGTTCATGATCCAGAACATCGCCAAGGCCAACTACACTGAGGTGATCCGTTTTGACGACGCCGAAAAGTGGTTCAAAGTCAAGGTCTCCCTGGTGAGCTACGACGAGGAAAGCGGTACCGAAAAAGCCTCCAACCACTTCTATTTGATGACCGCCAACGACGTGATGGATGCCTACCAGAAGACCTCTGAGTTCATGCGCGGTTCCATCAGTGGGTTTGTGATTCCATCGATCAACTACACCAAGATTGTGGACGTGTTCCCGCTCTCAGAAGAGACCGAAGAGGACAAAGCCCGCCAAGCTGGCCTGCGTCCCATGAGCGAGGTGATGGTCGAGCAGCAAGAAGCTGAGCCCACCCCCGAACCCATGGTGGACCCCGCGAGCGGTGAAATTCTCGGCGCGTAGGGAAATCTGACACGCACCCCTTTGTTGCACTGACGCACCTTCTGTGCGCCTTCCCATAAATGGCGGTGAGGTTTCACGTGTTGATTCCGGTGTTGATCCATCTGCGATGCCGCATACGGTGTTTGGCGGTGTTCCACTACATGTGGATCCAAATGGTCGAATGCAACCGCGATATGCTGCGCGATTTCCGCATCGAGCACGGACGTTTTTACTCCGCGTTTAGCCGCGGGTGAAGCCAAGATTAAGGGAGGGTTAACAAGAACCTAACTCAAAGTAAATCGCCGGGAAAACCACCCCCGAACGGTTTGTTAGGAGTGCGTACAGAGGACGCGCTTTTCCCCAAATTCAGGGTTCATGTTGTTGAAAACCGTTGATTATGAGGTGGGTGCATTATCGCTGAAATGCGTTGAAAGCCTTGGTGGAATGCGGGGTGCGCTGCCATACAACAGTGTGGGGTTGCGAGGAGGCTCCGGTCGATTTTTTGGGGTTTACATAGACACAACATCAGACCCGATTACAGTTAACGTTACCAAAACGAACTGCTGGAAGTGTGTGGCCAGCTTTGCACCAGCAAAATTTATTCAGCTACTGTCATGAAACGCATCTCATTCCTTTTCGGCGCTCTGATCATCGTTGGCGCCATCGCTTTGACCGGTTGCAGCAAGCCAACCGGATGTACCGACCCAGC